>JBALWH010000062.1:247-20804 GCA_036960175.1 Motiliproteus sp. | reverse complement strand
ACGCGTCTTAACTCTGGAACAGTGCTTCCTTGCTAAACAGGAGGGGTCCATATACTTAGCGGCCATCGTTACTGACTCTTCCACTGCTCCAGTTCATGCAGCATTTTCATGAAGTGTTTGGCTGCCAACATTCCGTACGCTATTTCTAGCAGGCGCTCCTGCGTTTCATTTTAGGAGTTATGTATTTCAGCTGTATCGACATTGCCGACATTTAGGGCCGACTAATATGCGGCGGGGGTCTTGATCATTATTTCTGAAAGGAGGCATTCCCTGTTTAGTTACTGATGACCAACTCCCCCTTTAAACTCGATTAAAGAAGTGGCTAAATCAGCCAGGAGCTGTATTAGATATTGACACCAGGGAGGTAGACTTTTTAATTTCAGTTAACGAACTTGAGCCATGAATGCAGACTGTTGAACTGCGTTATTGGGTTCATACTATCCATACAAGTCATTAATTATTTAAGCCTTTTACACAGACTTTCACATTTTCGTTCTTAATGTATAATTATTTATTAACGTATTTTATTATTGAGTTGGAATTATGACTTTAAGCACTAAGCGCAAATCCCTTCGTAGACGCTCCCTGCACGAAGAAATTGCTGACCACCTTCGTACGAGGATCATCGAGGGAGAGTTACCCGAAGGGCAACGAATCGATGAAGCGGCCCTCTGTGCTGAGCTAGATATCTCTCGCACACCAATGCGCGAAGCGCTGAAGGTTCTACACTCCGAAGGTTTCGTTAACATTGAACCTAATCGTGGTGCTAGAGTGGCAACGCTATCTGAGCAAGAGTTCAATGAACTGTTTGAAGTTGTCAGCGGGCTTGAGCGTATGGCGGCAGAGCTGGCAGCCGAACGAGCAACTGATGCAGACATCAAGCGCCTGGAACAGCTGCAAACCAAAATGGTGAATCACTTTAACAAAGAAGATAGGCACTCCTATTTTTCGGTAAATCAGGAGATCCACCGAACCATAGTCGCCATGGCCAAGAATGAGACTCTGGAGCTGCTTCACGATCTGCTGCTAAACAAGGCCAGTCGTGGACGTTACATGGCGATAGGTTTCGACTCCCGCTGGGAAGAGGCTCTCGATGAGCACCAGCAGTTGCTAGACGCACTTAAGCAGCACGATGGCAGCAAAGCAGGTCAAATACTTCTAGAGCATGTCCGCCATACAGGAACCACCGCTTTGGCAGCAATGAAAGAAAAAAATAGCACCTAGCATCTTCAAAACATTATTCCGCCGGTAGCTGATAAGTATCAGTTACCGCTTTTTTTACGGACCAACAAAGCAGCAGAGCTAAACCTACTAACGGTACTAACGCCAGAAGATTCAAACCGTCCCATCCAAGTCTTAACAGGCTCACTCCAGCAAAATAGTTAGACCCACCAACCACCACAAACATGAATAGATCGTGAGTCGCCTGTACCGTCTCTTTTTCGGATTCCCGATAGACCTGCGTTAGCAGATCCGTTGCACTGATAAACATCAGGTTCCACCCTAATCCTACTAAGGCAAGGGCCACTGCAAAGTGATAAAACTCATTGCCCATCAAATTAGTCACCAGCGCTGTCCCGAAACAGATAATGCCGGCCAGAATAGTACGGTGATGTCCATACCAACGGATCAACATTCCTGTGAAAAAACTTGGCGCAAACATACCCAGTGTATGAAGCTGCACCACTCGATTTGACGCTGCGACCTCAAAACCACAGAGCTGCATGGCTAGGGGCGTAGCGTTCATCACGAACGCCATCAGGGCAAAACTAAGCGACGATACCGTCACCGCCAAGATAAATTTCTGTGAATATATGATCTGTTTTAGCGGTCGAGCTTTAGACAGTGAAGTGCGTGGTTGAATTGGTTTAACGGTTATCTCAATATTCAAAAAACAGAGAATAATCATACTAAGCAAGCACAGCCCTGCCATCACCGCATAGCCGCCAGCATAAAATACCGGCAGTGATAGCTCGCCCCAATCAGCTAACGGTCCTCCCAGAAACGCTGCGACGACACCTCCGCTGAGGACCATCCCAACCGCCAAGCTCTGTCGATCACTTCGCACACACTCGACCGCAGCAAAACGGTAATGCTGCCACACCGCATTATGGGCGCCGATCAGAATCGCTGAGCCGCAGAAAAGCGGAAAATCATGCTGTAATACGCTTAATATCGCCAATGCCCCGCCCGCAGCACCCAACAACTGCCCCACCATGAATCCAGTACGTCGGCCGAATTTCCGCATCAGCACCGAGGCTGGAAACACCACCAAAGCGTTGCCTACAAATTGCAGTGCCAGCGGCAAGGTCGCCATCGACTTATCATCCGCCAACCAGTAACCGGTCAGGGCGGCAAAGGAGAGGTAGACGACCACCCCGGTCTGTGAAAAGGCCAAGGCGGTAGCGAGCAGCAGTAGGTTGCGCATGAAAGGATCTAGCTACGTCGGAAAACTAACCGTCGCCTCGCCGATACCTGGAAAGCGGGCAACAACATGGCTACCGGGTTCGATAAACTCAAGGCCAGTCCAAGACCCAGTAGTGACGATATCGCCCTCCTTAACACCTCCATTTCGACCGGCGCAGTGGTTAATAATCCAGGTAACTAACGGACGAGGATCACCTAAAGGATGCGATCCTTGATTACTCACTAATAACTCACCATCCACCAGAAGCTCCACTGACTGCTGCACCGGGTCCAAGCAGTTCCAATCTTTCCGTCCCGACCCCATCACGAGCGCACCAGTAATCTGATTGTCGGCCAGTTGCCATAACTTGCCAGCCTGCTGCCAATCTTTGAGTCTCGTATCGACCACTTCAATGGCGACGTAGACTCCTGCCACTGCATCGATGATCTCTTCAGCCGTGTACGGAGTATCCTTGGGCGGAAGATCACGGGCAAAGCGGTAGGCCAGCTCTGACTCAATCCCAATGATATGGAAACGGTTTGATCGTAGCTCCGCTGGGCCGTCATACACCACATTGGGAGGGATCGGTGCTGCATAGGGTGCGGTTTCGTTATTCGGTGCTCCTGTTTTCCATGTGTGGGTGCGCCCGCCCTTCTCCATCCATCGTCTTTGCGCCACCGCATCCTGAATGGCATAAGCTTCGTCGAAGGAGCCAGGAGGGCGGGTATTCAGCAGCACCGACGACGGCAGCTGGCAGTGATTATCGTGCGCTGAACAAAGCAGTTCAGCTGCAATTTCAATCTCATTTTGGGTCATAGACATAATCAACTCTCCTCGTCCCCTAGATAGCAGGCAGCAGACGCTAGCGGCGATCCGACACGGGACAACATTCAGTGAAAAATAAACCTGTAAAAAAACGGGGATTACATCGCGTACAAACTATGCAGGACGCGGATCAACAGGCGCTCGAGTCAAACAATCAGGCAACAGCGCCTCATACGCTTCGCCCAGGCGTAACAGCTGCCGGTCGCTGCCAAAACGGCCAACCAGCTGAAAACCGATCGGCAAGCCCGATGCACTGGATGCCGAGGGCAAGTTAAGCCCCGGGTGACCACAGGCGTTGACCCAACCTGTGTAAATCGCATGTCCACGCGGACCAACAGCCTGGCCATCGATAACTTCGGGGTATGGCTGTTCGGCCGGCCAGGGAAGCGCCGCTGCAGACGGTGTCATGATGATGTCAAAGTCTTTGTAAGCGTCGGTCACGATTCGGCGAAACTGATCGATGCCATCGATGGCGGCTAAGTACCTGGGAGCACTGATCTGCCTTCCGCTTTGGGCCATCGTTTGCCATTTGGCTGATGCCAGCTGTTCCGCCTCGGGGTATTGTTCAAACAGAGCCCCTACCGCGACCGTTCCCAACATAGGCCAGAACGTGTCGATAAAATCGAGCGAGAACGGCAGCTGCCCTTCCGTCACCAGATGACCCAACGATCTGAGCAGCGCAGCAGCGTCATCAACGCTGGCTGCGATCTCTGAATCCAGCGGCTGGTCATCGAAGCGCGGCACGTACAAAATACGCAGCGCTTTGGACTGCGTTTGTGCTGGTTCGGGTTCTGGCTCTGCCGCCAACAGCGAACACCGGTCCCGCGCATCGGGAAGCGCAACAACCGAATACAGCAATTCGGCATCACTGACCGTACGTGTAATCAGCCCCACCACTTCAAAGTCGAGCATGATATGGGGTAAGCCATGATGCCGGGCAATACGACCGATGGACGGTTTCAGTCCAATCAAGCCGGTGTGACTGGCCGGGCGACGAATAGAGCCGCCGCCATCGGTACCCAGCGCGCAGGGAACCAGCCCGGCAGCGACGGCAGCCACCGCCCCTCCGCTCGAACCACCCGGAGTCAAATCGGTATTCCACGGGTTACGGGTAACACCGTAGACCGGGTTATCGGTATAACCGTCGAGGGTAAACTCGGGGACATTGGTCTTGCCCAAAATCACCATGCCCGCGGCGCGTAGTCGCGCTACCGGCAACTCGTCAAACGCAGCTGCCGGGCCACCGGCGAAGGCATGGCTGCCCCAGCTGGTGACCATACCGCGAACATTGATATTGTCCTTAATCGCCACCGGAATCCCTTCCAGCGGGCTGCGGCCTCGACCCTGCAACAAGCGCTGCTCGCTCTCTTCTGATTCAGCCTTAACCTGCGGGTTCAGTGCAACGAATGCGTTCAACGCCGGATTAAACTCATCGATCCGGCTAAGCAAGCTATCGAGCAGTGCGGTTGGCGTCAGTGACCCTGACATCAACCGCTCGCTTAACTCACCGACACTCAATTGCCAGGTTGCTTTCTCGCTCATCAAAACATGCTGTTGGGTAGCCATGTGGCGATCTCCGGTACGACCATCAGTAACAGCACAAAGGCAAGCATCATCGCCGCAAAGGGAAGCACACCCCACATCACGTCACTAATCTTACCGCCATCCTTACGTACACTCTGGACCACGAACAGATTCATCCCCACAGGCGGAGTAATCATTCCCAGCTCGCACATCAGCACGATGAAAACGCCAAACCAGATCGGATCAACACCCAGCGCCGTGACGATTGGATAAGTGATCGGAATAGTAACCACCTGCATCGACAGCACGTCCATGAACATTCCTAGGCACAGATAAAATACAATCAGAACCAGCAACAGCCCCGTGACCGATAGCCCTAAGGAGGTCACCCACTGGGTCAGGTCATCGACCACGCCACTGAGACTAATCACCAGATTGAGAATAAACGCGGCGGTGATAATCAGCAGAATCATGCCGGTAATTCGGCCAGTCTGGACACAGCAGTTTTTGATGAACTCCAGATCAACCCGTCCCGAACGCCAGGAAAAAATCATCGCGGCACAGACACCCAACGCTGCGGATTCGGTCGCGGTGGCGATACCCGCATAAATGCTGCCCATCACGATGCCGAACACAATAAACGGGGGGATCAGATGAACCGATAGCGCCAGCTTCTGCTGCAGCGGTATCTTCTCCTCACGCATCCCGCCTGCACCCAGATTAGTGACCAGGATATACCCCATAAACAACAGACTGAGCAGGATCCCCGGCAACAGGCCGGCCATGAACAACTTGCCGATAGAGTTGTTGGTCAATGATCCGTAGATCAACATATTGACGCTGGGTGGAATCAATATCCCCAGGGTTCCACCTGCAGCCAGGCTACCCAGTGACTGCCGCATGCTGTACTTACGTTCATGCAGCGTAGGCAACGCCACGGTTCCGATCGTCGCCGCAGTCGCCACCGATGAGCCCGATGTTGCGGCAAACAGGGCGCAGCAACCAATATTGGTATGCACCAGACCGCCGGGTAAACGCCCCAACCAGGCACTGATGGACACATACATACGGTCGGCGATGCCGCTTCTGAGCAGTAGCTCTCCCAGCAGAATAAACAACGGGATGGCCGTCAGCATGTACTCATTCTGGACACTCCAGACGACAGCGCCAGTGGATTCAAGGAACGGCCAGCCAAAAAAGGCCACTCCGCCAACGATACCGACCATGGACATGACGACGGCGATGGGAAGGCCGAGCAGAAACATCCCCAGCATCGCCAGAAAAGCGAACAATACAATTTCAATACTCATTGGGAGATCCCCCCGGTAGTGGCTGCATTAGCCGGACGGGTGACTCGTGCAATCTCATCGCTGAGATCTCGCTCGATACCCTGATGATGGGTGACCTCCTCTAGCTCTTCCTTGAACGTGTGGGAAGCCTCCTGGACACGGTGTTCAAAGTCTTCGAGTTCCTCTTTGATTTCTTCATTGACGCCTTTGGGATGAAACTCAACATTGAGCTCGTCAATACGGTTGGCCACTAAGAGCCAGCTCGCCCGGATGGCGTAACCTGTCGCCAGCAACCCGAACAGCGCAATACCGATCAGCCAGGCCGTTTGCGGGTACTGCAGCGGCGTCGCCCAAGGCGTCTGAGCGGTACTGCCGTACTCCATCGTTTCATTGACTACCTGCAGGCAATTCCATAGCAGGACCAACGCAAACACAGCCATCAGCAAAGCCGACAACCAGTTAAGAATGGCCTGTAGCATGCGAGGCAATCTTTCATGGAAAATATCGATACGCATATGGGCACGACCAAACAGCGCCATGGAAAATGCCAGCGTCGCGCCGACTGCCAGTGCATATCCACCCAGTTCATCCACCCCTTGCAGTGAGGCGCCGAACAGTTTTCTTAGCATGGTTTCAGCAGCGACCATCAGTGACAGCACCACAAAAATCCCGCCGAACAACATGCTCATTATCGTTTCTAGACGTTTCATCGAAACACCTCCTACCTGTTTCAGGAAATTCACCCGATGGAGGAGCGGACAGTGAATCACCGTCCGCTCCTCCCGTTAGCATTACATGCCAACCATCGGACCTACGGTGCGTTTCCAGTCATCAGAACAGCTAGAGTTCGACTTGTTACAGACTTCCGCCCAAGCAGGAAAAGACACGTCTTTAACGGTGTTCCGTACGATCGCCAGATCATTGCTGGTGATTGGCACTTCAACGAGATTAAAGGAGGTACCGGTTTTACAAGGTGTCTTACCGACATTGCAGCGACCCGCGTCTTCAAACAATTCCTCGGAGTAACTCCAGATTTCATCAACAAGACCATCGAAGGCAGATTGCAGCGTTACTTGCTGCTCAGCAGACAGCTTGTTCCAGGTATTTAGGTTGATGCCATAGCCGTTTAGGGCAATCTGGAATCCCAGAGGCAATACATGAGTAGACACTTCTGGCCAACCGGCAGAGTTCGCCGAGCTTGGACCGGTAATCGCACAATCCACCACGCCCAACGCCAAGCTTTGATGTACTTCACCGAAACCGATCGGTACTGGAATCCCGCCCACCGATTGGACGAACTGCGCCAGGCTCTGATCGTATACCCGAACTTTCAACCCTTTGACATCTTCTAATTTGGTAATGGGATGATTACAGAACAGCACCTGAGGACCGAACGGCCAGACTCCTAGCAACTTGGTCTTGAAACGCTTCTGTAAACGCTGGTCTACCACTTCACTGAATGCCTTGCTGGCCTTGCGGCCTGAGGCGTAATCAGGATTCAGGCCTACCAAGTCCAGACCCAGAATAGTGGGTTCATCTCTAGAGACCTGTGACAGACGCAACGAAACCAGATCGAACATGCCTGATTTAAGTACTCGAAGTTCTTCGACATCTTTGATACCCGTGGTATCCAATGGCTTGTAGTTGACCTCCAACGGTAGTCCGGTTTTCTCGGCCAGACTTTCGAAGAAAGGTTGCTCTATGTTTTTTTGGATCAGACCTGTCGCTAACGGCTGGCCAATGACCCGTAGCTTGATTTTGTCCACGGCAAGCGCGGGGGTTGCGATAATGCAGGCACCGAGTGCTGCAGCGATAAGGGACTTACGCATGACTTATATACTCCATTGTTATTGTAATGAGCTGTTTGGTCAGCTTTTGTACTAATCCACAGGGTCTTAACGACCCTGCAAAGCCTCTGCAGAACCGGGCCAATGAGCCCACCTCTGCAAATCGGTTACCCCTGAATCCTCTCTACCTCAGGGGCTAATATTCATCTTGCTCAGGCAACCGCTTGGCGGTTGTGTTGATGTTCACTGTGAATCGGAGCGGTCTCGGCCAGATAGGCCATCGCCGCCTGCACGCCGCCTTCGATGTAAGGTACGTCGGCACAAGCCAGCCCCATCTCAACTCCTGCCAGCGTGCCGATCAGCGTCAGTTCGTTGAAATCACCCAAGTGACCGATACGGAATACCCGGTCCTGGGTTTTGTTAAGGCCGGTGCCCAGTGACATATCGAAGTTATCCAGAATCACCCCTCGCAACCGGTCGGCGCTGTGGCTGTCAGGCATCATTACTGCGGTCAGTACATTGCTGTGCTCAGACGCTTTCAAGCTCAGCACCTCCAACCCCCAGGCACGTACAGCGCGGCGGGCGGCTTCACTAAAGCGAGCATGGCGGGCGAAGACGTTATCCAGCCCCTCTTCTAACAACATGGCGATTGCTTCTTCGAGGCCGTAAAGCAGGTTGGTGGCGGGCGAGTACGGAAAAAAACCATTAACATTGGTCTGAAGCATCTCGTTCCAGCCCCAATATGAGCGGGGTAAGTTGGCACTCTTTGAAGCCTCCAGGGCTTTCGGGCTGATCGTGTTGAAGCTCAGTCCGGGGGGCAGCATCAAACCTTTCTGCGAACAGGTGATCGCCACATCAACGCCCCAGTCGTCGGTACAGAAATCCACCGAACCCAGCCCCGAAATGGTATCCACCAACAGCAACGCCGGATGTCCGGCGGCATCGATAGCCCTGCGTACCGCCGCGATGTCACTGGTAACACCAGTGGACGTTTCGTGATGAACCACACAGACCGCCTTAATCAGCTGGTCAGTGTCTTGACTCAAGCGATCCCGAATAACGTCGGCATCGACACCATGACGCCAGTCACCTTCGATAAAGTCGGCGTTCAGCCCCAGTTTGCCGGCCAAGCCACGCCAAAGCGTGGCAAATTGACCGGTCTCGTACATCAACACCTGGTCACCCGAACTCAGCGTATTGACCAGCGCAGCCTCCCAGGCTCCCGTACCTGACGCCGGGTAGATGATGACCGGATTGTCGGTTTTGAAAATTTGTTTCATGCCGTTCAGTACAGTCAGTCCAAGCTCGGCAAATTCCGGCCCCCGGTGATCGATGGTGGGACGATCCATTGCCCGCAAGATACGATCTGGCACGTTGCTGGGTCCGGGGATCTGAAGAAAGTGACGACCACTTCGATAACTCATCGGTAAATTCCTTGTTTCTTTTTGTTGTTGCAGCTCTTTCGAGCCGAGCAGTGCCCCCGGTCGAAGTCGACCGGTAAGGCGTTCACTACCTAAGAGAGTTGTTGGAGCGGGTCAGCGCACCTTTGGCTTGGCCGCATCGGGTTTACCGCAGGCTAGGAAGCGGCCATGTCCGGCCCGCCCCTGCACCTTGCCGTCGGACCAAACCCGCTCACCGCGACAGAGCGTCGTCTCCGGCCAACCGGTAATGTTGATCCCTTCGTACGGGGTGTAATCGACATCGTGGTGCAACAGATCATTGCTGATGCAGACCTCGCGCTGACGGTCCCAGATAACGATATCGGCATCAGCACCGACAGCGATGGTGCCTTTCTGCGGAAACAGCCCGTAAAGCTTGGCGGGGTTAGTCGCGGTCAGTGCGACAAACTGATGGATATCGATTCGGCCCTTACCGACCCCTTCGGAGAACAGCAGCGGCATCCGTGTTTCAAGGCCGGGAATACCATTGGGGATATATGGAAAATCAACCTCTTCACCGTCGGGCTTTTTACCCTGCGGATCGTCGTAGCGGAATGGCGCGTGGTCAGAGGAAAAAATAGTAAACAGGCCGTCGTCGAGACCATCCCAAATCACCTGTTGATTAGCCTTATCACGCGGCGGCGGGCTGCAGACGCACTTAGCCCCTTCATAACCATCGATACCCAAGTCCTCGGCGGTCAGAAACAGGTACTGAGGACAGGTTTCGGCATAGATCTTCAAGCCGTGGTTACGAGCCCAGCGGATCTGCTCGACCGCTTCGGCGCCCGAGACATGGACGATAAGAATAGGAACATCGACCAGTTCCGACAGCGCTATCACCCGATGAACGGCCTCGCGTTCCACCAGCAATGGCCGCGCCTGCGCATGGAAACGGGGCTCGGTATTACCGGCCGCCAGCAAACGCTTGGTCAACCAACCGATACAATCGGAATTTTCCGCATGAATCATCGCCATCGCACCCTCGGCGCGGGCGACCGACAGCACATCGAGAATCTGGCCGTCATCCAGCTTAAGGTCGTCGTAGGTCATGTAGATCTTGAACGAGGTACAACCTTCACGAATCAACCGAGGCAACTCAGTACTCAGCACCTCTTCGGTCGGGTCGGAAACAATCAAGTGAAAGGCGTAGTCCACCATCGCCTGTCCTTCTGCCCGACGGTGATAATCATCCACCGCCGCCTGTAGCGATTGGCCTTTCTCCTGTGCCGCAAAGGGAATCACTGTCGTGGTGCCGCCGCACGCTGCAGAACGGGTACCGCTCTCAAAGCCGTCCGCCATCTTGAGGCCATCAGGCATCGGTTGATCCAAATGGCAGTGGGCATCGACGCCTCCGGGAGTGATCAGCTTGCCGGCCGCATCGATCTCATCGGCGCCTGCCGGAAGGTTCTCTCCCATCGCTACGATACGACCGTCTTTGACCGCTATATCACAGGTCGACAGATCCGAAGCTGTTGCGACTAAACCATTACGAATGACAAGGTCGTATGCGGGTTGGGAAATGGAGGTCATGGCGCTTCCTCTTGTTATGTGATTCCTGATCCCACGATTGACGGGCTGAACGCTAGCGCTTTCAAAACCGAAAATTCAATCCAGAGGTTAGGTTGAATCTAGAATACCTTAAATATAATTATGAATGCAATATTTAATATTCATAGTTATTAATTTTCATGTGGCCTAATACTGACTGAGCAAGAATCAAAAAACGATACTCGAAACAAAGGCACCAGCGCTTAATGAAAGCAGAGAAAAGTAGATTTAAATCAAACACCTAAAGATACAGGTTCGAATATAAACTTGAACCTGCCGGAGGAATGAGAGAGATAACGAACAGAATCATGGCTTACGATGATACTGAAAAACCCAGTACGTATTAATTTTCCGGCCTTAAATAGCGACAACCGAGGTTTCAGTGCAGAGACTGTTCCAGGTCGGATCAACCATTACCGATAAACGGCAGAGCGCGAGGGCTGCTCCCTGCCTCTGCCCCCACTTTACTTGCGCGGCGTATCGGTTGGATCAACAAAGACGCCGGGGACTCCGACGCTTAACCCGCTAATTTTTAGCTCCCGTGTCAGCACCTTTTTTGTCGCATCTGACATCGTTAAAGCAGGGTTAGCCTGAGTGGCTGGGATTACATAGTCATTGACGATATTCCGGAAAATGCGAACGTTTTTGCCGTGTCGAAGACCGCCATCAATCGGCAACATACTGGTCATAACGACTACCGTATTACGGTCGGGCAACACACTGATAAACTGCCCCTTAAAGCCCATCATATCCAGGCTGAGTTCGGTATCGACGATATGGTTGCGCCACAGAAAATAGCCAAAATCCCTTGCCGCGACCGGCGTTGACATCTGCTCTACCCACCCTTTAGGAACAACCCGTACCCCGTTCCACAGTCCGCTATCCTTGATCAGCAAACCTAGCTTGGCCATATCGACGGGGCGTAATCGCAGCCCCCAGCCAGCGGAAACCAGACCTTGGTCATCCGCTCGATCCCACTCGTAGTTTTTCATCCCCAGCGGCTTAAACAATTTTTGTTCGGCGTATTGCTCTATCGGCATACCCGCCGCAGCGCTAACCATCGCCGCCACAAACACCGGATTGACATCGGTATATTCGAATTCAGACCCGGGGGCGATCTTGGGGGTGGTCGTAGAAACCAGTTTCAAGCGGTCGGGGGAGCCATAATAGATAGGGTCGTTCTCGGGGTTGAAGTCATAATGCAGCCCTGAGGACATCGACAACAGGTGACGCAGTTTCACCTCTTTTTTGTCGGCTACGCTGTCCTTCAAATCCGGTCGAAAGTTTCCGATTACCGAACTAATACTGTCATCAAGGCTTAACTTTCCCTCAGCAATCAGCATGCCGGCAAGTAACGACGTAACGCTTTTAGTGATCGAGTAGAGTTCGTAGTTATGATCTCGTGTCAGTTCGCTGCTATAGCGTTCAAAAACCAGTTTGTCATCCTTGATCACCAACAAGCTTCTGATATCTAAATTTTCCGCACGTATCCACTCAGACAGCTGTACCAGCTTGCTCGAGTCAACGCCGACCTGCTCGGGCCAGGCCTGAGTCAGCTCGACTGCCGACATCGCCATGTTAGAGCCCTCGACGTTCCCTGCTGCATTCGAACTCATCGGCAATAACGTACAAGCACCTGCAATAAGTAGCGAGGCCATGTAGCGCGAAGACGGGCCAAGTCGTTTGTGGTTTTTATTCAGCACCATTTTTATTTGAGTATTCATCAACGTGTTGTCCTCTTTCTTGTTGTGTTGAATGTCAGCGTTAGAGTTAACTTAGGCTTGTGAGCGTCATATAAATAGGGATACTCGGGTGATTTCCCCCCTGTATTAGATGCTTGAAATCCGATTTCTCTTGAGACCGCAAGCACAAAACAGTCTACTCTTACTCGCAATGTAATTATATAATTATTGGATTATATAATTACATTGCGAGTAAGAGTATTATAAATCGTCTCCCTTTCTTATAAAGAGTCCATAATGATTGCTACCTACCTGAATCGCTCACAGGCAAAATCCTTGTTACTTCGACCTGGTATAGCCCTTATCGCCGCCTCGTTTTTCAGCGGCCTCTGCACAGCTCAACCGCTGGTATTCGCGGCCAATGACTGGTGCCCTTTTATCTGTGATACGAAATCGGAACAGCCTGGAATTCTGGTAGAGATTGTACGAGCAGTATACGAAGGCGACCGAGAGGTCAGCTTCCGTCCGTTACCGCTAGCAAGGGGGATCGTCGAAACCCGGGCTAACCACACCCAAGGGATCCTCGGGGTGGTACCAGAGGTAGCGCCCGATCTGGTGTTCCCACCATTAGCCGCAGTAACTACTCAACTCTGTTTCTATACTCTGACCAACTCAAACTGGCGTTACGATGGCTACGGTCACAGCTACCCGGACACCCTGGTAGGGATAGTGCAATCCAAATCGATCAATGATCAGTTTTTGCAGGGTTTTCCCAATCGAGTGACCATTCATGGTGAGCAAGACACTGCTGAGCGACTTATTCAACTGCTGCAGCTCGGACGGATAGATACGCTGATCGAAGAAAAGACCAGCATCAATTACATCCTAAGCCGAAACCCATCGTTTCCACCACTACGCCAAGCTGGCTGCAGCGATGAAAAGCTAGAATATATTGCCTTCTCGCCAGCCGCCGAAAAACCCCAAGCACTAGCATTAGAGTTTTCGCAGAGACTAAAGAAACTTAGGCGTTCGGGGCGTATCGATGCCATTTTGCACAGCTACGGTGCTAACGCTGATACGCGCGGCGGCATGCGTTAGCGCCCTCTAGCGTGAACGAAACAAACGCACGGCAAAGCGTGCCACAGGCCGTATGTGTTTGCAGTCGGCAGCGCGACAACAATCACACGAGATCAAACAAGCTTCCCCAACCTTTGATCCGCCGAGGGTCTTGATCGGCAATCAACATAGATTTCCAAACTCCGGTCGAGACACTGTCATAGATCGGAATGTTCAACTCTTTTTCCAGTTCAGCCGCAACCCGAGCGCCGCGCATATTGGTACAGAAGATGGTGATGGCATCACACTTCCCTTCAGCCGCGACTTCGCGCACCATCTGAGCAATTTGCTCTTCGCCGTACTCGGAGAAGGAGAAGTTGCCGCGATCATTGAGGTGCCGCTCTGCCACACAATCGAATCCAGCCTGAGCATAGTTGTGCAAAATTTTCTGTTGCACATCGCTAAGATAAGGCGTCACCAAACCAAAGTTTTTTACCCCTTTCTTCTCGAATGCTTCGTTCAACGCCAGCACCGATGTCGTCGCTTCTATGCCCGTCTCCTCCCGAATGGCCCGGCACACTGCTTCATCGTCCTGAAACCCGCGCCACCCCGAAGAGGTACCGCTCCAGACGATAGCCTGAACCTTTGCGTCGGCCAGCAATCGACTGGCTTCAAGAAAGGGCTCACTATCAAACTGTTTTAGCGCCGTATCGCTCAGGGATATTTCGGTCACCCGCAACCGGCCAAAGTGCGAAGAGACATCCGGAAGGTCAGCCAGTATTGTGGCTGTCATCGGTTCCAGAACTGTATTCGAGGATGGAGTCAAAACCCCAAGCAGTGTTCTGTCTTTCATTTTATGGTTCCTTTCTAGCTGTTATTTTTTGACAAAGCGACTCCGTTCGGTGACGCAAAGCGATAACAAATAACGATTAAACTTCACTACAGTAAGTTGGTAGATGCCTACAAACATTGCTGCATCGAGATCGCTGCCTTGACGGCACCAGCGTCATGCTGATGCCGCAAACGCGGCAGTAGTTGTATTACAGGTGGTCGTATCCAGGTAATGTTAAGAACTCGACTAGCTGATCGGCGGTGGTAATTTCATCCATGATCTGCGCCGCCTCATCGAAGCGGCCGCTATGCCAACGCACTTCTCCCAACTGCTCGCGTAAACCTTCCAGCTCGTCAGCCAGCACTTCCCGGAAAAAGGTTTTGGTTACCAGTTTGCCGTCATTGAGCGTCCTTTGATGATGAATCCACTGCCAGATAGAAGTTCTGCAAATTTCCGCAGTCGCCGCGTCTTCCATCAACCCGTCAATCGGCACACAGCCGTTCCCGGAGATCCAGGTTTCGATGTACTGCACGGCGATACGGGTGTTAATACGCATTCCCACTTCCGTTAACTCACCCGCACAGGGTTGAAGCAACTCTTCGGCAGTTATCGGGACCTCCTCTGGAAAGTAATCCAGGTTGTTGGTCTTACCCTGAGGCAGGCCGGCATCGAATACCGCCATTGCTGTGCTGGCCAGTCCCGGATGCGCCACCCATGAACCGTCATGACCGTTGCTGACTTCACGACTCTTATCGTCACGCACCCGGGCCAACACGCGCTCATTTTCAATGGGGTCACTCGAAGGGATGTAGGCGGCCATCCCCCCCATTGCAAATGCACCACGACGATGGCAGCTACGGACTAAAAGCCGCGAGTAAGCGCTCAGGAAAGGCTGATCCATCGTAACCTGCTGCCTGTCGGGCAGTACCCTATCAGGGTGCTCTCGCAGTGTTTTGATATAACTGAAGATGTAGTCCCAACGGCCACAGTTAAGACCAACTATATGGTCTTGCATCTCGTACAAGATTTCGTCCATTTCAAATACAGCGGGCAACGTTTCGATCAGCACGGTCGCTTTGATCGTCCCGTGATCCAACTCGAAGGAATCCTCCGCGTAGTGGAATACCTCGGACCACCATCGTGCTTCAAGATGGCTCTGCAGCTTGGGAAGGTAGAAATACGGGCCACGGCCGGTATCCAGCAACTTGCGGTGGTTGTGGTAGAAGTAGAGACCGAAGTCGACCAGAGCGCCGGGAGCCACCCGGTCACCCAGACGTACATGTTTTTCAGGAAGGTGTAAGCCTCGAACACGGCACAACAGCAACGCATGCTCTTCATTAAGCGTATAGCGCTTACCGCTCACCGGATCGCAATGCTCAATAGTACCGTTGACCGCATCACGCAGATTGACCTGCCCCCGCACCACCTTATCCCAGGTCGGAGCCAACGAATCTTCGAAGTCGGCCATAAACACTTTCACATTGGCGTTCATGGCATTAATGATCATTTTTCGATCTACCGGCCCGGTGATCTCAATACGTCGATCCTGCAGTGCAGAGGGTATCCCTTTAATTTTCCAGTCGCTGCTACGGATAACTTCAGTAGCAGGAAGAAATCCCGGTAACTCGCCCTTATCAAAACTTTCCTGGCGCGTCTGGCGCACGGCCATCAACTCATCCAATGAACCGGCAAAATGCACCACCAGCTCCTCAATAAATTGCAGAGCGCCCTCGGTAAGAACACTGCGATAGTCTTCGTTCAGATGCTCCTGCACCCAAAGTTGTCCCATTGAAGAGCAGTCTGCACTGCGCTGATTGATACTCACGGCCCATTCCTCATCATTATCTCTATTTTTTGATCAGAGACGGCACACCAACTCTTGGCTAACCACCAATACTCTGACCCTTTGTGATTTTGTTACCGCCAATTGAGCGACTGAAAGCGCGTTCCTTTGCGTAGGAAAACCAAAAAACGATAAAAAAAACCTTACATTCACTGTTTAAAAACTACCTCACCACAGCCTAAAAACACAAGCCTTAATTCATAATTTATAATTACAGATCACATCATTACACCTAACATTCTGATATTACAAACATATTTAACGACAGCATCCAATATTAAATTAATTTGTGGAAGTTTTTTGTTGACAACATGCTCGAACGAGGTTCATATAATATGTAATTATGAATTACGGATACGGCTAAGTGATTATCACAGCGGCACCATTTCCAGCACTGAGTTAACTCCAGAAACGGCAAACAACGGTCGTCATAGCAGAGTAATCAACGGCCCAGCAGGAGTCAGGAGATGACAACGACAATTATTGACAGTAATACGCAACGATTTCGCCGTCGGCCTCTGCACGAAGATGTTGCCGAATACCTTCGAGATATGATTACCAATGAGACTCTGCCAGAGGGGAGCCACATCGACGAAAGCGCTTTGTGCGTCAACTTTGACATCTCTCGAACTCCTCTTCGCGAAGCCCTGAAAGTGCTACAGGCAGAGGGGTTAGTGTCTATAGAACCCAACCGAGGCTCACATGTCAGCATCACCAAAGCTGACGAGTTAGAGCAGTTGTTTGAAGTTTTATCCGGTATTGAACGGCTAGCAGCTGAGCTGTGCTGCCAGCAGGCTGATGCCAACAGCCTAAAAATATTTTCACGGCTACAAGCACAGATGGAGAACGCTTTTGCGAACAATGATCGATCCAAATATTTTTCTGCATGCCAAAGCGCACATCAAATGGTGATTCAACTAGCCGGCAACAAAATTTTGGCTACCACTCATCGACTGCTGGTATCGAGAACACGTAGAACACGCTTTAGAGCGATAGCCTCCAAAAGCCGCTGGAAACAATCAGTCGAAGAACATCGAGCATTAACGGCAGCATTGATCAACCGTGATACCCAGCAGGCAGGCCGCACCCTCGCTAACCACGTTAGAGGTTCAGGCCAGGCGATCGTCGATCACCTGAGAAAACCAAATTCGGCCCCCAAGTAACGCAACCTGTGAGCCTTTAAATCATTCCAAAAATAAAAAATATCGAGGTAGAAAACGATGAACACCGACTTTAGGCAGCAAGCACTAGATTACCATGCGCTCCCAACCCCCGGTAAAATGGGAGTGGCGCTCACCACACCGGCCGATACCGCCTACGACCTATCACTGGCCTACAGCCCCGGCGTAGCAGAGCCGGTTAAAGCAATAGCCAAGGAGCCCGAAGCCGCCTACCAATACACCGCTAAAGGGAATCTTGTTGCTGTCATCAGTAACGGTTCGGCAATTCTTGGTCTTGGAAATTTGGGTGCCTTGGCCAGTAAGCCGGTAATGGAGGGCAAGTCGTTACTGTTCAAGCGCTTTGCCGGTATCGACTCGGTCGATATTGAAGTCGACACCCAAGATCCCGAAGATTTTGTTAACACCGTTGCCAATATTGCCGAGACCTTTGGCGGAATCAACCTAGAGGACATAAAGGCTCCTGAGTGTTTCTACATCGAAAGAGAACTAATTAACCGCTGTCGTGTTCCGGTGTTTCATGATGACCAACACGGTACTGCCATCGTTACGGCTGCAGGCCTGATCAACGCCATTGAAATCGCTAAAAAATCGCTGAGCGAGGTGAAAATTGTCTGCTTGGGTGCTGGAGCGGCAGCCAGCGCGGGTATGGATCTTTTGCGTAGTATCGGCGTACCCGCCCAGCATATCTGTATGCTGGATCGTCAGGGCGTAATTTATAATGGCAGAAGCAACCTCAACACCGAGAAATCCCGCTTTGCCATCGACACCGAACTAAGGACCCTAGAACAAGCGATCAGCGGAGCCGATATTTTTGTTGGGTTATCAGGCCCCAACATGTTGACTCCGGCCATGTTAAAAAGCATGGCCCCCAACCCTATCGTGTTTGCCTGTTCAAACCCCGATCCGGAAATTAGTCCATCGCTGGCTGCGGCTACTCGTAGTGATGTAATACTGGCGACGGGTCGATCCGACTACCCCAACCAAGTCAATAACGTGCTGGGATTCCCTTATATTTTTCGAGGTGCCCTTGATGTCAGAGCCTCGACAATCAACGAACCCATGAAACTAGCCGCGGTCTATGCCATCGCAGACTTAGCTAAACAGCCAATCACGCAGGAAGTGCTTGATGCCTATGAGCTGAAAGCACTGACCTTTGGACCGGACTATATCCTCCCCAAAGCCACGGACGCGCGCTTACTCGATGAAGTAAGCAGAGCTGTATCCCAAGCAGCAATCGACAGCGGTGTTGCGCAAGCGACTCATCACCACCGCCTTAAACCACAGTTAGAAGCGATCAGTTAATCACGGCAAGCAAGAAGCCCGCTGATACAAATTGTCGCTCGAAACATTCTCACTAATTCTTGATCTTTATGGAGTAGCCTCTATGTCTGACCAAAATCCGATCTTTATACCAGGCCCCACCAACATCCCTGCTCGCCTGCTCAATGCGATGCACATCAATAGCCGTGATCATCGTGCTCCTGATTTTGTCGAAGCCTTCGCGCCGGTGCTTGAGGACTGCAAACGGGTGTTTGGCACCCAAGACGGCAAGGTGATCATGTTCCCATCGACCGGAACCGGCGGCTGGGAAGCGACCATATGCAACACCCTGTCAGCGGGAGACAAGGTTCTGATCGCACGTTATGGCATGTTCTCGCATCGCTGGATCGATCTGTGCCAGCGCCATGGTCTGGATGTTCAAATCATCGAATGCCCTTGGGGTGAAGGCGCACCCGCAGACGCCTTCGCCGCTGCGCTGAAGGCCGATAGCGGCAATGAGATCAAAGCGGTGCTGGTGACCCACAACGAGACCGCTACCGGTGTACGCAGCGATATCGGCGCGGTGCGCCAGGCGATGGATTCGGCCGACCACCCTGCACTGCTGTTTGTCGATTGCGTTAGCTCGCTGGCATCGATGCCGTTTGAGATGGATGGTTGGGGTGTCGACATCGCGGTATCGGGTTCGCAAAAAGGTTTTATGCTGACTACCGGCCTGGCGATCCTCGGCGTCAGCCAGAAAGCCTTGGCCGCTATGGAAACCGCCCAACTGCCGCGTACCTTCTTCGATTTCCGCGACATGATGGCGGCCAACGCCAATGGTGGTTTCCCCTATACCCCGCCGCTGCAGCTGATCCACGGCCTTAAAGAGAGCCTCAACATGCTGTTCGATGAGGGGCTGGAAAACGTCTATGCACGCCACTTCCGCTTGGCCCAAGGCGTTCGTAACGCCGTTGCCGCCTGGGGCCTGAAGCTGTGCGCCAATTCGCCTGAGCTGGCATCCGATACCGTCAGCGCGATCTACGTCCCCGAAGGTTTTGACAGTAACGCTTTGACCGAACATGCCTTTAGTACCTACGGCGTCTCGTTCGGTATCGGTCTGGGAGAGATGAACACCAAGGCGTTCCGTATCGGTCACCTCGGCTCACTGACCGACGTCATGGTGCTGTCTGGTTTGGCCACCATCGAGATGGCGATGGCCGACCTGGGCTACCCGATTGAACTGGGTTCAGGGGTTCGCGCCGCACAAGAGTATTACCGTAAAACAGCCCGCGCCACAGCAGGCGCTCAAGCCAGCAGCTCCGACCAGGACCGAGCAGCAGCTTAAATCGGAAGCGGCCAGTGTCATGGCACTGACCGCCCTACCTTTACGATGTCACTACGAGGCCTAGCATGAGCGACTCAACTGATACTCCAATGACGATCCCGAGCTACGGCGACGTGATCGCCGCACACGAACGGATCAAGCCCTACATCCACCAGACACCGGTACTGACGTCAGAATTTCTGAACGAACTGACCGGTGCCGAACTGTTCTTCAAGTGTGAGAACTTTCAAAAAGCCGGTGCCTTTAAAGTACGCGGCGCCTGTAACGCGGTATTCGGCCTAGACGAAGCTACCGCCAAGATCGGCGTGGCAACCCACTCCTCCGGAAACCACGCACTGTCGCTGTCTTATGCAGCAGGCCAACGCGGTATTCCGGTCACCGTGGTAATGCCTCGCACCGCACCGCAAGCTAAAAAGGATGCCGTTATCGGCTACGGCGGCACGATCGTCGAGTGCGAACCCTCAACCAGTTCGCGCGAAGCGGTGTTCGCCGAGGTGGTTGCCAATTCCGGTGCCGAGTTCGTCCATCCCTACAACGAT
>JBALWH010000062.1:0-237 GCA_036960175.1 Motiliproteus sp. | reverse complement strand
TTGCCGGCCAAGGAACCTGCTCCAAAGAGCTGGTTAGTCAGGTCGAAAACCTTGACATAGTCGTGGCACCGATCGGCGGCGGCGGGATGATCTCGGGCACCTGTTTGACGCTGTCCAACATCGCCCCCGAGATCAAGATCTACGCCGCCGAGCCGCTTAATGCCGATGATGCAGCCCGCTCATTCCGTGCTGGCCACATCATCGCCGACGATGCCCCCGATACCGTTGCCGATGGTT
>JBALWH010000061.1:0-21550 GCA_036960175.1 Motiliproteus sp. | reverse complement strand
GTAAAACTATTCTGAGTCATAACCTGCATGCCACGTTGCAACTATATATTGATAAAGCGATTGCGATTCAGCAACAGGACAATAGTCATGGGTACGGCCCTTCTCTGCCGAATGCACTGCACCGTAAATATCCCAATGCATTTCGACATCATGCCTGGATGTTTTTGTTTCCCTCGACAGGGTTATGCCCCCACCCTCTGACCGGAGAGATTTGTCGACACCATTTGCATGATTCCTCACCTCGCAAAGCGCTAAAAACGGCTGTAACCAAATCGGGAATTTTGCATAAACGGATCAGTTGCCATACTTTTCGACATTATGCCGAATCCTTGATTATGCCGAATAGCCTATTTTCATTCTCGATATAGCCCTTCGCTCTTGTGCTTAGAGCGTCAGATGGGGTTCTTTGATTCGGCATAATCTGGTTGTCTTCTCGTACCGGCCATGAGGTCGGTCTGACGAGGAGACGGTCATGAACCGCCCATTTTTTTCTGATCCATCTGCCTGGCAGCGTTTGCATGTTGGGCCCTTAAGTCCCTATATCGATCCCTTTGAGCAGCACCTGTCGGAGCAGGGCTACGCGGTTGTAACTATCGTTGACAAGCTGAGGGTCGTGGCCAAGTTCAGCCGGTGGCTCGAACACCATCAACGTGGTGTTGAGGCATTGGATGAACAGCTAGTCGGCGACTTTCTTCGCGAACTCCACCAGCGTGAGCGTCGTACATATCATGGCGACCTAGCAACGTTGCAGTCGTTCCTTGAACAGTTGCGCGGCAGCGGGATACTCACGACGCCGTCGACCACGGTGGATGAGAGCAAGCTGGCACGGCTAGAGCGTGACTACGCGCTGTATTTACATAATGAACGTGGATTAAGTGATGCCACTCTACGTATTTACTTACCTTTCGTCCGGCGCTTTTTACTCGCATGCTTTAGCCAGGGTTCTCTAGATTTAGAACAACTTCGCATACGTGACGTCAGTCGTTTTGTGCTGGACCAAGCTCCCAAACTGGGTACTGGTCGAGCCAAACTGATGGTGACGGCGTTGCGCAGCTTCTTCCTGTTTCTCCAGCAGCGTGGCGATCTGAGGGTGTGCTTGGCGGCGGCAGTACCGACGGTCGCGCACTGGCGCTTATCAACGGTGCCGAAATATCTCGAGCCGAAACAGGTAGAGCGGTTATTACAACACTGTGATCAAAATACTGTTGTCGGCCAGCGCGACTACACCATGTTGCTGCTGCTTGCGCGTCTGGGGCTGCGCGCAGGTGAACTTGTTCACGTTTGCTTAGACGATATTGATTGGCACAGTGGGTTGATTACAGTGCGAGGGAAAGGTAACCACGCGGATCGACTTCCGCTGCCGGTGGATGTCGGAGAGGCGCTCGCCAAGTATCTGCGTGACGGGCGCCCTTCCTGTGCCACACGCCGCCTATTTGTCCGCATGAAAGCCCCGCGTGTGGGTTTTGCCAGTTCCGTGGCCATCGACTCGATGGTACGCAGAGCGCTAAAACGGGCTGACCTAGAACCTGCGTGTAAAGGTGCACACTTGCTGCGCCATTCCCTGGCCACGCGGATGTTGCGCCAGGGATCTTCGCTAGTGGAGATCGGTCAACTGCTCCGCCATCGTCTACCTCAAACCACCGAGATCTATGCCAAAATCGATCAGGCGGCGCTCGTCGACCTGGCGCAACCGTGGCCGGGAGGAGTGGCATGAGCGCATTACAAACGGCGTTGACCGAGTACCTGTGCATGCGTCGAGCATTAGGTTTCAAGCTGTACGACACTGGCCTTTGTTTGCAGCATTTTGTCGGCTTTACCGAGGCCGAGGGTGCCAGCTTTATTACCACCGAACGCGCGGTCCGCTGGGCCATACAACCCACGCAGGCATCGCCTGCACACTGGGCAAGACGGCTTGGAATGGTGCGTCAGTTCGCCCAGTATTGCTGTGCATTGGAGGCGCGCACTGAAATCCCACCGCAGGGCTTGTTGCCCCACCGCTACACGCGAAAACAACCGTATCTTTACAGTGACGAGGAAATTACGCGACTGTTGTTGGCTGCCAAACGTCTGCCTTCACCTGGTGGCCTGCGGGCGCTGACCTACACGACCTTATTGGGGCTGCTAGCTGTTTCGGGGCTGCGGATTAGCGAACCGATTGCGCTGGACCGTACCGATGTCGATCTCATCGACGGGAGCCTGACTATTCGCGGCAGTAAATTCGGCAAGTCACGCTGGCTGCCACTCCATCCCTCCACTCGGCAAGCGCTGCAAGACTATGCCGTACAACGCGATCGCCAAAACCCTACAGCACTGACGCCAAGCTTCTTTATCTCCGAGCGAGGCACTCGACTGACGCAGTGCTGCGTGCGCTCTACGTTCGTGAAGCTATCTCGTCAGATCGGATTGCGCGGCTCCCAAGACAGCTTTGGACCTCGCCTGCACGATTTGCGTCACGGCTTTGCTATTCGGACCTTGTTAAACTGGTACCGCTCCGGCGTTGATGTCGAACAACGCCTACCGGTACTGGCTGCTTACCTAGGTCATGCCCATGTGAACGATACCTACTGGTATCTCACCGGCACCCCTGAGTTATTAAGCTTGGCCTCGCAGCGCCTAGAGCCGTTTCTGGGCAGGGGGACGCTGTCATGAACGACGACGCCAACCTTGCCCGCTTGCTGCAAGCGTTTTTCACCGATCGCTTGATGCGGCAGCGTCAGGCCAGCCCCCATACGATCGCCAGCTACCGAGACACGTTCTGTTTATTGTTGCGGTTTGTTCAACAGAACACGAAGAAAGCTCCCTCGGCGCTGTCGTTGACGGATCTGGACGCGCCGCTCATCGGCGAATTTTTAGATCACCTTGAAGCCGATCGTGGCAATAGCCCCAGGAGTCGGAACGTGCGTTTAGCGGCTATCCATTCCTTTTTTCGCTATGTGGCTTTATATGAGCCCGCCTTCAGCGCGCTGACACAACGCGTTTTGGCGATGCCTAGCAAGCGCTACGAACGCGTCCTGATCGAGTTCTTAACCCGTATCGAAGTCGAAGCGTTGTTGGCTGCTCCAGATCAGACCACGTGGTTCGGTCGCCGTGATCGGACGCTGTTGCTGCTGGCTGTTCAAACTGGCTTACGGGTCTCGGAGCTGATCAGCCTGGGCTGCCAAGACATTGTGCTCGGTCACGGCGCCTACGTTCGCTGTCTCGGCAAAGGGCGCAAAACTCGCTGTACACCACTGCGCAGTGATGCCGTAAAGGGGTTACGCCAGTGGTTACGCGAACGACAAGGCCTACTTACCGATCCGCTATTTCCCAGCCAACACGGTAGCTCCCTCAGCCGTGACAGTATTGAGTACCTGGTGGCCAAACATGTTGCGAAAGCGGGAGAGCATTGCCCTTCACTGAAACTCAAGCACGTCTCACCACATGTGCTACGCCACAGTGCAGCAATGGATCTCCTACAGCACGGGGTTGACCGCGCCGTCATTGCCTTATGGCTCGGCCACGAATCGGTCGAGACTACGCAGATCTACCTCCACGCCAACTTGGAGATGAAAGAGAAGGCGCTAGATAAAACGACTCCCCTGAACGTACCGCGAGGGCGGTATCGGCCTGATGATACGCTATTGGCCTTTCTGACCAGTCTCTGATAATGCCGAATACTATGCTGCACAATGCCAGGGCTCCACCGGATATTTACACACCATTCGGCATAATCCGGGATTCGGCATAATGCCTCTTATGCCGCATGCGGCATAAACGCCATTCTTTTGCTACTCACCTATTGGAATCAGGCCGTGACATTCGCACTGTGCAAGAGCTATTAGGGCATAGCGATGTGCGAACAACCCAAATATACACTCATGTCATTGGCCAGCACTTCGCGGGTACATCCAGCCCTCTGGATGCCTTGTAATGTAATAACGAGTCCGCCCATCCCATTCAACGCTCCGGGTCCAGCAGTTCTATCCAGTGTTGTACTGGTACGTTGGTTTTGCTGGCTAGGTGTAATTGGCAACCGACGTTGGCGGTGACGATCTGGCTGGGCTGTTGTGCTGTTAGCGCCGCGACTTTGTTATCCAGTAGTTGCTCACTCAGTTCTGGCTGCAGCAATGAATAAGTGCCAGCAGATCCGCAGCAGATGTGGCTATCTTTTGGGATTGTCAGTTCAATACCGACGTCCTTAAAAATCTGTTCCACGAGACCGCCTAATTGCTGACCGTGTTGCAGACTGCAGGGGCAATGAAAGCTGGTTTTTCCGGCACTCGATTTGCCTTGCAGCGGTGTTAGATCTTCTGTGGCCAGTATTTCCGAGACATCTTTTGCCAGTGCTGAGACCCGTGCCGCCTTGTCGCGGTAGGCCGGGTCATCTTGCAGCAGGTGCCCATATTCTTTCACCATGCTACCGCAGCCGGAGGCGCTGATGACGACTGCTTCTGCTCCGGTTTCAATAGCTGGCCACCAGGCGTCGATATTACGACGGGCAAACGCCAGTGCTTCGTCATTAGCAGATAAGTGATAGCTGAGGGCGCCGCAGCAACCCGCTTCTGACGCTTCTCGTAGTGAAACCCCCAGCCGCTGAAGAACCCGGGTTAGGGCTTGATTGGTGTTGGGGGTGGCTGCTTTTTGCACACAGCCGCCGAGTACCAGCATGGTGCGTGACTGTTGCTTGGTAGTTGTTGTTGCTAGCTCAGTCTGCAAGGGAGGTATTTTTTGCTGCAACTTGGTCGGCATTAAGGGCGAGAATAGACGGCCTAGTTTTAGTAGCATTGCGAAGCGTTGAGGATAGGGTATCAGCTGGCGTAACAGCCATCGTTTTGCCTGCTGGCCGCTGGAACGGGGCAATTGTTGTTCTAGCAGGTGACGGCCAATGTCCAGCAACCGGCCGTAGCGAACTCCAGACGGACAGGTGGTTTCACAGCTACGACAGCTGAGGCAGCGATCCAGATGCAGTCGGGTACGTTCCGTGGCATGGCCTGATTCAAGGAACTGTTTGATTAGATAGATGCGTCCTCTGGGACCGTCTCGTTCATCATTCAACAGCTGATAAGTGGGGCAGGTGGCGTTACAGAAACCGCAGTGCACACAGCTGCGCAGAATGCTTTCTGCTTCTTCCACCTGTTGCTGACATTCTGGATTGTTGCTGAATGCCGGATCAATGTTGGTTTGCAATGAAGAGTCTCCTATCCTCGCTAGCTTATGGCAGTCAGTTATAGCCAGCTATAGAGTCGGCCTGGGTTAAATAATCCCTGGGGATCCATGGCCTGTTTCAGGCGCTGGTGTATTAGCTGTAATGGCACGGGTTGCGAATGGAACACGTCTGAGTGTCGATCCCCTCCCCGGTACTTGGCGACCTGGCCGCCGGCTTGCGCGGCTAAAGTTTCGAGTTGTTCGGGGGCGTACTCCCCCCGCAGCCAGCGTTGGGCTCCGCCCCAATCCAATAGCCAGGGTCCGTCAATCGCGATGGGATCTGCATTGGGCTTAACCGAAAAACGCCACAGCGGTTGCTCGCCGCTAAAGTAGGACAGTTGCTGTTCGGTTAATTGTTGCCAGAACTCCTGGTCATGCTCCAGCCGTTCACCGGGCCATTGTTTCAGCGTGCCGTCTACGGCTTGGGTTGAGCCGGATAGGCGCAGATAAAGTCTGTCATCGAGCCAGCAAGCTCCCGTTAATGGTTTTGCCTGTGCCGCCAGGGTATTCATCTGTTTAACCGCATCGTCAGCACTGCAGGCAAGGGTTAGGGTGGCTGTTGCGGGTGGCTTCGGTAGCACTTTGAGGCTGATTTCGGTGATCAACCCCAGCGTCCCCATGGCACCGGCTTGTAGTCGTGAGACATCGTAACCGGCGACGTTTTTCATGACTTGCCCGCCGAAGCGCATATGTTCGGCTTTGCCGTTAATGAGTCGCACACCGAGCACCAGGTCTCTGATGGAACCCTGCCAGGGGCGAGCGGGACCGGATTGATTACAGGCCAGTGTTCCGGCTAAGGATGCGCCAGCGAAAGACGATTCGGTAGCCGTCGTGGATGAAGATAGCCCCGCGGCAAATACCGGTGATTCACAGGGCAGCATCTGTTGGTGTTCTGCCAGGGCGGCATTGATTTCCTGCAGGCTGGTTCCGGCTCGGGCGGTCAACACCAGTTCTACCGGTTGATAGCTGACAATGCCACTGTGTTCGGCTACTGACAGCGGGGTGCCACTGGCGCTGCGGCCCATAAAGCTTTTGCTGCCACGGCCCTGGATATTGATCGGGGTATTAGTAGCAGCGGCTTGCTGTACCTGTTCGATAAGCTGTTGGCTGATATCACTCATGCGGGCTGCTCCGGCTGTATTCCATCGGCGCCCAGGGAGCGGTATTCCTGGCAGCGTTTTAAAGTCGGAATACCTTTGCCGGGGTTTAAACTATGGGTTGGATCGAAGGCCTCTTTAATCGCCATAAACTGGATCAGTTCCTGTTCGTTGAACTGCACTTTCATCTGGCGTATTTTTTCCATCCCGACGCCGTGTTCACCGGTGATACAGCCGCCGACTTCGACACAGAGTTTCAGGATTTTCCCGCCGAATTCTTCGGTCTTTTCGAATTCACCGGCAACGTTGGCATCGAACAGAATTAGTGGGTGCAGGTTGCCGTCGCCGGCATGAAACACGTTGGCAACCCGGAGCCCATAGTGCTCAGACATCTTTGCCATCTCGGTCAGCACATAGGCGAGTTGGCCGCGAGGGATGGTGCCGTCCATGCAGTAGTAATCGGGTGAGATACGGCCGACAGCGGGGAAGGCGGATTTACGTCCTTTCCATAGTCGTTCTCGTTCCGCTTCGTTATGGGAAATCTGGGTGCTGGTAGCACCAAAATGCTGAAACAGCTGTTCTACTTTTGGAATATAAGCATCGACTTCCTCGCTGCAACCATCCAGTTCACACAGCAGTAGGGCTTCGGCGTCTATGGGGTAGCCTGCCTTGGCAAAAGCTTCGGCGGCAACGATGGCGTGGTGGTCCATCATTTCCAGCCCCGCTGGGATGATTCCTTCGGCGATAATTCCGGCGACCGCTGCGGCGGCTTTTTCGACACAGTCGAAACCCGCCATGATGACCTGAGCTTGTTCCGGGCGGGGCAATAGTTTAACGGTGATTTCGGTGACGATTCCCAGTAAACCTTCGGATCCGGTCAGCAGTGCCATCAGATCAAAACCGTTGCTATCGAGTCCTTCGCTGCCAATGCTGATGATGTCGCCGGCAACGGTAACCAGTTCCAGTTTCAGCAGGTTGTGGACGGTTAAGCCGTATTTTAGGCAATGCACTCCGCCGGAGTTTTCGGCGACATTGCCTCCTAGGGTGCAGGCAATCTGGGAGGATGGATCGGGGCCGTAATAGAGCCCGAATTCGGCGGCCGCTTCGGAGACCGCGAGGTTGCGCACACCCGGCTGTAGTTTGGCGGTACGGGCGACGGGGTCAATGTCGATGATGCGGTTGAGTTTCGCTAGTGATAACACCACGCCCTCAGGGTCTGGCATGGCGCCAGCGCACAGCCCCGTGCCAGCACCGCGGGCAACGACGGAAATGCTGTACTGATGGCAGACCCGCATGACTTGCTGAATCTGCTCTACGGTTTCCGGCAACACCACTAGCAGCGGCATTTCGCAGTACATCGAGAGGCCGTCGCACTCATAGGGCTTTTGTGTTTCAGCGTCGCTGATAACGAACTGGGGATCGACAAAATCACGGAACATGGCAGCTAGTTGCTGTTTGTCGGGTCGCTCTACCGCATTCATAGACTCATCCCTTTAAAAAGTATGAGCTAATAGAGTAGCTTATTTGAAACAAAAAAATAGGGGCTAAAAAGCCCCTGTATGACGATCGAGAAATGGGATCAGAACTGTAACGTTTTCCATCGCGCTTTATCGGAAACCGGTCCCATATCATAACCATTAGGGGCACCTTGCGGACCTTCCATGGTGACTACGATTTCGCTGTCCTTCAGGTGAGGCATCCATTTTGGATCGATGTGAATGCGCTTTTCACCTTTAGCAGGCAGAAATCCTAAGGTCACAGGTTCTTGACCTTCGAGCATCAGCCAAAGCTCATAGAAAGTGTTTTCAGGCATACTCACATGACGCAGTGATTCCACCACTAGCTCGTTCTCTTCCATGGACGTATTGAGCATCCAGCCCGGTTGCTGTTGTTCGTTTTTGATTAGATAGACGTAGACATTTTCTGCATCGGTGGTTTGCTGGAACAGAATGCCGACCGCCATAACCAGTACCAGCGATAGTGCTGCCAGTGGTTGCCATGACCACAGTGAGAAGCCTTTTTTTGGTTTAGTTTCGGCGTTGATACGTTGCCAGATGTCTCCCGGCGGTATGACTGGTTTTAGGTTGGCATTAAATATATCCAGATGCTCACGCCACTGTTCGACTTCCTGTTGGGCATCATGGCTCACAGCCAGCAGCGCTTCGAAGCTTGCTTTCTGCTGTCGGTCCAAGGTGCCAAGTACGTATTCTGCAGCCGCCTCGTTGCGCTGATCAGGATCGCTTAAATCGAATTCATGCATGTTTGTAGCCTCGCCAGTCCGCGACGGATCCAAGTCTTGACTGTACCCAGCGATGTTTCTATCCGCTCGGAAAGTCCTTGATGAGTTAGCCCCTCAAAGTAGGCTAGTTCCAGACAAAGTCGCTGCTGCTCTGGAATTTGTTCCAGGCAACGATGCAGTTGCTGACTATCCTGCCAGGAACTGACCTGCTGTTCCTGACTGGCTGATTGATCCTCGACATATTCTAACGCGTCATCCCCGTCATGCTTGTCGTTGTGCTTATTGCGTCTGAGCATATCCAGGGCCTGGTTGCGGGCAATGGTATTTAACCATGTACGGCCTTTGGCTTTGCTGGCGTCGTAACGGCCCGCATGGTTCCAGACCTTGATAAAAACTTGCTGCAGGCAGTCTTCGGCAAGGGCTCTATCATTTAATATACGCAGCGAAATGCTAAATAGATTCGCTGAGGTCAATTCATAGAGCTTTTTAAGGTCCTGATGCTTTCCCTGAGCACACCCACGCAGATAGTTTTCGATCTTTTGGTGGGGGTCGCTACTGGTATCTGGCGTCCTCATCAAGAATAGAAATCCTTTGGCTTGATTATGGTTAGACGGAGGTGTCTGGGGCCTATAGTAATAGCGTCTGGCCGATCACGCTAGTGTGCTGCTATATGTGGCGGCATATTGGTAAGAGTATGTGCCAGCATATTGATATGAGTGTGTTTTCGCGTTAGGCCAGTGGGCATTAAGAACTAAATCATGGCTATAAAGGCGGTGATGACGGCGGTAATTTTATTTCCAAAGCAATAGGAAGATGATCGGAAATTCTGACATTCAATACCTGAGATTGCAGTACTTGCAGGTCGGCAGAGACTAATATGTGATCCAGCGCCTGAGTCGGTTTCCAGCTGGGAAAAGTGGCATGATGGCATCGCGGGGGTTGCAGATTAACATCTCGCAGCTCCGTGTGATTTAGCAGGATATCGTGATGGCAGTTCAGGTCTCCCATGACGACTACCGAGCGATAGTCGCCGATCAGTTGCCGAAGATAGCCTAGCTGACGGAACCTGGAGCGCTGTCCGAGGGACAAATGTAGCATCACCAGTAAAATCGCATCCGCACCCTGACCGAACCTGACACAGATAGCACCACGGCCGGGAAGCAGGCCGGGGAGGCGGTGGTCTTCGATATTGGCCGGTGGCAGTCGTGACAGCAAACCATTGCTGTGTTGGGCCATTTTCCCGAGATTACGATTCAGCTGCTGATACCAGTAGGGAAATCGGGCCCTGCTGGCGAGGTAGTGAACTTGATTAACAAAGCCGCTTCTGAAGCTACCGCCGTCGATTTCTTGGAGCGCCACCACATCATAGTCCGCAATCACCCTGGCAATTGAGTCCAGTGTGCGATAACGGTTCGCATTAGGCAGCAGGTGCTGCCAGCCTCTGGTGACATAATGGTGGGGAGCATGGGTATGGATGCCTACTTGAATATTGAAACTCAAGAGCTTTAGGGAATGAACCTCGGGCATCGGGTCTTCGAAGGCGGGAATGTGTTTTATTTCCGCCTGCACTGATCTGGGGTGGCCGTTGGTATGCATCATCAAAGCGTCCTTTGATTGATGATAAATAGGTGGATATCCAAGTGCCTCACTAGTTAGTGTAGCTGTGGCAAGGATTCGGGGTGATAATTGCAGAAGCTATTCGGGATAATGCCGGCAGGATTAATTACAGCTATTAAAACTCCGGCCGCTAGAACGGACGAATGTTGTAATGATTTTTGGTAAATTGTATCAATATAGTGACAGTTTCTGTCGAGGGATTAACAAATATCAACTATTGTTCTAGTGATGGTGACAGTAGTCAGCTATTGCTGTGCATGACCGTTAACGAAAGGCAGATAGATATTTCGTAGTTTACGTTCAGAATATAGAAGTGGATACAGCAGGACGCTGTTCGTCTTAAAACAAATTTATTGCTGTAGTTAGCCTGAGGATTGATGGCAACACTGCACCAGAGTTGAGACTGGCTTTGTTGTAAGGTCAGATAATTCAGCTTCTCAGTAGGTGTTTCATGAATAATGAACTGTTGTTTCAGGACGAACCAAAGTCCGCACAACAGATACAAGATGTCCTGGTTGATAATAATCGCGGACTGACAAAACCGCCGTGGACGCTATTGGTGGTTGACGATGAAGAATCGGTACATCAGGTCACTCGTTTGGCGTTAAGGGGCTTGGTTTATGATGACCGCCCGCTGAGTTTTCTCAGTGCACACAGCGCCGCAGAAGCCCGTGTTATCCTCGAAGATACGCCTGGTATTGCTGTTGTTTTACTTGATGTGGTGATGGAAACCGACCACGCCGGTCTGGATCTTGCGCGTTATATTCGCAAGGACTTGGGCAATCATGATATCAGGATCGTGCTGCGTACCGGCCAGCCAGGACAAGCGCCGGAAATGAAAGTCATTGCTGACTATGACATCAATGATTACAAAGATAAAACCGAACTGACCGCGCAGAAACTCTACACCCTGCTGCTGGCCTGTCTTAGATCTTATCGAGATATCGAAATTTTACAGCAAAGTCGGGTTGGCCTGCATAACGTAATGCAGATCGCCAGAGGTATTTATCATGCCCAGAGTTTTCATGGTTTTCTGGACATGACCCTGGAGCGTCTCTCTGGTCTGCTGAATATCGATCATAATATTGCATTTCCGTTTACCGTCCATGCTTACGAAATTTGTGAGCAGGGATATTATTTTTCCACGCTGAAACCGCAACGGTGCTTGCGCAAGATAATCTGCGTCGATGGGGTGCCGGGGCCTGTCCGTAAAATGCTTGACCGTAGTGTTGAGGCTCGCTCCAATCAACGTGACGAGCAGCATATCGTGATGTTCTGTCACGGTCATTTTCGAGAGGTGATGTTCGTCATTGAAAGCCCAAGGAGCATCACCGACCTGGATCGGCAATTGGCAGCGCTGCTGACCGAAAATCTCAATATTGCATTGGAAAACCTTGATCTGAACGAGAATCTGCAGCAGTCACAGCGGGATATTATCTACCGAGTGGGTGAAATGGTGGAAACTCATTCTCAGGAGTCCTGCTCCCATGTGCACCGGGTGGCGCTCTATTCAGAGCTTCTGGCCAAACTAGCTGGACTGCCGGATAACGAAGTGGACCTGATAAAACGCTCAGCGCCACTCCATGACGTGGGAAAGATAGGTATCCCTGATCGGGTGCTAAAAAAGAGGGGGCCGTTGAACGATGAAGAGTGGGAGGTCATGAAAGGCCACTCCGAACTGGGCTATAAGATGCTCGCCGGCTCGGGCTTGCCGATATTGGATCAGGGCGCAATTATTTCCCGTTCTCATCATGAACACTGGGATGGCAGCGGTTATCCGAGAGGGCTAAAGGGGGAAGAAATTCCTGTGGTCGGGCGCATTACCGCGCTGGCCGATGTGTTTGATGCGCTGGGTACTGGGCGCTGCTATAAGGATTCTTGGAATGTTTCCGCGATCACTGCCTATATCGAAGCTCGCAGCGGTCGGGATTTCGATCCGGAAATGGTGCGGCTGTTCAGAACCCATATCGATCAGTTTATCGCCATCCGAGAGATGCTTCAGGACGATGAGAATGGGGATCACTCTATCGCGGTATGATCCCCGTTGCTGTGTTCACTATCTCCAACAAACCTAATGATTAACCATAGATTGTCAATCTAGGGTTACCAGTCCACGCCCGCCTGAGCTTTTACCCCGGCCTTAAAAGCATGCTTGATATTGCGTACTTCGGTGACAGTATCAGCCATGGTTTCCAGCGCCTCGGGGCAGGGCCGGCCGGTTATCACGACATTTTGATGGGCGGGCCTCTGATCTAGCGCCGTCAGTAACTTATCCAGCGGCAGATAGTCGTATTTGTACATGTAGGTGAGTTCATCCAGAACCACCAGCGATAACTCTGGATCTGCTAGCATCTGTTCTACATGCTGCCAACTGCGTTCTGCAGCGGCTATATCTTCGCTACGGTCCTGAGTGTTCCAAGTGAAACCGGTACCCATGGTTTCAAAACGGATACTGGCATGATTACCCAGCAGCAGCTCTTCGCCGGTTTTCCATTTTCCTTTGATAAATTGAACGACTCCCACTTTCTGACCGTGTCCCAGAGCCCTGGCCACCATGCCAAAGGCGGAGCTACTTTTACCTTTTCCGGTGCCCTTAAGGATCAGGATAATGCCCCGCTCAATATTCGCCTCAGCGATATGCTGATCGACCACAGCTTTTTTACGCTGCATGCGGGATTTATGACGTTCATTCTTGTCGGTATCAGTCATGCTTCTACATCCGTTAATTCAGGGTGTTGTTTATCAGGAGATTGTTTATCAGGGGATCGCCTATCAGGGCATTGTTTAAGTGCGATTAAGTCGTTTGTTGTCTGGTTTCTCTGGGTTAAAGATTCCAGCCCTTGCTGTAATCTTTTCCAGTCAGCCTCGGGTCCGGGTAACCCGAACCTGAGCAGCTGATGTTGCTCAAATACACGCACCAGGATTCCTTGGCGTGCCAGGGTTTCGTAATAATGGTTAGCCTGAGCGGTTGTTACGCTTTGAAATAACAGAGTGCCTTGGCTGTTTAGCTTTAGCTGGGACTCTATTAGTTGTTTTAAACGCTGGCTCTGCTGTTGCAACTGGGCTTGGTTTTGCTGTTGCCACTGACTGTCGTTTAACGCCAAGCGACAGAGGTAACGACTGGGTCCAGCGACGGGCCAGGGGCCTAGCAATAGCTGTAACCATTTTAGTAGCCGCTGTTCTGCCAACACAAAACCACAGCGGATACCGGCCAGGCCGAAGAATTTTCCCACTGAGCGCAGTAAAATTAATCCCGGTAAAGGGCCGATGCTACTGAGGCTCAACTCAGGGGTGGCATCGATAAATGCTTCATCGACAACTAGCCATCCGTCTCGCTTTGCTAGGCGTCGGTGCCAGCTGAGTAGCTGTTTTGGCTGGTAGTGGTGGCCACTGGGATTATTCGGATTGATGATGACCAGCACATCCAGGCTGTCGATACAGGAGTCGATTTCATGGCCACCTATTTCCGCTACGTCATGGCCCTGTTGTTGCCAGGCCAGTAGATGTTCACTGTAAGCGGGCGACACCACCGCAACACGGCCTTTGGGTCGCAGTCGGGGTAGCGCTTGGATCGCTGCCTGACTGCCTGATACTGCCAGTAATTCGGGGCAACGATAATATTCCCGTGCCGCTTGTTCCAGGCCATCCTCAGATTCAGGTAGACGTTGCCAGACCTCCAGTGGAGGCATCGTTATCGGGTAGCTGCTCGGGTTGATACCGGTGGAGAGATCTAGCCATCGCTCTCTAGCAATACCGAAACGACTTGCTGCCTCCAGAAGGCGTCCGCCATGATGGGGAATAGGGCTCATCGCTTTAATACTCTACTAAAAATGTTATCAAGGGTTAGATCCAAACGGCTGCAAAAATCACCAGTAACCAACAGAGCACACCTTGGTTGACCAGCTCGATAGCGCGTTCTATATCTTCGGCGCGCACATTACGGCCTTGACCGAGCTGTTGCCGTTGTTTTGGCTTGCCCTGATAGATGGCATGGCCACCGAGTACTATGCCTAAGGCGCCAGCGCCACTGGCCATAATGACACCGCCGTTAGGACTGTCATAGCCAGAGGCTTGATGCTGCCAGCAGTGTAGGGCGTTTCGGGTTTGGCCGATCAGCGCTAGCGCCAGCGCTCCCAGTCGGGCGGGTAGCCAATTGAGTACATCATCGAGTCGGGCAGCGGCCCAGCCAAAATAATTGTAGCGTTCTGTGCGGTAACCCCACATAGCATCCAGGGTGTTGGAAAAACGGTGCAGCAGTGCCCATGGTAGGCCGCCAAGCAGGAACCAGAACAGGGTAGCAAAACAGGCGTCGTTAGCATTTTCCAGTACCGACTCAACGGTGGCCTTGGCGATATCATCTGTATTCATCTGTTGGCTGTCACGGCTAACGATCATGGCAACGCTGTTTCTGGCACCTTGAATATCACCGCAGGACAAGGGAATAGCGATGGCCCGAGCATGTTCGGCCAGACTTTGGCGGCCGAGGCAGAAATACAGACCCAGTAATTCCAGCGTAAACAGGATTGGGCTGGGTAAATCAGCGTACTGGATAATCGCGAAGATCATTGCCGCAGGGAATAGTGTCAGCAGTGCAACGGCCAGACCTCCCTGGATGCGAGCCCTTAAGGGACTATGCCTGAAGGGACCATGCCTGAAAGAACTATGCTTGGCCGTCGGGTTTAAAACCTTTTCCAGCTTAATTGCCAGATTGCCGAACGCGATCAGTGGATGGCCGCGGCGGGGTTCTCCGAGAATCAGGTCTAGCAGTAGCGCGAGAACGATTAAGATAAATACAGCCATTTCTTCCCGCTGGAGTTTTAGGTAGAGTGCGCGAACATCAGCACCGAGCCAAACAGAAGGGCTCGAGCTGGCAGAAGCTGACTATCATAATCCGGCTTCGATAAAAGGCAATGCGGGATATGCACAATGGTGAAGTTAGAGGAGAGCGGTCAGTGACTGATGGGATGATTCTTGGAGAACGCGCAAAGATGAAAAATCGTCGTACCTTGATGGTTCAGGGCACTACCTCCGATGCCGGTAAAAGTGCCCTAGTGGCCGCTATCTGTCGTGTTCTTCATCGTCGTGGAATCTCGGTGGCTCCTTTTAAACCTCAGAATATGGCCCTTAACAGTGCCGTTACGGTGGACGGCGGCGAGATCGGTCGGGCTCAGGCCGTGCAAGCCTACGCCTGTGGGCTGGAACCCCATACCGATATGAACCCAGTGTTACTTAAACCCAACACGGATACAGGTGCCCAGGTGATTATTCAGGGTCATGCGGTTGAAGATATGGAGGCCTGGAGCTATCACCTCTATAAACCCAAAGCCATGGCCGCTGTATTGCAGTCTTACCAACGGCTGCAGAGCCAATATGATGTGATTGTAGTGGAAGGCGCGGGTAGTCCGGCAGAGATCAACCTGAGGGACCGGGATATCGCCAATATGGGCTTTGCCGAGGTAGTGGATTGCCCGGTGATTATCGTTGCGGACATTGATCGTGGTGGAGTCTTTGCGCATTTGGTGGGCACCCTCGATTTGCTTTCTGAGAGTGAGCAGAAGCGGGTGGAAGGCTTTGTTATCAATAAGTTTCGGGGTGATATCAGCTTATTACAGCCGGGTAATGACTGGCTTGAACAGCGTACTGATAAACCGGTATTGGGGGTGTTGCCATACCTTAAAAAATTACATCTGGAAGCGGAAGATGCGCTACGCCAGAGCGACGCAGTGATGGGTGAAGATGTGGTGCTGAAGGTGGTCGTGCCCGTACTGCAGCGCATCTCCAATCACACCGACTTCGACCCATTGCAACTGAATCCCCATATCGATATTGAATTCATTGCTCCTGGTGATCCGTTGCCCCCGGCAGATCTTATTATTCTTCCCGGCTCAAAAAGTGTCGGTGCCGATCTGCAATGGCTGCGGGCCCAGGGTTGGGATCAACAGATCATGCGGCACCTGCGTTACGGTGGCAAACTATTGGGTATTTGCGGCGGTTTTCAGATGCTGGGCAAACAGCTGCACGATCCTCTGGGGATCGAAGGCCCGGCTCGATCCTATCAAGGCCTGGGGTTGCTGGATTTCGATACCACTCTGCAGCCGAGCAAGCAGTTGCAGCGGGTTGCTGGCAAGATGTTGCTTCCCGGACAGCCATCGATCAGTGGCTATGAAATTCATGCAGGTATCAGTAGTGGACCGGCATTGCAGCAACCGCTGGTGCAGCTGGATGGTCGTATTGATGGGGTCATCTCCGCAGACGGTCAGATTGCCGGAACTTATCTGCATGGCCTGTTTGAAGAGAATTCAGCTTGTCAGAGTATTTTGTCTTGGGCAGGTGTTGACGTGTCCACGCTGAATATGCCCGATTATCAACAACTCAGAGAAGATGGCATCGAGCGACTTGCCAATGAAGTTGAAAACCATATTGGTTTTGAATCAATAGCCGCGATATTGGGCCTCTAGCTACATTTGAATTTCCTGTATAAGCACACCAAACTGTAAGGAGGTACAAAATTCATACAATAGTTTAAGTTTGATGAGCTGAATCAATAGACTGCCTGTTTCGGCCTCTCAACCTTCTCTGCTTACTTATAGTTGTAGTAGGGGGAAACGGTTCGACTATGTAGCGGAGGTCGGGACTGTGGTGAAATATATCCCGACATTGTCGGGGCTATCCCACATAATTAGACGTATTCTTTTTGCTGTGTTTGCAGCCGCTGCTTGCCTGTCTAGTACCTCTACGTTTTCTGCCCCCCAAGTCATCAATGTTCAGTTGCACTGGTACCACCAGTTCGAGTATGCCGGTTTCTACGCCGCCATCGAACGGGGCTTCTACGCTGCCGAGGGGTTAGAGGTGCAGCTCCATCCTGGTGGCCTTGGTCTATCTTCGATAGATCGCGTGGTTAAAGGAGAGGCGCAGTATGGCGTGGCCAGCTCAGAGTTGTTGCTGGCCTATCTGCAAGGTAAACCGGTGGTGGCACTGGCCCCTATATTCCAGCACTCAGCGACTGTGCTACTGACACGGGCGGACAGTGGTATTCGAGACCTGTCGGATATGGCCGGAAAACGCATAGAAATGGGGGGATTAAGCACGGATGCTGAGGCGAATGCCATGTTGCAGTCGCAGGATTTAACTGCCGATGATTTTGTGTTGATTCCAACGACTTATAATCCCCAAGGGCTGATAGAGGGAAACACTGATGTGGTGTCAGCCTATATAACCAATCAGCCTTATTACATGTTGCGTCAAGGCGTGCAGTATCGGGCGATTCGGCCGCAAGCCTATGGCATCGATTTTTATGGAGACACGCTCTTCACGTCCAGTGCAGTCGTTAAGGAAAAACCGCAACAGGCGGAGGCTTTCATGCGGGCAACTCTTCAAGGCTGGGAATACGCTTTCGAGCATAGTGATGAGATTATTGAGCTGATCCTCAAAAAATACAGTACCAATCCCATCAATCATAGCCGTGGGCATCTCGAATATGAGCGTGATCAAATGCTCAAATTAATGATGCCGGAGTTTGTTTCTATTGGTCATTCCAACGATATGCGCTGGCAGGCGATGGTGGATACCTTTGTGACCCTAGGGTTAGTAGAGCCGGGGCTCGATCTGAGTGATTTTGTTTACAAGGCCGAGAATGGTTTTGACTGGGGGCATATCTATATCCGGTTTGGGGCTGGAGTGACGTTAGTGTTGCTGATACTGGTTAGCACACTGGTTCACTTTAATCACCGTTTGCAAAATGAGATTTCTCTGCGGGGGCGGGCCGAAGAGAAACATCTGGATAGTGAACAGCGGCTATCACTGGCCCTTTGGGGCGGGAATATGGGCTGTTGGGATCTCTGTGGCACTATCTTGCACTTGGATGCCCGTGGAGCAGACCTGTTAGGGGTGGCTGAAGGGGCGGTGGATATTGATCTGAGTAATGATGGTGTTGTTGCGGATTTATTTACCTGTCTGCTGGAAGATGCTGATGATGAGGAAGTCAAAGCGGAACGCTTTATAAAGCGTTCCTCTGGTGATCTATGGGTGCTGATCCGTGGTAAACGATTGTTACAGGAGTCTCGTGAGCCCAGAGCCTATGGCACATTATCTGATGTCAGTAGCGATCATGCCTATCAGGAAAAATTGATTAAGCTTTCTATTACCGATCCGCTAACCGGGTTGCTGAATCGTCGCTACTTTTTTGATCGTTTGCTGCAATGCTGCTCGCAGTCCAAGCGCGATGGCAACCTGATCAGCTTGGCATTGCTGGATATCGATTACTTTAAACGTGTTAACGACAGCTATGGACACCTAGCCGGGGATGAAACTTTATTGCAGTTTGCCTCCATGCTTAAGCAAGATTGCCGACCGTATGACCTAGTGGCTCGATATGGGGGTGAAGAATTCATTGTCCTATTTTTCGGTATGGATAAGCGCCAGGCGAGCAACGTTCTTGAGCGATATCAGCGACACTTGAAAACCACTCAAATTGTGACGGAAAATCAACGTTTTTACTGTACTTTCAGCTGTGGAATTACTGACAGCAGTGAGATTCCCCGGCAAATACTGGACTGTAATGAAATGGTTAAATTAGCGGACCATCGTCTTTATTACGGTAAGGAGCATGGCCGTAATCGGATCGTCGTGACGGATGCCGCCTGAACCTTACAACCGCGCCTGCATAGGGGTATAATCCCGGCTGATTTCTTTATCCAGAATATATGGGGCCGAAGCAGACTGTGATTATTCAACCTAAAATCCGTGGCTTTATCTGTACAACCTCTCATCCAGAGGGTTGTGATGCCAACATTCAGCAACAGATTCAATATACGCAGGCTAAGGGCTCGATTGAAAATGGCCCTAAGCGAGTATTGGTCATAGGTTCGTCTAGTGGCTACGGTCTCTGTTCTCGAATTGCTGCCGCTTTCGGCAGCGGCGCGGCCACCATTGGCGTCTTTTTTGAAAAGCCTGGAACAGAAAGAAAAACGGGAACGGCTGGCTGGTACAACTCTGCCGCTTTTGATAAAGCTGCAAAAGCTGCTGGGCTTTATTCTAAAAGCATCAATGGCGATGCCTTTTCCCATGAAGCCAAGCAAAAAGCCATTGAGCTGATCAAAGAAGAGATGGGGCAAGTTGATCTGGTTGTCTATTCTCTGGCGTCACCCGTGCGTAAGCTGCCTGATACTGGCGAAGTGATTCGTTCATGCCTGAAGCCGATCGGTGAGACATACCGTTCTACAGCGGTTGATACCAACAAAAATTGCATTATCGAAACTGAAGTAGAGCCTGCCACTCAGCAGGAAATCGACGACACCATCACCGTCATGGGTGGCGAAGATTGGGAATTGTGGATTGATGCCTTGGATGAGGCCGGTGTACTGGCTCAAGGCTGTCGCTCCGTTTCTTACAGCTATATTGGTACTAGTATTACCTGGCCTATCTATTGGGATGGCGCTTTGGGTAAGGCTAAGATCGATCTGGATCGTGCCGCTGGCGAGATCGATACCAAGCTGGCTGCAAATGGCGGTGGTGCCAATGTTGCGGTATTGAAGAGTGTTGTGACTCAAGCCAGTTCTGCGATTCCAGTGATGCCGCTTTATATCGCCATGGCATTTAAGGTGATGAAAGAAAAAGGCCTGGATGAAGGTTGTATGCAGCAGATCGATCGTCTGTTCCGCACCCAGCTGTTCCGTAATGATGGCGCAGCGTTGGATACTGATGATCAGAACCGTGTACGCATGGATGACTGGGAACTGCGTGATGATGTTCAGGATGCCTGTCGCGCTATCTGGCCTCAGGTCACGACTGAAAATATATTCGACCTTACCGACTATCAGGGCTACAAAGATGAGTTCCTGCGCCTGTTCGGTTTCGGTATCGAAGGGGTTGATTACGATGCGGATGTTAGTCCGTTAGCTGAGTTTGATGTTACCGAACTCTAACCCCTACGGCTAACAGCTCAGCAGCTAATATAGAGGATGAATAAGCCGGTAAACGCGGTACTTATTCATCCTTTTTTTTCTAAAGAATTGCTGTCCCAGCAACGTCTATTTTCCTGATCTCCTTAAAGCGGATTCAACGTTAGCGCCGCTGGCGTCAGCAATGGCATTCATATGGTTGGTTTAGGGCCTGCGTAGTGGGCGCTTGGTTAAGCCATTCGCTTTGGCGTTGCAGACCCATCTCGGACTCTATTTTGTCTGTCCTCTTGGTACTGAGAATGAGCCGAAGATTGAGGCTTTCCGTCATTGGCTAAAACAGGAGTTCGATGATTTTAATCAGTTGTTGTCTCTATCAGCATTATGCAGGTTGAAATGGTCAGCCGATGATATTAGTCAAACAGTTATGCAAGTTAGTGATTCCATGTAGATTCTTATCTTCGTCATAATCCTTATAACTCCGCGCAACTAGTCTGGTCAGTCTCGGCTTTATATCAACATATTGATATTTAAGTAATATTCTCTGCTGTTAGACTTTTTACCAATGGTTTTTTTGCGCGATTCCGCTACATTAAAGGCTCTAAACAATAATAATTTTGCTGAGGACTAGGGAATGGACTTGCAAGCTGCTCTGGCGCACGCCAGCGAAAATCGTGCAGCAAGTGTTGTAGGGCTGCAGATTCATGGTCGTTCGATAGAGGTTTATCGCCCCCGATTTTGTCGGGACAAAGGCCGGTGTAAAGTTGAGTATCGTGAAGGATTACTGTTTCAGGAGCAGACCGATCCTGGCCTCTATGAAAGTGAAAGTCTTCCCGAGGATGCTGCTGAAGTCGATTACTTTGTAGCGCCCCTTAGCGATGCTGAGATGGATGCCGTTTTCAAACAGAATGGCGAAGTGATTCTTCATCGTTTGCTGGAAGGTGCACCTGATCCGATCGGTTGTGATACCCCTCGTGATAAGGCCGCGTTTACCTCGTGGTGCATCAGCACCCTGGCACAGCGCAACGGTTAACGACTATAAAATATATTTAACGCCAAGCTGCTATTAAGACAGCGAGCGTAAAACGACACAAAAGCCCCCTGAGTTAACCATGCTCAGGGGGCTTTTTTACGGCTCGAGTTTATAGTTCGCCAAAAGCGACAACTATCCTGTCACGGGGGGGCTATTTATAAACCGTGACTGGGCAGTAGGTTGCTGTCGACAAAATTGTTATAGGCGCCGCTCAGAACCAGACTTTTAGCCATTTCAATATCGGGGGCGAAATAACGATCTTTGTCATAAAAAGAAACCCGGCTCCGCAGTAATGCTTTTGCTTTTTCTAGCGCTACAGAGCTTTTCAAAGGTGCGCGGAAATCGATGCCTTGGCAGGCGGCAAGTAGTTCAATGGCAATAATTCCGGCGCTGTTCTCGACCATCTCTTGTAAGCGTCGTGCGGCAAAGGTCGCCATCGACACATGGTCTTCCTGATTGGCAGAGGTGGGGATGCTATCGACAC
>JBALWH010000001.1:139713-239813 GCA_036960175.1 Motiliproteus sp. | reverse complement strand
ACAACCGGACTGAGTTAATGGTCCATTTTATTGGGGTAAAACCAGTCGGCCCAAAAGAGCCACTAGAGGTCTGTGGCGACGGCAACCGCTCTTGCTAGCCAGAAACATGGAAGCGGACGCCGGTTTTACTGTTCTGACTGTTCGGTAACGGCAAGAACTGCGACTTTGCGGACATGCAGAGTGAAATTAGGTCAGCGCCAAACACGGTCCTGACCGAGTAGCCAGAAAGATTAAAGAGATACCTTGCCGAATAGGTCTGCTCGCAAAAGCGGACACTCCAAAATCAGTAAGAAGCGTCCGGCAGCGGCAAGAAACGACACATTGCTGCCAGTTGGAATCGGCGAACGCTGCAATCTCCCCAGCTCACCAGAATCACTGAAGCGGACACTGATTTTTCTGTCTTGAGTGCTTGGTAATGGCGGGACTTGCGACCGGTCATAGCCGGGTCGCCAGTTTGAGGACGCGCTGTTCAACAACTAAGTAAAGGAGCGGACGCTGAGTGTTTTGCCGCCCCGCTCAATTATCTCCACTTTCAGTTTTGGAGTTATAATGAGTTTAGGTGACAAATCGCCGATACAATCGGCAAGTGAGTAACATCATGACAACCTCCCAGGTAACAACCCCCCAGATCTTGGATACAGCTCTGCAACTGGCTGAAGAGCATAGCTGGGCCGCTTTACGGCTGCATGACATTGCAGAGAGATTAGACATCCCTCTTGACCTGATCCGCAGTCACTATTCTCAGAAAGACGATATTGCTGAAGCCTGGTTTGATCGTGCCGACCAGGCGATGTTGGCAGCGGCAAATTCAGAGGGTTTCCTGGAAGAACCGCTGAAAGAGCGGCTGCAACACTTAATTATGATCTGGCTGGATGCGCTGGGTCCCCATCGCCAAATCACCCGCGAAATATTGCAGTACAAAATGCTTCTTCTTCACGTTCATCTGCAACTGCACGGACTGACCCGTATCAGTCGAACCATGCAGTGGCTGTGCGAAGCGGCGGTGCTTGAATCGCTCGACCGCAGTACGCAACGGGAGTTGGAAGAGATCGGCATTACCGGTATCTATCTCCTCACCTTCCGGTACTGGTTATCCGATGATTCGGCTGGCAGTGAAAATACGCGAAAGTTGCTAAGGAGCTCGCTAAATCGTGCTGAACAACTGGGTAGGCTTGTATTCGGTCAGGACAAGATAATCAGGGGCCGTAGTATCACGTCTGAGCCCCCTAAAAAACATCGCCACTCAAATGTCAGCGATGAAGCAGCAATGCATTAAAGCGCCATCTACCCGATTGTTTAGCTATTACTACAGCTGAAAAATAGTTTGCCTCTGGGTCGATAAGGTCAGGCTTGATAGAAACCGAGAAAATGAGCCATGGGATTGTGTCAGCACGCGCCCTTTGGGCATCTCAGGTCGCCGCCACTCTCAGGGGGCGAAGTCAAAAATAGACTCCCATGCAGCAATCAACTCAATCATGGCTATAATTATCTGCCGTACTCGGTAGCAGCAGCGGGGGATCCATTGCCGTTTTAAGGGCTTGGCGCTGGTTGTCGGTATAACGGAGCAGACGGTAGAGTCTCCAGGGAACCGACTTGCTGTCGCGGCACATACCGTAGCGAAAGAAGGGCCTGATCGCGGGCAGGGTGTAGCGCAGGTCGGTAAACCATACACAATCGCCACTATCCCCACGCTCGATTCCCGCGAGGATGGGGTAACGGGCAAACTCACGGAACCGGCTGAAAGCCGCTTGATTCCAAACCTCCCGGATCAGTTCATCCACCCCGACTTGGTCGGGCCTGAGGTAATTCTGCCAATCAAGATTGTCCACTGTACGATAGGCCCTAGCCTGCTGTTGCAACCAGCCTGGGCCCGGCAATCTGATCGGCAGCAGCGGTTTCCCGTGCAGGTGTACCAGCGCGACCCGGTAACCCTGCTGGTGCGTAACGATCACCTTCCAATTCAGCGGCGACAGGGGTTGCGGCAGGGCATAGGCTTCGGCGTTGACCAGCCCCTGTTCGCGGATCTGTCGCTCGCCCAGGGCTTTTGCCTGATGCTGCAGTAACGCCTGCAGGCAGAGGTAGGGCAGCAGCATTAGCAAACCCAGGCGGGCAATGCGGGAAGGGGAGAGGGCGAGTAAAAATCGGCGGGGGGGAGCTGATTTGCGGTGGCGCCCTATCAGCAGCATCACCGTCAGCAGTAGAATCGCGGTGAAGTAGGGGTCTACCACATAGCTGAGAGAGAGGCTGAGCCGGTAATCACTGAAGGGGGCGAATAGCTGGGTGCCATAGGTGGTCAGCAAATCGGCGACAATGTGGGAAAGCAAGCCGAGGGCGCAGAAGCCACTGTATCTTTTCCAGCTGCGGCGCTGGCCATGGAGGGTCGAAAACAGCAGTCCCAACAACAGCGCCCAGAGAGGTAGCATCAATAGTGAGTGGCTGATACCCCGGTGCCAGTCGGCCAGAAAGCGTAGCGGGTCGAGCCAGAACAACAGGTAGTCGAGATCGGGAAACAGGGCAGCGAGGGTTCCGGCGGCCGTGGTGCTGCCCACGCTCGGCACCGAGCCATCTTCTTTTCGGTGAGTGGCGGCCTGTGCCGTTAATGCACCCAACAAGCCATGGGTGAAGGGGTCCATCAGTGGTGAGTTCCTGTGCTCCCCTGTTCTTCAGCTTTTCTGATCAGCGGTGGTACAGGGCAGTCCCGTTCCCTTTCGGTGAGATGCAGGATAAATCCTGCCTTCTTTATCAGGCTGCGCAGCTGGCGGCGGGTCTGTTGGAAATGATCGGATTCATCGGTCAGCCATCGGCCAAAGGTAAGCAGATAGATGCTGGTCAGCACCGTCTCTTCCAACGCCCGGTTCAGGTAACTGGCGTCCCGGTGGGCGGCTTCGCACATCCACTGCAGGGTGCGGCTGACGTGCGGCAGCCCCGCCCATTGAATATGCAGGTGACCGGGTTTCAGCCGCCCCAGAATCATCTCCTGGGTGGCTTTGTGGTGATCGGCCAGGTCTTCCATCCAGCTCATTATCACCGTTTCCAGGCGTTCATGGGGGCTGAGGGCCAAAAACTCAGGTGTGGCCGCCTGCTGTAACATCACCTGGTCGGCACGATCGAACCAGGCGTCGATCAGGTCCTCCTTCTGGGCGTAGTGGGCGTGGATATCGTCTAGGCGAATAGTTTCCCAAGACTGATTTTCGGCAAGCTTCAGGGCGGTGTCCAGAATCCTGGGGGATAGATACGAGGACTCGTTCATGTCAAGGTTCCTTCCCGGTGGTTGGGGCTTCGGCTCGGGTTTAAGGAAATCTATCTGATATCAGTGTAGCGGATTAGAGCGAGCAGCGGTGCAATCAACGTTTACCCGCTAGCCGAACTCATGGAGCCTGGCCTCAAGCTGGAAGCGATGATTTGCGGCAAGAGCAGCAGGCCCTCCAGCTGACTAAACAACTGTCAGTCGAACAGTTATTGGTGAAATCGTTAAAAATGTACGTAACGACAAGGAGCCTGAATGATTTATTGAGGGTATAAATCAGTTCTGAGTGCCATGTGATAACAAATTAAACGTACCCTCAACAGCCCCCCCCTTATTTATGTGCTATTGGATCGGGATCTCCATCCGGATCGTAGTTGGCCGTTCCGTCACTGTTGGGAGCGCCAAACAACAATAAACCACATACATGGGGAGCGGCCATGGACGTTCCCGATTTTGTGGTGGTCCCGCCTCCTTTTTTGGTGGATAGAACAGAAACACCGGGAGCAGCAAAATCCACTGGCGGATTGCCATAGTTGGAAAAGCTGGCAAAATCATCATTATCATCAATGGCCGAGACTGTGTAGATGTTGGTTCCATTAACTTTCGCTGGACTGAAGTTATTGGCATCGTCTGAGCTATTCCCTGCCGCCAAAGCAAATCGAATTCCGGTATTTGCTGCATTCGCCACGGCATCTTCCAAGCTGGCAAAGCTTCCACGGGCTCCCAGGCTCATATTGGCACAGTCGCCCGAAGAAGCGTTTGCCGCAACCCAGTCCACACCCGCCACGACTCCATCAATGGTACCGCTGCCGCTGTTGTCCAGCACCCGTACGGGATGGAGGATCGCACCTGCTGCTACGCCAACCACATCCAAATCGTTATCAAGCGCCCCGATGATTCCGGCAACGTGAGTACCATGGCCGTCCCCGTCATCCGCTGAGTTCTTTCCTCGAAGTACAAAGTTTTTGCCGTTACCAACATTAAGGTCGGCATGGTCTAGATCAATACCAGTATCAATCACCCATGCATGCAAACCAGATCCGTTTTGTGTACCACCAACCCGAGTAATTCCGTAAGGGACTGTCTGACCGCCAGAATCGCTATCATCGCCACCACCTGCCCATGGAGGTTTGGGAAAAGCCCAGGCAACGCCATTGGGCTCAAAGTAGGCCATAGCGTTTCAGACATCACAACGTCCAAAATCGACACATTGCCGCCTCTAATGGCGGCTTAACCTCTACTTTTGGTACCAGCTAAAAAAGGGAGGATTACCCCATAACTATCTCCTTGTTATCCATAAATCCCATATCGAACTCAAGGTTATTAATCTACCTCACAATCACATCCATGAGCCACAAACTTCGGTGACGCCCATCCCTAAGCTCACCAATAGAAAAATCACTTCCCCCTCGCCAACCGCTTCAGTCATCAAATGTGGGAAACGATTGCAGCCTCAAAAGGACGAAAAGGAATCTTGCGATTGACCTGAACTATTCCGACACTACTAGAACGTCTACCCAGGTCCGGATATAGAAGCAGAAAAGACATGGGTGGATAGGCTAATTAAGTCCAAAAACAAAGCAGCCCCGAACGAATTTCATATCCGTTGCCTTTTTCACTATAACTTCAGCCAAAAGCTATTGATGATGCTCAACAACAAAGCACCATCAATAGTGAACCACGTAAAGAGGCTCTTCACTCATTACAGTGGGTGCAGTTCCAGGTGAAGCCCGCCATAGTAGAACAAGACCACGCGTTTGAAGCTTGGAGGCGCAGTAAATGAAGCCGCCGATATCGGAAGTCACTGAGGTGTACGGTTTGTTCGCGTAGCGGTCCCTGTTAGTTAGCCTGAGCAGTCGGTTTCCCAGGTAACGTTAAAGGCTTCGTGTCACCGCAGTTTTTGCACTTACTGGCCGTTGGGTCAACATAGCCCTGGATCAAAACCCTCAAAGCATTCAAAAAAAAGCCAGGCAACATGCCTGGCTTTTCCTATATAAATCAACATGTTCCACTTTATGCGCAAAAAACTCCGCTAAGCCTTTGAAAGATATAGATCCCTAATCGCACTTTATGAGTAAAATAACAACAGGGATTATTCAGTGATGTTTCAACCGTTACTGACACTTACTATCGCCACAGTTCAGACAAGTGAAACAACCATCCATCAGGATTGCGGCTTTGACGTTACACTTGTTGCATAGCTGCGCGTCGGTCGGGAAGTCGCCTGCTTTTTCATCATTGCATGCCTTAACGACAGCGGTATCAGCCGCTTTTTTCTTAGCGCGATCGTCATACTCTTTACGCTTATCGTCGACTAGCTTTTGCTGATGCACATCGAGTGAATCATCTTCTATAAGACCGATCATCTTCATATGCGATTCAATCGCTTCACCGATCTCGGCTACTAGCGATGGCATAAACTTACCGCCACGCTTGAAGTAACCACCCTTCGGATCAAACACCCCTTTCAGCTCTTCTACCATAAAGGTAGCATCACCACCCTTACGGAATACCGCAGAGATAACTCGTGTCAGAGCCAGCACCCACTGGAAGTGCTCCATATTCTTAGAGTTAATAAATATCTCATAAGGGTGACGCTGCTCGTGCTCGGTCTCCTTATTGAGGACAATATCATTGATGGTGATATACAGAGCATGCTCAGACATCGGGGTCTTTACCTTATAGGTAGAACCCAGCAGGAACTCCGGACGGTCCAGGTTCTCATGAACCTTTTCCAGAGAATCCAATTTCAACTGTGCCGCACTCTCTTCCTGCTTCGCCTTATCTTCGGCGGAGATCACTCTGTAGCCGACAATCGCTTTATCAATTTTTGTAGCCATGATTAATCCTGTCTGTATCCGCCTTAAAACTTACCGTAATAGCCTTCTTTGAGAGCATCGAAGAGGTTTGCTGCGTTATGCAACTCACCATCATATTCGATCTCATCATTGCCCTTGAATTCCACCACACTGCCATCTTCAAGCGTAAACTCGTAAGTGGTATTTTCCAGGTCTTGCTCCTTCACCAGTACGCCTTGGAAGGCCTCTGGGTTAAAGCGGAAGGTGGTACAGCCTTTCAGCCCCTGATCGTAGGCATACTGATAAATATCCTTGAAGTCACCGTAAGGATAATCAGTCGGCACGTTGGCGGTCTTAGAAATAGAAGAATCGATCCAGATCTGCGATGCCGCTTGAACATCAACATGCTGGCTAGGACTGATATCTTCGGCCGTAATAAAGTAATCAGGCAATTTCTCGCCTTCTACCTCGCTGTAAGGCATGGCCTTAGGGTTGATCAGTTCACGATAAGCCAGCAGCTCATAAGAGAAGACATCGACCTTCTCTTTGGTCTTCTTCTTTTCGCGAATAATGTTGCGTGCATAGTGGTGAGCAAAACTAGGTTCGATGCCGTTACTGGCGTTATTACCCACAGAAAGGGAAATCGTGCCTGTCGGCGCAATCGAACTATGGTGAGTAAAACGACAGCCATGCTCGACGATATCAGCAATCAGCTGCGGATCCGCTGCACCCACCTTTTGCATGTAACGGCTGTATTTGGCGTGCAGCACCCTGCCAGTCACTTTATCGCCGACTTTAAGACCGTCAGTCGCCATTTCCGGGCGCTTACGCAGCATTTCACCGGTCACTTCAAACTCTTCATTCATGATCGGCGCCGGACCTTTTTCCTGAGCCAAGGCCAATCCGGTACGCCAGCCAGTCATGGCCAGTTCTTTAGTGACTTGTTCAGTGAAAGCGATTGAGCCTTCATCACCGTATTGCATACGCATCATGGTGACGGTAGAACCCAGCCCCAGATAACCCATGCCGTGGCGGCGCTTGTGCATGATTTCATGACGCTGCTGTTCCAATGGCAGACCATTGATTTCAACGACGTTGTCCAGCATACGGGTGAAAATAGAAACAGTCTTGCGGAACCCTTCCCAGTCAAAACGTGCATTTTCGGTGAAGGGGTCCAACACAAAACGGGTTAGGTTCACGGAACCCAGCAGACAACTTCCGTAAGGGGGTAGCGGCTGCTCACCACAAGGGTTAGTGGCTCGGATATTCTCGCAGAACCAGTTGTTGTTCTGCTCGTTAACTTTGTCGATCAGGATGAACCCTGGCTCAGCAAAGTCATAGGTAGAGGTCATGATCGCATTCCACAGGCGCTGTGCCTTGATGGTTTTCGTGATGAGACAGGCAGCGAGTCCCTGTTCATTAATCACGTAACCTTCATGAGTTGGCCAATCACGCCAAACAACTTGAGCCGGATCATCCAGATCGATATTGTCGCGGGCGACTTCTTTAGGCGCCAACGGGAAGGCCAGCTTCCATTCCGTGTCGTCACGCACGGCATCCATAAATTCGTCGGTAATCAGCAGCGACAGGTTGAACTGACGCAGGCGACCGTCTTCACGTTTGGCGCGGATAAAATCCAGCACGTCCGGATGACCGATGTCGAAGGTAGCCATCTGGGCACCACGACGGCCACCGGCAGAAGACACGGTAAAACACATCTTATCGAAGATATCCATAAACGACAGCGGGCCTGAGGTATAGGCACCCGCTCCAGATACGTAGGCATCTCTAGGACGTAGGGTAGAGAACTCATAGCCAATACCACAACCCGCTTTAAGGGTCAGCCCGGCTTCCAGGTTCTTACCCAGGATATCTTCCATAGAATCCAGAATGGTGCCGGATACGGTACAGTTTATGGTCGATGTCGCAGGCTTGTGCTCTTGAGCACCGGCGTTGGACATGACTCTGCCCGCCGGAATAGCGCCACGGCGCAGTGCCCAAAGAAAATCCTCATACCATTCTTCACGCTTGCTTTTAGATGTTTCAACATCAGCCAGGGCACGAGCAACACGAACAAAGGTCGAGTCAATATCCTTATCCAGGATTTCACCGGTTTTTGACTTCAGACGGTACTTGGAATCCCAAATATCCAGAGATGCATCTTGATGAGTTATTTCTTTTTCTTCTTGTGTTACGACCTTGAGAGAAGCAGTCATTTGCACCAGACCTTATTTTCCTGTGGTAACAAGGCTTTGCTAGCCTTGGGCGAATACTATCCTGTAAATATTCCAGATATTGTATGCATCCGCCGAGATACACACAACATGTAGTACAGCGACCTCATAAGCCTCCTTTTGAGTGTTTTTTAAACGCCCGGTGATAAATTGATTTAATGTCAACGAAAAGGCGCGTTAACTAGGTTAGCGAACACTAACTAGCTATAATAAAAACGCCTAACCATTGGCTCTCTTATAACCACAAAGTATAAGAAAAGGGTAAATAATTACTCCCTCATTTCTTCCTGGATAAATTGTGCGCAGCACAATAAGCACTTGGAAATTCTAGATAATTTCATCACGCAGATGAATCCAAAAGCAGATCAAAAAGCCGTAATAACAAGCATCTAGATAACAAACCTAGGCATACTTGCCTTTCTCCCAGAGCAGTGTAGATGCGACTAATAAACAACAGTCACAAGGCAAGCAGCTTGTCCAAGCTTGAGCACCGGGGCCTTAAGGATAATTTGAAAGCAATGATGGAATTTGGAAGGCCCTATGAACTAGCATCCAAATCACATAAACAGCAACCAACTACTCTAATCAATTGCTCTAATCAACTGCTCTAATCAACTGCACCAACTGGCGTACTGGCTTCTCTTCTCCAGAAAATCCAGAAACACGCGGATTTTGGGTGGTACATGGCCACGATGGGGATAGACGGCGTAGACGCCCACCGGACCTAACTGATAATCCTCCAGCAGCGGCACCAGCTCTCCCTGCTGCATCGCCTCACAGACGACAAACTTGGCCAGTACCGTTACCCCTAACCCTTGCTTCGCCATTTCCATCAAAGCATCCACCGAGTTGGTTTTCAGCGAACTCTGCATCTGCACCCGCTGTTCGCCTTTATCATTTTTAAAGACCCAGCGTAGTGGCGCCGACAGCAGTGACAAACTCAGCCACTGATGCTGACTCAATTCTTCAGGCTTGCGAGGGACGCCATGACGCGCCAGATAATCCGGTGAAGCCACCACCACCATGCGGGACTCACCGAGCTTTCGCGCCACCAGACTCGATTCTTCCAGCCAGCCAACGCGGATACTGAGATCAACGCCCTCCTCGACCATATTGATGACTCGATCCTCTAGCAGCAGATCGATTTTCAACAGTGGATACAACGACCGAAGTTCCTTAACCACTGGCACCAAATGGGCGATGCCAAAAGAGATGGGGCTGGCCACCCGCAGCGTGCCCGTAGGTTGGTGCTGGTACTGACGCAGTTCATTGAGGGCGATTTCGGCACGACCGACAATCTCCGCGCAATGCTGATAGTAGATCTGCCCGGCTTCAGTCAGGCTCAATTTCCGGGTGGAACGGTTCAGCAGCCGCACGCCGACCTCTTTTTCCAGCAGACTCACTTGTTTGCTGACAGCTGACTTAGCCACCCCCAGTTGCCGGGCAGCCTCGGAAAAACTATTCGCCTCCACCACTCGGGTAAAGACACCAATACGTTTCAATTCATCCATTACTGCAACCTTTAACCCGCTGATCGTTCACCAAATGGAAACTATGAATTAAATATAACCCATCTAGTTAACTTTTTAATAACTGAGAGAATAGATTCCATCTTTCCAGAACAAGAGAATGACGCTCATGAGTATCGAAACCCTATTTGATAAAGTAGATCTCGGAAACGGCCTAACCCTGAACAACCGTATTGTGATGGCGCCACTAACCCGCTCCAAGGCCGATGATGACCTGGTACCCACTGCAGCCATGGCGGCCTACTATGGCCGCCGCGCCGATGCTGGCCTGATCATCAGCGAAGCGACGATCGTTGCTGCCGATGGTCAGGGCTACCCCAACACCCCCGGGCTGTTCAACGCTGAACAGGTCGAAAGCTGGAAGCAAGTGACCCAGCGCGTCCACCAAAACGGCGGCAAAATGTTTGCCCAGCTCTGGCACACCGGCCGGGTATCTCATCCGATCTATCAGGACGGCAAAGCACCGATGGCGCCCTCGGCCATTGAGCTTCATGGCCGCATTCCCCGTTTTTCCGACCTGGAATATGGCACGCCACGGGCGATGACCGATGCTGACATCGAACGTGTCATCGAAGATTTCGGCAGGGCCGCAGCCAATGCCAAGCTCGCCGGTTTTGATGGAGTAGAGATCCACGGCGCCAACGGCTATCTGATCGATCAATTCCTACACTGGCACACCAATCATCGTAACGACGGCTATGGTGGCTCTCCGGAAAAGATGAGCCAATTCCTATTCAGGATTATCGAGCGAGTGAGCCAGGAAATCACGCAGGTGGGATTACGTTTATCCCCTGCCGCTTACATTCATGTTGAGCATGATGCCCGCGACAAGGCGGTATTTGATTACCTGCTGGAACAGCTGAACCGCTACAACCTGAGCTATGTGCACGGCGGCATCTTTAACGATGAACCTTTCGACCACCTACAGGGCACCATCACCCAATATATCCGCCGTCATTACCGCGGCACGGTGATCGCCAGTGGTGGCTACGACGCCGAATCGGCGAGCAGCACAGTATTAGGCGGCGATGCCGATCTGATTGCCATCGGCCGACCTTTTATTGCCAACCCTGATTACGTCAGCAAAGTCCGTAACCAACAGCCACCCATTCCCTATGAGGAATCAATGCTGGCTGAGTTGATCTAGCAACAGCTAGCTCTTTACCGGCCCTGACATTAAAGCTGACGAACGGCAGCGGGTATTCGAACGCTGCCAATATTTAGGGCAGCGGATTGACGATTGGCAACCAGCACGGCGCTTTGATCAACCTACAGGACCGACGCCTAAACCGGCGGGGATGACAGGTCCCGCTGTCTTTATTCACATCTTTAAGCCCAAGCAACGAGGTCAACCATCAAGCAAGCGCCACCTACTCCTGTAAGTTCAATCAGTTACAAAAAGCGTCAGGTAATTTTACACACACCAATTCGACACACCCCTATAAACCATACAACCGTCTGAATTCGATAAGTAAAACAAAACCGGCATAAATATTGCATAGCCTACTATATACCCATAAACGAGAGTACACATCATGCATAGTAAGCTAACAATCGGACTGCTTCTTCTATTAACAACATTCACGGGGAGCGCCTCTGCAACCACAATCAACTTTGACGAAACAGGTGCTACGGGGAATAGTTTTCTGAGCTCAGACGGCCTTGTTTCAGCACAATGGGTATTTAACACAGGAAGCCAGGGTCACGATCATATTGTCTCCACTGGCGGTAACCCGGGAGCTTACGAAAGTGGACACGGGCAATTGTTCCAAGGGATTCGTTTCTCAAGCACAGGTGCCGTCCCACTCACCCTAACTTCTTTCGACCTTAGAGGCAGCTGGATAGTAGGTTTATTAAATGATGGTTCTGGCACACAATACTCTGCTGGCACTAAAGGTTCCGGAGCATGGACTACCCAAGCTGTCGGCTTAACGTCTCTGAGTTCAATTTATATATATGCCAACGGTCAAATTGGCCAAGGAGATCTAGACACCGTTGTATTTGGCACAGCCGTTCCTGAAGCTGCCAGCTTTCTATTATTTGGGCTTGGATTAGCAGGTATCGGTCTTTCACGGAAAAAGAAAACTGTTTAATATCAGCTAGTATCGATACGTTAAAAAAACCTCCGCCCTAAGCCGAGGTTTTTTTATATCATGTCATACGAAAAGCTAATCCTTCTGCAGCTCGTCTAGATCGCGATAAAGTTCAAGGGCCTCTGGGTTAGCCAGAGCGTCCTTGTTTTTTACCTCTTCCCCCTGAATAACCTTGCGCACCGCCAGCTCAACTATCTTACCGCTGATAGTGCGGGGGATATCGGCAACCTGAATCACTTTGGCAGGCACATGCCTTGGCGTGGTTTCGGATCGGATTTTTTGGCGTATGCGCTGCAGCAGTGACTCATCCAACATCACTCCTTCACGCAGCCTTACGAATAACAGCACTCGCACATCATCCTGCCAGCTCTGCCCCACGCAGATACTTTCCAGCACCTCATCGACCTTTTCCACCTGGCGATAGATCTCCGCAGTACCGATGCGCACACCACCCGGATTCAATACCGCATCGGAGCGGCCATGAATGATCAGCCCGCCATGTGCGGTTATTTCGCCGTAGTCGCCGTGGGCCCAGATATTGTCGAAGGTTTCAAAATAAGCAGCCCTGAACTTGGCCTGATCCTCATCATCCCAGAAGCAGATAGGCATGGCCGGGAATGGCTGGGTGCACACCAGCTCCCCTTTCTGCTGGCGTATGGAGTTGCCCTCGTCATCAAAAATATCAACCGCCATACCTAACCCTAAGCACTGCAACTCACCACGATAAACCGGCAGAATAGGACAGCCCAGGGCGAAACAAGAGACGATATCGGTGCCGCCAGAGATGGAGGCCAGCAGCAGATCTGCTTTGATATCACGATAGACGTAGTCAAAGCTTTCATGGGCCAGCGGTGAGCCAGTGGACAGAATAGCCCGCAACTTAGACAGATCATGAGATAGCCTCGGTTTCACCCCCGCTTTTTCCAATGCGGCGATATATTTGGCACTGGTACCGAATACGGTAATGCCTTCTTGTTCAGCCACATCAAATAAAATTTCTGGCTGCGGCGCAAAAGGCGAGCCATCAAACAGCACCAGCGTAGCCCCCACCGCCAGGCCGCTCACCAGCCAGTTCCACATCATCCAACCACAGGTGGTGTAGTAGAACAGTGTGTCAGCAGGCTTAAGGTCGGTATGTAGAAGATGCTCTTTAAGGTGCTGAATCAGGGTGCCGCCAACACTGTGGACAATGCACTTAGGCACACCCGTGGTGCCGGACGAATACATCACATAAAGTGGGTGATCGAAGGGGACCTGCTGGAACTCTATTTCTGTCACCTGCGACTGTTCAAAGTCGCTCAGCAACTGCGCGCGATCCAGCATCGAGATATCGGGTTGCGATTCTACAAAAGGCACGACCACAATGGTTTTCACTGAATCCAGCTGCGCGGCTAATCCGGCAACCCGCTCCAGCGTGTGAATAGTCTTACCGTTGTAATAGTAACCATCGGTGGTAAACAGCACCTTCGGCTGGATCTGCCCGAAACGATCCAGCACGCCGTTAATACCGAAATCCGGCGAACAGGAACTCCACACCGCACCCAGACTAGTGGTAGCCAACATCGCCACGATGGTATCAATAATATTGGGCATAAAGCCTGCCACCCGATCACCACTGACCACCCCTTGCTCCCTTAACGCCGCAGCCAGAGCCGCTGTGCGTTGATAAAGCTCGGCATAACTGAGAGTCTGACGCCGACCCTGCTCGCCTCTGAAAACCAGCGCTGTGTGTCGATCCCGTCGGCGCAGCAAATTCTCCGCAAAATTCAATCGGGCATCCGCAAACCAGCGCGCGCCGAGCATCCGCTCACCCTGTTCCAGCACCCGCTCGCCCTTATGCTCGGCGCGAACCCCTGCGTAATCCCAGAGCAGTGACCAGAACTGCTCTTTATGATCCACCGACCAACTCTGCAGGCTCGGATAATCCTGCAGCTGCACGCCATATTGCGACTTTATTCTCGCCATAAAAGCAGCCAGGTTACTGCTTTCAATCTGCTGCTGCGTCGGTGACCAAAGGGGCTGGTCCATAGTGATACCTCAAGAATAGGGTTCTTACTTAATAGCGCGATTTTCAGCGTAGTCCAACAAATCAAACCATAATGACAGCACCAACTATACGCAAGCGTATTGACTTCATGCGCATGCAAACATACGATGCCGTATAGTTGATAGCATTTTAACCATCTATAGTGAATCTAATAATGCTATTTCAGATCACCGCATAACGAGGCCGATGACCATGCACGCCAGTTACAAAATGCTTAACTTCGGATTAGGCGATACCATCGATATGCTGCGCGAACAGGTTAATGTCTTTGCCAGCAACGAAATCGCTCCAAGAGCGGCAGAGATCGATAGTAGCAACGATTTCCCCGCCGACCTGTGGCGCAAGTTCGGCGATATGGGGTTGCTGGGGATTACCGTCAAGGAAGAGTACGGTGGTGTGGAAATGGGTTATCTTGCCCACGTAGTGGCCATGGAAGAGATCAGCCGTGCCTCTGCTTCTGTAGCCCTGTCCTATGGCGCCCATTCCAATCTTTGTGTCAATCAGATCCACCGCAACGGCAATGAGCAACAACGTCAAACTTACCTCCCTAAGCTAATCAGCGGCGAGCATGTCGGTGCTCTGGCGATGTCGGAACCCAATGCCGGCTCCGATGTGGTCAGCATGAAATTGACCGCGCGCCGACAAGGGGATGACTTCGTCCTTAATGGTAACAAGATGTGGATCACCAACGGTCCCGACGCCGATGTCTACGTGGTCTACGCCAAAACCGACCACAACAAAGGCCAGCACGGCATCACCGCTTTCATCATCGAGCGAGATGCCCCCGGATTTTCCCGCGCCCAGAAACTCGACAAATTAGGCATGCGCGGCTCCAACACCTGCGAACTGGTTTTTCAAGACTGCATAGTCCCGGCTGAGAATATCCTCGGCGAACTCAACCAAGGCGTTAAAGTCCTGATGAGCGGCCTCGATTACGAACGGGTGGTGCTGGCAGGCGGCCCTCTGGGGATCATGAACGCCTGTATGGATGTGGTCCTGCCCTATATCCGTGACCGCCAGCAGTTTGGCAAAGCCATCGGAGAATTCCAGCTGGTACAGGGCAAGATAGCCGATATGTATACCCGCATGAACGCAGCAAAAGCCTATATCTATACCGTTGCCAGGGCTTGCGACAACGGCAATACCACCCGCAAAGACGCTGCCGGAGCTATTCTATATTCAGCAGAATTGGCCACCCAGCTGGCTCTGGATGCTATTCAATTACTGGGCGGCAACGGCTATATCAACGACTTCCCCACCGGACGACTGCTGCGCGATGCCAAGCTCTACGAAATCGGTGCCGGAACGTCTGAAATACGCCGCATGCTGATCGGCCGCGAACTCTTTAATCAAAACTGAGACCTGCTATGGCTGTTATCAAATCTAAGGTCGAACCTCGGTCACAACAGTTCCTGGACAATCAGCAGGCAATGACAGAGGTGGTTGCTGACCTGCGTGACAAGGTCGCCGTTATTGAGCAAGGCGGTGGCCCCAGTTACCAGCAACGCCACACAGATAGAGGCAAGCTGCTCGTGCGCCAGCGTATCAACCATCTCTTGGATGAAGGCTCTGCGTTTCTGGAGCTATCACAGCTAGCAGCCTATAAACTTTACGATGATGAGATCGCCGCTGCCGGCCTGATCACCGGTATCGGGCGCGTCAGCGGTCAGGAATGCATAATCATCGCCAACGATGCCACCGTGAAAGGCGGCACCTACTACCCTGTTACCGTCAAAAAGCATCTGCGAGCTCAGGCTATCGCCGAACAGAATCATCTGCCCTGCATTTACCTGGTGGATTCCGGCGGGGCCAACCTGCCACAGCAGGCCGAGGTATTTCCCGATCGTGATCACTTTGGCCGGATCTTCTACAACCAAGCACGACTGTCGGCCATGGGCATTCCGCAAATTGCGGTGGTAATGGGCCTCTGTACCGCCGGTGGCGCCTATGTGCCGGCAATGGCGGATGAGAGCATTATCGTGCGCGACCAAGGCACCATATTCCTGGCGGGGCCACCACTGGTCAAAGCGGCTACCGGAGAGGTGGTCAGTGCTGAAGATCTGGGCGGGGCCGACGTCCATTGCAAGCAGTCAGGGGTTGCCGATCACTATGCCGACAATGATCTCCACGCCCTGGAACTGGCCCGTCGCGCCGTCAGCCGATTGAACCGTAACAAACAGATCGATCTAGATGTACGGGATTCGCAGCCCCCTCGATACTCGCCGGAAGAACTCTATGGGGTCGTCGGGTGCGACCTGAAAAAACCTTACGATATCCGTGAAGTCATCGCCCGCATTGTCGACGCTTCAGATTTTGATGAGTTCAAAGCCCTTTATGGCAGCACCCTGATCACCGGTTTTGCCCGTATCCACGGCTACCCGGTGGGCATCATCGCCAACAACGGCGTGCTCTATTCGGAATCTGCCCTGAAAGGCACGCACTTTATCGAACTCTGCTGCCAGCGCCGTATACCACTGATATTTCTACAAAATATCACCGGATTCATGGTGGGCTCAAAGTATGAAGCCGAGGGTATCGCCAAGCATGGCGCCAAAATGGTCGCCGCCGTGTCTTGTGCCGCTGTTCCAAAACTCACCGTCATCATCGGTGGCAGCTTTGGCGCTGGTAACTACGGCATGTGCGGTCGCGCTTACGATCCTAACTTCCTGTGGATGTGGCCCAATGCCCGCATCTCGGTGATGGGCGGAGAACAGGCCGCAGGCGTACTGTCTCAGGTTAAAGGGGACAATCTGCAACGCCAAGGCGAAAGCTGGAGCGACCAGCAACAACAGGAGTTCAAAGCCCCGATTATCGACATGTACGAGCAACAGGGTCATCCCTATTTCGCCAGCGCCAGACTCTGGGATGATGGTGTCATCGATCCGCTGCAAACCCGCGATGTACTCGGCCTTGGATTATCAGCGGCCCTGAACAAACCCATCGCAGAAACCCGTTTCGGTGTCTTCCGGATGTAGACCGGCTCTTAACCTAATGGCAGCCGCTGAATAATCAAAGGGATGCGCAAGTGACCACAGCTAAAAAAGTCATCTACCAATTGGATCATCGGGGTGTTGCCACCCTAAGCCTGAATCGGCCAGAGCTGCATAATGCGTTTGATGATGAAGTGATTGAGCTACTGCGCGCTTATCTGCAACAAATCGCAGAAGATCCCCAGGCGCGAGTGCTGGTACTGCGTTCGGCAGGGGAAAACTTCTCCGCCGGTGCAGACTTAAACTGGATGCGCCGCATGGCGGCAAACAGCCCGCAACAGAATATGGATGATGCCATGGCACTGGCTGAACTCATGCAGCAGCTAAATAGCCTGCCAAAACCAACCATTGCCCTGGTTCAGGGAGCAGCCTTCGGCGGCGCGGTGGGGCTGGCGGCCTGCTGCGACCTAGTCATTGCCCACACAGATAGTCGCTTCTGCCTGAGCGAAGTAAAAATCGGCCTGATCCCGGCGGTAATCAGCCCTTATGTAATTGCCGCTATCGGCGAACGTCAGGCCCGCCGCTATTTTCTGACGGCAGAAGAGTTTGATGGCCAGCAAGCCCAGCAAATGGGACTGGTCCATCAATTAGCGGATGACCCAACCGCAGCAGATAAACTCAAAGATCAATGGCTGCAGCAACTGCTGAACAATGGTCCTGCCGCTGTTTCCGCTGCCAAGCAGCTAATCCTTGATATCAGTGGTCGAAAAACCGACCCCCAGCTGATGCAAGAGACGGCACAGCGAATTGCTGACATTCGAATCAGTGACGAAGGACAAGAAGGACTGTCTGCCTTTTTAAACAAACGCAAACCCAGCTGGTTGCCAACCGGCGATACTTAAAACCAAGAAGCAGAGGAAAACAAAGGGCCGATGTTCACTAAGATACTGATCGCCAATCGCGGCGAGATTGCATGCCGAATCATAACCAGCGCACAACGCCTGGGAATTCGCTGTGTGGCAGTCTATTCGGAAGCGGATCGCCAGGCCCGTCATGTCGCCATGGCAGATGAGTCATTCTATCTGGGTGGAGCAGCCGCCCAAGACAGCTATCTGAATGCAGAGCTAATCCTCGAACTAGCCAAAAAGTGTGGTGCTGAAGCGATTCACCCCGGTTATGGATTCCTGTCAGAAAATCCGCACTTCGCCGACAGCTGTGCAAAACAACAGATTGAGTTTATCGGCCCCTCAGCAGCTGCGATCCGCAGCATGGGTTCAAAAAGCGCCGCCAAAACTATTATGGAGAAAGCAGGCATCCCCATGCTGCCCGGCTACCACGGTGCTGGTCAGTCCTTAGCGCGAATAAAGGCCGAAGCCCAGCATTGTGGCTATCCTCTGCTGCTAAAAGCCGTGGCCGGTGGTGGTGGCAAGGGCATGCGCACGGTCAACAATGAGTCTGAGTTTGATCATGCCTATGCAGCTGCCAAACGGGAAGCGGCCAGCAGTTTTAATAATGACGATTTACTGGTAGAAAAGTATCTGCAGAATCCCCGCCATGTGGAAATCCAGATATTTGCGGATAAGACGGGTAATACTATCTACCTGGCAGACCGTGATTGCTCGGTGCAGCGACGCTACCAGAAAGTGGTTGAGGAAGCCCCCGCCCCGAATATCCCCGACGACGTCAGAAAGGCCATGGGCGAGACCGCCGTCAAAGCCGCCCAAGCGATTAACTATGTGGGCGCGGGTACCATCGAGTTTCTTTACGACGACAGCCATCACAAATTCTATTTTATGGAAATGAATACCCGCCTGCAGGTGGAGCACCCGGTGACAGAAATGGTTACCGGCCAGGATTTAGTCGCCTGGCAGTTAAAGGTCGCCAACGGAGAAACGTTACCCTTAACCCAGCAGCAGGTTCAAATAAGCGGCCATGCGATAGAAGTACGTGTCTATGCGGAAGATCCTGCCAGTGACTTTTTACCCGCCACTGGCACCCTGCACTACCTCAGAACCCCCGAAGAAAGCCGTCACCTGCGTATCGACACCGGGGTTATCGAAGGCGACGAAGTCAGCATTTATTACGACCCGATGATCGCCAAGCTAATTTGCTGGGACGAGACTCGCAGCGCCGCCATTGCACAAATGAGAACGGCCTTGCAGAGCTATCGAATAGCGGGTTTGAACACCAATCTCGACTTTCTGAAAAATCTGATCGCTACCCCTGCCTTCGCCAGCTTCGAGGTTGATACCGGCTTTATCGAACGCCATAAGGCAACGCTGCTACAAGAGCCTGATCAGGATTTTGAACCAATGCTGGTTTTTGCAGCTTGCTTCCTGACCTTACAGCGCAAACAACAATACTGCAGCCACGGAGACCCGACATCCCCCTTCAACCATCTCGACAACTGGCGTTTGAATGCCGAACATACGCAGCCTTATGCATTAACCCACAAGCACATCGACTATCAGCTAGAAGTGAAAGAACAGGGACCCGAATTCCAGATCAGTCTCAACCAGCACCAGTATCAGGTTCGCGGAGAACTTAATGGAGAACGCCTGAGTGTTGCTATCAACGGCCATCAAAACGACATTGATATCGACCAGCAAGGCTCGCTATTAACCCTGTTTAAACACGGCTATAGTTTTGCCTGCCAATTGCCAACAAAGGATTTCGACCAGCAACAACAGACCAATGATAATTCCCTGCTGGCACCAATGAACGGCACGGTGGTGGCGATTCTGCAAGCCGTCGATGATGAAGTAGACACTGGCGATGGTCTGATCGTGATTGAGGCAATGAAAATGGAACACTGCATTAAAGCCCCCTATGCTGGCGTGATCACAGAATACTACTATCAGCCCGGAGATCTGGTGGATGAGGGCAGTATACTGGTGGCGCTCCAAGCAACTGACGCCAGTCACTGAAGATACACAGCTGCTTGCTACTACTTTATGAAAACAGGGAGATAAACTAAGTGGCCTTTCCACAATGCGTGAAACTGGTGGAAGTCGGACCCCGGGATGGTTTGCAAAACGAACCGGGTGGATTAATCAGCACCGAGGTTAAAGTCACCCTAATTGAGCTGCTAGGCGATGCCGGTATTCGCCATATTGAGGCCGCCAGCTTTGTATCCCCCAAATGGGTGCCACAGATGGCTGACAGCAAAGAGGTCATGACCACCCTGAAGCGTCGACCCAATGTAGTTTATGCTGCCCTGACCCCCAACTTCAAAGGCCTCGAAGCCGCCATTGAAGCAGGCGCTGACGAAGTCGCTGTGTTTGGCGCCGCCTCTGAAAGCTTTACCCAAAAAAACATCAACTGCTCCATCAACGAGAGCCTCATCCGCTTTGAGCCGATTCTAGAAACCGCCATCAAGCACGGCCTGCGAGTACGCGGCTACGTTTCAACCACCCTGGGCTGCCCCTACGAAGGAGAGATTTCTCCGCAGAAAGTCGCCGAAGTAGCAACCCGGCTCTATGACATGGGCTGCTATGAAATATCACTAGGGGATACCATAGGAGTCGGCACGCCCTTAAAAGCCAAACGTATGCTAGCTGCGGTAGCGAAACAGATTCCCATGGACGCTTTAGCGGCACACTTTCATGACACTTACGGTCAGGCTCTGGCGAATATTTACGCAGTTCTGGAAGAAGGACTGTCTGTGCTCGATGCATCAGTAGCAGGACTTGGGGGCTGCCCCTACGCCAAAGGCGCATCCGGAAACGTTGCCACAGAGGATGTGGTTTATTTGCTAAATGGATTAGGGATAGAAAGCGGCATAGATCTGGACAAACTGATTGCTGCGGGCCGCTTTATTACAGCAAAACTCAAACGCAGCAACGGTTCAAAAGTTGCTCTGGCGCGGTTATCCTAGCTCGTCTGTGACGCAATCAGGCTGCCCGATTATGGTTAGCAGCCTGTGCCCGATTTTTGTGCTTTGGAGCCACCAGCAGCTGAACCTGGCGCTGATTGTATTTAGCTCCGGCCTTAACCCATTCTTCAGCCACCTTATCCTCCCGCTCAACCACTATATAAGCGGCTTGCAGCAAGAGCAGATAAGGCACCATAATCACGGGAATCAATATATACATCAGCAAGTTGTTCATCGAACTTCTCCATCAGAAGACTTCTTTTATCTGCAACCTTACTTCCGTATTTCATATGATAATGACCAAAACCGGAAATAGCTTTGCCTTATATCAGTAATTCTTACTATTCATAATGCGACGAGGCTTATTTGCTGTAACTTTCCCGCTGCTTTGAAGTTAGCTCCCTAGGAAATCGACCCAGATCTGACAAACTCACTGCATTGATAGTCGTTTGACCCCTAGCTGATATGAACTATTGTAAACTGAAGGTTTTTTTAATTTTGGCAGCGGAACAATGGGGTAACTAACAAGGTCCATTCGATGCTATCGTTGTTAACAATTTCCATCGGGACAAGATTAATACTGATCTGAATTCTACTCCTGATTTACCGCGTTACCCTGTTGATGCACTGGAGGCATAAACTTGAAACCGCAACTTATTTTAGCCCTGACCATGGGTTTAACCCTGAATACTGCTCAGGCCGGCGCTTTGACCGAAATTTACAATCAAGCGCTGGAAAGCGATCCACAATTAAAAATCGCCAGAGCAACCAGTAAAGCTGATGCCGAGATTAGCGACCAAAGCCGTTCCGGCCTGTTGCCCGATATCAATATGACCGCAGATCTTGGCTACAGAAACAGCGACCCTGATGGTTCCACCGACGGCAATAGCAACGGCTATTCAGTGGCGTTGACGCAGCCGGTATTTCGGGCTGAAAACTGGTTCAATTTCCAAGCAGGCAAGATTCTCGGTGCCAAGGCTGGGGTGGAATTCAGCGAGGCTCAGCAAACCCTGATCCGTCGATCCGTGTCTGACTATCTGGATGTGCTTCAAGCTCAGACGGTGTATGAAACGACCGTCGCCGAGGAATCCGCTTTTAAACGCCGACTGGAACAGGTCGAAGCGCAGTTTGAAGTAGGACTGATCGCCATTACTGATGTCGAAGAAGCGAAAGCGGGCTACGACTTGGCTCGGGTCAATCGCATTATTGCCAAAGGTGCTCTGGATAACAGCTTCGAAGCGTTAGATCGCCTGACTGGTTCTAGCTGGGACAAGATTGATCTATTAAAAGCCAACTATCCGGTAGAAAAGCTGCAACCCCAGCAATACCAACCCTGGGTTGATAAAGCATTGGATGGAAACTTATCCCTGCGTGTCGCCCGATACGATGTCGATGCCTCACTGGAAACTCGGCGAGCAACGGAATCTCGTCACAAGCCAACCGTTGATCTGGTTGCCAGCTATGGTCAAACTGACATCAACTCCACCGGCAGTGATGTCGATAGTGGCTTTATCGGCCTTAATTTTAACCTTCCCCTTTATCAAGGCGGACGCACCAGCTCACAGATCCGCGAGTCGTTTCTGCGCTGGGACGCATCCACCCAGACTCTGGAAGACACCAAGCGGCAGGTGATACAACAAACCCGCTCACTGTACCGTGATATTGAGACAGACGTAGATTCAGTCGCTGCCCGTAAGCAGACCATCACCTCTACAGAAACAGCACTAGAGGCCACTGAAGCAGGCTACAGCGTAGGAACCCGTAATATCGTTGACGTACTGGAAGCAGAGCGCCGAGTCTTTGAGGCCATACGCGACTACGAAACCGCACGCTATACCTTCGTACTCAATCAGATCTTATTTAAGGAATCTCTGGGCACCTTAAGTCCGGACGACCTGCAGCAACTGGATAGCTGGTTAAAGCCAGCGCAATAAACTGACGCTGACATCGCCAGCTACTTTAACAAAGGCACCTTCGGGTGCCTTTTTTTGTCAGCCACTTTTCCCATGGCCGCTTACATCTACTCCAATACGTTCCATAACTGCCACGCATAACCACTATCAAGCAGGCTCATTGGGAACCCTCACCCCACCTCCCTATAGTGGTTCTAACGCAGACATTTTAGGACACCTCCATGTTTCAGATAGAGATTAATCCAAAAGAAAAACAGCTAAATATAGAGACTCGGGGATCCTGCCCCCTGAGCCAGACTAAACACAGCACCACAGGCTCTAGTAAGACGGTTCATCCCCAAGAACGCTGCTATGTACTTGGCTATAACTAAACATTTTTTTAAAGGCCTAATGTTGGTATAGCTGGCACTTAAAATCGCAATGACTAGCTTACTAGGACCTAGCGTATAACTCCGGGGGACTCTTTGGATTAGCAACCCACTCTACTGGACGCTGAATTCGAATTAGAAGAAGCCCCGTTGGTACTGGTTTTGATATTCTCAGACATGATGCTAAAAGAGAATTCAACAAGATCGCTCCCAAGCAGGGCATAGGTTACCTACAACTGGCCGAGTATCATCTCGTTTCCGGCTCATTGAAAAAATCGATTGCAGTGCTACAGCAGTGGAAGAACAACGCACCGAACAACCCAGAAGCGCCCCATACCATGGGATTAACATACGCAAGTAAGCAGCGCTATAGCCAAGCATTAGCCGAATTCGACGCGGCGCTGAAAATCAATCCAAAATTTATTATAGCGACCAAGAGCAAAGCAGATGTCTATGCATTGAAAGGAAATATGCCGGCAGCCATCGAGGCCTACGAAGGGACAATTAGCGCCGATCCGAAATATATGGAAGTCTATATACGACTGGGATTGCTTTACTACCAAAAGAAAGATATTGCTAAGGCAATTGATTCCTTCAGGCGCGCCATTAAGATCGATCCCAAATATCCGGTAGCGTATAACGACCTGGCCTGGGTTCTTGCGCAAGAAGGCAAGAATATGAATGAGGCGATGGAACTGGCCCAAACTGCGGTTAAATTATCTCCCAAGTATGCTGATGCGCAAGACACTCTAGGATTAATATACTTACGTACGTCTCGATACGATGATGCTATCCAAGTACTCAAAACGGCAAAACAGTTACGGCCGAACCTTACGGCTGCACTCGAACTGAATTCTATGCTCCAAGATGCCGCAACCATCAAAAAAATGATTGCTGAAATTCGTTAAATGGATTCTTTTCCTGGCTAAAGTCACTGACCCTCATTGAATAACAGGGGTCGTGATCGAAGGCAGCACAGGCAATATTTGAACTTACCACCTTCGCGAGTTTATAAAGAACTGAGCCCGACGATAAATCCCTACCACTGAAACGAAAAAAGCTGAAACTCATCTCTGAATTTCAGCTTCTCGAAATGTGGTAGCGGGGGCAAGATTCGAACTTACGACCTTCGGGTTATGAGCCCGACGAGCTACCAGACTGCTCCACCCCGCATCGACAGGCAGGCATCGTATTGATATTGTCATACACTGTCAACACTAATATTTAAGAAGCCCAAACGACCTTCAGCAACTGGATAGCTGGTTAAAGCCGGCGCAATAGCACTGATGGATATCCAACAAAAAAGATAACCAAAGGCACCTTTACGGTCGTTATGTTTATGTAGTGTTAATGAGCCTTGGAGAGACAGGGGAAAATAGGGCACAGGGAATTCATACAGCCCAAAAACTAAAAAAGCCAAATCAAGCAAGTGCTTGATTTGGCTTCTGTTGTCGATGGTAGCGGGGGCAAGATTCGAACTTACGACCTTCGGGTTATGAGCCCGACGAGCTACCAGACTGCTCCACCCCGCATCGACAGGCAGGCATCGTATTGATATTGTCATAGCCTGTCAATACTAATACTTAATAAGACCGGAATAATATGCTGTATCGCGATTTTAGCTCCCCCCCTTTATCTCCCTGCCTGATCTATGTGATGGACCCAATGTGCAGTTGGTGCTGGGCTTTCGCCCCAGCTTTGCGGGAATTGAAAACAAAACTACCTAGCAGTATTCCATGCCACACCCTTCTGGGAGGATTAGCCCCCGACTCTACCGAACCTATGCCTGAAGCCATGCAACAGCAGATCAAACAGATATGGCAGCATATTGAAGGCCGTACTGGAGCTCAGTTCAATTACGATTTCTGGACAACTAACACTCCCCGCCGCTCAACTTACAACGCTTGTCGTGCGGTTATAGCGGCTGGAGAACAGCTTACGGATAGAAGTGATGAAATGATCGAGGCCATCCAGCAAGGCTATTATCTGAATGCTAACAACCCATCTGATACCGAGGTCTTGGTGGGGCTGGCGGAAGCTATCGGTTTAAATCCAGCAGCCTACCGAGACAGGCTCTTATCCCCCGCAACCGAAACTCTACTGCAGCAACACCTGAGTTATAAAGACGCACTGGGGATTCAGGGATTTCCCTGTTTGCTATGGTTCAACGGAAAAACATTTGAGTGGTTGTCTCAGGGGTATACAGAGGCAAATCAGTTACTGGCTAGGATGGAAGGGCTGGGGATAGGACTGATGGGAAGCGAATAAGGTGCGGCAGCGGCTGCCGCACCTGTAAGAGACTGCTTAGCGAACGATGGATACGTCCTCGGCCTGCAGTCCTTTATCGCTTTCTACGACTTCAAACTTTACCCGCTGGCCTTCAGACAAGGAGCGATGTCCAGTGCCACGAATAGAGCGAAAATGTACAAACACATCGTCGCCTTGATCACGGGTGATAAAGCCAAATCCTTTGGTTACGTTAAACCACTTAACAAGTCCACCTTCACGGTCATCATTTTCATCATCCTCTTCGCTGATATACATATCATCGGACTCTGATGAATTACCACTGGCCGTCAACAAACAACTGATCAGACAGAGTACAAATACGATACCTCCAGCCACCAGCTTACTTTCAGCGGGAAGACCGGCACTGGATACCAAAACAAACGCGGCGGCGACTGACGCAATCAAACTGTAGATGACGCTTAATGTTATTGTCTTTGTTTTCATTATGAACTTCTCTGGTATTGAATGTGTTAAAAATAAAAAAACTCTCAGACACCTATGATCCGTGAGCTATATACTAATTAATTCAAAGAATTAATAGCCCTCAAACTACTCAAAACCCCTCTACATCAGATGTAAAAATATTAGGATGCACAGCGTAAATTTCGAAAACCGATAGGGCATCCCCTCTATATACCCATTACCAGTAAAAGATTCAATAGGTTAATATTGTTTGCCTAGTATATTTTAAGGTTCAGGAGTTTATTGCAGTGACCGCTTCCGACGAGCAAATCATTGAACTGGAAAGCCGCTTGGCGTTTCAGGACGATAGCATAGAGCAGCTGAGTGACACCGTGGCGAGACAACAACGTCAAATTGATGACCTCACCCAAATGGTTAAAATCATCAACAAACAGCTAACAAGCTCCTCTCAGGATTCAGGCTCTGGGACGGCAGATGAACCGCCTCCCCCACACTATTGATGATTAGAAACAGGCCTCAGTGGTGGATCAAACCAGCTTTTTCAATGCATATATATCGAAACGGCCTGACTTCCCTTCGATCTTGAAACTTGGGGCAGGGCCGCTAATAGGAGGCGCCTTACGAGGCCGCTTAACCACAACCCGATTTTTGGCCGCCGCCAGGGCCGCCGCTAACAGCTCGGCAGTATCAGTGTCGTCACCAATCAGCAGTCGGAACAGGCGCATTTCCTTTTTTACTTCGGCACTTTTATTGCTATGGGGAAACATTGGATCTAGATAGACCACTTCCGGTGCTTGCTCCATCCCTATCTGCGTATTCAGATAATTGACGCCTTCATCCGCGACAAGACTCATACGACTAAGAATGTCGTACACTTCGGCATCCCTAACACCACGATCGAGCCCGTCTTGTAGCAACATAGCAATAACCGCAGAACGTTCGACCAGCGTGACCTCACATCCCAGTGTTGCTAATACAAAGCTATCCCGACCCAAACCCGCAGTAACATCCGCCACTCTGGGACGAATGCCTGGCTTGATCCCCACAGCCTTGGCAATCTGTTGTCCTGCACCGCCACCGAAACGACGTCGATGGGCGACTGCACCGGTGACGAAATCGACTTTTACCGCTCCCGGAGCCTTAGGTCCGGTCTGCACCACACTGATACCGCTAGCATCACAGATAAGCGCAAAAGGGACTTGATCCATGGACTCGGGGAGCGATGCAACGGCAGCGATATCAACACCCAGTTGAGTGGCATATTCCGAGGCTTTGGCTACATATGCCTCAGACCCAGGAATAACCACCAGCTGCTTTGCCAACTGATTAGTCGTCATCGTTAAAACCAAGAGTTAGACGTAAATATCGACGCCCACCAGCTGTGATGACTCACTCTGGAATGGCAATTGAGAAGTAAAGCGATAACTATTCAGGGCTTCCTGGCCACTAAAGGGCAAGTTCCGCTCCATGCTATAGAATTCACTCTTTTCACGAGCCTGAGCACTTTGCTCAGCGGCCTGTATAAAGTCGCTAAACGATGTGGACTGAGGGGCTTCTGTAGGAGTTTCTGGTGCTGAAGAATGCTGTTGCGAACCGGGCCGAAAACCCGCAGGGTTCTGCAGACCCTGGCGATTAACGCTGTTGTTAAAATTGACGGCAGGGCCGATCTGCATTCAGAGTATCCGTGTAGGCAATTACAGCAATAAAAAGATCAAGGGTAATTCTAGCTAAGATCAGACTTAAAACCAACTGAGACTGCAAATCCACAGCTAACTTTCTCTAGGTCTTTCCGTTCTTATACAAAGTTCTCAGCCCAGCCAATACAGCAACAACAGCCCCACACCCAAAATCATCCGATAGATCACGAAAGGCATCATGCCGATACGGTTGAGCATCTTCAAAAACCAATGAATGCAAATATAGGCACTAACCGCTGCCAGCAGAGCACCGAGGATAACCGCAAACCAAGGTGCTTGATCACCTTGTTGATAAAGCTCTAGGCCTTTGTAGGAACCAGCAGCCATAATCAATGGCACCGACAGAAAGAATGAGAACCGCGCGGACGCCCGGCGGGTCAGCCCCAGCATCAGGCCAGCGGTGATGGTGATGCCAGAGCGGGATGTCCCCGGTATCAGCGCTAGCGCCTGGACACAGCCGATAATCATCACGTCTTTATAGGTCATATGCCTATTTCGACGCACCTCGGTGCGCTTTATATCGGCGTAACCCAGCAGTAAGCCAAACAGGATGGTGGTCGCTGCAATGACCAGAATAGAGCGAAGATGCTGCTCAATAAAGTCATTGAATAGCAGACCCGCCAGCACCGCCGGGATCGTACCGATGATCAAGGCCCACCCCAAGCGGGCATGCTGACTGCTGCGACCGCCACGAATATTTCTGACCCAGGCATATATCAGCAATGAAAAGTCACGACGAAAATAGAACAGCACCGCACTCAGGGTACCGACATGAACAGCCACATCGAAGGCTAATCCCTGGTCCGCCATCCCCAGCAAATAGGAAGGAAGAATAAGGTGAGCGGAACTGGAGATGGGCAAAAATTCGGTTATTCCCTGTATGACAGCCAGCAGTATGATGTAGCCCAAGCCCATATCCATCGATCCCGGTAAATGCAGTTAGTTAAAAATAATGAGAGTGCTAGCGGCGGTGATCCGATTTTTTCCAGGCTATTTCGTCACGCAGATAGACCGGCAACGCTGTTTCAGCCGCTTGACCCTTGCCAGCAGCCAGATCCCGCTCGGCAATACGAGCAATATAACCGGCCCGCACCAACCGCTCAGGTTCTACTTGAGAAACTTTCTGACAAATATGCTGCGGCAGTTGCGATTGCAAATTCCAGCCCGAACCTATACCCAGCCAGCGAATATCAGACTGGTTAGCTGCAGCGGCGATCGATGCTTGCTCCGGTGCACAGACGCGTTCGGCATCAACGGCAACCATGATACCGTTACTGAGCTGATAAACGCCCCAGTAGATCTCACCCATGCGGGCATCCAGTGCGGCCAACACCCCTTCGGCCTTGAACTCCGCTAATCCTTCTTCAGCCAAGGCCGCCAGCGTCGAAACCGGAAACAAGGGTAGATCTGCGCCAAAGGCTAATCCCTGGGCAACTCCTGCGGTAATACGCAAGCCGGTAAAAGAACCGGGGCCAGCACCAAAGCCAATACCATCCAGCTGTGACAGTTCCAGCCCGGCATCGTCTAATAGCTGCTGCACCATCGGCAACAACTTCTGTGTGTGCTGACGAGGAGCCATCTCATGAATTTCCTGCAACTGCTGATCTACCAGCAGTGCCACAGAGCAGGCCTCTGAAGAAGTATCCAACGCAAGAATCTTGGCCATATTATGGAACTACCTGAAAATCGAAAAGCGTCATTCTAGCGACTATCCAGCAAATAAGCAGCTACGGAGCCTAAGTCTCCTGCTCTAGCCAGCTAATAAGCGTCATTGCCTCAGCTCGGGTATCTCCACAAACCGCTATATCTGGATGAAATCTCAAACACACTGGTGGGCGCTGCGGCTGTCCAAACAGCAGACAAGCATTGTCATCTGTCAACTGCACACAACGCACATTGGCGGGTTTGCCCTCGGGCATTCCGGGGATTGAAGAACTGATAGAGGGAGCGACACAACAGGCTCCACAGCCCATACGACATTGCATGATTTTCTCTACCACTGCTTTCTCTACCACTGTTTTCTCTACAACAATTCTCGCTACAACTGTCTTCACGGCTGCTGCATCACCGGGAAGATTCACCCCATTTAGGCATCAGCGTCTGATCAATACCGAGCTGATCTAGAATCCGCGCCACGACAAAATCGATCAAATCTTCAATCGATTTGGGCTGATGATAAAAGCCCGGGCTGGCGGGAATCACCACCGCTCCCATACGGGTCAACTTGAGCATATTCTCCAGATGAATTTCAGAATAAGGCGCCTCTCGTGGCACTAAAATCAACGAGCGCCGCTCTTTCAGGGCCACGTCCACTGCACGTTCAATAAGATTATCACTGGCACCACAGGCAAAGGCAGAAAGACTGCCGGTACTGCATGGACAGACCACCGTTGCCGCAGGGGAAGAAGACCCCGATGCCACAGGCGCAAACCACTGCTCACGGGAAAACACCTGAATCTGTTGATCGCCGGCACCGAACAGCTCCGTTAAATATTGCTCAGCCTTGCGGGCATCAGCCGGAATGCGGTATTCGGTTTCAGTCGCCACGACCACCTGGGCCGCTTTTGAAATCAACGTATAAATCTGGCAATTCGCCGCCACTAGACACTGGATCAAACGTAAACCGTATTGCGCCCCAGAGGCGCCGGTCAACGCCACGGTGACGCGTTTTTGCTGCTGGCTATTATCCACGTTGTTCATCCGTTCGACTTACTGAAGAAAGCTGGAAAAAGTTACTGCTGCAAGGCTGCCAGCATGCGGCCATGAATGCCTTCAAAACCGCCGTTACTCATAATCAGCACATGACCTTCGCGGCCTGCCTGCTGCTGCACTGCCTCAATAATAGCATCCACCGACCGGTAGACCTGGGCCGGAACAGGGCTTTGTGCAACGACGTCATCCAGATTCCAGTCTAGCCCTGGGGGCTGATACCAAAGCACTTGGTCAGCAAAAGCAGTCGCTGGTGCCAGGCGGTCCTGGTGTGCACCCAACCGCATGGTATTGGAACGGGGCTCGATCACCGCGAGAATCGGTGCATCGCCAACCTGAGCGCGCAACCCCTGCAACGTAGTTTCAATAGCTGTCGGGTGATGGGCAAAATCATCATAGATAGTTAACCCCGACGCTTTACCAACCACTTCCATGCGTCGTTTAACGCCCTTAAACCGCCCCAAAGCGGCGGCCGCAGCCTCAGGCAGCACACCCACATGATGGGCTGCACCGATCGCGGCCAGACCATTCATAACCGAATGCTGCCCGGTTTGATTCCACTGCACTTCAGCCACTGCCTGCCCCAGATGCAATACTTGAAAATGCGAACCATCTGGTTTCAACAACCGCGCCTGCCATGGAGCTGCATTGCTCTGACTATCCTTTTGATCCGTTTCAGCACCAAACTTCAGCACTGGCGTCCACACACCCTGCTCCAATACCCGCGTCAGATTCTCATCAGCCTGCGGTGCCAATATCTGACCGTCGGAGGGAATAATACGTACCAGATGATGAAACTGCTTTTCAATGGCGGCGAGATTTTCAAAGATATCGGCGTGATCAAATTCCAGGTTATTCAGGATCACCGTACGGGGACGGTAGTGGACAAATTTGGACCGTTTATCAAAGAATGCAGTGTCATATTCATCCGCTTCAATGACGAAAAAAGGGGTCTCACCCAGTCGCGCCGATATATCAAAATTGCTGGCCACGCCACCGATCAGAAAACCCGGCGCCATACCGGCGTCCTCAAGAATCCAGGCCAGCATGCTGGTGGTGGTGGTCTTGCCGTGAGTACCTGCCACCGCCATCACCCACTTATCCTGAAGCACATGCTCCGCCAACCACTGTGGCCCCGAACAGTATGGCAGGCCCTGGTTCAGCACATATTCGACACAGGGATTGCCACGCGACATAGCATTACCGACAACGGTCATATCCGGTGCAGGTTGCAACTGCGAACTATCAAAACCCTCGGTGATTTTTATGCCCTGAGATTCCAGCAAAGTACTCATGGGTGGATAAACATTGGCGTCAGAACCCGTCACTGTGTAACCCAGTTCTCTGGCCAATATCGCCAGGCTGCCCATAAAGGTTCCGCAAATGCCCAGTATGTGTAAATGCATAGTCGCCTCAAGCTTTAATAATGACGGCCATCATACCAGCTCAGATGAGCATTAGAGAGCCCCGAAAACCATCTTCTGGCCTCACGTAAAAATGATTTCGGAGCCCGAATTTAGCAAGACCAGCGCGATTCAACTAGGCTTTATGACTAAGGTCAGAAATATTGCCAAATCGGCTAGTTTTTGCATGCATTCAACTGCCTGTTCATTTATTATTCCGGCCGTTATGAAAGGTCGCTAAAACAGCTCTATTTTATTCGTTTGTTGATACGAAAACTCACAAGGTGATATCGATGCAAAGGCTTACCCAGTTTTTGAAGCAAGATGAAACCCCTGCCGATCTAATCGAACTGATCAATCTACTGATGTCCGCCTGCAAAGAGATCAACAGCAAACTTCAAAATGGCGCACTGGAAGGAATCCTGGGCTCTGCCGAACATGAAAATATTCAGGGTGAAGTTCAGAAAAAACTGGATGTTATTTCCAACGATATTATCAAGCTTACGCTAGGACAGTCACCACTGGTTCGGGGCATGGCCTCAGAGGAAGAAGACCACAGCGTTGCCGCCAGTATCGGAGGCAAATACCTGGTGACCTTCGACCCCCTAGACGGCTCCTCCAATATCGACGTTAACGTGTCAGTGGGCACCATATTTTCAATACTTCCTGCACCGGAAAGCGAGAACAGCTGTACGGATGAAGAATTCTTGCAATCTGGCAACAACCAGTTGGCCGCTGGTTACGTGCTTTACGGCCCTTCATGCTTATTGGTACTGACCACCGGCGATGGCGTCAACGTTTTCACCCTGGGCCATAACGGTGAGTTCTATCTGACCCGTGAAAAAATTCAAATCCCTGAGACCACCCAAGAGTTTGCCATCAACATGTCAAACCAACGTTTCTGGGAGAAGCCCGTACAGCGTTATATCGACGACCTACTGCAAGGTGAAGAAGGCCCTAGAGGCAAGCGTTACAACATGCGCTGGGTTGCTTCCATGGTGGCAGAAGTTCATCGCATCCTTACTCGCGGCGGCGTCTTCATGTACCCATGGGATTCGCGGGAACCACAAAAGCCCGGCAAACTGCGCCTGATGTATGAAGGAAACCCCATGAGCATGCTGGTGGAGCAAGCCGGTGGACGCAGCGTAAATACCAGCATCAAGATTGTTGATGTACAGCCACAAAGCATTCACGAGCGGGTATCGGTGGTACTGGGTTCTCGCGAAGAAGTAGATGCGGTAATGGCTTACCACCAAGAAAAATAGCGACAGCGGAGGAACCGAGCTCTCGCTTCCTCCTTTTCTCCGATAATCCCTTAATATTTAAGCGCCCTCTAAAGACCCCCGTTCATCCCTCCTTGGTCTTATTGGTAAAGCACCGACCCGTCTTCTATAATTTGGCCATTCCCGTCACATTCTAAAAGAAGGCAAAATCATGAGCTTTGAAAAAGTACCCGCGGGGAAACATCTTCCTGACGACATCAACGTTATTATCGAAATCCCAGCTAATAGCTCTCCGGTAAAATATGAAATAGACAAGGACAGCGACGCCATCTTTGTTGATCGTTTCATGGCTGCACCTATGTTTTACCCTGCCAACTACGGCTATGTTAACGAAACCTTGGCCGATGACGGCGATGCCCTAGACGTTCTGGTCGTGACGCCTTATCCGGTAATAACTGGCTCGGTGATTCGCTGTCGCGCGGTTGGCATTCTAAACATGACAGATGAAGCGGGCGAAGACGCTAAACTAGTTGCGGTTCCTCATGAAAAACTAACTCAGCTATATAATGATGTTCATGACATCAACGACCTTCCAGCAATACTGCTAGACCAGATCAAACACTTCTTCGAAAACTACAAAACTCTGGAAAAAGGCAAGTGGGTTAAAGTTGAAGGTTGGTCTGATGCCGCTGCTGCACGAGCAGCGATCGTCGCTTCGGCAAAAGCCTACCAAGACGCTAAATAACCGCTTCCATCCATTAAAAAAGCCGACCTCCGGGTCGGCTTTTCCATTATTAGAAAACAACTAAGGTCGAAAATAATTCAGCTTTCAGCCACGATCATTGGCACATAAAGCTCATCGTCACTCAAGCCACCATGGACACCTATCTGATCAAAGGCTGATTCTTGCAGCAATCGGTCCTTGACGATCCAATTGCTTCGCGGCAGCAATAAACGATCACCAATCCTTTCTTTGAATCGAGGTGCCAAGGCCCCGCGACCAAACCAGCCCTGCGCTACCAATTCGTCAGTATCAAAAACCTGCAAACACGCATCCAGCTGTTCCGAGATATAACGATCAAAATCACGCTCACTACCAGGCCGTAGGTAACAATATGCAGCGCGAGGCTCTCCACACAGAGGCAAGAGCAGCATCTGCTGCAACTCGGGATGCTGATGCATGTGCACAATACGATCCTGAGCCGTATCAATCAGACCATGATCAGCCGTCACGATAACGATGGCATCAGTTCCGGCAATGCTATCCATAAATCGCCCAAAGCCTTGATCAATATTCTGAAAATGAGCCTCTACTTCGGGACTGTTAATGCCACAGCTGTGGGCCATCGCATCCAGCTCTGTCCAATACCCCCAAACAAAAGGATTACCCGGCTCAAACACCGCTTCAGTCAGTTGTGAAAAATAGCTATCAAGATCATCAAAAGGCTTACGTTGAAGGCTCTCAAACAACGCGGTGGTATAGGATGACTGGGCAATGTATTGAGGAAGCACCACCGACACCGGCGCCTGAAAACGCGGTAAGAGCGCGGGCCGGTCCAGTAACTCCTTAGCCTGAATACCAAAACGAGAGAAACTACTACCACCGCCACGGGGAACAAAAGGCAAAGGTGCCGCCACACACCCCAGCTCCTTTAGATAGGTAAACCAACCGGTGATGCTGTGTTGCTGCGCGGACACACCTAGCGCTAAAGCACTAACCGCCGTCGCTGTTGTGGTAGGGAACACCGAGGTCAATCGCCCCGCCAAGGCGGAATATAGCCGGCTGTCAGGACGCTGACTGAGATATTGATAGCCCATGCCATCAATCACCATCAATACTACCGGCCGACCCGACAAACGATATCGATCTAGCTGTTCTAGAGGGGGATAAAAATCGCTGTCGATACCATTGGCCGCCGCCAGCGAAGATATCAGGTTAACGATACTGTGATCGTAATCAGGTGTATTCATAGCCACAGTATAGATGCAGGCAGGCTGATGTTCGGCTTGCCGTGCATTTATTCACGGTTGCTACATGCACTAGCTAGCCGACCAGTCTTTATTAACAATTAGGGGTGAAGTTCATCAAAAAGCGCCATAAATTCCTGGGTAAGCTTATGTTTTGGCGCCATATGGACCAGCGGCAAGCTCTGGCTGTGAGACTCCTTCATCTTGATCGACGATGACAGATAGCTGCTCAACACTGGCAACTGCTCCGCTTTCAACTGCTCAACCACCTGACGGGGCAAGGTTGCCCGTGGCTGAAACTGATTGATAATAATTCCTTCAACATGCAACTGATCATTATGATCTTCCACCGTCTCCTGCACATTCTCCATCAGAGAATAGAGCGCTTGTCGGGAAAACTCATCACAATCAAAAGGAATCAAACAGGATTGAGCGGCAACCAAGGCCGACAACGTATAGAAGTTAAAGGCTGGCGGCGTATCGATATAGATGTACGCATAGTCGTCCAAACCATCCAGAGCCTCACGCAATTTATAGATTTTGTGTTTGGCCTCAAGCTTAGCGTGCAGATCGCCCAAATTGGGGTTAGACGCCAGTAAAGACAGGTTATCAAAGCGAGTTTCGGTCACGTATTCCCGAGGAGAAACACTCTTGATTTTAAAGGTTAAAGACTGCTCAAAGAAATCCATGGCATCCTTTTCCACGCCATTTACTGCCTCACCCAGCAGATACTGGCTTGAATTACACTGGGGGTCTAAATCCACCAACAGCGTCTTATAGCCCCGCTCGGCGCTGATTGCGGCGAGATTAGCTGCAATGCTGGACTTGCCTACACCACCTTTTTGATTAAAGACCACTCTACGCATGTATCTCTCCGATTTCCCAGTAGTCGCTGGACAACAGCATTTCTATTGCCATCCGCCTTAAGCCCAACAAACCTTCAGGCTCTAAATATCACCCATTAATATAACAGCCGGATAGCCGGCTGTGCTTTGATCCGTAAATTAGCGCGAATTCGATAATTCTCATGACGCTGATTCAGTTGCTTATAAATCCAACGCCCAGCACGATCACTAGGTGCCTCTATCACTACCCGGGCATCATTGGTTTTTACGATATCGGCCACTGACCCAAGCTCCTGACGAACGGAACTGGAACGCGCTTTAACGGCAGCAGCATCCAGCAGGATAACCTTCTCTGAAGATTGCGGCGCTGACTGCACCTGCTGCTGCTTGGTTTTGGTTTTGGCTTTGGCTTTGGCTTTGGCTTTGGCTTTGGCTAAGGCTGGATGATCTGGATTTACCAGCGTAGCCCGTTGAAGGTAATGACTCGCCGTGGATACTTTGCCCTGCTGAAGGGCACCCTGACTCCAGGCTATATAGCGCTCAACTATCCTATCGAACCCCTGTCGCGCTTCTTCATTTTCGGGCTGCAACTTCAGCACCCGACGATAGAAACTCCAGGCGTTGAAATGCTCCGGCGTTGTCAGACGTTTATCAGCCATTGCCTGGTCTGCCTCACCAAGCAGCGTCAATATGCGTTGAATATTTTTGTCCGTTAGCTGTGCGGGTAAATTTTTCGATTGCGCAGTCCTGTCGACCACGGAGGGAGGAGGCAGAGAAACCTTTCTGGAGGAGACGCAACCGGAGATCAGCAGGACCAGCATTAGTACTGCGACTTTAACGCCAAGACTGCTGCTCATCCGAATGCCCGAATCCTATTTTTTGCACTGCCATCATAACAGCACAGAAATGGTGTAAAAATACGACAAAAAGCCCAAAACAGCACAAAGAACACCTGAAAATAGCAGGTTAATTTCTGCTAAAATCTAGGAAATCACTAGGATTATCTAAAAAGTCACGTACTTATAGACAGTTTGCCGCAATTGCGGCAAACTAGCGACCTTTAACTATAATGAATTCCTGAATTTTCTGAATTAAATCATCAGAAAACAGTCAGAGACATGTTATTTTTGCGTTGCCAGTGACCTTTTAATCCTGGCAGCTAAGAGTTGATTACTGATTAGAGAAGCATCATGGACATCCGTAAAGTAAAAAAGCTAATCGAACTGTTGGAAGAATCTGACATCAACGAAATTGAGATCAAGGAAGGCGAAGAGTCTGTCCGCATCAGCCGCTCATCCGGCGTAGTACCCATGATGGCAGCGCCAGCACCCGTTGCCATCGCACCCGTTGCCGCAGCGCCTGTTGCAGCCGTAGAAGCAGCCCCGGCGAAACCCGCTTTAGAAGGCTACCTTGTAAGCTCCCCAATGGTCGGCACTTTCTACACGGCCCCTTCTCCCGGTGCTCCACGCTTTATTGAAGAAGGAAAATCCATCAAGTCCGGCGATGTTATTTGCATCATTGAAGCCATGAAGATGATGAACCAGATCAAAGCTGACAAATCCGGCACCATCGGTGCCATTTTGGTAGAAGACGGACAGCCAGTAGAGTTCGACCAACCATTAATTACAATCATCTAATTCATTTCAGGCGAAATCGAAGGGCATTAAACCATGCTGGATAAAGTTATCATCGCCAACCGGGGTGAAATCGCGCTACGTATTTTGCGAGCCTGCAAAGAGCTCGACATTAAAACCGTTGCTGTACACTCCGTGGTCGACCGAAATCTGATGCACGTTCGTCTGGCTGACGAAGCCGTCTGCATCGGCCCCAACTCATCTACTGACAGTTACCTGAACATCCCCAGCCTGATCAGCGCGGCCGAAGTCACCGATGCAGTTGCTATCCACCCTGGCTACGGGTTTCTAGCAGAAAGTGCTGATTTTGCCGAACAGGTAGAAAATAGTGGCTTTATATTCGTTGGTCCCTCAGCCAGCGTTATCCGCCTGATGGGCGACAAAGTCTCCGCCATCCAGGCTATGAAAAAAGCCGGCGTGCCAACAGTTCCTGGATCAGATGGCCCCATTGACGAGGATAATGAGCGCACACTACGTATTGCCAAAGAGATTGGCTACCCCGTAATCATCAAGGCCTCAGCTGGCGGTGGCGGTCGTGGCATGCGCGTAGTTCATACAGAAGCTGCGTTATTAAACTCCATCCACATTACTCGCGCTGAATCTAAAGCCGCCTTCGGAGACGATACTGTCTATCTAGAGAAGTATCTGGAAAATCCGCGCCACGTGGAAGTCCAGGTTTTGGCTGACGGTCAAGGAAACGCTATTCACCTGTATGATCGCGACTGCTCCATGCAACGCCGCCATCAAAAAGTCCTCGAAGAAGCACCGGCACCCGGTATCGACGAAGATGTTCGCCAAGCGGTGCTGAAAAGCTGTGTCGATGCCTGCGTCGAAATCGGTTACCGCGGCGCGGGAACCTTTGAATTCTTGTATGAAGACGATTGCTTTTACTTCATCGAGATGAACACCCGCGTACAGGTTGAGCATCCAGTAACCGAAATGGTTACTGGTGTCGATATCGTCAAGGAACAACTGCTTATCGCCAGCGGCTACCCCCTGAGTTTCAAGCAAGAAGATATCAAACTCAACGGCCACGCTTTCGAGTGCCGGATCAACGCCGAAGACCCCAAAACGTTTATGCCTTGCCCTGGAGAAGTGAATTACTTCCACGCCCCTGGCGGCATGGGTGTGCGCGTCGATTCTCACCTTTACAGTGGCTACACAGTCCCGCCTTTCTATGATTCATTAATAGCCAAACTGATCACTCACGGTGAAAACCGCGAAAGCGCATTGGTCAGAATGAGAAATGCGTTGGATGAAACAGTTATCGGCGGTATACGCACCAACATCCCTCTACAACAGGATATCGTCCGCGATTCCAAGTTTATTGAGGGCGGACTGAACATCCACTATCTGGAGAAAAAGCTGGGCCTTTAGCGCTGCGTCATTCAGCAAAGGTCACAGACTTCGATCCGACGAAAACCTCTTTATACTCTATAAAGAGGTTTTTTTATTTCATAACGGCTCAATTCAACAGAGATATGTCATGCCCTGGTTACAGATGAAACTTGATATCGAACCTTCGCAGGCCGAAGCCTATGAAGATCTGCTTTTATCACTGGGCTGCTGTGCCGTTACTCTTGAAGACGGTGCTGACCAACCGCTGTTCGAACCAGACCTGGGCACTACTCCGCTGTGGGACAAAACCCGTATCACCGGCCTGTTTGATGCCGAAGCCGATCTAAAAGCCATTCAACATGGCCTTCAATTGGGCCATCAGGCACTGGCATCAGAGGAGCCCTTCCCTGCCTGTAAAACAGAAATTCTCGAAGATAAAGACTGGGAACGGGAATGGATGGACAACTTCCATCCGATGCAATTCGGCAAACGCCTCTGGGTATGCCCAAGCTGGAAAGAAGTACCCGACCCCACGGCAGCCAACCTCATGCTCGATCCTGGATTAGCATTCGGCACTGGCACCCACCCGACTACCGCCCTTTGTCTGGAGTGGCTGGACCAACAAGACTGCCAGGACAAACTGGTCATCGACTACGGCTGTGGGTCAGGCATATTAGGCATCGCCGCATTATTATTGGGAGGCAAGCGACTAGTAGCGACCGATATCGACCCTCAGGCATTACAGGCCAGCGGCGAAAATGCCAAACGAAACAATATAGACCCACAACAACTGGAATTATATTATCCTAATCAAATGCCCGAGCTGGAGGCCGATATTCTGGTTGCAAATATCCTTGCCGGCCCTTTGGTTGAGTTAGCCCCTACACTGGCTAAACTAATTAAGAGCGGCGGCTTGATTGCCCTTTCAGGAGTGCTGGAATCACAAGCGCAGAACCTGATCGCAGCTTATAGCCCTTGGTTTGATCTACAGGTTCCTGATCAGCGTGAAGAATGGATTCGCCTGACAGGAGTAAAGCGTTAATCAGAGGCAGAAAAACTGAGCCCATGAGCAAACATTACGCCACTCAATGCCCGGAATGCCTCAGCCATTTTCAGGTCACGCTTGATCAACTAAACAAAGCCCAAGGACTGGTGCGTTGCGGCTCATGCCTGACCGTATTCCCTGCCGATCAACACTTGGAAACAAGCAACGAGCAGACGCCTGCTGAAGTGATCGAAGAACAGGAGGCGAAAACAGCAGCCCCAATAATTCCCGAAATCCCCCTGCAATTGCAGATCGTTGAGAAAAAAGACTCCACCCTTTACTTCCTCGGCTGGTTTTTTCTTACCCTGCTAGCGATAACAACTCTGGGCCTACAGATTCTTTGGTTTGAGCGCGACAGCCTGTCACGCAATCCACAGTTAGCACCTCTCTACCAGCAGGCATGCCAGCAAATTGATTGCCGCCTTAATGCCCGTCAGGATATACCCAGCATTCGCAGCCATCACCTGATTATCAGAGACCACCCCGACTACCTCGGAGCACTTTCCATCGATCTCTTAATCGAAAACGAAGCGCCTTTCGAACAACCTTTTCCGGCGCTGCAGTTAGTTTTCTCGGATCTAAACGGCGATCCCAAAGCCGCCCGCAACTTTCAGCCCGACGACTATCTGGCTGGGGACTTCAATAGCTTGAGATTAATGCCCAGTGGCAAGCAAATTCGATTGCAATTAGAAATACTGGAACCAGGCCTTCAGGCCCCTAACTACAGTCTCAGCTTCGTCCCAGCCAAGCGCTAGTACGATTTGATATAAGATGCCTATTCCCACACTTTCATAGTGATTTCTGCTTTCACGAAACCTCATCTGAAGGTATCATTGTTCGTTCACTGTACAGCGTCGCCTTTTGGCCTCATCCACTCAACGATCCGACTTACTCGAGTACCCTAGTGTATAACATTGGCCCCTATCGAATTGACAGCCGGGTGATTCTGGCACCGATGGCGGGTGTGACGGATCAACCTTTCCGTCAACTATGTCGTCGCCTGGGAGCTGGGTTAGCTGTATCGGAGATGGTGACCGCCGACAAGCGATTATGGAACAGTCGAAAGTCTCAGTTCAGACTCAACCACGACGGCGAACCGTCCCCAATAATCGTACAGATTGCCGGTGGTGATCCAGAGATGCTGGCAGAAGCAGCAATTCTCAATGTCGAACGGGGAGCTCAAATCGTTGATATCAATATGGGTTGCCCTGCCAAAAAGGTTTGCAACAAAGCGGCCGGATCTGCGCTTTTGCGTGATGAAACCCTGGTAGAAACGATTCTGAACAAAGTGGTAAGCAGTGTCGATGTGCCTGTCACTTTGAAAATCCGCACTGGTTGGGATGGCGACAACCGCAACGGCCTGACAATTGCCCGCATTGCTGAGCAGGCAGGCATCCAGGCTCTGGCGGTACATGGAAGAACTCGCGCTTGTGGCTATCGCGGAAACGCTGAATACGAGACCATTAAGCAGATTAAATCTGCGGTAGCTATTCCGGTATTCGCTAACGGTGATATTGATTCACCACAGAAAGCCAAACAAGTGCTGGAGGCTACTGGCGCCGATGCAGTTATGATCGGACGAGCAGCCCAGGGAAACCCTTGGATCTTCAGACAGATTGAACACTATCTGAATACTGGCATGCAGCTACCTCAGCCCTCAAGCAAAGAGGTTGAGCAATTGCTGGTGGAACACCTGAATGCCCTTTACGGATTTTACGGTGATTATCTAGGCGTCCGCATTGCTCGCAAGCATGTGGGCTGGTACTTAGGGGTAAAACCGAAAATGGACAAGAACGGTAATGACGGCATTCGAGACTTTCGAAAACTGTTCAACAATTTTGAATCAGCAGATCAACAGCTGAATGCGATAACTAAATATTTTTCCAGTCTGAAGTATGACTCGAAGGCGGCATAAACATCATGGTACTAGGTAACCTCAATAAAGTGAGCGACAACATTTCAGAAGCAACTGTGAGCGAAGGACTACATCTGTCTGAAGCAGCAGCCAACGAAGTCGCGCAACAACCTCAGCGTCTGTCTCAAAGTGTTGAGCAGGCGATGAGCAACTATTTCAAACAGCTAGACGGCCAGCCCGCCAGCAATATCTATGAAATGGTATTGAACGAAATCGAAGCTCCTCTGTTAAAAGCGGTGATGGAATACACCCGTGACAACCAGACCAAAGCTTCAGAAGTATTAGGCTTAAACCGTGGCACATTACGGAAAAAGCTTAAACAGTACGGCTTGCTATAAAGTCCGTCCGGCTTTCCTTAGCGAATGACATTAATTTCAAAGCGACTTATATAAAAAATCATGGCTGATACTAAAAACCTGATCACCGTACGCCGCGCACTAATCAGTGTCTCGGACAAAACCGGCATCGTAGAATTTGCCCAGGGCCTGAGCCAGCAGGGAATAGAAATCCTCTCTACCGGCGGCACCTTCAAACTATTGCGCGACAACGACATCAATGCCGTTGAAGTGTCCGATTACACTGGTTTTCCTGAGATGATGGATGGTCGCGTTAAGACCCTGCATCCGAAGGTTCACGGAGGCATTCTTGGCCGTCGCGGAATCGATGATGCCATCATGGCCGAGCACGACATCCGTCCAATCGATATGGTTGTCGTCAATCTTTATCCGTTCGAAGCCACCATTGCCCGTCCAGACTGCGATCTAGCGCTGGCCATTGAGAACATCGACATCGGTGGCCCCACGATGGTTCGCTCTGCGGCCAAGAACAACGCCTTCGTTGCCATTGTCGTGAATGCTGCCGGTTACGATAAGGTATTGGCCGAGATGGCCGAAAATGATGGTGCGCTGTCACAAGCGACTCGTTTTGACCTGGCAACCCAGGCCTTTGAACATACTGCGGCTTATGACGGTGCTATTGCCAACTACCTGGGTGCTCGCGTACCTCAGGGTGAAAAAGGCGAAGTAGCGGCTAACTTCCCGCGTACCTTCAACACTCAATTCATCAAAGCTCAGGAAATGCGCTACGGTGAAAACCCCCACCAGAAGGCAGCCTTTTACGTTGAGGCCAATCCAGCAGAACCGAGCGTCGCTACCGCCCAACAACTGCAAGGCAAAGAACTGTCTTTCAACAACGTAGCGGATACCGACGCCGCGCTGGAATGCGTCAAACCATTCCGCGAGCCCGCTTGCGTTGTCGTCAAGCACGCCAACCCTTGCGGTGTCGCCATTGGTGACGACATCCTGGAAGCCTATAACCTGGCCTTCCAAACTGATCCGACTTCTGCCTTTGGAGGCATTATCGCCTTCAACCGTGAGCTCGATGAAATCACTGCAAAAACCATTATTGGTCAACAGTTTGTCGAAGTAATAATCGCGCCTAAAGTATCTGCAGCGGCCTCTGAAATTATCGCAACGAAGCCTAACGTGCGTTTACTCGAATGCGGTCAATGGAACGCTAACCCCGCACCGAGCTATAACTTCAAGCGGGTCAATGGCGGCTTGCTGGTTCAGGACAATGACCTGGGCATGGTTGACGTTAGTGAACTGAAAATGGTTACCGAACGCGAGCCTACAGAACAAGAACTGCTTGATCTGCTATTCGCATGGCAGGTTGCTAAATACGTGAAATCCAACGCTATCGTTTACGCCAAAAATGGTCAGACCATCGGTGTTGGCGCTGGCCAGATGAGCCGCGTATACAGCGCCAAGATTGCCGGCATCAAAGCCGCCGACGAAGGTCTTGAAGTGCCTGGCGCGGTGATGGCATCCGATGCCTTCTTCCCCTTCCGGGATGGCATCGACGCCGCTGCAGCAGCAGGTATTACTGCCGTTATCCAGCCGGGTGGTTCCATGCGTGACGAAGAAGTGATTCAGGCGGCTAACGAAGCGGGTATCGCCATGGTATTCACCGGCATGCGCCATTTCCGTCACTGATCTGGCTATCCCACAAGAGACCGATTATGAAGATATTAATTATTGGTAGTGGCGGCCGTGAACACGCACTGGCATGGCAGTCAGCTAAGGACCCTCGCGTCAGCAAGGTTTTCGTGGCACCGGGAAATGCCGGTACCGCCCATGAAGCCAAGGTAGAGAACATCACCCTGGATGTCATGGATCTGGATGGGTTGTCCAGCTTCGCCAAAGAGCACGCTATCGATCTGACTATCGTCGGACCAGAAGCACCTCTGGTGGCTGGTGTTGTGGATCATTTCCAAGCGCTGGGCCTTAAAATATTTGGCCCTAGCCAAGCGGCCGCGCAGCTGGAAGGCTCTAAAGCCTTTACCAAGGATTTCCTGCACCGTCAGCAAATCCCGACCGGCTGGTACCAGAACTTTACCGAAGTTGAGCCGGCCTTGGCTTACCTGCGTGAAAAAGGTGCCCCTATTGTGGTTAAGGCAGACGGCCTTGCTGCAGGCAAGGGCGTTATTGTCGCCATGACTCTGGAAGAAGCAGAATCCGCAGTACAGGATATGCTCTCTGGAAACGCCTTTGGCGAAGCCGGCTGTCGCGTCGTTATTGAAGAATTTCTAGACGGCGAAGAAGCCAGCTTTATCGTCATTGTCGACGGCAAGAACGTACTGCCAATGGCCACCAGCCAAGACCACAAGCGGGTCGGCGATGGTGATACCGGACTGAACACCGGCGGCATGGGCGCATACTCTCCTGCCCCCGTGGTCACCGACGAGATTCACCAGCGGGTGATGAACGAAGTGATTATGCCAACGGTTAACGGCATGGCTGCCGAAGGCAATGATTACACCGGTTTCCTATATGCCGGTTTAATGATTATGGCCGACGGTACTCCTAAGGTTATCGAGTACAACTGCCGCTTCGGTGATCCGGAAACCCAGCCTATTCTGATGCGCTTGCAAAGCAGCTTGGTAGAACTCTGTGAAGCGGCTGTCGATCAACGTCTTGATCAGGTAGAAGCGCAGTGGGACCCACGCCCCTCTGTTGGTGTTGTACTAGCCGCCGGCGGTTATCCTGGCGACTATGCCAAGGGGGATGTGATCACCCTGCCACAGCAGGAAGCAGAAGGCAGCAAGGTATTCCATGCCGGTACCGGGGAAAAGGACGGGCAGCTGGTTACCAATGGCGGTCGTGTACTCTGCGCCACGGCACTGGGCGATTCTGTCACCCAGGCCCAGCAGCGAGCCTACGAACTAGCCAAGCAGATCAGCTGGAAAGGGGCATTTTACCGTAGTGATATTGCCTACCGGGCCATCGCGCGGGAAAGCTAAGTCACAAAAGCCCTTTATCGACCTTATAAAAAGCCCCTGAATACAGGGGCTTTTTTGTTGTACTAATATAAAAGCATATCGTGGTAATTTGCCGATACAAGACAACCCTGTCTGTTGATTTAAGCCAGCGCCCATGAACGATGTGATTAACACTAAAAAGCTACTTCGAGAGGATGATCCTCCTGCCTACCAGGTGGTTAATCCAGAGGGAAAAACACCGCTATTAGTGGTCTGCGATCACGCCAGTAATTTCATTCCAAAGCACCTCAACGGCCTGGGGCTGGACAAACAATTACTGACGGACCATATCGCCTGGGACCCAGGCTCTGCTGATGTCGCAGAAATAATTTGCCAACAACTGGGCTGCAGGGCAGTGCTGTCCAACTATTCCAGACTACTGATTGATGCAAACCGCGACCCTGCCGATCAAGACCCCAGTATGATTCCGCAAATTAGTGATGGTTACCAGATCCCCGGCAATCAGAATCTCAGCCCAGAACAGAAACAACAGCGCTTAGAGGAGATACTGAACGCCTACCATGCAGGCATCGAAACAGAACTGAAGGGCTTGAAGCAATATTCAATCGCACCGCTACTGTTCTCAATTCATACCTTCACCCCCGCCATGCAGGGTTGTTCCAAACCTCGCCCCTGGCATGCCGGCATGTTATGGAATGCTGACCCCCGTATTGCCCTACCCCTAATGCATCACCTGCGACAACATGACCATCTCATCATCGGTAACAATGAGCCCTACTCAGCCCGGGACGTCGCCTATACCATCGATCGTCATGGTCATGATCATGGTTACCCAAACTGTGCCATAGAAATCCGCCAGGACTTATTAAAGGACCACACCGACTGTTTGTGGTGGGGAGAGCGGCTGGCAGAAGGACTGCTGAAGGTACTGGATACCGAAGAGATTCAACAGGTCAAATATTTTCAGATAGATGACTGAGCTGAACCTCTAATCCGACCATCAGGCCAAGGAATGCAAAACAGAAGGAGCTCTGAGATTATGGTCTATCCGATCCCTGAATTTACGGTAGGTATTGAGGAAGAATACCTACTGGTAAATCTGGAGACCCGGCAGCTTGCCTCGGATCCTCCGGAAGCCCTATTTAAGCGTTGCGCTCAAGTACTGCCTAACATGGTCACCCACGAATTTCTGCGTGCGCAAATCGAAGTAGGCACCCCGGTCTGCGCAGATATTCAGGAAAGCCGCCAACAACTCGCCTACCTTCGTACCCGCGTGGCAGATATCGCCCGCGATTTTGGACTCGGTCTGATCGCCGCATCCAGCCATCCCTTTGCTCACTGGCATCAACAACAACATACCAAGCTGGATCGCTATGATCTGCTTGCCAGAGACCTGCAGGGCGTCGTCCGCAGACTACTTACCTGTGGCATGCATGTTCATATCGGGGTCTCTGATGATGATCTACGTATCGACCTAATGAATCAGGTCACTTATTTTCTGCCTCATATGCTGGCACTGAGCACCTCCTCACCGTTCTGGGGAGGGGTCGATACAGGTCTCAAATCCTACCGCTTGTCGGTATTCAATGAACTACCACGAACCGGGCTTCCTGACCGATTCCATAGTTACGCGGAGTACCAGCGCCATGTCGATATTCTGGTTAATACCGGGCTGATCAAAGATGCCTCCATGCTATGGTGGGACATCCGCCCTTCGACCCATTTTCCGACACTGGAGATGCGTATCACTGATGTCTGCACCAATATCGATGATGCCGTCACCATTGCCGCACTCTATATGGCAACCCTTAAAATGCTGTACGAGCTTAGAGTCCGCAATCAGCGCTGGCGTCAGTATGCGCCTATGCTAATCCATGAAAACCGCTGGCGCGCCCAGCGCTATGGAATCAGTGAAGGGCTGATCGATTTCGGCAGCAGTGAAACTTCCCCCTACTCCGAAATGCTACAGGAGTGGCTGCAATTAATTGAAGAATCCGCCGAGGAGCTAGGCTGTATAACCGAAGTCCAGCAAGCGCTGTCGATACTGGATCGAGGCACCAGCGCCGACATACAAATATCTATCTATCAGCAAGCCATTGCTGACGGGGCCAACAACAGCGAAGCGCTGTGCCAAGTGGTGGACTGGTTGATCCACAAAACTGTAGATGTCTGAACTGAAGCTAAGGGTGCCACTCTCACCTGCACCCTCACCTGCACTTTCCAACCTAACCCTGGTAAATGCCAATACCGGAAACTTCTGCTAAAAAAAACCTCATCGCCTTTCAACACGCGCTCCCCCTGATAAGAGATACCTGCACAGTAGAAAAAACACCTCTGTAAAAATATTGTAAAACTGGAAAAACCAGTAACCATCAGGCACCTAGCGCTGTCCAATCGTTAAAAGCCGCTATCCTTTGCTTAAGTAGCAGATTTGTAAAGGGATTCGTCAACTACACTAGAAGTAAACCTAAAATAACTAATTTTCGGCTTGTACGGGAGTCAGCATCCCTTTCTTAGAGAGTGATTGTCATGATTCAGATCTCTTGAATTCAGCGAAACCAGACTGAGCGGAAGGTGAACCAACATGAACATTTTCAGTAATTATAAAACCCGATACGCAGCGGCCCAGGAAGAAGAACTGAGCATTGAGGACTACTTAGCGTTATGCAAAAAAGACCCTAAAGCTTACGCCTCGGCATCAGAACGAATACTCGCCGCTATAGGTGAACCAGAGCTAATCGACACCGCAAAAGACCCTATGCTAAGCCGGGTATTTTCCAATAAGCTGATAAAACGCTACTCCAACTTCACCGAATTCTACGGCATGGAAGAAGCCATAGAGCAAATCGTCTCTTACTTCAAACATGCGGCCCAAGGACTGGAAGAAAAGAAACAAATCCTCTACCTACTGGGTCCTGTTGGTGGGGGTAAATCTTCCTTGGCTGAGCGATTAAAATCATTGATGGAAAGTATTCCCTTCTACGCCATCAAAGGTTCACCGATCAATGAATCTCCACTATGCCTGTTCGACCCCGCCGAGGACGGCGACATTTTAAGAGAGGAATATGGCATCCCCAAGCGTTATGTTAAAGGGATGATGTCTCCCTGGGCGGTTAAGCGCCTACATGAATTCAAAGGCGACATTTCCAATTTCAAGGTGGTTAAGCTTTATCCTTCTATACCCGACCAGATAGCCATATCCAAAACAGAACCCGGTGACGAAAACAATCAGGATATTTCCAGCCTCGTCGGCAAGGTGGATATCCGCATGCTAGAGGAGTTTGCCCAGCATGACCCTGACGCCTACAGTTTTTCTGGCGGCCTATGCAAAGCCAATCAGGGCATTATGGAATTCGTGGAGATGTTTAAAGCCCCGATAAAAGTCCTCCACCCATTGCTAACCGCCACTCAGGAAGGTAACTACAACGGCACCGAAGGTATGGGCTCCATTCCTTTCGAAGGTATTATCCTGGCTCACTCCAATGAATCAGAATGGCAGACTTTCAAGAACAACAAGACCAACGAAGCCTTTATAGACCGGGTTTATATCGTCAAGGTCCCTTACTGTAAACGGGTATCCGAAGAAATTCGTATCTACGAGAAGCTGCTGGAAAACAGCTCTTTGTGCGAATCACCCTGTGCCCCAGACACCTTGAGAATGCTGGCTCAGTTCAGCATACTTTCGCGCTTGGCCGAGCCTGAAAACTCCAATGTCTATTCCAAAATGCGCGTCTATGACGGCGAAAACCTTAAAGATACCGATCCCAAGGCCAAGTCCCTGCAAGAATACATGGACAACGCTGGCGTCAATGAGGGAATGAACGGACTGTCCACACGATTCGCGTTTAAGATCCTTTCCAAGGTCTTTAACTTCGACTCCACAGAGATCTCTGCTAACCCGGTACACCTGCTCTATGTCCTTGAAAAGGAGGTTGAACAACAGCAGTTCCAGCAGGATATACAAGAAAAATACATTCGCTATATTAAAGAGTTCCTGGCTCCAAAATACATTGAATTTTTGGGTAAGGAGCTTCAGACCGCTTATCTGGAATCCTATTCCGAGTACGGTCAAAACATCTTTGATCGCTATGTGACATACGCAGATTTATGGATTCAGGATCAGGAATATCGAGATCCTGAAACCGGCGACATTCTCGACCGTGTGGCGATCAATGAAGAGCTGGAAAAAATTGAAAAACCGGCGGGCATCAGTAACCCTAAAGATTTCCGCCACGAAATTGTCAACTTCGTTCTGCGGGCACGCGCAAGTAACAAAGGCAACAATCCTACCTGGATGAGCTACGAAAAAATGCGCTCCGTCATTGAGAAGAAGATGTTTTCTCAAACCGAAGACCTACTTCCCGTCATATCTTTCAACGCCAAAGCTTCATCAGAGGATCAGAGCAAACATGCCGAATTCGTCAGGCGGATGGTCAAACGCGGTTATACCGAGAAACAGGTCCGACTGTTGTCCGAATGGTATATCCGGGTTCGTAAATCGCAGTAAAGGGAATTAACACCCGGGTCAGCATAGGAGGCTCAATATGAGCTATATTATCGACCGCCGCCTGAACGGAAAGAACAAAAGCTCTGTCAATCGACAGCGGTTTTTGAAGCGTTATCGCAAGCATATAAAACAGTCCGTCACCGAAGCGATTAAGTCGCGCAGCATTACCGACCTTGAGAACGGCAGCGAAGTAACCATACCGAACAGAGACCTGTCAGAACCCATCTTTCACCATGGTCCTGGAGGCGTTAACCATCGGGTATTCCCAGGCAATAAAGAGTTTATTATGGGAGACCAACTGGAACGCCCCAGTGGTGGCGCAGGCGGCGGAGCTGGCGAGGGAAAAGCCAGCGATTCTGGTGAAGGGGAAGATGAATTTTCCTTCCAGATTAGTCGCGATGAGTTCCTGGAATTTTTGTTCGAGAATCTCGAATTACCCAACATGGTAAAGAAACAGTTGCTGGATAGCAGTGACTACAAAATGATCCATGGCGGTTTCACCAAACAAGGCAATCCCGAACGCATTAACATTGTCCGCTCATTACGCAGCGCCCATGCGCGCCGCATTGCGCTATCGGGCAAAACCCGTCGAGAAATCCGCGAGCTGCAAACAGAGCAAAAGGCACTGATGGAGGAGTCTAAGGGCAAGCAGGATAATGCGCGTCTCGCTGAAATTGAAGAGCGCCTGGTAGTGTTGCGGGCGAAAGTGAGCAGACTACCCTTCTTGGATACCTTCGACCTGAAATACAACAATATGATTAAGCAGCCTGTGCCGAGTTCAAAAGCCGTAATGTTCTGTGTTATGGACGTGTCAGGATCAATGACACAGGCAATCAAAGATATGGCTAAACGATTTTTTCTGCTGCTATATCTGTTTTTACAACAGGCTTATAAGCGCATAGATGTGGTCTTTATCCGTCATCATACCCAAGCTAAGGAAGTGGATGAGGAAGAGTTTTTCTATTCTCGCGAGACCGGAGGAACTATCGTCTCCAGTGCTATTTCGCTGTCTGCAGATGTTATTGAAGAGCGCTATCCAAGCCGCGACTGGAATATCTATGTAGCTCAGGCTTCGGATGGTGATAACTGGGATGGCGACTCAGATGCTTGTCGAGATTTACTCCTAAAACGACTTTTACCCCAGGTTCAATACTATGCCTATGTCGAAATAACTACGGGGGAACACCAGAACCTGTGGCTTGAGTATGAAAAAGTCAGAGATATTTTTCCGGACAGCTTTGCCATGCGGAAAATAGAACGCGCCGGTGACATTTATCCGGTCTTCAGGGAGTTATTTTCAAAACGTATTGATGGAAAAAAAGGCCTCTGATACCGCTAATAAGCGGTTCAGAGGCAAAGATGTACTAGGAGGAAAGTTTTCTCACTGAGTAAGAGAACTAGTGATTAGTATATATCATTTATTGTGCGGTGCAACATTTTCTGTTTAAAAATAGATCAACTGTGATTTATCGATACATTTGGAGCATCAGAATATGGCTAGAAAGCCCATATCAACCGGGTCTGAGTGGACGTTTGAGCTGTTAGAAGCCTACGACACAGCCATCGCCAAAGAAGCAGAACACTTTCAACTGGATACCTATCCCAACCAGATTGAGGTGATCACCTCCGAGCAAATGATGGATGCTTACTCATCTGTGGGCATGCCACTGAACTACAACCATTGGTCTTTCGGCAAACAATTCGTCACTACTCACCAAAACTACAAACGTGGCCGCATGGGCTTAGCTTATGAAATCGTGATCAATTCCTCACCTTGCATTGCCTATCTGATGGAAGAAAACACGATGACCATGCAGGCCTTGGTCATTGCCCACGCCAGTTATGGTCATAACTCCTTCTTCAAAGGTAACTACCTATTTAAGACCTGGACTAATGCCACCGCGATAATCGACTACCTCGTTTTTGCCAAGCAATATATTGCCAAGTGTGAAGAGAAATACGGCATTGCAGAGGTGGAGTGCCTGCTCGACTCCTGCCATGCGCTGATGAATTATGGCGTTAACCGCTATAAACGCCCTCAGCCAATTTCCGCTGAAGAGGAAAGAAAACGCCAGGACAGTCGCAGTGAAATTTTACAGCAGCAAGTAAATGAACTCTGGGATACGATCCCCAAGAAAGCGGAATCCGAAGAAGACCTGCAACAAAAGCTTCGCATTCCCAGGGAGCCAGAGGAAAATATTCTCTATTTCCTGGAAAAGAACGCCCCACTATTGGAAGCCTGGCAGCGTGAAATCATCCGTATTGTGCGAAAAATTGCGCAATACTTTTATCCACAAAAGCAAACCCAGGTGATGAATGAAGGCTGGGCTTGTTTCTGGCATTACACCCTACTGCACAGCCTTTACAAAAAAGGCTTAGTCACTGATGGTTTTATGATGGAGTTTCTCCACTCCCATAGCAGCGTCGTTTACCAACCCCCTTTTGACAGTCCTTATTTCAGTGGCATCAACCCCTATACACTGGGTTACAACATGATGCAGGACATCAAGCGTATCTGCCAAAACCCCACTACCGAAGACAAGGAATGGTTCCCGGATATTGCTGGCTCTAACTGGCTTGAGACCCTCCACGAGGCGATGCACAACTACAAAGACGAGAGTTTTATCCAACAGTTTCTATCGCCCAAAATGATGAGAGAGTTGAAACTATTCACCATCACTGACGATGAATCCAAAGATAACTTACTGGTATCCGCTATTCATGATCCTTCCGGTTTCCGACAGGTCAGGGCCGACCTCGCCGAGCAGTACAATCTTGGCAGCCGAGAACCCAACATCCAAGTTTATAACGTTGATGCCCGAGGCGATCGCTCACTGACCTTAAGACATTACCAACACAACAATCGACCACTGAGCGATTCAACTAATGAAATGCTCAAGCATCTGCATCGCTTATGGGGTTTTGATATTCACTTAGAATCTGTGCGCAATGATCAGATAATGACAACCCAGCACTGCCCTATAGCTACCGAGAAAGTTGAGTAATTGAGAAGAACGTCCTTGTGCGACCGAACGCAGATATAGGCTGTTATAAATAAGCACAATTGAAGAAAAGAGGATTAACAGGCAAGCACCCGTCTCTCCACTTTTTTCGGCGATAATTAGGCCTATCCGCTTGCCCAGCTCCCCAGCACAGCGACACATAGGCTGCTCTGCCGAAGGATACCCTTGTCCGATTTAACCTTTTTTCCGCCAGTGATTAGCTACTGAAGCTGGTCTTTTTCGCCCACCATCTCATCGTAAACATCAGGTGTTTCCAATCGAATGGGGAGTTCACCAAGGTGCTGAAATTCTCGCTTGGCTTCAATATAACTATGAAACACCATCGGCATTCCAGTTTCCTTGGATTCGATGGTATAGCCGATGCCGTGAATCACCGCCTGAGCGGTATAAATATCGCCCTCATTGGAAAGCACATTAATGGCTTCTACATGGCCGCGTAGGTTTTCAAGGGTAAGATCGCTGTACTTCATATCAACCTCCTATTGCACACAATTAAGCAAGCCCTGTTCAGGGATATAAAAGATCAGTGCGAATCGATGAGGATAAGGCTAGAACAGTAATCTGAGCGAACGAAAACCCCGACAGACTGGCTCGATCTCTGGGAACTACCCACGACGAGGGTCAATGAGATCACTATAGTTCAGGAACGTCGTCTTTCAAGGGCGCTACAGACTGTATGAAGAAAATGCACGTCTTCAGAATTCAAACGAGCCATTCTTTCCTGTGCCCAGCGCTGCAATTTTGATTCAGGATCATAGCCCGCATCATCAATAAGCACCGCCACCCGTTGCTTCAGAGCATGAAGCTGACCATCTTCATTTTTGCTAGGTTTGATGTGACGTTGGATAGGCTCAAAGGAAGACAAACTGTAGGCATAGAGCATCACTGCCTGAGAAAGATTCAATGACGGATAAGGGTTTGCCAGTGGAATACTGGTCAACAAGTCACAACAGTCGAGCTGCTGGTTCGATAACCCTCGATCTTCCCGGCCAAAAACCAAGGCAATTCTATCAACGATACCCAGTTTCGCATCGATCACCAGTTTCAGCTGTTCAGGAGTATGCAGATCGTGAAATTCACCTCGCGGCTTCGCTGTTGTCCCTATGACCAGATCACAATCACTGACAGCTGCAGCAAGATCATTGAATTCTTCCACGCCTTCCAGGATATCCCAGGACCCATGAGCAAGCCAACGTGCTTTATCTTCATGGTGCAATTGGCTATTGATGATTCTCAGCTGCGAAAATCCCATGGTATTTAGCGCCCGAGCAGCGCCACCTATATTTTCGGCAACCTGGGGCTCAACTAATACGAAGATCAGCTGCATAATTCATCATCCTGGAATCGGCATAATTGGGCGGAGCACTATAACATGGATGCTGACAAAGGCAGCAGAGGCAGGATGATCTGCAGGGCCTTGCAATGACATCAGGCCCCGCTATGTAGCGCAACAAAAAAAGCGCCTTAACTAAGGTGTGCGACTTTTTGGATTTCGCGGTTCCAGTCGGCCAGTTTGTATTTGATTAGATCAACCTGAGGCTGTTCCGATAAAGATAGGTAGATCCGTTCAATCTGCTGGTAGCAACGTTCAACTTCCGTTGCACTGAGGTTATGAATCTCTGCTTTCCAGAGTAAAAATTTAACCTCATGTTCCAGCTTTTCAATCAACCTTGATGTGTTCATGGCAAGCTCCTTTTGCCGAGAGTATCTAAGCTACTAAATTAATAATACACGCTTTTTTATATCCCTCAACGTTACTACAGCTATCAGTTAACGCGACACAATATACAGCCACTTTTGCCCTTCCATCCAGATCACGACAGAAGCAAATAAAGGAGGCAAAATTAGTATGGTAACTAAGGCGCGTTTCGATCTAGAATCAACCTGCAGCATACGCCAGATTACAGCCAATATAAGCCTCAGTTTCATAATTAAAAAACAGACCCATCGTTAAATTATGCCGATTTCCGAAAGCGAACAGATCATACGAACGCTACACAAGATAACCACGGACTATCAACTGGGATTCGACCATCAGGTCAAATTGCTACTGGAGTTGGGTTGCCAGCGCTTCGATTTAGATATCGGTATTCTGTCACGAATAACCGTCACCGATTATGTTGTTGACCACTGCGTGAGCCCTGCTGGGTTCGATCTGACACCCGGTACTTGCTTCGATCTTAACGACACCTATTGCGCCCTCACCCTGGCCCAGAAAGGGCCTCTGGGCTTCGAGCATGCGGGGAGGTCTGAAGCAGCAAAGCACCCTGCCTATAAGAAGTTTTCGCTGAAATCCTATATCGGCGTTCCAATTTTCCTAAACAATCAAATATATGGCACTTTGAACTTTTCCAGCCTCTCCCCTAGAAAGCGAAAATTCAAAGATGCAGATATTGACGCGTTGCAACTGATGGCCACCTGGATCGGTACTGAAATCAGTCGTCGACAAAAAGAAACAGCTCTCTGGAATGCTGAGGAACGCTTCCAGCTGGCAATAGAAGCATCACCCAGTGCCATGCTAATGGTTAATCCACTAGGCACTATCGTCAATGCCAACAAGGCTGCAGAAACCCTGTTTGGATACCCTCCTACAGGGATGATCAATCAACGAGTAGAAATACTTTTGCCGGAGGATGCTCGTAAACAGCACCCTCAGCTTCGGGAAATATTTTCCAACAAGCCGAAGTCTCGAGCGATGGGTGCGGGTAAGGACTTGCTTGCCAAACGCAGTGATGGCAGTAGTTTCCCGGTATCCGTTGGGCTTAATCCCATTGATACGCCTGAAGGCGAACTAATCTTGGTGTCAGTAGTAGACCACACAGAACGCAAGAAATTTGAAGACAAGATCTGCGACCAGTCCAATGCATTGAAAAAGGCCAACGAAGAGATTTATCTCCAGGCCACCACGGACAGTCTCACCGGGCTGGCAAACCGGCGCAGTTTATTTACCCATTTGAAGACCCTGCTTCAGCTGACCAACCGCGGCAACCGCTGCCTGTCACTATTATTATTAGATCTGGATTTGTTCAAGCAATATAACGATACATACGGACATGTAGCTGGAGATGACGCGCTTAAGCAGGTTTCACAAACGCTACTGGAAGCGGCCAGAGCATCCGACTTGGTTGCGCGCTATGGTGGTGAAGAATTTGCCATCATCCTGCCAGAAACGGACAAAACCGGAGCTATCACCATCGGACAACGGATTCTCAGCAGCATCAGCACCCTCGATTCTCTGGAAACCTCGTTAACCGTTAGCATCGGTGCCGCCACCCTGGAATTTGAATCCGAGCGTGAAATGGATGCTCTTGTCACCAGCATGAATCTGATCGAAGTGGCCGATCAAAGTCTCTATCAGTCCAAGGCTCAGGGGCGGAATCTGCTGACCCACTACGATAACTATATCCATCGTAGTCAGAAGAAACTGTTTGTCACCTAGCACCATAAACCCAGCCACCATTTGACCACAACGGCCCATTTTAATTAGGGCCGTGCTAGCCATTCACTAACGGAGAAAGTCAACTTGGATAGCTATCAATCATTGGTGGTCGCTAGAGTTTTACATGTTATCGGCGTAGTGCTTTGGATTGGCGGCGTGGCCTTCGTCACCACCGTATTAATACCCGCGTTGCGCAAGCATCCCGATAAGCAACAGCGGATGATGCTATTCGAGACCCTCGAAGGACGTTTTGGCAATCAAGCCAAAATCATCACCCTGATTACCGGGTTATCTGGATTTTTCATGCTCGAGGCAATGAACGCCTGGGAACGTTATCTGCAGCCATCTTTCTGGTGGGTTCATGCCATGACACTAATCTGGCTGCTGTTCACCCTGGTGCTATTTGTGCTCGAGCCGCTGGTACTGCATCGCTGGTTTCATCAACAGGCGCGTCAGGACAGTGACGGCAGCTTTCGCGCACTGCATCGCATGCACTACCTATTATTAGGGTTAAGCATTATCACCATCGCCGGTGCGGTTTCTGGCGTCAGGGGATGGTATCTGTGAGCTATTTTGACATTTGCCAATTTGTGCCCGATAGTCACATTCTTAATTCTATACCAACGTCAGGCACATTCTGCCTGAACGGACGTAACCGGAGACCTTTCCATGGATAAGCAAACAGAAATCGAAGCAGCGGTACTGAAACGCCTGATCAAACATCTCGATGAGCGCAAAGATGTACAGAATATCGAACTGATGAACCTTGCCGGTTTCTGCCGTAACTGCCTGTCAAAATGGATGGTGGCCGAGGCCCAGGAAAGAGATGTAGAACTCGACTACGACCAGGCCCGTGAGAAAGTCTACGGCATGCCCTATAACGAGTGGAAAGATAAATATCAGCAAGAAGCCACCACTGAACAGATGGATAAGTTCAAGCAGCAGAACCATTAATCAAGACTTAGGCAGCGAGCAGTCATCTAAATAAGAACACCGCCGACAGCCAGCGCGACCGTCGTTAACATGCTCGGTCGCGCCCTATCACTTATCCAAACCACAGTATTCATCGGTACTATAACTGCCGGCCAGTTGAAAGCGTGCTTCGGGGACCAGCATATACTCACTGGCACCCACGCCACGCTGACCATAGATCCAATCGTAGGTATACCCCAGACGCGTCCAAGGACGCCCGTCGGGCCGGTAGGACTCAACCTTAAGCTGGCGCAGGAACACGCTATAGTCATCGATATTTTTAACTTTTGCCGGCCCTCTTTTGCTCACTTCCAAGTTACAAAAGCGATCATTGATCTCTGGGTCTACGCAGGGACGAAACAGATCTTCCGCTCTGACCCAGAGTTCCACAAAGCGCTCGTAACGATGATTAGGATTGAGCCCAAGATATTGTTTCAACCGAAAGTTGACATCCAGCTGCTCATTGTTGGTCAAACGCGAGCAAAACTGCTGCACCTGCGGCGCCAGTGTCACCCGCAGCCGCTGCAACTGATCCGCGCTATCCGTTGCCTCGTCACCAACTTTCAAGGATTGATATTTGTCCTGATACTCAGCATCACTGGCCCAAGACACTACTTTTAGCCACTGCTCCTCGTTGACTTTACGCCACTTTATTAGTGGATTGGTAAAATCGACGGGCTGCAGAAAATGTGAGACGCCATCCTCTGCTGAATAGGCTGCGTCTTCGATGGCCCGTTGATAGAGGGTCTGACGTAAAGAATGAGATAACGCCCGATCAACCACAGTCTTATCCTCATGACCTAGCAGGTATACCAAGCCAACGATGAAAAAACAGAAATTAACCGCAATCAATATCCAGATGGAAAGCAATAGTCGTCTAGATACCCGACCACTGCGATGCAGATTACCGCCACCATTAGCGCCATTTTCGTGTTCCGCTACAATCTGAGCTGGCTCACTATGGCGGTGTCTGCGTTTTTTACGAACCATTCCATCATGTTCAGACATATCGTTTCCTTACACACAAGGCGGCCTGACGGCCTCTCAGAGCACATTAGAAAATCACAGACCGCTCCATCGAAGATGACACTAACTGATGGAGCACAGGAAAACCACCGATACCTTACCAGCGTCAGCGATAGATATTTTGGCCTAACCACAACAAAATAATTCGCTAAGAGCGAGCAGACGCTGACGAATAACGCACCTTGATGTATCCTAGCGCCAGCAAAATACTTAAATTTAAAGCCGATCGTTTAGGAAAGACCATGTCCGAATTCAATAATGTAACTGTAATCAAGCAAGCCAATGTTTATTTCGGCGGTGACGTCACCAGTCGTACCGTGATTTTTTCAGACGGTAGCCAAAAAACACTGGGGATCATGATGCCTGGCGACTACGAATTTGGCACCGAAGACAAAGAGCTGATGGAAATCATGGCAGGAGAGCTCGAAATTCTACTGCCAGGGGCTGAGCAGTGGCAAACCATCAGCGGCGGCCAATCATTCGAAGTAGCAGCAAACTCCAGCTTCAAGATAAAAATCAAAACCATTACCGATTACTGCTGCTCTTATATAAAGTAAGGGCTTTCAGGGTACCGCCATCGGGAGGGTTCTCTCGATGGCCAATCTGCGGAACAGATCATGAGTAACTCTCTTCATGACCAACTGCTGAAAGCAGGACTGGTCAACAAGAAAAAAGCCCAGGCTTCCAAGAAGCAAAAGCACCAACAACGCACCCAGGCCAAGAGTGGGCCAACGGAAGCCGACGAGGCCAAACTCAACGCCCAGAAAGCACGGGAAGAAAAAACTGAACGGGACCGAGAACTCAACCGGCAACGTAAGGCCGAAGCGGACCGCAAAGCCGTTGAAGCGCAGATTCGCCAGTTGATTGAACTAAACCGCATCAGTAGTCGTGATGGCGAAGTCGCCTATAACTTCACCGACCAAACCAAGATCAAACGAATCTATATCACCGAGAAACTAGTCGACCAACTAAGTCGAGGGCATCTGGCGATAGTCACCCTGAATGACCAATATGAACTGGTACCGGCAGCCGTGGCCGAAAAAATAAGCCTACGGAACGACAGTGTGATCATACAACACATCGAAGCACAGCCAGAAGATGACCAAGACGATCCTTATGCCGACTATAAGATCCCTGATGATTTAATGTGGTAACAATTTGATCGCATCAGTCATAACCATAGCGAGACAACGACTTGATTTTTGAACTCAGCGATCTGCTTTGGCTACTGCTAGCCTATCTGTTTATGCTTTATTGGTGGAGCTCCAAGGGTGCCAAAGAGATCGCCCTGAAAGCGACTCAGAAGCACTGCAGTGAAATGGACGTACAGCTACTCGACCAAAGCATCGGCTTACGAGGGCTCTGGCTGAAACGGGATAGTAGCGGGCGCGTACGCTTCTGGCGTTCCTATACATTTGATTTCTCATCCAACGGCGAGGATCGCTATCAGGGCCGCATCATCCTCATAGGGAGGCGCATAGAATCAATGCAGCTTGACCCTCATCGCATCGAGCATTAATCCTAAATACCACCCTCTCAACTCATAATCAGTTTGTAGTGATGTAGTGATCCGCCATCGTGGCCTAGGGGCAGATCACTTAAAGGGCTGCGAACTGCATGACCACCACGATTAGTCACATGCGTATAGATTTCAGTGGTACGAATATCACGGTGTCCGTGCTGTTCTTGAATGGTGCGAATATCCGCACCTCGCTCTCGTAAATGGATAGCAGCTGGTGATGCCAAAATAATTGATCCCGTCTCGTATAAACTGAGTGGTTTTGAAGATCTGATATTTCTTCGACTCCAACTGGAAACATCACTTCACGCGTTTCTTTGAGAAACAGTTCAGTAGCCTAAACGATGTCGACTATGCCAAGAAGGAAAGTAAAGAAGTTCGCAAGCTGAAACCTGAACGTGACGAGTTGCAATAAGAGAACGAATTGTTAAAAAGGGCTACTGCGCCCTTTGCGAAACAGCTATAGGCATTCAACCATCCATCCTGCATACTGATTCCGCTGTTTTATTGTGAAATCCCTTGTCCTTAGATGTCATCGCCCTATGCTGCGGCCGGTTCGAACGCTTTGCTGCAACGGCTGGCCATCCTAGTGATAAGGTATTAATCAATGTCTGCGCCGCTATACAGGTAACCGGCCGATGACCAACGCTAGCCTTAAACTGCGACCCCTTAGCATGGACGATGCCGAGGCCTTTATGGTGCTTCGGCTAAGTGCGCTCAAGGCTAATCCCGAGTGTTTCTGCAGCACTCTGGAAGAAGTCCAGCAGCAGCACATCAGCTACTATCGTCAACTACTCTCCGCCCACCTAGAATCTTCTCAACAGTTTATATTTGGTGCCTTTTCGCCAGCAACAGGGTTGCGTGGCATTATCGCCATTGAGCGGCTGTCTGGATCATTACGATCCCATCGAGGACGAATCTGGGGTTTGCTGGTCGATCCGGATTTTCGTCGCCAAGGGGTCGCCAGAGAACTCTGCCTGTTATCTATTGCACAGGCCAAGAAAATGGCTCTGGAGAAGGTCAATCTGGAACTCACTGGGGAAGCTGTCGCCGCCCTTCATCTCTACCGGGTGCTGGGCTTTCGTATCGAATGCATTGAGCCTCTGGCTTTCAAACACCACGGCCGTTACCTGGATGAAATACGCATGACGCTGTGCTTGTAAGCGGCATATTTCTAGATTAAAAGATCTTTCCTGCAATTCAGAAGACCAAAAAAAAGCGGAGCTGGTTATCCCAGTTCCGCTTACTGATGCTGGCTTTATTCAGCTATTTAACTCAGTGATTGCAGCTTGGACCATGGATGTGTCCATGCTTCATTTCGTCTTCGCTGGCATCACGCACGTCCACTACTTCCACATAAAAGTGTAGCGTTTCACCCGCTAGGGCGTGATTGCCATCAACTGTGACGCTTTCTTCGTCCGCAGCAATAACCATAACCGAGATCTGGCCACTAGCGGTTTGGGCTTCAAAACGCATACCTTCGGCAATTTCTTCAACACCGTCGAATGCATCCCTAGGCACGGTTTGAATCATTTCCTCATGCACAGGGCCATAAGCTTCGTCAGGAGCAACTGTCACTTCAAGCGTATCTCCAACCTGCTTACCGACGAGTTCTTTTTCCAATCCCGGAATAATGTTGCCAGAACCGTGAAGATAGGTGAGCGGCTCACCCCCTTCAGAACTATCGATAATTTCGCCGGCATCATTTTTAAGGTTGTAGTTGATGCTTGCTACTTTGTTGTCAGAGATTTGCATGATTGCTCCGGTCATTAAAACGTTGAGAGGGAAAACTTACAGGTTTCAGCAAACATCAGAAACCCGACACTAGCTATGAAAAGGTCATAGCAATGATTTTTTTGAATCAGGAAACGGTATCTTTTTGTTGCCGCCAGGCTTGGGCATTCTCATGTTGTTCTTGCATATAACGCATCTGCTCGTCCAACGCGGCCACGGCCTCGTCTTCATCACCGCGACTGATGGCATCAAGGATATACTCGTGTTGAGAGACGATCATTGCCTTATCGCGAAAACGATAGGCGATGAGGTTGGCTATGGGCTGCAAGGCTTCTATCACGGCTGCCATCAAAAACTGCAATACCGGATTACCTGTACCGTCTACCAAAGCGCGATGAAATTTCACGTCTGACGCACAGAAATCCTCATCTCTGATGTTTGGATTACGCTGCACCTCAAGCTCTGCGGCCATAATTTCAAGACTTTCAGGAGGACACCGTTGTGCGGCCAAACGGCAACAAACCAACTCAAGCTGATGACGTGCCTCGTTCATCTGGGTTAAATCAAACTCACCCATGCTCACCAGCAGGGTCACGGCACTGGTCAGGTCTGCGCGCATCTCCTCACTATTAGGCTTAGTGATGAAAGTACCACCGGTTGGCCCGCGGCGAGAACGGACCAAATTCTGAGCCGCCAGCAATTTTAACGCTTCTCGTATGGTGGGCCTGGAGACAGAAAAGCTCTGCGCCAGTTCATCTTCTGTGGGCAGCCGTTCATCTACTTTCAGGCGCCCCTCCATAATCGCCGAATGAATATTGTCGGCTATCTGTCGGGACAGGCTCTTGGATGCTAAGGTTTTATAGTCGATGGGCATAATTAAGTCAGGTTGATTCCAATAGGCCCCATCATAACAACCTGTTCGCACATTGTTAATGGCCTTTATAGAGAGCGTCTGCGCTGTCTTGCTGCTACCCCCTGCGCCGCAGCTCTCTCTCAATAACGCCAGCACGCCTACCGCCACCCCAAAATGGCAGAGCCTCATGCAATAGCACCCCAGCCGCTGCGACGCTATTGTCTGACCTATTGTGTTAATCTAGATACGGTTGATCGCTGTATTCATCACCTGAGGTATAGGTTTTATGCTCGACTCGTCTTCTCGACCGACTAAACACGACCGTCTTCGCAGTCGAATTTTGCGAGAACTGGGGCTAACCCCTTTTCTTGAACGCGGCGAGAATATTGAGTTGGGGGGGCTACCCCTGCACTGCGAACTGTACGAATACGACCCCGCTGCGCCCACCATTATTTTTCTACCGGGTATCGGTACTTATAGTCAGCTCTACTGCGAACTACTATCAAGGATGAGTGACCGCGGCTTCAATATGATAGCGGTAGACATTCGCGGTCACGGTTTTTCCGGAGGGGAGCGCGGTGGCTACAAGGTTGACGAGGTAATCGCCGATGTTCAACTAGTTATAGACTACTTGCAACAGCGTTTCAGCGGCCCGATTGGGCTCTATGGCTGCTCCATTGGCTCTAGGCTGGCACTTGCCGTAGCTGAAGTAGAACCACGCATTGAAGCACTGCTATGCCACACTTTATTCCTGGCCGAAGTCCCTCCCGACGTATGGCACTCTATGGGCTGGAGCGGCCTATCCCTGAGCAATATGTTTACCCCCTATCTGAAGGTCAACATGCGCACCTTTGTCGATATAGACACCCTGTTACAGCACAACCCCATGGGAAAGTATGCCGACAACGACCCAATACTGGTATGGGATTACCCCATCTATACCCTGCATAGTGTTTACACCTACCCCAGCCAAATTCTCACCGAACCCCTGAATATTCCGTCTGCAATCATCGTCGGCAGTGAGGATGACGTCCTAAATACCAGCTACACTAAGAAAATAGTCGAGAATAGCGCTCAACCCTTTGAATTAATTGTTATTGAGGGTGGCAGCCATATGTTACCGTTTGACCATATCGACGACACGCTGGAAGCTAGCTGTCAATGGTTCCTCCAAGCGTTCAGCTAACAAGAATGCTAAGGACGAAAATAAAGCACCGACTACACTCCTTTAACTAGCGGATATAAGTACAGACCTATGATGCGAGCTATCCTTGTTACCCTCATCGCCCTCTTGCTTGCTGGTTGTGAGCCTTCATTCAAAGATGAGTATGAAGCGGTAAAGAAAGAGCTCGCTGCGACCAAGCTAGAATTGACTGCTGCCCATGAAAAACTAAAAGCTGCAGATAACGAAATTCGCCACAAAATATTCTCCCTGATTCGAAGCGCCAACAACCACCTGCAGTCAACGGATATCGACATGTCTGCGTTAAACCGTATCCAGCAAGAACTACAGGTACATATCGACAGCTATACCCAGCTAACAGCCCAACAGGATCACGTCTCTATCACCTCCAATTTCTATCGGGAAAAGCTGATCTCTGTGATGGAGATCCTTAAAAACAGCCGCTTAACCTATAATCGCCGCTATAACGAATGCCTGTCTTCAATGGATGAAAAAGGCGGAAAAAATGATATAAGCAGTATGCTCTGCGAAGTTCAGGCTGATATGGCTAAAGAAGCCTTGACCAAAGAATTGAAAGCGAATATCAAAGCTTTACTCACGGTATCTGATCAGCAACTGCTGGCGGGCCGCAGAGCCGCTAGCTCAACCACTTCAACAGCAGAACTGGAGACTCTGTTTAACCAACACCGTAACCAGCTCGTCAAACGGCCAGAATAACCGCTCCCCTTCCTTTAAATTTGCCTCAGGCCAGTGCTTGTTAAGATATCTCTAATATTATACATTAGATATAGAATAATAAGAGATATCTTAACAAGTACTATCTATCATGGCTAAAGACTACAACCACCTAACGCAGGAGCTATCCTCCACCCTAGCTACCATGCACAAAGACATGCCCGGCGTAATGACTGCCTTCTCACAGCTGGCCAAAAGCGCCTCAGCGGAAGGCGCCCTTGATTTGAAAACCAAGGAATTGATAGCCCTGGCAATCGGCATTGCCTGCCGCTGCGATGGCTGCATTGGCTTTCACAGCAAAAAACTGGTGCAAACCGGAGCCAGCCGTGAGGAGCTGCAAGAGATGTTAGCCATGGCGGTATTTATGGGCGGAGGCCCCTCACTGATGTATGCGGCAGAGGCCCTCAATGCCTTTGAGCAATTCAGTAGCAAAGTCGCCTCGGCTGCCTGAGCATCCCCCCCTCCGCCCTCTAAACATCCTGCGCCTGATTTACTTTCAGGCGTTTTAACAGCGTTGTGACACCCTTTCGACGCCCTGATTAACAGCAATGACAGCGATTGAATTTGCCTTCTACGGCAGGCATGATGATGCCTAGCATTTTGTTAGACATTAGATTCTGACCTGACTGGAGTAGCCACCGTTGTTTGAACTGATCAGGCCTTATCGCTACCTCTGGCTACCCTTGCTGCTGATCGCAGGTCTTTACTCCGTAACACCTTTACTAAGCGAGCTCTCTTCCCCTTGGCACCAACTACTCCCTTGGACACCCTACCTGCTGTCAACCCTGATCCTTATTCTCGCCTGGCGCTTTCATTGCAGCCGTTGCGCTCTGATAACCGCTATATTGGTGTTAATTCACCTATGGTTGTCGTCAGCTTATGTCGCCGTTGATGAATATCGACAGCTGTTATTGGCCCTGGTCCCCCTAAACATAGCGATTATTGGATTATTGAGGGATCGCTCCCTGTTTTCGACTCAACACATTGTCGCCCTACTGCTGTTTGCTGCTCAGATTAGCGCTTGCTGGTGGCTAACTGAGCAGCAATTTCCCCAACTACAACAGTGGCTAGCGTCGCAACCCGCATCTATTGAGCTACTGCCCTTTGCACTTCCATACAGCTTTTCGGTGATGCTGGTTCAATTAGTGGCACTGCTACTGAGCGGTTTCCTGTGGATACGAAATCCAGAATTACTTGAAAGCTATTTAGTGGTTACCGTCGGCGTTAGTACCTGGCTGATTCTTGAGCCTTTACCCCCGCAGATGCAACAAGCATTAGTCAGCCTAAACATGCTGCTATGGCTGGTGCTGTTAATTATTCACAGCCACAACTTAGCCTACCTGGATGAGTTGACCGGGCTACCGGGAAGGCGCGCGCTGAACCAGCGTTTGCAGAACTTGGGCCGACGTCACAGCTTGGCGATGCTCGATATCGACCACTTCAAACGTTTTAATGATACCTACGGCCACGATATTGGTGATCAGGTACTAAAACTCGTAGCCTCAAAATTACGCCAGGTGCGAATGGGAACAGCCTATCGTTATGGCGGAGAAGAGTTCTGTGTCGTCTTTGCAGGAAAAAGGCGCGACCAAACACTGCCGGCATTAGAAGAACTACGCCAAGCGATCGAAGATGCGAGCCTGCAGTTGCGCAGTGATGAACGCCCGAAGAACCATGACCAAGGCAAAAAAATGCGCGGACAGATCTCCGCTAAAACACAAAACGTATCCGTGACTATCAGTATCGGTGTCGCCGAGCGGGAGGCCAAAGCCGATACCCTAAAACAGGCCGACAAGGCACTCTATAAAGCGAAAGGAAAAGGAAGAAACTGCGTCTGCTACTAGATAGTAGCGACAAACAATGGAAATTCCAAAGTGCAACATAAGCACATACAAAAGCCCCTGCAAACAGTTATTGCCCAACAGCTAACATTCCAAACAACCACCTTAGCCTGCGCGACAGTGGCACAATATCAATAACGCGCTGACAGGAATTATGTTGCTGCCTGCCAGGCCAAAGCGGTATCCAACATCCTATTGGAGAAACCCCACTCGTTGTCATACCAAGCCATAACCTTCAATAATCGTCCTTGCAGGCGCGTCTGATTGGCATCGAACACGGCAGATGCAGGATTATGATTGTAGTCAATGGATACCAACGGCAGATCAGAGTATTCCAGAACGCTAGATTGAGATGCCGCATCTTTGACAATCTGATTCACGTTGGCAACATTGGTATCAACCTTGATAATAATGCTGAGATCCACCAGAGAGACATTAGCCGTGGGAACCCTGACGGACATACCATCCATGCGACCATTCAGCTCTGGCAACACCAGCCCCAGCGCTGCAGCTGCGCCGGTTTTGGTGGGTATCATTGATTGGGTGGCAGAACGGGCCCGGTATAGATCTTCCGCATAAACATCGGTGAGTGCCTGATCATTGGTATAGGCGTGTATTGTGGTCATCAAACCGTTTTCAATCCCATACGCCTGATGTAACACCTGTGCGACTGGTGCCAGGCAGTTGGTTGTGCAGGAGGCATTTGAGACAATCTGATGATTGCCACGAAGATCCTGATGGTTGACGCCATATACCACCGTGGCATCCACATTTTTTGCCGGGGCCGAAATCAGTACTTTTTTAGCACCCGCCTGTAGATGTGCTTGCGCCTGTGCACCATCAGTAAATCGTCCGGTACATTCAAATACAATATCGACCGCCAATTCGCGCCAAGGTAATAGTGCCGGATCTTTTTCATTTAGAATTCTGATACCGTCGCCGGCAACCAAAATATCACGCTTATTTTCTTCCACTGTCTGTTGGAATACGCCGTGGATACTGTCATATTTCAACAAATGAGCATTGATATGAGCATCCCCCATATCATTGATCGCGACAATTTCGATCTGCTGTCGGTAGCCTCCCTCATAAAGTGCTCGCACAATATTTCGACCAATACGGCCAAATCCATTGATCGCTATACGTAGGCTCATTGAGCAACCCCCTTCCTCGGTGTGAACTCGATACAAAGTTGTTCTGACTTAAGTATGGCAATAAAACCGCGAAGCCCTGCGGTGTTTATTGAAGAGTGCAAAAACCGTTAAACGACTTACTCCTAGAGGCTAAACACAGCGCTGCTAACAATAAGCAGGGTATGACGGGTGCTGGTGCTTAGCGTCTAAAGCCTGATAGGCTGACCGGGACTAGCCAACGGCTATTATGAAATTATCGAACACCGGGCCAGCTCTACCGATGTTGGCACCAAAATATTGTCAGAATGGGAGTAAAGGGTGAAGCTTCGCACGCTCATAGCACTTGTATTCATATCTGTGACTGCGCCTAACGTCCATGCAGAGATGCTATTCAGTAATGCCAGCATTAGCTATCTGAAGGGCGATCATTATCAGCTGGGGGATAAGCAACGTCAGGTCATAACCCTGGAGCATGCCAGCGGCTTTGGCTGGGGTGATAACTTTTTCTTTCTCGACCGCCTGAAAAACCATAATGGTCAATATAGTACCTACTACGAACTGGCTCCCCGACTAAACTTAAAAACCTTTGGCAACCTTGATCTATCTTTTGGTCCCGTCAGTGATGTTTTGCTGGCAGCCACCTGGGAGTCGGGGTCCAGCAGCCGCCGCTTTGACAACTACCTCTATGGCATCGGTTTTAATCTGCAAGCCCCAGGTTTTAAATACCTGAAACTAAACTTTTACCTGGTTGATAACGAACTTAAGCCTGACGACGAACAGTTAACCCTGTCCTGGGCCTACCCCTTTTCAATCTCAAATCACACATTTCTTTATGACGGCTTTCTTGATTGGTCCAGCAGCAGTGACAGCCACGCCGCCGAGATGAATTTCACCTCACAGATAAAATGGGATATCGGTAAACATTTAGACATGAGCCACCCTCTTTACGCGGGGTTTGAATACGCCTATTGGAATAACAAATTTGGTGTAAAGGGAGCCAACGAACGCAACCCCTCAATTTTGCTGAAATTGCATTTCTGAGCGGGACGACGACAAAAATTGAATGCGACCGGCTAAAAAAAGAAAACCCCGCAAGGAAAATCCCGGCGGGGTTTATATTCTCAGAGGCTGAGAAAGGGAATTAAGCAGCTTTAGTAGGAGCTACTTTTTTAACCGCTTCTTCAACTTCTGCAACAGTCTTCTTGGCAGACTCTTCTACAACAGCAGTAAAAGTTTCTTTAGCTTCGGTGATAGCTGCAATGCTCTTTTCAGCAGTGTCAGTCATCTTAGCTTCCAGGCCCTTGTAGAACTTAACTTGAAGGTCCAGAACAGACTTAGGATCTTTGCACTCAGCCAGAGCTTTGAATTGTGCAACGCTAGCGTTAACAACTTCAGTCATGGAATCTTTCTGCAGACTAGCCAGAGTTTCCAGAGTTTTTTTGTTGCTTTCAGCCAGGTCAACAACAGGCTGCATGCGAGTTTTCAGGTCAGCAAAAATTTGATCGTACATAGTATTTACCCTTAGAGTTATTGTGCAATGCATAAATTCAATGTCGCTACTATATTTAGCAATATAAAACCTGTCAACACCTTTTGCTGCATTGCAGAACACATCAACACCAGCGAATTGCAGGTCACTGGTGAGCGGCAACCTATCACCTCTCGATAACAGTCTAATTTCATTGGATAACGGTACGGTGAACGGCGGGGGATTTGCACAGACAACAAAAAACCCCCGCATGAAACATGCGAGGGTTTTTTTTAGAAGCAAGTAATCAGATCAATTAAACGGCTTTAGAAGCGTTCTTGATAGCGGCTTCAACTTCTTCAGTAGTCTTCTTAGCAGATTCTTCAACAACCGCTACAAAAGCGTCTTTAGCTGCGGAGATAGCAGCGATGCTCTTTTCAGCAGTGTCGTTCATTTTAGCTTCAAGAGCTTTGTAGAACTGAGTCTGCTTTTCCAGCGCAACCTTAGGGTCTTTAACCTGAGCCAAGTCTTTGAACTGCTCAACGCTAGCGTTAATGACTTCAGTCAGGGAATCTTTCTGCAGACTAGCCAGAGTTTCCATAGCTTTTTTGTTGTTTTCAGCCAGATCAAGAACAGGCTGCATACGAGTTTTCATGTCAGCAAAGATTTTATCGTACATAAGGTTCACCTTGATAGTTTATGTTGCACTGCAGTAATTCGATATAGCCTACTATATTGCTGCTCCCGGAATAAGTCAATAATTTTTGGTGCGGCGCAGCATTGGTTGTTAATAGTTTCCACATCCACTTTCCTAGCACGCCAAGTCACTGACGAAAAGGAAAGAGCCTACTCTATAAGGAAGTGCGATTGGAAAGCATCGCTAGGATAAAAGCAGCTATTTTTTGGAGAATAAAGGGAGGTAAGCCAGCAACAAATTATCTGCGGCCAAAATAAACAAAACCCCCTGACGGACAATACCGGCAGGAGGTTTTTAAGAATTATAAGCGCTAACTACTTAGGAGAGAATTGCTTAGCAGCGCCTTCAACTTCAGCAACAGCTTTCTTTGCGGACTCTTCGACAACAGCAACAAAAGCTTCATTAGCTTCCGTAATAGCGGCGATACTCTTCTCAGCAGTGTCACTCATCTTGGATTCCAGTGACTTGTAAAATTTCAGCTGCAGATCCAAAGCGGCTTGAGGATCTTTGCACTGAGCCAGCTCTTTGAACTGCTCAACACTCGCGTTAACAACATCAGTCATGGAGTCTTTTTGCAGACCAGCTAACTTTTCCATGGCTTTCTTGTTAGTTTCAGCCAAGTTTAGAATAGGCTGCATGCGACCTTGCATATCTTCAAAAAAGTTCTCGTACATGAGGTTCACCTTTACTAATTATAGGGTTGCTTTGTAATAGAGCAGTACGGACTATAGCTGTATAAAAAATAGACGTCAATACCAGCGTGCTGCATTGCGACATGGCTTTTAAGGCCCGTTACTCCGCTTATTTAGGTGCTCTCTTCTGTGCCTTTTTCATAGAACAATTCGACCGGCAATTGCAGATTGGAACGCAGCAATTGTGCCAATTGATCCATGGCCTCATCCTCCCATGGCATGGCCTCAGATTCAGCAGGCTTTCGAGCTAAGGTATAGGCTTGAATCTTGTGAATTTCAACCTTGTGTTGCAAAAGCCTCTGCACCTGCTCGAGATAAGGCTGATATATCTGCTCGTCGAAAGCCTGCTGCTGCCATTGAAAAAAGCAGGATTGCAAAATCACTGGATATCGCTGACCGAACTTTTCCAACTTTGACATCAGCTGATCAAATTTAAGGCGCGTACGATTGATCCGCTCAAGGCTCGTCTGATCCCAGGCATCAAGCTTGAACCAGACTTCCCCACCGGCTTCATAAAAACGAGGAAAAATAGCAGCTAAATCGACGCGGTCAATACCGCTACCATTGGTAAACAAAACCAATTTTATATCGGTCAGACTGGAATGCTGTTGTTTAAGGGACAACAGCAACTCCAGCACTTGCGGCAATTGTTTTTCGCTGGTGGGCTCACCGTCACCAGCCAGCGCGATGTCTTTCAGTTGATAGCCACGATATTCGCCATGCTCCAATTCATTGAGCCAATGCCGCAGCTCCATTTCCAGCTGCTTGATATCAGGACGCCGAGTCACCGGTGGGTCTGTTCTTTCGACCTGGCAGTAAACGCAATCAAAATTGCAGCGTTTGTCAGGATTTAGATTTATCCCTAAAGATAGCCCCCGGGAGCGTCGAGAAACCACTGGATACACCAGACGATCATATTCGCTGAGTCGGCTATGGCTATCATAACCAAGTTCAATTTTAATCGGATCTTCAATAGCCATGTCGATCAGCGCCCTGCCTGCAGCAATATATCTTTATAGGCCCGCACTGCTGGCCCCAATCCGATTGCTAAAGCATCGGCAATTAGAGCATGACCGATAGAGACTTCTTCAAGATTAGGAATAGAGGCCAATAGCCCCAGGTTCTCTTGATCAAGGTCGTGACCGGCATTAATTTCAAGCCCCGCTGCGGCAGCTCTCTTTGCAGCTGCGGCAAACTGTTCAAATACCTGCTGCTGGATTTCGGTGCCATAGGCATCGGCATAACTTTCGGTATATAGCTCGACTCTATCTGCACCCAGCTCTGCGGCTAGGGGGAACTCTTCTGACTCCGCATCCATAAACAAGCTGACTCGAATCCCCATTTCCTTAAGCTCAGCAATAATGGGTTTGAGTCGGTCACCTTCAGCGGCCAAATTCCAGCCATGATCAGAAGTCAGCTGATCTTGTGAATCCGGAACCAATGTACATTGCTCGGGTTTCACGTCGCGAACCAGCTGCATAAAACCTGGATAGTCGCCCAGGGCATCCTCAAAGGGGTTTCCTTCTATATTAAACTCGACCTCCAGCATAGCGGACAACGCATAGACATCCTCTGGCCGAATGTGCCGCATATCCGGTCGAGGGTGAACAGTAATGCCGTCCGCACCATGCTCTAGCGCAACGATGGCAGCATCGGTAACGCTAGGCACACCGGACATCCGAGAATTTCTAACCAGGGCGATTTTATTGAGATTAACGCTGAGCGCGGTCATGCTATTACCTTCTGTAAACCTAACTTCAAACAGCGGAACATTGTATGCCCTTTGGTCTCTGTGTTCATCTCAATTTCTGAATCAACAGAGGCAATGGAACTAGGAGGACATCGGTTCAACAACAACCAGAGAAGGTATTTATCAGGTAAGGAAATGGATCAATGGGAAGGAATCAGAAAACCTTCACACTGGGCCTTGATCTGATCTTCACCTAGCGCTTGACCATCATAGTTCAGCAGACTCTGACCAAAGACATAACTATAAAACAGATAGGCGCGGCTAAAAGCTTCCTGTGAACTCAAATTCAGCTTCAAAAACAGTCCCGCAACCGCATCCAATCGCTCGGTATCGACAGCCCTAACCGTGATGGCTGTCGTCTCTGAATTACGCGCCCAATCCCGAACGGCCAATTCGATCGCCCTTCCTCTTGGATTGGTATGATCGGTATATAGTTCCAGCAGTTGTCGCAAAGTCTGTGCAGCGGGTTGATCACGACTGACCTGCTGGTGAATCGTTTCAACGCGCCCGCGCTTCCATTCTAGCAACAGTGCGTCGAGCAATTCATTCCGATTTTTAAAATGCCAATAAAAGCCGCCCTTGGTCACTTTTAGGCGTTTCGCCAAGGCTTCCACCTTGATGCATTCAAGGCCGCCGTCGGCCAATGCAGAAAAGGCTTCGTGGATCCAAGCTTCACGTTTGATTTTCACATTCATCGGAAGATCACAGAACCTGCTATTGACGCTAAGAATAAACGGGAATCTAAGAAACGGCTATAGAACCGTAAACTGGCAGGCAGGTCAATCCAATCGCTTGCCAGCTTACGAAGAAAGAAAAATGCGGCTAAAGACTTAACATCCTGCCAACATTTTCTGGATGTTCAAGACTGTGATGGTGTCGACCCATTTCCTCAAGTCTATAGACGGCCTGGGCGGGAAAAGAGCAGCCTTTGCGTGAGTCCAGATCGACATGCACCAGCAGCAACTCATTGGTTGCCGCTAGAAAGCCTTCTGACTCATGAAACATCTGATGAAATAACCTGATTTTTTTGTCACTGCACTCAAGCAACTGGGTAGTGACATATAAAGGGGCACCTTCGCAGACTTCGCGTTTATAGGTCACGTTCATATCAACGACAAAGACGGACCTACTGGTGGCCTGCACATAGCCTGGACCCAGATTGATATTTTCAAGAAAGGCGTCGGTGGCATGATCAAAGGCCAGAACATAATAAGCTACGTTCATATGACCATTGTAATCAATCCACTGAGGCAGTACCTCACAACGATAGGCACTGAAGGGAACTCGGGCATCCATAAGCGATGTCCTCTTTTTTTGTTTTTATTAGAAATAAACGCTTAAGAGCCTAACCGCAGAAGAACTGAAAATCCAGAAAAATAATGACGCACACGCAATAACTTTTTTATCACAAGAAATAATTGTATTTTTCTTTTAATAATCAACATCTTATATCTTACATCTCCTTTTGGAATAAGAATAAAAGAAGATAAAACACACCAATATACGCCACTGCAACATCATAAAACCGACTCTATCCATGGCCTAACAGACGCAAAGTACTGCGTAATACGGTCAATCGATTGATCAGTTTTCGAGTATTTTCCGGCCCCATACGCAGCATTTGCTTATGCACATCAGACAACTGTTCTAGCTCTGGATCTGCATATTTAAACATCACTGAAGGGCGCTTCAGTTCGATGTTGCCCTCCCTGACAGGACTATCAAGCAGGTGATCCATAGCCACCAACAAACGTTCATGAAAAGATTCCCTAGGGTAGCCAAGCTCTCCGTAGGCCTGTTGCATCAGGGGGTAGTAACGGCGATACAGAGCACTGACTTGAGACGCATTCAGAGCAGACAACATATCAACGTAAGGTCCATATCGACCAAAGCTGTAGCCATCCAAAAACATCTGCTCGCCCTGCTCAAGCGCTCTAAAACTGGTGCTTAACGGTCGTATAACGCTGTGCTTTCGAGGAATATTCCCCGCGGCCATATTATCGACCATCACCACAAACTTCCTCACCAATTCTTCATCAACCAACCAGTCCGTCAATAGCAACGTGGCATCCAGTGAAACTAATACCGCTCTGATTTCTCGATCACTGTTATTAAGACTTGGTAGAGGCTTTTTCACTGGTGCCTTGGTTTTTGATGACATCAATAGTGCGCCGCTATCAGACATCGACCTTGCGGCACTGCCCTTATCCATCTGCTGGCTATGTAAAGTTCCTGTCGATGGTGAAGATTGAGAGTCATTTGAAATTAAGCGATTGCCAATGTTGGTGCTAGCATCAGCACTGGAGTTTGTACCGGCTAAAGAACTGTTTGTGGCATTGCCCGCAAGCGGTTTTAAGGTCATCAGTTGCTGAGGTGTAAGAGGCTTGCCATCATTATTTCGCAGAGTATTATCCGGCTGATTCAGATCGCCAAGAGCCGAACGTCCGGCGACCGGATCGCCACCTAAAGGCAACGATGCATCATTGCGCATCAACAACAGATACGCCACGCCTGCTAGCATAAGGATAAGCACCAGCGATGCTAAAAATTTGACCACACCATTACCCTGTTGAAACACTGATACCCGCATATTTCCTGCAGCAGACATTGATGGTGTTCTCCCGGTCCAGATTGAATTAATTGTTTTTATGACGACTAATCAGACCATAGTTGCAGATAAGGTTCCAGCACATACATCGCCACCCTCAGCTGTCTTCCAGAATCTTTGGATTTCTCGGATAGAAACTCTCTGGCATCCGCTCTATATGGGTGAAAAAACGGGTATCTTTATAGGGCATTTTCATAAACCCTGCGATACCCAACTCGGATATTTTCGGAATAACGTTAAGGATATTCTCGAGCAGCCTTTCAAACTCCTGCTGACGGGAGGGATCCAGCAAACGATAGTAGCTATGAATTTTAAGGTGTGTGGGCAGACTTTCAAAAATAATCAGCCCGCTATGGTGAATGTCATTAAGCTTTTGCAGTTGCTCGATGATGGCCTCGGGTAACTCCAAAAACTCTTCTGGATCCCTGCCATCTTCAAAATAAGAATGAACACGGCTCTGATCTTCCAGTTCCGGTGCTAGAGATACCTCGTAGGGGATCTGTGATCCCGCCGGAGGCACAAAACTCTGGCGTACATCCAACCGCTCTACATGCAAAGTATCTTTGGCATTAAAAAAGCAACATTTGAATACCCCCTGCCGATTGATGGCCCTAGCCAGAGTCACCATATTGTTTACCGAACTAATAAAAGCCGGCCGCAGATGGTCGTCATGAAGATTAAGACAGGAATCAATATAGACCCCTCCTTTCTCCCAGCGCACCGCGATCCCACCCACCACCGGATATTTGCCTAAACGGCTGATGCTGGCCAAAAAAGCTTTTTCGGTCTCGCCCATACCCTGCAGGAAATTTTTGTAGTAGCGATCAAACTGAACCTCATCCATATCCTGCAACGACTCATCCAGCCCCTCCTCTTTTAGGAATGCTTTACGTGAGGTATAGGCAACGGTCTCAATATTCTGAACCTGCTGATGAGACCAGACCGGTATGAGATGTGGTTCCTCAGGCTCTTGCAGGTCAAGCATCAGATTGCCCGCCATGGCATCCATATTACGCAACAAATAGTCTCCGGCCATCGCTCGCTGCCGCTGATCTCCTTCCAGCATTTGCTGCAAGACCCGGGAAAATTCGACAGGCAGTCCCAAAGACGTCGCCGGGATAGCCTGATACCCAAAGCGGCAGGATTGCCCCGAAGCCAAAGCATAGAGCGTTGCTGCCAGCCCCTGCTCATCAAAATGCGGCGATGATAGTCCGCCGTTGATCTGTTCTGGCCCAATGAAATAAACATCCCCCAGGCGAGCGTTGGACTGCTGCAAGTCACCCGACATTAGCTCCATCACCTGATTGGCCACAAACTGGCCGCTGTCATCCAGCTGCGCGTAGACCGATGAACCCCAGTCGATCAGGGTTATTCGTTCACTATCAGGATCAAACATGACATTGGAGGGTTTTATATCGCCATGTACCAAGGGCCGATTACTGGCAATCAGAGGCCCTCGAAGTCCCTGTAATATTTCTACCAGCTGATGAGCAATATGGATAATCAGCCGCGGGGATAAGCGCCCATGACGCAAGGACCATTGTTCCAGATCGACACCCGGCGCCCGCTCCATCACCAAGATTGCCTGGCGTTTGATACGTTGGAATTCGATCAGCTGCGGCACTCGAGCATGGTCAACCTGGCCGAGCATAAAGGCTTCTTCTTCCAGGCGGTCCTGCACATGCATAGGCAGATTAATACGAGAAAACTTGAACACCAGAGTTTTACCTCCCTGCCCCAAACCTGCAAATACGAATCCGAAGGCGCCCTTACCGATCAGCTCAATATGTCGATATCCCAACTGCTGAAGTTGCTGTTTACAGAGCTGTACCCAGTCTTTTAGTTTCTGGGCATCAGCATGACTGAGCAAATAGATCGATTGCTCTTCCGGGATATAGAATTGCTGCAGATTGGGGTAATCCATTGCCAGACCTGGATAAGGATGGAATGGCCGGTATCAGCGCCATTCCATCGATACAATCAACTGATATCCAGCAATAACGACGCCGGATCCTCAAGGTAAGACTGCCATAAAGCACTAAACCGGGCCATGGTGCCACCGTCGATAACCCGATGATCCCCGGACCAGCTGATAGCAACTATGCTGCGCCCCTCTACTTGTCCATCATCATTAAATCGAGGTAAGTGCTGCACCCGTCCAAGGGCCACAATCGCCACCTCTGGCGGATTGATCACCGGTACCATATAGGTACCCCCTAGACTACCAATGTTAGAGATACTAATGGTCCCGCCCTTGAGGTCTTCTGGTGCCACACGCCCTTTACGCGCCGCTTCTGCTAACCGCTGCACTTCTGCCGCAATTTCCAGAATACTGAGCCGATCAACACCCTTAATATTGGGTAACAATAACCCAGATTCAGAATCCACTGCCATGCCTATGTTGCACTCTGGAAGGTAGTGAATTTCACTACAGTCGTCGTTCACCTTGCTGTTGAGCAGAGGGTATTTTTTCACCGCAATAGCTAGCGCCTTCATCAGGAACGGCATCAGTGTGAGTTTCACGCCCTGCTTCTCAGCCTTGGCTTTAAGTTGCGTCTTGACCCTAAGCAGGTTGGTAACATCCACCTCGTCGCCAAAAGTAAAATGAGGGATCGTGCGGGCCGATAACGCCATCTGCCGCGCCATGGCAGCGCGCACTCCGCGAATAGGCTCCACTCGGGTTGCCGACTCAACCATCCCTTCAACAATCACTGCAGAATCGCCTCCGACTGCAGCAACAGCATCGGATGAAGCAACAACAGCATGGGATGAAGCAGGTTTCGGCGGTGCAGAGGAACTGGCCTGAAAGCTGAGCACGTCTTGCTTTAGTACCCGGCCATTTTTCCCTGAACCGGGTATTTCACTAAGGTCCAGTTCAAACTCTCTACACATTCGACGCACCGCCGGGCTCGCCAAGACTGGTCCCTTAAGAACGGCTGCGCTCACCACCGGCTCTACCACGGCATTACTCATCGAAGTACGTTTGATAGCTGGCCTAACCGCTTCCGCAGCGATCTCTTTCACTTCATCGGGAACAATGGCGTAGAGCGGCTGGTGTACCTTAGCCAACTCCCCCTGAGGACAGTACAGTTGAGTAACAATACCGGCCGTGTAAGCGGGGATCTGCACCAGCGCTTTGTCCGTCATCACATCCACCACCGGCTGATCTTCCTCAATATGCTCGCCGACGGCCACCAGCCATTCCACCAGTTCGCACTCGACAATACCTTCGCCGATGTCCGGCAGAATAAAGTCTTCACTGACGGCTAACCCCTCGGCTGCAGAAGCTGAACTATCGCTATCGCCAACAGGAGACTCCAGGTCGATGGCGAACAAGGGCTGATGAACCTTGGCACTGTCTCCTTGCTTATAATAAAGTTTTGCTACCCGCCCCCCATGGGGAGAGGGTATCTGCACCAGCGCTTTGTCGGTCATCACATCCGCAACAGGCTGGTCTTCTTCAATCATGTCGCCTTCTGCAACCAGCCATTCCACCAGCTCACACTCAACAATGCCTTCACCGATATCCGGCAGGATAAAATCTTTTAACATCTGCTGGCTCCCTAGAAATTAATACTGTGCTTGATCGCTTCGAAAATTTTCAGATGGTCAGGAATGTATTCCTTTTCCAACGCTAATGGGTAGGGAGTATCCAACCCGGCCACCCGGGAAATCGGTGATTCCAAATAAAGAAAACAGCGCTCTTGAATAGTCGCTGCGATTTCTCCGGCGAATCCCCCCGTCAGCGGCGCTTCGTGACTGACCAGCAAACGCCCTGTTTTCTTAACCGATGCCACTACCGTCTCAATGTCCCAAGGCAACAGCGTCCTGAGGTCGATAAGTTCACAGGAGATTCCTTCTTTTGCGGCCATTTCATCGGCTTGCTCCAGGTATCCCATCTGTGCACCCCAGGCTAGCAGGGTAATATCCGTACCTTCTTTGGTGACCTCCGCTTTCCCCAAAGGCAACTGATAATCTTGTTCTGGAACCTCTCCTACCGACGCACGATAGATCCGCTTAGGCTCCAAAAATATCACCGGATTGGCATCCCGGATAGACGCCAATAACAGCCCTTTAGCCTGGTAAGGGTTGCGCGGCACGACGACTTTTAGCCCTGGGGTATGGGCAAAATAAGCTTCTGGAGACTGGGAATGATAGTGCCCTCCAGAAATGCCTCCACCATAAGGCGCTCTGATTGTCAGCCCACCCACATTGAACAGGTTGCCAGAACGGTAGCGATATTTTGCCGATTCATTGACGATCTGATCAAAGGCCGGAAATATATAATCAGCAAACTGGATTTCCGCCACCGCTACCGTTCCCTGCGCCGCTAAACCATTGGCAAATCCAATAATCCCCTGCTCGACCAGGGGGGTATTGAAACAGCGATCAGTGCCGTACTTCTCTTGCAGATGGCTGGTAGCCCGGAAAACGCCTCCAAAACTACCCACATCCTCGCCAAAACAAACTACTTTATTGTTTGCCTGCATAGCCATATCAAGAGCATTGTTGACCGCCTGTAGCAAATTCATTTCAGTCATGATCAATCCTCCCTGACGTACGAGGATAAGCCTCAGGGTAGCGCCTAATATGCTCTTTCAAGCGCTGTAGTTGCTCCTGCAATATGGGCGTCGGCTGGTCATAGACGTCGGTGACTAAATCATCAAGCAATGGCGCTGGTCGCTTTTCTGCAACCTTCATGATTTTCAGAACATCGCTGCGCTCACGCTCGAACAGGGCCTGATCCTCTTGCTCCGACCACCATTTCTGCAAGATCAACCACTGTTTCATGCGTAGCAAGGGGTCCTTGCTACGCCACTTTTCTTCCTCTTTTTTGCTGCGATAACCCGACGGATCATCTGAAGAGGAATGCGCTGCAAGACGATAACTCATAGCCTCCACGAGCACCGGTTCATTGGTTTCAACCACCATTCGCCGCGCTTCGACCATGGCCGCATAAACAGCCAGGATATCGTTACCATCCACCCGTATGGCATGCATGCCATATCCCAGCGCGCGAGGAGCAATACCATCGGCGGCAAATTGTTCACTGGAAGGAGTGGAGATGGCATAGCCATTGTTGCGACACAGAAAGATCACCGGCACCTTCAGCACCGATGCCATATTGAGCGCCGCATGGAAGTCACCCTCTGACGCCGCCCCTTCGCCAAACACCGTTACCGTACAGCGACCGTTGGCTGCTAGCTTTTGCCCGTAGGCATAGCCAGTAGCTTGGGGAATCTGGGTGGCTAGGGGGGAAGATATCGTCATGTAGTGCAACTTCGCGGAACCGTAATGGACCGGCATTTGCCGCCCTTTACCGTAATCCAGTTCATTGCTGAATAACTGGTTCATAAATTCGTCGAGAGAAAATCCTCGATACACCAGCGCACCCTGTTCACGATATTGCGCCATGATCATATCGTCATCTTGCAGGGCTGCAGCGAAACCAACGGTAGTCGCTTCCTCCCCGGTGGATTGCATATAAAAGCTAATTCGGCCCTGACGCTGAGCCGCCAGCATACGCTCATCCAACACCCGAGTGCGCACCATGGCCTGGTAAATCTGGAGGGATTTATCCTGGGAGATATCCGGAATTTGAGCTCCATTGTAAGGAGTTCCATCCTGTTTCAGGATTTTTAGTGTGGGGATCTTAAGTTCATCACCACGGATGAACGCGAGCTTGTGCACAGCCCTTTCTTTGGTATCCAAATTCATAGCATCCTCATCTGGATTAGAGTGGATTACTGCAAACCCCTTTTGAGGGTTCACCTGTCTGCTACGTCTAAATTGCAAAGAGAATCTTTAAAAAAGGCTCTCTGTAACTATAGACCCGCCTGGGTAAGGCAAAGAATGTTTTACACCACCTTTACGTAAACGTAAAGAAACAAAGAGAGATTGAATTGATATTTATCACTACCACCCCCTGCCAGGTCGACGACGATCACCTGGATATGATTATCCCGCTCTTTAGTGGCGATGATTACGATGCCGATTTCAGGACTTTTAAGCACAGACTTCACCACCTTGGCGCTTCAGTACCAAGAGGATACAAACAGTTCAGCGAATTATGCGAAGAGAGGAGCGTAAGGTTTCTGGACTTCGGTGCCGACGCCAATTTCGGTTATTGCATTGTTGGCTTGGTATTAGTGGATATGAACAAAATCAAAGAATAGAAAAAACCGCCGATATCGCGGTCTTTAAGCCTGCCTATAAACGAGTTTATAACTACCGTTGATTGAGTTCTGCCGAGGGCATTCTCAGCCTAAACAACAGCGTCAGCATCGACAACACCAACATAGCAGCAACACCGTTATGAGCAACAGCCACCGCCAACGGCAGCTGCGCCAGCACATTAGTCACACCTAGGACTAACTGGACCAACAGCAACGCCAGCAAGGCTTTCGCGGCGAACCTCACCTTAGCCTGCTGATCCGACTGCGCCAGCCGCCACGCCAGTAATCCGAGGTAGCAGGCCGTAATCAAGGCACCAATGCGGTGGGTCATATGAATGGCAGTGCGTGCCGAATACTCCAGCACTCCATGCTCGTAATCCACCCCCAAACCACGCCAAAGCACAAAGGCTTCGGAAAAATCCATAGGCGGCCACCAGCTCTGGTTAATGCAGGTCGGAAACTCAGTACAGCCAATAGCCGCATAGTTGGTACTGGTCCAGCCTCCCAGAAAAACCTGCATTACCAATATCAACAACCCTAGCAAAGCAAAATAGAATAGCCTGGGGCGTTGCAACTTGTGACCTGGCTGCTCCTGCAAACGTAGACTTAATAACCAGAGCATCGAAACTGTGGCCAATCCTCCCAACAGATGTGACGTAACAATCAAAGGTTTTACCAACAAAGTAACCGTCCACATACCCAACAAAGCTTGAAAGGTTACCGTTGCCAGCAGCAACCCTGGCAGAAGTTTCGGTTGCTGCGCATTGACGCGGTTCTTCCAGGCCAGCGCCGCCAAAAGCGCGATAGCGAGACCCAAAGTACCTGCCAGATAACGATGAGCCATCTCCTTCCAAGCTTTAGTCGTTTCTAGCGGACGTTGCGGGTAGCTGGCATTGGCCGAGGCTACCTCATCCGATGTACTGGGAACCGTCAATTGACCATAACATCCGGGCCAGTCAGGACAGCCCAGACCAGCATCAGACAGGCGCACATAAGCACCCAGCATAATCACCACCAAGGCAAGCAGACAGCAACCAAAAGCAAGACGTTGTTGGAACTTGAATTTCGGTTGAATCTTGAGCTCTGCCATGGGAACCTCGCTATCAAACCTGCTTTAATTACTGCAGCTTACCTGATTTATCGCCGCTTAAAAGCAGCAAACGTTAGTCTCAACCTTTGTCTACAATGAGGTGCTTTCTTTGAAGCCTACGTCAGAGCCGTCCACCCTCGACCTGCTCCGCCTGCATCCGTTGCAACAACGACAAGCCCGACACTGGTTGCACCTTGGGGTATTAGCTCTGGCCATTGCCGGTATTTTCGCACTATTGCTAGTGTTGTCCCGAGTACCAGGGGCCAGTCAATTCTTTCCGTGGATAGACTTCTTTCGAACCGCGCTGGTCATTCACGTTGATCAATCGGTATTAATCTGGTTTCTGGCCATGGCCGGTGTTATCTGGTCAGTTGCAGATAACACCGGCACCCTCAGGTTCTCGCACCTCGGAACCCTATCATTTGCCTTGTCAGTCGTCGGCACGCTGCTAATCGCCGTCTCTGCCTTCTTCGGCGAAGGCAGCCCATTAATGAACAACTACGTACCGGTGCTGCAACGCCCCCTCTTCTTCATCGCACTAGGGTTATTTGGTGCCGGAATTGCCATTCGTTTAGTGCTAACGCTGATCTGCTGCCAATGGAAAAACGCACTTTTCAAGGCACCACCCCTGCAGGTCGCCGCCATCAGTTCAGCCGTTGCCACTGCTATAGCCATTGGTGCCTTGGGCTGGAGCTGGATCGATATTCCCGCCAGCATTAGCGGACAAGGATTCTATGAATTACTGTTCTGGGGCGCCGGGCACAGCCTGCAATTTGCCTTTAGCCAAATGCTGCTGCTAGCCTGGATACTGCTGGCAATCGCCAGTGGCGTCCCATTGATTTTCTCCCAACGTTGGCTCGGCAACTGCCTGTGGATCGGATTAGTGCCCGTTCTACTAGTACCACTAATCTACCTCTACTACCCCACTGTATCTGCAGAATCACGCATCGCCTTTACCCGGCTGATGCAATATGGCGGAGCACTTGCAGCGGTACCAGTGGGCTTGGTTTTACTGTGGGGATTAAAGCGTGCAGCCCCGGTGACCGCAGATCAACGCCCCCTGCGCCTGACGCTGATCATGTCGATGGTTCTGTTTGGCAGTGGCGGGGTTATAGCCTTGATGATATCCGGCATCAATACCATTATCCCGGCCCACTATCACGGCTCGATTGTCGGCGTCACCCTGGCGCTGATGGGACTGGCTTACCTGTTGCTACCTTATTTAGGCTACAAGCCGATTACCGGCAAACTAGCCTGCGCTCAGCCCCTTTGCTACGGTTTCGGCCAATTACTGCATATCACTGGCCTGGCGTTATCCGGCGCCATAGGCATTCAGAGAAAGACCGCTGGAGCCGCTCAGGGACTAGACAGCCTTTCGGCAAAGATGGCGATGGGTGTCATGGGGATCGGTGGCCTGCTGGCAATTATCGGCGGCATCCTGTTCGTCTGGATTATGCTAGTCACCTTCTTCAGACGCCGCACCTAATTGTGGTTCGTTATTAAGACGGCAGCCAAATAATCATGTAGTGATCAACCAACAACAGCGCAAACAACAAACTCAAATAGACGATGGAATAGCGGAACGTCTTCATCGCATAACGATTGCCATCATCCCGCCATAACCGCCATGCCTGCCAGACAAATCCAAGCCCTAAAAGGGTCGCGCCTAGCATGTAAATCGCACTGCTCATATGCACCGCAAATGGCATCACCGATACTGGCAATAGCATCAGGCTGTAAAGCAAAATCTGATTTTTGGTAAAACGAACCCCATGAGTCACGGGCAGCATCGGCAACCCTGCTTTGGCATAATCTTCTTTACGATGAATAGCCAAAGGCCAGAAATGTGGCGGCGTCCAAACAAAGATAATCAGCAGTAATATGAAGGCTTCTGTAGTTACTTCACCGGTAATTGCGCACCATCCCAATAGTGGCGGTGCAGCACCTGCCAGCCCTCCCCAGATAATATTTTGCGGAGTATTTCGTTTCAGAAATACCGTATAAATAAAGGCATAGCCGATTAGTGCCATAAACGTCAGAGCTGCGGTCAGCCCATTCACCAGAAAATACAATATCAACATCGAAGCCAACGCCAAAGCAGCAGCAAAACCAGCGGCGTGGGGAGTATCCATATTGCCACTGGGAATAGGTCTGCGCTTGGTGCGGGCCATCACCGCATCGATACGTTGATCAATAATATGGTTGATCACCGCTCCTGACGCTGCTGCCATGGAGATGCCAAGCAAGCCAAACACCAATAGCTGCCATGGCACCGCCCCTGGTGTCGAAAGCAACATTCCCACCAAGGCAGTAAAGCTGATCAGCAACACCACTTTGGGCTTGGTCAGCTGGTAATAGCTGCGCCAGGAAAGCGCTGATGTGGGACGAGAAACAACATTAATTGTGGCCATATTGAGTTCCTTTAACCCAGTTCTGTGAGATCTTCAGCAGCGTTTCCATATCTTTGAGGATCTGTTTCTGGCTGAGAATGGAATGGTTATGCCGCATCATTAAGGCCCCCAACGGGTCGATAACAAAGCTATTGTCAGCAGCGGCGCTGTTTTCCATCTCGAAGAGTGCTATGACGGCACTTTTCTGATCTGCACTGCTGTATATAATTTCGGTCTCTGGCGGAACCCGCTGCTGCAGGGCCGTGTCAGACTGCCCCGATAACACTAGCAACACCGATTGTATGCGTTGCCGACCAGCGCCGGTCGCACGTCTTATTTTCTGCAAACTGTCCAGCCGCTCTAGGCAGCCTTCACTGCAACCAGCCTCCGAGACCACCAGCATGCGCCAGGCGTTGTTCATTTCGCCTATATTGATCAAGCGACCATCGCTACTACGCAAACTAACAGCTTGCAGGCTGCGAGAGGGTTGAATCAGCACGCCATTATTATTGTGTTTATCTGGCAACCACTGAGGATTGAAAAAATACAACCAGCCCAACAGCGGTGGTACGGCAAATAGCGCGACCAACAGTAATAGCGTTAACGGGGCCGAACGTCGAGTCGCCTTGACAGTCATTTCCATCTATCCGATCGCCTCTCTACTTTGTTGTTTGTTAATCGACAGTTTCACCCATATCACCAAAACGATAATCGCGAAAGCAAACCATTGCAGGGCATAGCCGATATGCATGCTGTCATCCACCCGCGGCTTTGGCCAATTCCGCACAAAACCGGATTCACTGTCGGCTGACAACAACATCAACCAGGGATAAGCAGGCTCATCGCTCCACTGACTGAAGCGTTTTAAGGTAAAAAACGGCCAGCGCTGCATCTCTGTACTGTGCAGCAACTGATCGTCTCTTAGATCCAAAACGGGCTCTGCGGGTATAGTTGCCACACCTGTAACTCTTACAACCGCTTCGGGGGTAACGATTACCGGTGGATCCAGTGTTGCGTCGGCCTTAACCCAGCCTCGATTGACCAGCAACAGCTCACCGGAATCAGCTACTAAAAGCGGGGTAATTACATAAAAACCGGTCTTGCCCCGATGTTTTCGATTCTCAATAAATACGGTTTTATGCGGTAGGTAAGTCCCAAATGCGGTCAGAGTACGGTGCTCTACCTCCTCAGCATCAAGACTGCTGCTATGGGCCTCATTGAGCAGCAGTGGCGACTGTTGCTGACGTTCACTGAGAACCACAGATAAGTGGCGTTTATGTTCTGCCCGATCCAATTGCCATAGACCCAAACTGCAAAAACTAATGACCAACGCCAGCCCGATCAATGATGGGATCCAATGAGGAGAAAATTGAGCATCATCTAGAATCATGTTGTCCTATTATTAGATAAGTCCGAATTATCAGAAACATCCGTATACCGCTGCCGTAACTGCTGTGGTTTGTTGTAGTTGTAACCTTTCAGGGTTCTGTATTGGCCATCAATACCTATACCCTGCGCAGGCTCCACCATGGATATCATAATGAAACTGCCCGTCCTGCTAATCCTGGTCTTTATTGTTGCGGCCCTTGTCCGTGGCATGTACTGCCTGGCCAAAGATGACGGCGACGACACTGGGGTGCGCTTACTGCAAGCATTAACAATCAGGATAGCCCTCTCCTTTTTACTTTTTGCGCTGTTGATTGGCGGCTATCTTTTGGGTGTGATACAACCTCACGGTTTCTCCTGACTACTCTCTCGTGACAGTCACATCCAGTAGACAAAGATAAACAGCCCAAGCCAGACCACATCAACAAAGTGCCAATACCAAGCGACCGCTTCGAAGGCAAAATGATTGTGAGGACTAAAGTGACCTTTCAAACTTCTGCCGAGTATCGCCATTAGCATGATGGTACCCATGGTCACATGGAAACCATGAAACCCGGTAAGCATGTAAAAGGTTGAACCATAGACCCCGGTTCCCAGGGTCAAATTAAGTTCGCTATAAGCATGACTATATTCATAGGCCTGCAACGCCACAAATAGCAACCCGAGCACAATGGTGGACGTCAATCCCCAAATCAAATGGCTCTGTTTATTAAGCTTTAATCCCCAATGGGCCCAGGTAACGGTGGCGCCACTGCTCAGCAGGATAAAGGTGTTGATGGCAGGAATCCCCCACGGCCCCATGGCTCTATATTCCCCACCCACCGCGCCTGGACCTTGACTGGGCCAGGCAGGAGAAAACTCTTGATGGAGAATTTCGTTACTCATGCCCAGATAACCATCTCCGCCAAGCCAGGGTAACGCAATATTGCGGATATAAAATAGGGCTCCAAAGAACGCTAAAAAGAAAAACACTTCAGAGGCGATAAACCAGATCATCCCCAACCGAAACGAGGTATCTACCTGATGGTTATAACAGTCACTGAGGTTTTCTCGTACCACATCGCTAAACCAGCCGAACAACAGATATCCAAACAACAGCAGCCCCGCAACAACCACATAACTACCGACAGTAACCCCATTTATCATCAGGGCCGTTCCCAGCAGCGTGGTCAGCAAAGACAGCATGCCGATAACCGGCCAGGGGCTAGGACCTGGAATATAGTAATGATCTGCGTTCTGGTTTGCTGACATACCTAGTCTCCCGTATTACCGGACACCGCCACGTAGAACAAAGCGTCTACCGCGCCAACTGTGCCAGGGTATTGTCCTCTAATTTCATAACGCTATAGGACAACGTGATTGAATTGATGCCATCAGGGAGTTTTGGTGAAACCACAAACCGTAATGGCATATCACTGTTTTCTCCCCCCGCCAGAGTTTGCTGACTAAAGCAGAAACACTCCAATTTATTGAAATAAGCATTAGCCTGCCAAGGTGCAATGCTGGGTATAGCCTGGGCCGTAGTCGATCCATTACTGCGATTACTGGCCCGAAAGACCACCTCGTAAACCTGCCCGACCTTCACTTCCATCACCGCTGGTTGCTCTAGGACTATGTCCCAAGGCAGACTGGGGTGCACCGTGGTATCGAGCTTCACGATTAGCGTCCTCTGCAACTCTGCATCTGTAACGGGTTGCAGTGGCATCACCTCATTGACTGACTGTCGCTGAGCAATAGATTGTGTACCTGTGACTTCACAGATCAGGTCATACAGTGGAACTAAGGCAAAACCAAAGGCGAACATGCCCACAACCAGTCCAGACAGTACCAGCAGCAAGCGCTTGTTCTTGTCTTTGATGGACTTGTTCTTGGTTTTGACGGGGACGTCGCTCATCCGTTTTGTTTCGCTATTTCAATCAGCACTGCTTTCCAGAAGGGAACGGAGGTCAGCAGCACCAGCACCGCGAAGCTTCCCAGCACCACAGCTAGTCGTAAATTTTTCTTTTTAAGATTCTGTTGCTGATCAGGGTTTTTCATAAGTATCCGTCAATTCAATGGCTGCCGGTGGGGTAGTCCAGGTATGAAACGCAGGAGGCGAATCCAGGTGCCACTCAAGGCCGTGAGCCCCCTCCCAGACCTTCGCCTCAGCCTTCTTACCGCCGCGAATCGTCTTTATAACAATATAGAGCAATAGCAAATGACTGAGTCCGAAGATCATTGCTCCGATACTCGATACCATATTGAATTCAGTAAACATCACGTTGTAATCGACGATTCTTCGCGGCATTCCAGCCAGACCAAGAAAATGTTGAGGGAAGAACGTGATATTGAAACCAATGACGTTGGTCCAGAAGAAGATCTTCGCTAGTTTTTCGTCATACATGTGCCCGGTCCATTTCGGCAGCCAGTAAAACACCCCGGCAAACAGACCAAAAACCGCCCCAGGCATCAGCACATAGTGAAAGTGAGCAACTACAAACATACTGTCGTGATATTGCATATCTGCCGGCACTACCGCCAGCATCACCCCGCTCAAGCCACCGAAGGTAAACATCAGAATAATCGCCACAGCGAATAGCATCGGCGTCTCAAAGGTCATCGCGCCCCGCCACATAGTGGCAATGAAATTAAAAATCATCAGCCCCACTGGAATGGAAATAATAATGGTACCCACCATAAAGTAAGTAACAGCTCCTAAGGACATACCGATGGTGTACTGGTGGTGAGCCCAGACCACCATGCCGATAGTGGCGACTGCCAACATTGCTCCCACCATGGAGCGATAACCAAACAACGGCTTACGGGAAAAGGTTGGGATAACATGAGCCAACACACCAATAGAAGGCAACAGCAGAACATAGACTTCAGGGTGGCCGAAGAACCAGAACAGATGCTGAAATAAAACCGGATCTCCACCCCCGGCTGCATCAAAGAAACTGGTACCGAAGTGGCGATCAAACAACAGCATCGTGACTCCACCTGCTAGCACTGGAACCACCAAAATCAGCAAAAACGCCGTGACCAACCAGGTCCAGCAAAACATCGGCATTTTCATCAGCGTCATGCCCGGAGCGCGCATATTCAATAGCGTAACGATGATATTTATAGAGGCCAGTACCGAAGAAATACCCAGCAGGTGAATCGCAAAGATCAGAAAATCCATCGACATACCGACCTGAATGGACAGCGGTGGATAGAGAGTCCAGCCCGTATTAATCTGACTGCCACCACCCGGGAAAAAAGGCACCACAAAGGATAATCCCAACATAACGGCAGCAGCAGGTAATATCCAGAAACTCAGGTTATTCATCCGCGGAAGCGCCATATCTGGAGCACCAATCATCAACGGGATCATCCAGTTGGCTAAACCCGCTGCGGCTGGCATAACGGCGCCGAAGATCATAATCAACGCGTGATTAGTGACTAGGTTGTTATACAGATCTGGATGCAACAGCTGGATACCTGGCTGGAATAACTCAGCTCGGATCAGCATCGCGCTCGCCCCGCCAAAGAACATCATGGTCAGGGCGAACAACAGGTACATGGTTCCTATATCTTTATGATTGGTGCTGTATACCCAGCGGCGCCAGCCTGTGGGCTTATGATCATCGTGATGTTCTGCAGCATAAGTACTCATCAGTCGGAATCCTCTACCGTTGCTGTTTTACATCAGCTGGTTGCACCACATCACCCGTATCGTTACCCCAAGCATTACGCTCGTAGGTGATGATAGCGGCTATCTCGAGATCATTGAGTGAACCTCCCCATGCCATCATCGCGGTTCCTGGCCGGCCTTTAATCACCACATCCAAATGATCCGCCAATGGACCTAAGACTACGGCCGATCCTTTCAACGCAGGAAAAGCGGGAGGCAAGCCGATACCTGAGACCTGATGACAGGCGGCACATTTAGTGTTGTAGAACGATTCACCCTTAGCGATCAGTTCCTCTTTACTCCAAGTCTTATCGGCACTAGCTTCGGCGGCGGCTGCCACTTTGGCGGCATTTTTATCATCTATCCAGGCGAGAAATTTTTCTTCAGACACCGCCTCCACCACGATAGGCATACGCGAATGCCAGGTGCCACAGAGTTCTGCACACTGACCCCGGAATACGCCTTCACGATTTATTTCAGCCCAGGTCTCGGTAACATACCCAGGGATGGCATCCTTCTTAACAGCGAGTTCAGGTACCCAGAAAGCGTGCAAAACATCTGCAGATGTATGCAGAAAACGGATCTTTCTATTGGTAGGCAGGACCAGACGGTTGTCGACTTCGCGTAAATACAGGTCACCAGATTCAGCCTTAGGAACGTACCTACTCTCAACCTTAACGCCATGATCCAGGTAGTCGAACTCCCACCACCACTGGTGACCCGTCACTTTGACATCCAAGAGGTTTTTATCGTCAGGAACCACCCAGACCTTCTGCAATACCACGTTGGCATTGTTAGCAATGGTAAGGTCCACCCCTAAAACCAAAGCGGGCACAATGAGCCAGGACCAGTGACCAAACCAGGTGTCGTGGAATTTCTGGTCGGCTTTATAGCCCCGACTTTTACGATGAAAATAGAGAGAATAAAAAACAAAGGCGAACACGATCAGCAGCAAGCCTGTCGCTACTCGCATCGTCAGCATATGAATGTCGTAGATATCCTGAGCCGACCCGGAAGCCGGCTGTGGAAAGTTTATACCATAGTCTGCACAAGCAATATTAGCCCCGAACAGCGCAATACAAATGACGACCCATCTTCCCAACCCCAACACAAAAAAGTGCATACCGCCTAACCTCCCTCGAGACAGCTGTGTGCTTCCATTTATCGTTCTGATTAGGGTTAAAGTTAGACGTAGATTGTCAAAGTGCAAACGAACAAGTCGATAAAATGATATTTCTCAATCAGTTAAACCCACACAAAGCCCCATAGAATTAACAGAAAACAAGGCAGTGCGGGGCCTTGAGAGACACCGGCAAGGAATAATGTAATGTTTATGGTTCTACCGATTAATTTTTGTTCCCCTGCCTAAATTGACATCATTCGTTTGGCGATAAAGCCTAATGTTTGAATGGCTGACTGAAGATTTTGTTCGGGTGAAGCGGCACAATTTATACGAATATAGTGGCTATATTTGTCACCATAAGGCGCACAAAGCTGCCCCGGCACTATACCAATTCCTGACTGATAAGCCTGCTGATGAAGCATCATGGCATCCACGCCTTCTGGCAGTCTCACCCAGAGCACATAACCACCATAAGGGTGGCTGCAGCGCGTGCCTTCGGGGAACGACTCAAAAATCCATTGTAGGAAATTTTGCATTTGCCGAGCCAGCAATGTACGTAACTGCCGCAAGTGACGGTCATACTGCCCACTGCGCATAAATTCTGCGATAAGTAGCTGGGAAAAGCTCGGCACACCGACGTTAAAGAAGGCCTTAAAGTACTCGACCTCAGAGAGATAACGACCCGGTGCGATCCAACCAACCCTTAACCCAGGGGCAATGGATTTTGAGGCCGATGAGCAATAGAGCACCAGGTCATTTTCATCCCAAGCCTTACAAGGATTGTCACGAACTCCGCTGAAACTGAGATCACCAAAAAGATCATCTTCGATCAGGGGGATTGAGTTCTTATGCAACAATGAGACTAAACGTTGTCGATTTTCCGGCGGCATGCTGCTGCCCGATGGATTGCTATAAGAAGAGACCAGCGCAACGGCTTTCACCGGCCATTGCTGCAGCGCCATTTCCAATGCCCCTAGGCTCATCCCGCGCTCGGGATCACAGGGAATTTCCAGGGTTTTGTAGCCCATAAATTCGATCAACTGCAACAAACCAACAAATCCCGGTGACTCAATAGCGATGGTATCACCGGGCTGCGCCACGACTCTTAGGCAGATGGCCAGGGCTTCCTGACAGCCGTTAGTAATAACCAACTGATCAGCGGGCACGGAACAGCCAATTTCAGCCAACCGTTGCGATAGAACATGTCTCAGGCTATCAGTTCCTGGCGAAAAATGCGCTTCGACCAAGGCCTCCATATTATGTTTTATTAAGCCGCTGGCGATACGCTGCAAAGGCCTGACCGGCAAGTACGCTGCAGAGGGGTAGGCCGTGCCCAAATTGATAATACCGGCCTCATCGCAGCGCTGAAACACACCCGTGGCCATATCATGTACATTGACAGTGGATGGCTGCGGGGCTGCAAATTCGGGTAACGGCAGTATCTGCTGGGAAGAGGGCAAGCTGCTACGAACGTAAAACCCCGATTTAGCGCGCACCTCTACCTGGCGTCGATCTTCTAGCAGTTCATAGGCGCGTTGCACCGTCGGAATACTGAGTTGTTTCTGCGTCGCCATATCCCGCAAAGAGGGCAGCTTTTCACCCGCCCGATAGACTCCACGGTGAATCAGATCAGTTAGATAATCAGCCAGTTGTTGATACAGAGGCATAAGCACCCCAAAGCTATACAGACAGCCATAGTTAACTACTAAACAGTAGACAGATTATAGATCTGTATGGCTATTTTCACCCAATGACTAAATCTGTACAGCCAACCGAAAACACCCTAGTCTTGTATTAAGTTACGCTAAATCTAAGGGAGGCGGCCATGAAGTCGTCATCTGCTTATGTCTCCCGACAGCCCGACAAGCAAGGATATGTCAATTATTCCAAGGAAGATCATGCCGTCTGGGAAACACTCTATACACGTCAGATCGCCATGATCCGTGATCGTGCCTGCGACGAATATTTACTAGGGCTAAAACTCCTCGACCTCGATAACAAGCAGATCCCTCAGATTCCAGATATAAATTGTAAACTCGCAGATCTCACTGGCTGGGGCGTGGAACCGGTGCTGGCATTGATCGGCTTCGAACAGTTTTTTTCGCTGCTGGCCAACTGCCGTTTTCCCGCTGCCACGTTTATCCGTAACCGACAAGACCTCGATTACCTGCAAGAACCTGATATTTTTCATGAGATTTTTGGTCATTGCCCGTTGTTGACCGATCCCTCCTATGCCGCCTTCTCACAACGCTACGGTGAACTCGGACTGGCTGCGACTCCGGCCGCTCGAGTAATGCTCGCCCGCCTGTACTGGTTCACTATCGAATTTGGGCTGGTTGATACGGCAGCAGGGCTGAGAATCTATGGCGGCGGCATTCTGTCTTCCTATGCGGAAACCATCTACAGCCTTGAGAACAATCAGCCGCTACGCAGGTATTTAGATCCCGTCGATGTTTTCCGCACCCCCTACCGAATCGATGTACTACAAAGAATTTATTTCAAGATCAAACAGCTATCGGATCTGCAAAAACTAGCTAAGCTAGATCTTATGGCACTGGTTAATAAAGCACAGAACATGGGGATGAAGGAATCACTCTACCCCCAGAAAGATCAGGTCGCCTGATTTTTAGGTTGATCACCTCAGGAGATTAATATGTCACAACTCAGCAACCAAAGCTGCGAAGCCTGTCGTGCCGATGCCCCAAGAGTTCAAGAACCAGAGCTCACCCAGTTACTGCAATCCATAGCCGATTGGCAGCAGGTTAAGAGCAACAATATTCCACAACTGCAGAAGGTGTTCAGCTTTAAAAATTTCCGCCAGGCGCTGGCTTTTACTAATCAGGTTGGTGAATTAGCTGAGCAGCAAGGACACCACCCGGCACTGCTGACGGAATGGGGACAAGTAACCGTAACTTGGTGGACTCATAAAATCCTCGGATTGCATCTAAATGATTTTATCTGCGCCGCTAAAACCGACCAGATCGCCGCTGCCAACCAACCATAGACCGAGAAAACATACTAGGACGATGATAACTCTCTGACTTACCTTACCTAGCCTTGGATTTAACCCAGAGCACTCGCTGCGGAACACTTTGATTTAATAGTCGGTCTGTTAGACTGACGCGACTTCGAAGAAACATATTCTCTGACCTTCGGTACGGTATGAACGAACAATCCCTGCAACAATTGGCCGCAATAGACATCGGATCCAACAGCTTTCATCTCACTATTGCCCGTGAAGTTCAGGGGGAGCTGCAACTGATCGACCGCATGGGCGAAAAAGTTCAACTGGCTTCTGGGCTGGATGATCGAAACTTTCTCAGCGATGAGTCTATTGCACGAGGACTACGCTGCTTGGAACTATTCGCCCAGCGCCTCCGCGGCATTCCACTCGACGCGGTCCGTGTAGTCGGTACCAATACCTTGCGAGCAGCTCATAATCGCCAGCAGTTTATTGACCAGGCAGAACATATACTCGGAGCACCGGTAGAGGTTATCTCCGGTCGCGAAGAAGCACGGTTAATTTATCTGGGAGTCGCCCATAGCTTTTCTGATGATGAAGAAAGACGCTTGGTCATTGATATCGGTGGAGGTAGTACCGAATTTATTATTGGTAAACAGTTTACACCGCTAGAGCTTGAAAGCTTACATATGGGCTGCGTAACGTTTACCCGTCGCTTTTTCCCCGACGGAAAACTAATGCCTCGCTCTTTTCAGCGCGCCACCAATGCCGCCCACCTGGAACTGCTGAATATCCGTCGCCACTACCGCAAGCTGGGCTGGACGGAGGTGGTCGGCGCATCCGGAACCATCAAAGCAATCTTCCGGATACTAAACGGCGAAGAAACGAACACCCCCATAACCCTCAAGGCCGTCCGTGAGCTACGCGATCAGCTAATGGAATTCGATACTATCGACAACATCAGCCTCGACGGCATAAAGGATAATCGTGCCGCTGTTCTGCCCGGAGGCATCGCTATATTGATTGCCATCTTCGAAGCACTGGAAATCGAGGAGATGAGCTACTCCGATGGAGCATTGCGGGAAGGGTTACTTTACGACCATATCGGCCGCCAGCAACATGAAGATGTCCGCGATCGCACTATTTCCGCGCTAATGGAACGCTATTACATTGACACAGAACATGCGGCAGAAGTGGAAGCTACGGCATTGAATTGTCTGCAACAGACCAATCTGGACACGACTGAAAACTGTGATCTTTTAAGCTGGGCCTGTCGTTTGCACGAGGCCGGCTTGGCGATTTCCCACAGCCAGTTCCAAAAGCATGGAGCTTATCTCATTGGCAATTCTGACTTAATGGGGTTTAACAGGAGCGAACAACAACATTTGGCACTGCTGGTGAGAGGCCACCGCCGCAAATTACCGTTACAGGATTTGGAACTACTTAGACGCGACAAAGACCCTGCCATTCTCGACCTATTAATACTGCTGCGCATGGCGGTACTTTTACACCATAGTCGCCAGGCAGATTTAATTCCCGAATTTCAACTGACGTTAACTGCAGGGAGTGACTTAAGCGTCGGCTTTCCCGAAGGCTGGTTGCAAGACCACCCCCTAACTCAGGCAGACTTGGAACTGGAAGAAGGATACCTGCGTAGTCTATGCATCGAACTTAAATACAGTTAAATATTCTCAGTAAAAAACGGCCCTAAGACCGTTTTTTGTAGTCAGAACCCTGTGTTTTACTTCGCCAACCGCTCCAACATCGTTAACTGCGCACTGATGGGTTCTTCTTCCTGAGGCTGCTTTCGCACATAACAGCCATCGTCCTGAAGCTCCCAAGCTTGAGTGTTATCAGCCAGATAGAGTTCCAGATCCCGTAGCGAGCGCTGTATCATCTTAACATTAAGAATCGGGAATCCAGTTTCGACCCGATGCAGCATATTCCGCTCCATCAGATCCGCACTCGTATTAATGACCTTAGGCTCGCCATCGTTGTAGAAATAGTAGGTACGGTTGTGCTCCAGAAAACGCCCAACGATAGAACGTACGCGAATGTTGTCTGACACCCCTGGCACCCCTGGCCGCAGACAACACATACCGCGAATAATCAGGTCGATCTGAACACCCGCCTGTGATGCTTTGTAGAGCGCTCTAATCAATCGCGGCTCGGTCAGTCCATTGGCTTTCAGAATGATGCGCGCCTCTTTGCCCTCTTTGGCAAATCTGGCTTCTTTTAAAATCAGCTCAAGCACCCCTTTGTGCAGCGTAAAGGGCGCACTCAACAGCTTTTTCAGACGTCGGATCTTACCCATCCCGGTCAGCTGCTGAAACAATTTCAACACATCATCACCAATCTCACTATCACAGGTGAGGAAGCTGTAATCCGTATAAATTCGAGCGGTACCGGCATGATAGTTACCGGTTCCCAGATGCACGTAATGATAAAGCTTGTCTTCTTCTCGTCGCACCACCAAAGTCATTTTGGCATGGGTTTTATAGCCCACCACACCGTATACCACCAAAGCACCGGCCTCTTGCAGACGACTGGCCAGGGCAAGGTTATTGGCTTCATCAAAACGAGCGCGCAATTCGATGACAGCAGTCACCTCCTTGCCGTTGCGAGCGGCTTCCACCAACGCGGTGACAATCTCAGACTCGGCACCGGTACGGTACAGAGTTTGGCGGATGGAAAGGACCTGAGTGTCCTTAGCCGCCTGCCTTAATAGATCCGTCACGGGAGAAAATGATTCGAATGGATGCAGCAGCAGATAGTCCTGCTGTTTAAGGGAAGAAAACAGGTCTTTACTACCCTGCAAACGCTTCGGCAGGCCCGGGCTGAAGGGGGAATAGGTCAGTTCAGGTCGGTCTAGCAACGAGTTCACTTCCATCATTCGCGTCAGGTTAACCGGCCCATCAACCCGAAAAACTTCAGTCTCGCTGAGATTGAACTGTTTCAACAAAAATTCGATCATCGGTTCTGGACACCGATGGGCGATCTCCAAACGAACCGCATCCCCATAATGGCGGCTATGTAATTCTCCTCGCAGGGTGCGAGCAAGATCCTCAACCTCTTCCTGATCAAACACCAAGTCGGCATTTCGAGTCAGACGGAACTGATAACAACCTTTAACTTCCATACCCGGGAACAAGTCATCGGCAAACTCATGAATGATGGATGACAGGAACACCATATGGTCACCGTCATCGGGTACTAGTTCGTCAGGCAATTTGATCAGCCGGGGCAATGAACGAGGTGCCGGTATTATGGCCAGCCCTGAATCCCGGCCAAAGGCATCTTTACCCTCCAGCGATACAATAAAGTTAAGGCTCTTGTTAACCAAACGTGGAAACGGATGCGAGGGGTCCAAACCCAAGGGACTGATAACAGGTACAATCTGATCAGAAAAATACTGTCGAATCCAAATGCGCTGTTCTTCGCTCCATTCACTACGACGCAGAAAGTAAATACCTTCTTGATTCAGCGCGGGGAACATCACCTCATTGAGAATTTTATATTGACGACCCACCAGCTCATGACAGCGATTTCGGATCTGCTGTAGCACCTCCTGAGGGTGCATGCCGTCGACACCGGCTTTCTCGCGACCATACTTAACCTGATGCATTAGCTCGGCAACACGAATTTCGAAGAATTCATCCAGATTGCTGGTAAATATCAACAAAAACATCAAGCGTTCAATCAGTGGATGGGTTTCGTCGAGAGACTGTTCCAGTACCCGTCGGTTAAATTCCAGGTGGCTGAGGTGGCGATTTAGATAATACTGACTGTCATTTAAATCGATAACGCGCTCAATTTCATCACCACTAGGGGCAAAAGGTGCAATTATCTCGATCGGTGCTGACTCGACGGCTATGGGCTCGGTAGCCGCAGGTTCAATTGCCACTCCTTCAATAGGTGTTGGTTCAATAGATGCTGCCTCAATCGTCGAAGGCTCGGCGGCCGCGACCTCATCACCCACATCCTGTTTCACAGTCTCTTTTCTTAATATCGTTGCCACAATCTATATCCTCAGCCTCCGCAGAATAAGCCAAACGGGTACTAGCGATGCTTATTCTAGGTATCTATTAATATTAGCATCTTCTCATTACAGGTTAATGATATTGCTCTCAATGGCTGCTTCCAGTCGCTCGCAATAGCTGGTCAAGGCTTTTACGCGAGCATGCCGCTTATCGTTTCCTTCAATCAATAACCAAGGACTATCTGGCTGATGGGTTCGGGCCACCATATCCTCCACTGCCGTTTCATATTCATCCCAGCGCTCACGATTACGATAGTCTTCTTCGGTCAGCTTAAACTGTTTATGGGGCGTTTTTTCGCGCAGCTTGAATCGAGCTAGCTGCTCATCCTTAGTGATATGTAACCAGTACTTCATCAACACGATGCCGTGCTCAACCAGCTGATTCTCAAAGTCACGAATTTCCTTGTAGGCACGCTGCCACTCGTCCTCTCTGGCAAAGCCTTCAATACGCTCCACCAACACCCGGCCATACCAGGTGCGATCAAAGATAGTGGTATTACCCGCTCGCGGGATAAATTTCCAAAAGCGCCATAGATAGTGATGTAAGCGCTCTTGGCTATTAGGAGCCGCCACCGGAAGCACCCGAACATTACGTGCATCCATAGCCGGAACAATGCGCCTAATGATGCCTCCCTTGCCAGCTGCATCCCATCCTTCCAGCGCCATCACCGTCGATATTCCGCGGCGCCAGGCCTCACGCGATAAGCTATTCAAACGGCTCTGCTGAATAGCCAGTTGCTGACGATATTGGCTTTTGTCCAGCGTAATGGTCATATCCAGTTGTTTAAGACTGGGCGCATCAACGGTCACTTCCTGTTCAACTTCCTCTTTATCATCATCCAGTTGCTTCCATCCACGCCCTAGCCTCTGCTGTATGCGTTGACAGATTTCTTCGGCGATGGTGATCTCTCGGTAATTCGCATCTTTACCATACACCACCTGCCAGCCGGCAGATTTCAGATCGGTATGTTCAAGGGTCTCACCGGATAGCTCCCGAAAGCGGTCATAAACGCGCAGATGTTCTCGTTCGAAATCGGTGACCTGCCAAGCCGTTACCGGATCAGAAGAGAGTTTTTCCATGCGCTCTATCTGGTCCTGCTTACCCAGATGCAGCCAAAACTTAATGATCAGAGCATTGTCGTCAGTCAGCAGTTTCTCAAAACGCCCCACTCGACCCAGCTGATGCAACCACTCCTTGCGACTAATATAACCTTTGAGACGCAGCGCGATGGGGTCGCTGTACCAGGACCCGACGTAAAGGCCGATACTGCCCTTAGTGGGCAGTGATCGCCAGAAGCGCCAAAATTCAGGCCGCTCCAGCTCTTCATCGGTTTTCGGGCCAAAGGCAAAGGTCTGTAGAAAACGAGGGTCCATCCATTCATTAAGACGATTGACCAGCTCACCTTTACCGGCACCATCAACACCCGATATCAATACAATGACGGGGAAATCTGCTCGCTTAAGGTTTTCCTGCAGTTCCAGCAACTGAATGCGCAGATCAGGAACCCGCTCCTTGTAATCTTTTTTACTGATTACATTTGCGGATTTTTCAGAGTGCAGGAAAAAGCTCATGACAATTCCTCAAACAAAATAAACGTTGGAATAGCTAAATAGATCCTATAGTTAGAATGTTCTAATACCTATAGGATAAAGCGTCAATGAAAACCCTATATTTAATCCGCCATGCTAAGTCCAGCTGGGATAATCCGCAATTAGATGACCATGACCGCCCGCTCAATAATCGCGGCTTCAAATCGATCGCTATCATTGCCGAGCGTATCGCGGAATATGACTGGCATGCCCAAAAGCTGGCGTCCAGCACCGCGCTACGGGCGATGACTACTGCCACGGGGCTGGCAGAAGCGATAGCTGGCGGTCAACCCGCCGCCGCAGAATCCGAGCTCTATACCTTTAGTCAGGAAGGATTAAAACGTTACTTACAGAAACAACCAGACAGCATCTCATGTATCGCCCTGGTTGGCCATAATCCGGCAATGGAGATGTTGCTGGATTATCTGACCGAGGACCGACAACTGAGTAAGTTCCCCACCTGCGCCATTGCCCGCCTAGAACTGGATATTAATCGTTGGGATGAATTAGACCTGGGGTGTGGCGTGCTGGACGAATTCGAATATCCGAAGAAGAGCAAATAATATTCCGTTGAAATACTGTCAACAGACAACAACGGATCACACAACCGTAGCAGATCTGTGGATTAAAGCGGTTTAATGCCTTTTACAATACCCGCACGCTATTGCGGTTATTGTCTTTGGCTTGATACAAGGCTTCATCCATGCGCGCAAACAGAGAATTGAGACTATCGTCCTCGATAAAACGGGAGACTCCAAAACTGCACGTCAGGCTTACCCCCTTCTCATAACGGTTCGAGGCTATTGCTAGTCGCAATCGTTCAGCCATATCAAGTGCTTGGTCTGCTGTACTATTAGGTAGGATAATGGCAAATTCCTCTCCACCCCAGCGGGCCAGAATATCACCTTCACGAATATGCTCAGCTAAGGTCTGTGCGACAGAACAAAGCACCTTATCCCCGATACTATGACCATAGTGGTCATTCACTTCCTTAAACAGATCAATATCCGCCAGCACCACACTCAAGGGCTGGCTATAACGTTTCGCACGCTTTAATTCAATCTCCAATAACTTTTCAAACATGCGTCGATTAAACACACCCGTCAGCGCATCATGAGCGGCCAATTGTTCCAATTGCAGCATGCTCTCTTCCAGCTTCTGGTTCAGCATGACTAATTCAACAGTGCGCTCCTTGATTATCTGCTCAAGGGTTTGATTATCTCCGGTCAACAACCGATGTTGACGCTCGAGCTTCTGCTCAGCCTCTTTGGCGGCATGAATATTGGTATGAGCACCTATCATCCGCGCAACCTTACCATCCTCAGTCCGAGCGACAATTCGGCCCGAATCCTCTACCCACAGAACATCTCCATCAGCTTTCATGCAGCGATACTGAATACAATACTTAGCTACACGTCCGCTAATATAACCTTCAAAATGCTCCATCACCTGTTGATAATCATCAGCATGAATCACATCCTCCCAGGTACAGACGTCTTCTTTAAAACAGCCATCATCGTAGCCCAGCATCCGATACCAGCCAGAACTTCGATCCACATGGCCCGTTAATGCATTCCAGTCCCAAACCCCCTCAGAGATAATATCCAGCACACTAGTCAGCGTATCTTCTTCTGCGGATGAGAACGACATGCGGCACTCCTTGGCAACGGTGACAATAAATCTGCTATTTCGCGGCATTAGCAGGCA
>JBALWH010000001.1:0-139613 GCA_036960175.1 Motiliproteus sp. | reverse complement strand
TAGTCAGCAGCACACAGAGGAACACTGTTATTTCCCAACCGGGAAAATACAGTAATTGCGAGCCACCGGCACAGATCAGAAATGTAGCGGCCCAAATAAACTCAGGAATACGGGACATGCGGAAGACATTACAAAATAAGAAAAAATGCCCGACAACAAACAACACAACCAAGGCAACGGTGCTGGAATAGCCGGCGCCGGTCACTGCCAGGGCAATCGCAAGCACAACGATCAATGCGTCTAATGCTGATAATCTAAACCCTGGTTTAAAATCCATATAGCCCACCGTCACAGTGCTCTATCGACGCAGAGACATGATGCAGCTGCGCTTCAAAGATCATCTTCCTTAAGTAGTTTTAGGCCTTTTTTTCGCTGACTATGAATCAGGTTTATTTTTTTCTCCAAATCGGCCCGTTCGCTATCATCCTGGATCTGCTCAAGACGACTGATCAGTGTCTTTTCCTTTAGTTTCAACTTTTCCAGCACCTCTTTTAGTGCCTCGCGTTTCTTTTCGCTAGTGCGCTGCTCATCGTCGAAGAAACCTTTCACCAGCGCGATCAGTTTTTTTGTTTTCACTGTGACTCCTCAGGCCTGTTGATCTAGTACTTCATCAATTTCACTATCATCCAGGGCGATTTGCCGCTCGACACCAGTAACATCCTTACGATGAGACACGAACATAGTCGTGGCCATAGCAATCAAACAATTAGACAGTTCACTGACATAGCCACTGTCGTTCAACAATGAGGTACCCATCTCCGGACTGATGTTGTTCTCTCGAATCAACTGGAACAAACGTTTTGACTGCTTATTATCAAATTCTTTCAGTTCCAATTTCAATTCGTCCAGAGACAACAGACTAACGTCCATATCTTCACTCTGACGCAACTGCTCCAGTTTTCGAAACAAGTCAGCAACCCGCACTCGCAACTGGTTGTACTCGCTGCGAATATGATGATTATCGGAAAACACATAATGCAGCATATTCTTCTGCAGGTGCTTGGTGGCCTTTACCGCTTCAACAATATTGCGGTTGGCATCTCGCAACCAGTGAAAATTCCCTGATTGCTGTTCCTTCCAGGTGAAGTCTGCCTCGCTGATAAAGGCGATAACGGCACTGAATATCTTTTTCACCCGACGATCATAAAGGTCTCCGATATCCACCTTGGTGATCATCTTCTGTCGTTTTAGCTGCCGTTCCAGAGGCTTGTCGGAGAACACTTGCTCGGGGGTCATGCCCAAACCTCGAATCATGATATCCAAAGCATTGTCGTAGATATGCAGCGTCTCTTTGCGGACGGCCTCAACAGCAGCATCTGGGAATTGAATCGCTGCGGCATAGATATGAATAGGGCCATCCACTTCTTCAGGCCGGTCTTTTACCAGTTTATTTAACAGCCGAACCAAAGGCTGAATAGCAGGTAACATCACCACAACCCCTAATAGATTGAAAAGGGTATGGAAAACAGCCAGTTTCAGAGAAAAATCTGAAGCGGCAATGCCCACGGCCCGACTAATCGTATCCACACTCCAGATCAATTCGGACATCAACAGTATTGCCAAGACCCCAGTCACCATGTTGAACACCATATGCGCACCCGCCAGGCGTTTACCGTCAGCATTGGCGCCCATGGCACCTAGAATGGCCGTAATAGTGGTACCTACGTTGGCACCTATGGCTAACGCCAGGGCGTTTTCGTAGGTAATCTGCCCTGCCGATAGAGCAGTAATAATCAACACCAGAGTGGCATGACTGGACTGCATAACCACGGTTGCCAACACACCAATCAACGAGAACAGGAATAATCCGGAATAGCCTGATACAGCGTATGCGGCCAAATCGAAGCTACCACGGAAGGCTTCAAAGCCCTCCTTCATATGATGGATGCCAAGAAACAAGAAACCCAGGCCGGTGAGCACATAGCCGCAGCCCTTGAGGTGTTCGGCCTTTTGGAAAACCAGAATAATGCCGAATACCAGCATCGGCATGGCATAGGAGGATATCTTCACCTTTAAACCAAACCCCGCCACCAGCCAGGCGCCAGTAGTAGTGCCCAGATTGGCCCCGAAGATAATCCCGATACCTTCGCCCAACCCCAGTATGCCAGCGGAAAGAAAAGAAATGGTTAACACCGACACTAAGGAGCTGGACTGCATCAGGGTGGTCGTCAGCACGCCAAAGCTAAGACTCTTCCAGAGCCGATCGGTAGATCGCCGTAATATGCGCTCCAGCACACCACCGGTAAAGGCTCTGAAGCCCTCCTCCAGAGACAACATACCAAACAGAAAGATCGCCACACCGGCAGAAATTTCCTTAAAGTCAGGGCTGATCCAAAAACCGTATGCCAGAAAACCGAAAATGGTGGGCAATAATATTTTTCGTAACATAAAAGGTTTTACTTCCCCTTCGGCAAGACCAGTCAAATGTGTAAGCTATACCAATCTTCGAGCGACCTGCCCCATAAATTGATCAAATGTCACTTTCATTCTGTCTGCCTTGGCCAATTAGATCAATGACTTCAAGTAGCGGACAATAGAAACAGCATAGTCGGTGGTACTGGCTTTAGCTGCAACGTTATACTGCGGCACTAAGGACCATCTGAACAAATTGGCCCTCACCGGCAGCAACTTTTTTGGGACATATCGATGACAGACCAGCAACAAGATCGATGGCAATTCTGGATTGACCGCGGCGGAACCTTCACCGATATCGTTGCCCGCAAGCCTGATGGCCAGATTTCCTGCCACAAATTGCTGTCGGAAAATCCCGAGCAATATGCCGATGCCGCGATCCAGGGCATGCGGGATTTATTAGGGCTGCAGGCCGGCGAAGCGATTCCTTCGCAACAGATTTCCTCGGTAAAGATGGGCACCACCGTGGCCACCAACGCACTGCTGGAACGCAAGGGCGAGCCGACACTGTTGCTGATCAACGAAGGTTTTGCTGACGCCCTGCGCATCGGTTACCAAAATCGTCCTCAGTTGTTCCAACGTCACATCGTATTGCCAGAACTGCTTTATCGACAGGTGGAAGAAGTTCAAGAACGCACCGGCGCTCAGGGCCAAATCATCACACCACTGGACGAGCAACAGGCGCAACAGGCGCTGATCCGCGGCTATGAAAATGGCCTGCGCTCCGTTGCCATCGTGCTGATGCATGGTTACCGCTACCCACAACATGAACAGCGCTTGGCAGAACTGGCACTTGAGGTTGGCTTTAGCCAAGTATCCACAAGCTATGAGACCAGCCCCCTGATGAAACTGGTGAGTCGCGGTGACACCACGGTCGTCGATGCCTATTTATCCCCAATCCTGCGCCGCTATGTAGATCAGGTAGCAGAGGAACTAGGTGATGTGCAGCTAATGTTTATGCAGTCCAATGGCGGATTGGTAGACGCACGCTTGTTCCAGGGCAAAGATTCAATTTTGTCGGGCCCCGCCGGAGGCATAGTCGGAGCGGCTCAAACCAGCGCCCAAGCCGGTTTCCATAAGATTATCGGCTTCGATATGGGCGGCACCTCCACCGATGTCACCCACTACTGCGGTGAGTTTGAACGCGCCTTTGAGACTCAGGTCGCCGGGGTCCGAATGCGGGCACCGATGATGCAGATTCACACGGTGGCGGCTGGCGGCGGCTCTATCCTCAGCTTTGACGGCAGCCGTTACCGGGTTGGACCCGAATCTGCAGGCGCAAACCCCGGTCCCGCCTGCTACAGACGCGGCGGCCCGCTGACAGTGACTGACTGTAATGTGATGCTGGGCAAGCTCAACCCAGCGTATTTCCCAGCCGTATTTGGCCCCCATGGCGACCAGCCTTTGGATGCCCAGGTAGTCACTGAAAAATTCACCGTGCTGGCACAGGAAATCCAACTCTCCACCGGTAAGAAGCCAAGTCCCGAACAGGTGGCCGCTGGTTTTCTGAAGATTGCGGTGGAAAACATGGCCAACGCGATCAAAGAAATTTCTACCCAGCGCGGTTACGATGTCACCGATTATGCGCTGTGCTGTTTCGGCGGTGCCGGGGGCCAGCATGCCTGCCAGGTGGCCGATGTTCTGGGCATGAGCCGTATTGTTCTACACCCACTGGCTGGGGTGTTATCAGCCTACGGCATGGGGCTAGCGGATATTCGCTCTTTGCGCCAGCAGGCGGTCGAGCAGCTATTTGAACCGGCATTGATACAACCGCTGTTGCAACAGTTCAAAACCCTAGAACAGCATGCCGCTAACGAAGTGCTGCAACAGGGTGTCAGCCCTTCGCAGTTACAGAGCCGCTATAAAGTCCACCTTAAATACCAAGGCACAGATTCTTCATTAGAAGTCCCCTTCGATGACTATCTGGGCAGCGAAGCGGCTTTCGCCGACGCCCACCGTCAACGCTACGGCTTTATAGTCGATGACAAGCCGTTAATATTAGAAGCAATTTCGGTAGAAGCAATCGGCGTCAGCGAACAGCTCGACAACCACCTGGCAACGCTAACGCCTCGCTCAAAGCAGCAACAACTACACCCGATAGGCACTCTGGATTTATGCAGCGAAGGTCAGCGCGGGCTTGCCCCTGCCTATCAACGGCAGAACCTGCGCCCCGGCGACAGCATTAACGGACCCGCTCTGATTATCGAAGCGACCGGCACCAATGTGATCGAGCAAGACTGGCAAGCTCAATGCAATGAGCAGGGAGACCTTATCCTCTCCCGTCGTGTGCCGAAACAGCGTCAATGGGCCATCGGCACTGACGTCGATCCGGTGATGCTAGAAGTGTTCAACAACCTGTTTATGTCCATTGCTGAACAGATGGGCTCGACCCTGGAGAACACTAGTTATTCCGTCAACGTCAAAGAACGGTTGGATTTTTCCTGCGCATTGTTTGACGGCCAAGGCCATCTGGTGGCCAACGCTCCACATATGCCGGTCCATCTTGGCTCCATGTGGCAGAGCATTCAGTGTGTGATGGCAAAGCATGGCTCCAGCATGCAGCCGCAGGATGTGTATATCCTCAACGCCCCCTACAACGGCGGCACGCATTTACCCGATATCACGGTGATCACCCCTGTTTTCGATAAAGATCAAAGCCAGGTCTTGTTTTACGTAGCCTCCCGCGGTCACCACGCTGATATCGGTGGCATCACCCCGGGCTCCATGCCGCCAAGCAGTCAATCGGTAGAAGAAGAAGGGGTGCTGATAGACAATATAAAACTGGTCGACAGAGGACGTTTTCTAGAACAGGAAATGCGCCAACTGCTAGGATCCGGCCCCTACCCGGCACGCAATCCCGATCAAAACATTGCCGACCTTAAAGCGCAAATTGCCGCCAATGAAAAAGGGCTTCATGAACTGCAACGGATGATCGATCAGTTCAGCCTGGCAACGGTGCAGGCCTATATGCGACACGTGCAGGACAATGCCGAAGAGTCAGTGCGCCGGGTTCTGGATGTGCTCGAAGATGGGGAATACTGCTATACCGTGGACAGCGGCTGCGAAATCCAGGTAAAGATTAGCATCGACAAAAAAGCCCGCTCTGCCAGTATCGACTTCAGCGGCAGTTCGCCGCAGCAAACGACTAACTTTAATGCCCCTGAATCGGTCTGCTATGCTGCTGTGCTCTATGTTTTCCGCACCTTAGTCGAAGACGATATACCGATGAATCAAGGCTGTCTCAAACCCCTGAAGATCATCATCCCTGAACATTCTATGCTGTCACCCCGCTATCCTGCCGCCGTGGTGGCCGGCAATGTGGAAACCTCACAGTGGATTACCGATTGCCTCTATGGTGCACTGGGCATGCAGGCCGGATCTCAGGGCACCATGAACAATTTCACCTTCGGTAACCAACAACATCAGTACTATGAAACTATCTGCGGTGGCGCCGGTGCTGGCGATGGTTTCCATGGTACCAGCGCGGTTCAGACCCATATGACCAATTCGCGCCTCACCGACCCTGAAGTATTGGAGTGGCGTTTTCCGGTGATGCTGGATAACTTCCATATCCGTCGTGGCTCCGGTGGCAAGGGCCGCTGGCATGGTGGCGATGGCGTGGTGCGTCAGATTCGTTTTCTGGAACCCATGACTGCCGCCATTCTTTCTTCCCATAGAACCGTTGCCCCTTTCGGCTGTCAGGGCGGAGAACCGGGTCAATGCGGTGAGAACTGGTGGCTGAAGGCCAATGGCGACAAACAAGCACTGGCTGCCACTGATCAGGTGGAACTGCAAAAGAACGACGCCATAATCATTTGCACACCCGGTGGCGGGGGCTACGGGCAAGCAGAATAAATCTGACATACACTGTGATAAGAAGGGTTCAGAGGTTAATGATGAAGACTCAAACGTGCGGATAACGACAAAAAAATGTTTAATTGCACTGGTCAAAGGCTATCAGTGGTTAATCAGCCCCTTTTTAGGTACCCATTGTCGATTTTATCCCAGTTGTTCAGCCTACTGCATTGAGGCGATGGAAACCCACGGACCCCTTAAAGGTCTTTATCTCGGCGTGCGCCGAGTATTACGCTGCCATCCATTTCATGAAGGCGGGATCGATCCGGTTCCTCCTTGCTGTAACAAACAGAAATAAGACCATTCGCTAATAGGGATAGTTACGATTGAAAGCGATGATAAGAACAAACTGCAACATCAGCATTAAGACACCGACAGGTTAAACAGGGAGTAAGCGGATGTTTTCAACAACGACAATTCTCCTAGTCGTCTGCCTATATATGGCGATCCTTTTCGGTATCGCGCAACTGGTAGAAAACCGTGCGGCGTCATCGGGCAGTAAATCCGTTCACCCCCTTATTTATGTACTTTCTATTACCGTTTACGCAACATCGTGGACCTTCTATGGCAGCGTCGGTTTCGCCGCTGAATCTGGCTTTCTCTATTTCGCCATCTATGTCGGTGCCATTCTCGCCATATTGACCTGGTGGCGGACCCTAAGGCGCATGGTCCACGCCAAAGAGACATACCATATCAGCAGCATCGCCGATTTTATTTCTGCCCGCTACAACCGTTCCCAGGCCGTTGCGGCGCTGGTCACTCTGATCGCGCTGGTCGGCACTATTCCCTATATCGCCCTGCAGCTGAAAGCGGTTATCAGCACCTATGAAATTATCGCCACGCCAGTCACTGCGCAAGACTATAACAGTAACTTTACCGGCAGCCTGATCACCCTGCTGATGATTATTTTCACTATCATGTTTGGTGCCCGTCGACTCGATCCCACGGAAAGGCATCAGGGCATGATGGCGGTACTGGCGGTGCAGTGCGTAATCAAACTGGTGGCTTTTGTCGCTGTTGGCGCCTTCGTTACCTTTGTTCTTTATGATGGCATTGGCGATATTTTCCAGCGCATTACCTGGGCTGGATTAGGACATTTACTGGGATCCAGTAGTTACGAAGGCCCTGTCTCAACCCAATGGATCACCCTGATTATCCTCGGTGCCGCCTCGATTCAATGCCTGCCCCGGCAATTTCACGTAGCCGTGATAGAGAACTCTAACGAGCACCACATTCGCATGGCAATGTGGTTCGTCCCTCTTTACCTAGTGGCTATCAGCTTCTTTGTTATCCCTATCGCCGCAGGCGGTCTGATGCAGGGGTTACCGGTCAGTGAGGCCGACTCCTTTGTGCTGCGCCTGCCACAATTGGCCAACAACCAGGGACTAGCCCTGGTTGCCTTTATTGGTGGTTTCTCAGCCGCTACCGGCATGATCATCATTAGCTCCATGACCCTGTCGACCATGGCCACCAATCATCTGCTAATGATAATTATCGACCGTTACAAGGGCTGTAATTTTCTGCGCCACTACCTACTTCACTGCCGCTGGCTGATGATTGCTTTGATCTTAAGCAGCAGCTATTGGTTTGCCCGAGAGTTCAGCGATAGTCATATGCTGGCGGCCATGGGAATGATCTCCTTTGCTGCGGTTTTTCAGTTTGTACCCTCCATGTACGGCGGACTATTCTGGAATCGCGGCAACAAAGTAGGCGCCTTACTGGGCCTAAGCGCTGGCTTTATGACCTGGTTCTATACCCTGGTAGTCCCCACCTTCGTTAATCATGGCTGGATCAATTCAGACCTGATGGTCAGCGGACCCTTCCAGATAGCCTGGTTAAGACCTGAGTCCCTACTGGGTCTCGACGGTTTATCCGGGCTCTCCCACAGCGTATTTTGGTCCTTTTCCCTCAACGTTCTTTTTTATGTCCTCGGATCTCTCAGTCACCGACCTGCAAAACTGGAACGCACGCAGCTATCCGATTTTATGAAGTCGATTAAATCCGGTCAGAGTCCTCACAGGGCCAGACCGACTGGACTAGACGCTTATATTTTGGTCAGCGCGAAACTGAGCGAGGCAGAACATCTGTTGAGCGAATATATGCCAATGGATAGAGCTGAAGCGGCCATCACCCGCATTACTGAAGATCTCGCTATTGCCCACAAAGAACACATCACCATTATTGAACTGGTGGAGTTTCACCGCATGCTGGAACATGTGTTGGCCGGATCTATCGGTGCCGCCAGCGCCCACAAAGCAATCGAAAACCGGATTAAATACACCGAACAAGAGACCAAAGATCTAAAGGCGGTATACAGTCACATTCTGTCCGAATTACACGGCCAGGGGGAAACGGTCGAGGGCACAAATCGACCCAGCGACGACGGCGACAGTCGTTATTCTTTTATTGAAAACCTGCAGAAAACGATTGATGAGCAAGCTTCGCAACTGCAACAGCAACAACAAGCCCTAGACAAGGCCACAGAGGCAAGGGACAACGCTGACCAACGGCTATTTGACCAGCGAATTATCAATCAAAAACTGGCGCAAGAAGTAAAAACCCTAAGACACCAGATGGAACAGGAAAACAACGATAGCTCAGTCATCTAAATCATGATGACTACCATCGCAATAGGGTGGATTATCGGTCTGTTTGCAGAGACAGAAGAAGCTATTCTGTTTTTCCTCGACCACAAAGCGCAACGGTTTTAGTCCTGTCCCTTTATGGGAACCATCACAAAAGGGCTGAGACGCAGAACGACCACAACAACAAAAAAAGTATTCCCCAGGCTCTAGCACTAGCTCCACAGGCGCTCTGCCCGCCACTTTCACATCTGCACGCGAATCACTCATATCAACCCCTCCTCGTTACAGAGCATAGTTAGGTTTTGATCGAATAACAGCGGTTATCAATACAGCGGGCAAATAGGGGACTCTGACACGAAATCCACATCAGACATAACGGAGAACTCCCCTCTCTTTCGAAGACCCCTTGTTAACATCCACACTAGCAGATTGGAATGCACTCGTTAGTGCATCATTAAAGATCAACGGGCCTCTACAAATATAGTGTTTGTAGCGGTCAAGTAACACTGACCACGGTTTAAGAGGTATTCCGCTGAGATAGTCGCGGACGTCTTCTTGCTTTTACAAACCTCCCTGTTTGCATCTATTTCAACAGGCACTTAACAAAAATGGGGTTTGTCCCCTATTTATGCGAAGCAGATGAAACGGAACCCAAAAAGTTAATGCAAACTTGCGTGGGCAAGGATTCTTTAGATAACAGGCTGAATAGCCTATCGCTTACAAGCAGCGGAATTTGCTAACCATCTTAGACAATTCGCTGCTTCTCTGTTTCTGATCAGCGCCTATTTCAGCAGTCTGCCTGGCACCGTCACTCACCTCTGTCAGCGCCCTATCCAATCTCTTTATCTCGCTGTCCAAGGTTTCAAATTGCTGGCGCTGACTATCCACTGCGATGGTAATCTCCCGACTCGAACCAGCCGATTGTTCGGCATCTGCCGCCATCTTTTCAATCTTTTCAGCAGCTTCCAGAGCCTGCTGCTGACTGTTTTTAGCCTGAGAAACCAACGAATCCATTTCACCGTTGGCCTGAGTAACATGGCTGACCAGGTTTTCAACAATCGAGGCTATTTCTCTGGATGAGTCCGAGGTTTTCTTCGCCAACGCCCGAACCTCATCGGCAACCACGGCGAAACCACGGCCCTGTTCTCCGGCGCGGGCAGCTTCGATGGCGGCATTCAGTGCCAGTAGATTGGTCTGATCGGCGATATTGGAAATCACTTCGGTTATGCTCTGAATCTGTTCAGCCGCGCCACCGAGTGAAGCCGTCTTGGCATTGGCATTACCGACTTGGACAACAGCCTTTTCCATCTCATCAATATTGTTGCGTACAGCCATCAACCCGTCATCGGCATTTTTCTTGGTCGACTCAGCGATTTCCAGTGCGTCATGCGCCAACTGTTGAATACCGTCATTATTGACCTGTAGATTCTGCATAGCCCCGACAACAACGGCCGTTCTCTGGTTAGCATCCACACATAAGTCATTTAAGGAGTGGGCGATATCCGATACTCGAGTCGATTCCTGTTCAGATTGGCTGCTACGCTGCCCGACCTGACTGAAAAGGGATGATAGGTTTTCCAGCATTAAGTTGAAGTGACTGCCCAGATTCGCAATTTCATCCTCGCCCCGGATATGCACCCGCTGGGTTAGATCTCCATCCGCCATCGCGTGAACTGATCTGCTGATGTGTGTTAATGGATCCGATACTTTTTTCCTGAATAAGAAATAAACACATATCAGAATCAAAACTGCTGCAAATAAAACAGCAAGAACACTAGCGACCATCGAATGATTGAGACTGGCATCGATCTGATCGGTAAAGAACGCAATTTCAATTCGCCCGACCTTATCTCCGTCGAGCGTTATATCCTCTTCATAGCTCAGCGAAGGTGTTCCAAAGGCAGGCTGAAGCTCAAAAAACGGCTTATCGTCGGCATCAAATATTTGAATATGAGCGACCGATTCTTCGGTTCGAACATCGGCTTCCAGCCGCTCCAACAGTTCGGTTTCATAGTTACCGATGTAGTAGCTGCTAATATTGGTCAGGCTGCGCAACTTGGATTCAGCCGCCTGATTCATTATCTGCAACAGGCTTTGTTCGGTGTTTTTGTAGAGTAAAACACTGGCGATGCTAATACAGCTCAGAGCAGCGATCAGGATATAGACCACAAAATTAACTAACAGACTCTTGGTAAATTTCATGGGACATCCTTGATTCGTTAAAGTGGTAAAAACGGCTTATTTATCACCCATATTGCAACGAAAAACACACACAGACTGTATCAGCCGGTGTGTGTTACCCGTATAGTTTTTCCTACTCTGGGGGCAGTAACTCAAGAGATCCCAGCTTGCTATGCCAATCTGCTGAGGCAGCGAAGCGCTTGGCCGCCCCTACCAGAGGGTCGCCGGAATTCTTATTGTCATAGACAAGACCAACACTGACACCAACCGAAAACTCACGCACTGAGAGCACATTCAGGTCACTAAAATTTGGTTTTGCGCCAAATCCAATCGCAAATTTACCGGCAGGTGACTTGAGGAAATTCACAACCTGATGATCTTTCTTAAACACCTTATCGAACTTTGCCTTACTGAAACTCGGGTACTTGGCTTTCAACACTGAGAAAAGAGCCTCTTTCTGCTCACGACCGGCGAGAAGGATTTTCGCATCGCCGCCGCCAACTTCCTTCCAGTTGGTGATAGTCCCACTGAAGATGCCCTCAACCTGTCCCATCGATAGCTTCGAGACAGCCGCGCCGGAGCCAACGACGAATGCAACAGGAATCCGAGCAAGAAAAATCTCATCTTTATTTTGATCGCGTTCTTTCGCATTGAGCGGGCGCCCCGTACGACCGAAAATAAAATCATTGGAGGCCTTGATACCACCAGCATGCTTCGCAGACCGCGGCGGCACGAAAAACGTATAACCATTGGCTTCGGGCGCTTTGGTGAATTCTTCGACGAACAGGGAAGCCACCTTAGTCGAGGGACCGGCCCCAATGATCTTCTGATCAGCAGCATATGTCGTTGATATCGCAGCGAAAGCAACTAAACCAAGCAAAACCTTCATTGGTTTTATACCCATAGTAAAACTCCATTTTTTAATAGTTCGGACAAGTTTTAATCATGCTTTTGGGGAGGATACTGGCTCCATAAGTATTTTAATCCATTACTGGATCTCCAAACTTAATACAAAACATTACAAACATCATGGATATAGATCAAGACTTCGCTTTACACATTAGGATCCTGTAAAAAACGAGTATTTAAGCCGGACACGAAAATAGAGGGCAGACCACGCTTATCCTCTCCTTGCCGGTCTGCCGGGTTTCCCTGGTCGGACCCGGCATTTGAGCATGACTTCGATCTGACCCTGAAAACGTTCATCGCCGAATACGTAGCTTCCATTCGTTGCCTCTCCCTCTCTTGCCGATACCCCAATAACGGCGATAAGAAATATTCAATCAATCGTCGCTGGCCGGTTTTTATCTCACGGGTTACCGACATCCCCGGCGATAACCGCACCCACTTGTTTTCCACCTGCAGTTTGTCCTGCTTGAGTGTGACTCGGGCGCTGTACACCAGGCCCAGATTTTCATCCTGAAAGGTATCTTCGGAGATTTTAGCGATCTCCCCTTCAATCAAGCCGTATTTCGTGAAGTTGAAGGTATCGATCTTGACCGCTGCCGCCATGCCCTCTTCTACAAAGCCGATGTCTATATTCAGAATCATCGCTTCCACCTCTAACTGACTTTGCTTGGGTACCACCAGCATCAGTATCTGTGCGGGGGTAACCACGCCAACTACGGTATGCACGGGCAGGTGCTGATGAACCAGAACCTTGTCGATAATTACCTGGAAAAATAACGGTGTGATCAGGGCAAAAGGCTGGATAAAAAAAGAAGCTACCAGCACCTGTATCTATAGCTTCTTGTTCTTGATGATGGAGCGAATAAACCCGCTGATAGCAACCCTGCCTCTCATCCCTGGTAGCACTGAACGGCGGGTGACCAGAATAATATAGCCACTCCATAGGGTTTCAAATTCGGCTTCGGTCAAAATCTGTGGTTTGTTGTCTGCCGGGGTTTGAATCAGCACCTTACCTTTGGCGGCACGAGCCAGCAGGAAATAGTCACCGTCTTTGCCACAGGCAATGGCGGGAAGTGCGATAGTTTCTAACTGTTGAAACCTAATGAGGGAGGAACGAGATTTAAGCTTGAGATGGCGTGCGGCACGAACCAGATCGGTGGAATTGAAGGGTTTATTATGACTGCGAAAATGATGGGCAAGCTGGGCGGCATCCGCCGCCACCTGATGAAGCCGAGCAATCATCACCAGACAGGCCAAACCTGAATCAAAGGTTTTTCCTTGCGATACGTCGACCATACTTCACTAATCCTTGTGAAAACTGCGCTATCCGATATTACTTGCTGACGTAATCCTAACAAACAGTTATACATTTACAACTGTTTAAAACGTTTTGTTCCGGCAATCCTTTTCTAGATTGATTGATGCTGGCGTCGAACTCTAATAAGAGTCCTGCATAACTGGGCTCATCCGGCATAATCCTGTCATTCATGATGAACATGAGTTGCTACCGCGCATAGACAGTTTTTGGCAAATAACCTTTTCAACAAAGCGTCACCGGGGCGTAACACAACCGTCATCGAGCCCCCTCATGATGAGCCCAACTTTATGGAGGACTCGGTAATGCAATGGCTCAAACAACTGCTGTCTAAAGCAAAAAGAAGTGCTCCTACCAGAGCAGCCCGCCACAGTGATCGAAACCACTATGGGTACCCGGTAATTCCAAAACCCACCTCCCCATAAACCTGGATGTCAGGCTTCTATAACCAAGGCTAAGATCCATATGACATAAAGAATTATGTTAAGCATAATGATATCGATATACTGAGTAATTATTTTGCACCAGGACGCGCTTACATAAAGGACCTAACGATGAGCAATATCTTTGATGATAATTCACTGACTATCGGCAAAACACCACTGGTAAAACTCAACCGTATTACTGACGCGAATATATGGGTAAAAATCGAAAGCCGTAACCCAGCAAGTTCAGTCAAATGTCGGATTGGCGCCAATATGGTCTGGGAAGCTGAGAAGTCTGGTGAGCTAAAACCAGGCATGACCATTGTCGAGCCCACCAGCGGTAACACGGGTATTGCCCTTTGCTTTGTTGCTGCTGCCCGTGGTTATAAAGTCATTCTAACCATGCCCGAAACCATGAGCCTGGAGCGCCGCAAAGTCATGAAGGCTCTAGGGGCTGATATTGTCCTCACCGAAGGTCCTAAGGGCATGAAAGGCGCCATCGACAAAGCCACTGAAATTGTCGAAAGTGACCCCGTCAATCACTACATGCCGCAACAGTTCGAAAACCCTGCAAACCCTGCAATACATGAACAGACCACCGGACCAGAAATCTGGAAAGATACGGACGGTGGTATCGATGTTCTGGTCGCTGGCGTAGGTACCGGCGGCACCATCACCGGAATATCTCGTTATATCAAAAACACCTGTGGCAAAGCCATCACCTCAGTCGCGGTGGAGCCAACCGCCTCTCCGGTGATTAGCCAACATCTGAATAACGAATCGATACAACCTGCTCCTCATAAGATCCAGGGAATAGGTGCGGGCTTTATTCCAAAGAACCTGGACCTTTCATTGGTTGACAAGGTGGAGCAGGTGAGTAATGAAGACGCCATCGAAATGGCGAAACGACTGATGCGTGAGGAAGGTATCCTGGCAGGTATTTCCTGTGGTGCCGCCTTAGCTGCCGCCATCAATATATCCAAACAAGCACAACACCGCGGCCAGAACATCGTCGTAATTCTGCCCGACTCAGGCGAACGCTATCTTTCAACGATTCTGTTCGAAGGTGAATTTAGCGACAACGAAAACGTCCAGTAAAACGACTGTGACGGGTGCCCTCCGAGGCATCCGTCCCCGATAACGAACCATTAGATGACACATATCAAAACTTTTCCTCCGCAGATATTCTAGACTGTTCTTTTGATACCGGACAACTCCATCCTTAAGAAGGGATACATGATGGGCTTTCCCTTAAAAGTCACTATTACTTACGCGCTATTCTCCATTCTCTGGATAACAACGTCAGATCGTGCCGTATCCCTGCTTTTCCCTGCGGACGAAGTCCTCAGCATCCAAACTTACAAATCCTGGTTTTTCATTCTCTTTACCAGCGTCATGCTGCTGTTGTTTTTGGTACAGGAAACCCGCCGCCGACAAAAAAACGAACGCACACTTGCCGCCCAACGCGAAAGCATCAAGAAACTAAGCACCGCCGTCAACCAAAGCCCTGCGGGGGTCGTTGTCTGTGATATCAATGGCCGCGTTGAATATGTCAACGAAGCTTTTGAATCAATGAGCGGCCATCAGAGCAATGAAATTCTCGGTCAAAAACCCAATATTTTTGGCGATGGCAAGAATCCACAAAGCGTTTATGATGAACTTTGGGCATCCATCCATGCAGGCAAGGACTGGCAGGGAGAGCTACTTAAAAAACGTAAAAACGGCAGCACTTACTGGGTCCATGCCAAAGTTTCGCCGGTGCATGATGACACCGACAAGATCAGCCATTTTCTCGCTATAGAAGAAGATATCAGCGACCGCAAAGCGCAGGAAAACCGCATCAAACACCAGGCTAATTACGACAGTCTGACAGAACTCCCCAACCGTTTCTTGGCTATGGATCGAATGAGCCAGGCTATTAATAATGCGATCCGCCACGACCAGACTGTAGTACTCATGTTTATCGACCTGGATGACTTCAAACGCATCAACGACTCCATGGGCACTGATATAGGCGATCAACTGATCACGCTGGCGGCAGCACGTATTTCCGAAACAGTGCGCCAGACTGACACCGTGGCACGCTATGGCCGTGATGAGTTTTTGGTTATTCTAAACCATCTGGATAATGCCAACGATGCCCCCAGGGTTGCGGAAAAAGTATTGACCTCTTTGGCAAGCCCCTTCTTCATCGAAGATAAAGAATTGAATATCACGGCCAGTATTGGCATGTCGATGTTTCCGGAAGATGGTCAAGACCCCTATGAGCTTCTACGCCACGCTGACGCGGCCATGTTTGCAGCCAAAGATGAAGGCGGAAATCGCTATGAGTTTTACTCCGCTGAGGTAAACGAAGCGGCCGTGGAACGCATGGGCATTGAGAAAAAACTCAGACTAGCACTGGAAAACAACGAATTTTCTTTGGCCTACCAACCCTTAGTAGAGCTGTCATCTCACTCAATCAACAGTGTCGAAGTGTTACTGCGATGGCATAACCCTGAGCTTGGCACCATTAGTCCTAACAAATTCATCCCATTAGCCGAAGCCACCGGCCTGATTGTTCCTATTGGAGAGTGGGTCATCCGCACAGCCTGTCAGCAGCTCCGTCATTGGCGCGACAACGGCATGGGCCACCTAAACCTGATGATCAACATCTCGCCACGCCAGGTTATGGATATTAATTTGCTGACAACCTTGATTTCCGCCCTTAAGGAAAATCAAATTGATGGCAACCAAATTGAGCTGGAGGTTACAGAAAACCTATTAAGCCGCAATCAAGATAAGACTCTGTCGGCTCTCGGTAAACTTAAAGAACTGGGCGTTCGTTTAGCGCTAGATGATTTCGGAACAGGCCATTCATCGCTGAACAATCTTAAGAGTTTCCCATTTGATACCGTCAAAATTGATCGCTCGTATATCAATGAGCTGCTGCATCAAAACGGCGATCAAGCACTGGTAGAAGGCACTCTTATCACGGCCAAAGGACTGGGACTGAAAACAGTGGGTGAAGGGGTTGAAACCGACGAGCAACTCGCCTATTTGAAACAACAGGGCATTGACGGTGTTCAGGGCTTCCTCTTTACACCCGCTCTAGCTGCCAAGGAGTTCGAGGCTTACTTCCATCAGCATATTACAAAGCAGGACCACGGAGACGAAACAGGCTAGCCACAAGCCCTATTTTCAACAGTCATTCATCTTCATACATGATAATACTTCCATCCTCTCCCCACTTAATATCAGTGATTCCAGGGGACTCTGTTTCCAGCCTTTCCAATTCAGACGACTGATAGTTAATCTGAGCGCGTTGCTTGCGCACCAAATCCGCCAATCGGCGGTTATCAATCAAAATCTGACGATGCTCCAAGGCTGTGGAAATTGTCACCGCCAGCTCGTCATCATTCCATGGTTTAGTAATAAAGCGATAGATTTCAGCTTCATTGATGGCAAGCATCACCGACTCCATATCCGCCTGCCCGCTAAGGATAATCCGAAAAGCATCAGGCTGGATCGCTTTCATCTCCTTGAGAAAAGTAACCCCATCCATAGTCGGCATTCGATAATCCGAGATCACCAGGTCGAACTCTTGAGTGGCAGCCTGATTCAGCGCCTCTTCAGGCTCAGAAAAAGTGCTGAGAATCCAACCTCGACTTCGCATCGAGCGTTTAAGAGCATTCAATACACCCTTTTCGTCATCAACAACCATTACCCGGTTCATTATTTTTCACCCTTGTATATATAAATCTCGAAGCTATCCTTTTCAATTTCCTCAACTATAGCCAACTTTTTAATCAATGTTGACGTAAAAACACGGTCTTTAGTTAACAGCAACATTTCACCATGATTAAATAGATCTCTGGATAATTTCATACCCGGCTGTAACTGAGCTGTGGTCAATTTTATTTCTTTATAACCCTGCTTTGCCTCCTTCTGGCGTTGCAATAACCGCTCAAACACTTCGACGATACTAGGGTCGTAGCGCTTGCTACTCTGCTGCTTGATGCTTTCCAAAGCCTCTGCCGGGGAATACGCATCTTTCATAATCTTACCGGTCTGATAGCCATAGTAATCACGAGCAAGCGCTAAAACTCTGGCTCCTACCGGAATGTTGTTAAGTGCCAGACCATCAGGAAAACCACTACCGTCAAAACACTCTTCCTGGGATCTAATCAGACTCGCCGTGTCTTGCAGCGCCTCTACTGCCATCAACGCACTCTGACCAATCAAAGGATAACGTCGATAACTAATAAGCGCTTTTTTATCTAATAGATAGGGCGGCAGCTTAAGAAGCTCATCCGGTAAACCCAGCTTGCCTATTTCATGTAATAACGCCGCATAATACACATCACTGACCTGCTGGCTTTTTAGCCCCAGGGACTTAGCCAACGCCCGACTTAGATCGGCAACTTTCTGAGAAAAACGCCCGGAAAGAGATTCTCGCATAGTCACAAGATTAGAGAATGCCCGCATGGTGTGCTGATAACTCTGGTGCAGCTCCTGATTGGCAAGGTCCAGCATATCTGCTGTTTGCTGTAGCTCCTCAGTTCTAGCGCGTACTTTCTGTTCAAGATTATCGTTAAGGTCTTTAAGCTCTTCGTTCTGACGCTCAGTAATTCGCTGCAACCTTGCTTTTTCACGTTCAAGTTCTTTAGTTTCCAGAGCCTGGCGAACAGTGAGCGTTATTTCAGAATCTTCCCAGGGCTTACTCAGATATCGATAGATCTTACCCTTATTAATCGCATCAATTGTCGAGCCAATATCAGCAAAACCGGTCAGCAAAATCCTCACGGTATCGGGATAGAGCTGGGACACTTGTTCCAAAAATTGGGCACCATCCATTTCTGGCATGCGCATATCGGAGATAATCAGGTCAACGGAATGCTGTTTAAGAATCTCCAACCCTTCCTGGCCACTAGCGGCCACATAAATCTGATAGCCGAGAGGTCGGAACAATCGTCGCAAAGAAGAAAGAATATTTTTTTCGTCGTCCACAAACAACAAAGAGTCCTGGTTCTGCTCCAGAGCACTATTATCTGCGATTACGGCATCGTTCTTATGCAGCCCATTGCTAGACGATGAGGTAACTTGATCAGTCAATTTTGGTTAGCCTCTTAGCTGTTACGGAAGCATACGCTCTATGATGTCATGTATCATTTTTTCTATTTCAGGTAACTCCGATTCCAGTGTTTGCCAATCCAACCCTAATCGCCCGAGACTGTGCTCGGAGAGATAATCGATACCGTCGTTACCGCCCTCTACTACCCACAACCCCTTGACGATAACATTGGCAACATGAACCAGATCCACCAAGGGATTCACTTCACCCTCCGTAGGAGGGGCGCTATGCCTCAAAGCCACCTCTGCCAGATAATCTGGCAACTTCCAGTGATGGATGGCCACTGCACCAACCTTACCATGCCCCAGCTTCAGGACTTCTTGCTCGGCCTTAGACAGAGAGCAATGGTGCTCTTCGATATACTGAAAAACTTGTCTATATTCTTCCGGGAAGCACTGATCCAGAAGAAACTGACCGATATCGTGCAGCATGCCTGCAATAAAGGAATCGTTACCTTCATGGCCAGCCATTTGGGACAAGTATTTAGCAGTGACCGCTACTGCAACAGAGTGCCTCCACAACTGCTTCCTATCCAAACCACTCTCCGACGTATAGGGAAATGCCTGCACCAAAGAGTACGACATAATGACCTGGCGCAAGGAGTGAATCCCTAACAATACCGCAGCGTCCTGAATGAGATCTATTTTGCGAACAAAGCCGTAAAAAGGGGAATTCGCTAAACGTAAAATGGCTGCGGTTAACAGCGGGTCCATTTCCAACTGTTGACAGATAGCGTTAATATCAATGGGCTTTGCGTTCATTTTACTGAGTACAGTCTGGACGTTATCGGAAAAGGGCATCACCTTATTAATACATTGCTTAAGCTGATTAATTTGCTGCTGATCCATAGCCTATAGCCCCCGACAGCGATACCGAAACAAGATGTCCTTCAGCTGCATAGCCGTCTCGCATTGGCCGGCACTTGCAAACTGCACATCCAATTTGCTTCGAATATCAGTAATTAGCTGCTCTTTCTCTTCATCGGTTAGTTGAATGGGAATCACCACGTCAATCCGTTCTACCTGACGTCGCTCCAACAAGGCAATCAACTTTTCTGTGAGTTCGGTTTCCGCTGGCACCAATAACTGACCATTGCTATCGATCACATCGACAGCAACCAACGCCCCCACTTCCACTTCGGAAATAGCGACATTTTTCGGCTCACCCTTCATGGCTTACTCCTCAGAGTAACAATGTACCCCTCATGCGCACCATCGCTGGAATTTTTATGGCAGTCGCATAAATAGTCGCAGCCATTTATGCGAATGTCAGTATCGGAGACATCACCTTGCAACAGCGACTGCTCATAAAGATCGTTAAGCTGAGAAGGGGTAATTTCCTCCAGAGGCATACCTATTAAAACTGGCGATTCGACTAGAATTTCCCGTGCGCAGCGGTTGGCGACTATGACCTGACCTTCACTGATACCTAAAACCATAATAGGTAACTCTTCAAGAATATCCTGAGAAACGGTTAACGCTCGAATATTCAGTCGTAACTGCTTGGTTTTTTGCTCTACACGGTTTTCGAGCTGCTGGTTTACAGCCTGTAGCTCTTGGGTAAGACGCAGATTTTCGGCATTGAGCTCAAAAATCCTGAACGCTTCGCGGACATTCTGGCAAAGCAGGTTATCGTCCCAGGGCTTAGTAAGAAATTTGTACACCGCCCCCATGTTGATTGATTCAGTGACGGATTCAAGATCGGTGTAGCCACTGAGAATAATACGAACCGTGTCCGGATAGAGCTCTTTCACATGGTGCAAAAACTCACTACCCGTCATTTCTGGCATGCGTTGATCCGAAACAATAACGCCGACGGCGTGCTCTTTCAGGACTTCAAGACCCTCTGCACCACTATTAGCAGTTAGGATTTGATAACCCTCTCGGCGGAATAGCCGTTTCAGTGAGCGTAGAATGTTTTCTTCATCATCAACTAATAATAACGTTCTTTGTTTGTCGCTATCCATTTCAATATCCCTGCTCCAGATAGTAAAAGAGTAGTCTCCGATATAGTCTTAAGCCACAGATTTTCTGAATTATTAACGACTTATTTGCTACCGATCAACAGACTCTAGCTATCAAAGAGGCGAGATTTTTAATGCCCTGCTAGGCAAGCTGTTTTTTGCGCAAAAAAAACGCCCCTAAGGGCGTTTTTTAAACATGCTTATACCGGTCTATTACAGCACCAGACGACGAACATCACTCAGAACCTGCCCAAGCGTATACATGAAGCGTCCGGCATCAGCACCATTAATAGCACGGTGATCATAAGAAAGCGCCAACGGCAGCATGGTACGAGGAATAAACTCGGAACCATTCCACTTCGGCTTAACATCCGCACGAGATACACCCAGAATCGCCACTTCAGGAGCAGGTACGATCGGCGTAAAGCCTGTTCCACCAAGACCACCCAAGCTGGATATAGTAAAACAGGAACCCTGCATTTCCGCTGGCTTAAGTTTGCGATTTTTAGCTTTTCCGCCTAGCTCAGCCGCTTCTTTAGCCAATTCGAAAATGGACTTCTTATCCGCATCACGAATAACCGGGACCATCAGACCTGCTGGCGTATCCATGGCGATGCCGACATGCACATAGTTCTTGTGAACAATATGCTCACCATCAGCGTGCATAGAAACGTTAAAGTTAGGATGCGCCCGCAGAGCAAAGGCTACCGCCTTAATCAAGAACGGCATTGGCGTGACCTTGGTACCTGCTTTCTCAGCATCCGCCTTGATAGACTTACGGAAAGCTTCCAGGTCAGTAATATCGATATCGTCGAACTGCGTCACATGAGGCACGTTTAACCAACAACGAGTCATGTTAGCCGCAGTTAACTTCTTAATCTTACTCATCTTTTCCAGTTCAATTTCACCGAACTTGGAGAAATCAATTTCTGGGACCGCAGGAACGCCACTACCAGCAGCAGGAGCGGCAGGCGCCTTCTGAGCCGCAGACAAGGCCTGTTTAACATAAGCCTGAACGTCTTCTTTAAGGATGCGTCCCTTAGGACCAGTTCCCTTAACAACAGCCAGATCAACACCGAATTCGCGAGCGATAGAGCGTACTGCAGGACCGGCATGAACTTGCTTGTTCGCTTTCTCAAGCTTTTCCAGATCAACAGCGCCCGCAGCGGGTGCTTTTGCAGCAGTGGGTGCCGGAGTTGCTGGAGCAGCAGCTGGAGCTGAAGGAGCAGGTGCACTAGCAACGGTGGCTGCGCCACCGACCACTTCCAGCTCTAAGATCAGGTCACCTTCAGAAACGGTGTCACCTTCTTTGATCTTAACGCTCTTAACCACACCACCCTTAGGCGCAGGCACTTCCATGGACGCTTTATCAGTTTCCAATACGATCAGAGAATCACCCTCGGCAATCTCATCACCGGCCTTCACGCAGACTTCGATAACGTCGACGTTTTCAGAACCACCAATATCAGGAACAGCAACCGGTTCCACGCCGCCGGCAACAGCGACAGGAGCAGCAGCGACAGCCACTGCAGGTGCAGCACCGGCAACCGCCAGAACCAAAATAGCGCCACCTTCTGAAATGGTGTCACCTTCGTTAACACTCAGGGACTCGACTACACCACCTTTAGGCGCAGGCACTTCCATGGAAGCCTTATCAGTTTCCAGAACGATCAGAGAGTCACCTTCGGCAACGACATCACCAACCTTGACGCAGACTTCGATAATATCTACGTTTTCAGAACCACCAATATCAGGAACCACAATAGTTTCTGAAGCCGCCGCTGCAGGCGCAGCGACTGGAGCAGGAGCAGGAGCAGGAGCCGCAACTGGAGCGGCAGGCGCTGGCGCTTCGGCAGGTGCTGCCGCAGTAGCACCAATGGTCAACTCAAGAATAGCGTCACCTTCTTTACAGGTATCGCCTTCATTAATCGTCAAAGAGGCCACGACACCGCCTTCAGGAGCGGGAACCTCCATGGACGCTTTGTCGGTCTCGAGGACGATTAAAGAATCACCCTCTGCCACTACGTCGCCTACTTTGACGCACACTTCAATCACATCGACGTCTTCGGAACCGCCAATATCTGGAACACAAATCGTTTTAGTCGTCACAATCGTTATCCTTTAAATCTCGTAACTATCCAATAAAACCCGAGTACCCGTTTAAACGCTAAGGGGGTTCGGCTTCTCAGGATTGATGTTGAATTTCTTCAGCGCCTTGGTCACTTCAGCAGGCTTAATCGTACCTTCATCTGCCAGAGCTTTAAGCGCCGCCACAACAACGTAGTAACGGTTTACTTCGAAGAATTCGCGCAGCTTGGCACGGGTATCACTGCGACCGAAGCCGTCTGTACCCAATACACGATAAGTGCCAGAAACAAATTCGCGGATCTGGTCAGGATAGTTCTTGATGTAATCAGTAGAAGCAATGACGGGGCCTTTGCCGTCAGCCAGGCACTCTTCAATGTATGACTTACGTGCGTCTTCTTCCGGATGCAGCATATTCCAGCGACCCGTATCTTTAGCTTCGCGCTGCAACTCGTTAAAGCTGGTGACACTCCAAACATCAGATTCAACACCAAAGTCAGCACGCAGAATATCGGCAGCCGCGCGCACTTCACGCAGGATAGTACCGCTACCCATCAGCTGAACCTTCTTCTTAGCGGTCTTCTTGCCTTCTTCCAGCAAATACATCCCTTTGATGATGCCGGCTTCGGAACCCGCAGGCATAGCTGGCTGGGCGTAGTTCTCGTTCATTACGGTCAGGTAATAGAACTTGTTTTCTTTATCCTGGAACATGCGCTTAAGGCCGTCCTGGATAATGACCGCCAACTCATAACCATAAGTGGCATCATAGGAAACACAGTTAGGAATCATCTGCGCCAATAACAGGCTATGACCATCTTCGTGCTGCAGACCTTCACCATTCAGGGTGGTACGTCCAGCAGTCCCACCGATCAGGAAACCCCGAGCTTGAGAATCACCGGCAGCCCAGGCCAGGTCCATCGTACGTTGCAGGCCAAACATAGAGTAAGTGATGTAGAACGGAATCAAGGTGCAGTTATTGTTGCTGTATGACGTGGCAGCAGCAATCCAGGCAGACATGGAACCGGCTTCGTTGATGCCTTCTTCCAGAATCTGGCCTTGCTTGGATTCTTTGTACCACATGATCTGTTCGCGATCGTGAGGAACGTAGCCCTGTCCTTCTGAGGTATAGATACCCAGCTGTCGGAACATGCCTTCCATACCGAAAGTACGCGCTTCATCAGGAACAATAGGCACCACACGAGCGCCAACGTTCTTATCTTTGGCCAGCGTAGACAGCGTTCGTACAAAAGACATGGTGGTGGAAATTTCGCGTTTACCACTGTCTTTAAGCTGTGCAGAAAAATCCTCCAACGGCGGAATTTCCAACGCATCAAAATCAGCCCGACGCTGTGGATAAGAACCACCGAGAGCCTTACGGCGACCCAGCATGTACTTCAATTCAGGGCTATCTGGAGCAGGACGATAATAAGGAACGCTCTTTAACTGCTCATTGTCCAACGGTATATTGAAACGGTCACGAAAATCAATCAGATCATCCATGGCCACTTTCTTCATGGAGTGAGTATCGTTCTTGGCTTCGCCCGACTTACCAGTGCCATAACCTTTAACAGTTTGCGCCAAGATAACCGTAGGCTGACCTTTATGGTTTACCGCTTCATTGTAGGCTGCGTATACCTTGTAGGGGTCATGTCCACCACGGTTCAGGTTCATGATGTCTTCATCAGACATATCCTTAACCATTTCCAGCAGCTCTGGGTATTTACCGAAGAAATGCTCACGGGTGTATGCACCACCGTTAGCCTTACAGTTCTGCAGTTCACCGTCACACACTTCGTTCATGCGCTTAACCAGCAAACCTTTGTGATCTTTCTCCAGCAATGGATCCCAATGACGACCCCAAAGCACCTTAACAACATTCCAGCCAGCACCGCGGAACTCACCTTCAAGTTCCTGAACGATCTTACCGTTACCACGAACAGGTCCATCCAGACGCTGCAAGTTACAGTTGATAACGAAAATCAGGTTTTCCAGTTTTTCACGACCGGCTAGAGAGATCGCACCCAAAGACTCGGGCTCATCACACTCACCATCACCCATAAAGCACCACACTTTACGGTCACCGCGATCGATCATCTCACGAGCTGACAAGTAACGCATGACGTGAGCTTGATAGATCGCTTGGATTGGACCTAGGCCCATGGATACCGTTGGAAACTGCCAGAAGTCAGGCATCAGCCAAGGATGTGGATACGAAGACAGACCGTTGCCGTCGACTTCGCGGCGATAGCTATCCATTTGGTCTTCGGTCAGACGACCTTCCAAATAAGCACGGGAGTAGATCCCTGGTGCGATATGGCCTTGGAAAAAGACTAGATCGCCTTCCTGATCGCCTTCTGGGCCACGGAAAAAGTTATTGAAGCCAATATCATAAAGCGTCGCCGAAGAAGAGAAACTGGAGATATGACCACCCAGTCCATCATCATTGTCATTGGCACGCATAACCATCGCCATGGCGTTCCAGCGGATCAGGGAGCGAATACGACGTTCCATAAAGAGGTCGCCAGGAAGCGCCGGCTCATCTTTAGGCTCGATGGTATTGATATAAGAGGTTGTTAATGATGTAGGCAAGGCAGCGCCCAACTCTTTGGCTTTTTCGCCAAGCTGGGAAAGAATATATTTAGCTCGATCAGAGCCTTCAGTTTTTGCCAGGGATTCCAGCGCATCCATCCATTCTTGAGTTTCGATTGGATCGACGTCTACGATTCTTTCTTCTTGCACAGCGACATTCTCCATTGTTGTTGTAAGGCGGCAGAAGCCTAAGCCTAGATCACCGATTAACGGTATTCACGCTGCAACGCAAAATACCACTCAGCGAAATGTGTAGCAATACTACATAATAAGCTTAATAATGTCCATATGTTGCTTAAAAAATCACCATAACATGGCTATTATGTAGTAATACTACAAAAACCATACAATCGGTCAGAAAATTTAGTTGGTGATATTTGCGCGACGCAGCGAGCGCTCAAGCCGGGTCTCTTCCTTACCGTATTCCAGCAACGCCTCCTCTACATAAGCTAGATGCTCATGAGCAGCGCTTCGAGCGTCCTCTGGGTTACCAGCAATAATAGCGTCCATTAAAACTCGATGCTGGGCATGGATTTTAGTGCGATGCCCAGGCTTAGGATAAATATTGGAAAGATTACTCATGATATTCTTGCGCAGCAAACCCAGCAGCGCCCGCATAGTGTGCAGCAACACCATATTATGGGTCGCCCCCGCGATGCAAAGATGAAAATCAACATCCGCATCGACTTCTTTCTCAAATTCCTTGGTCTTATGAAAACCCTCTAGCTTCTCGTAACACAGCTTTATCGCAACCTTATCGGCCTCCGTACTTCGCAGCGCGGCATAGTAGGCAATAACCCCCTCCAGCGCATGACGGAACTCCAACAAATCATACTGCGCCTCTGGATGAGAATTAAAAAGTTCCATCAGCGGATCAGAAAATGAAGCTCCAATGGTTTCAGACACGAAAGTACCACCGCCCTGGCGACTGGTTAGCAAACCTTTAGCAACCAGCTTCTGAACCGCCTCACGCAATGAAGGCCTAGAAACCTCAAACTGCTTCGACAGCTCCCTTTCTGACAACAGCCGCTGCCCCGGCTTCAAGCTTCCTTCAAGAATCATGGTTTCCAGCTCTTCCATGATTACATCAGAAATTTTGGGCTGCTTTACACGTCGATATGTCATGGCGACTCACTTGAAATTTATTGGTCTTACCAATGATAGCAAAGCTACAGAAAAGTACTCGGAAAATAACATGCTGCAGCGCAATGAAAATGGTATGACCAATTTATTGTTATTTTATTTAGCGACTACCCATACCTCTAGATAAGCCGGCAAATCCCTCGATACCTATAATAAAAGCACGTTTATAGCATAACCTGTCAACAAATAGATCATTTTTTATGCTATTTTCAAACAAACCTATTGACACTAAGACCACAGAAAAGATAGTCTATTTGCTCTCGAGGGTCATTGGTATTACCAATTAACAAAAGATTGCAATTAAATGCTTTAGATCAGCTAGCACAATAGTCGATGCTAACTATACTTAGCTGACCTCTGACCATCAGACTTAGTATAAAAAAAACGAAATATCCCGAGGATATAACATGAAGAAGTTCGCCAAATCTGCACTCACCGCAGCACTACTGACGACCGTTGTTGCATCTGTTTCTGCACCAGCCCAAGCTGGCAAAGTTCTACTGAAGACTCCTATCGCATTTGGCTCTCACCTTCCTGCACTAGGCACCCCAATCAAATGGGTTTCTGAGCAAATCGCCGTCATCAGTGGCGGTAGCATGAAGATGAAGATCTACGAGCCAGGTAAGCTGGTAAGCCCTAACGAAATTCTCGACGCTGTTTCTACCGGCAAGGTTAACTCTGGCTACTCGACTGCCGGTTACTGGCAGGGCAAGATGCCTGCGGCTGCATTGTTCTCCGCCGTACCTTTCGGCCCAGAAGCCGGCGAATACATGGGATGGTTGTACTACGGTAACGGCCTGAGCCTGTATCAAGAAATGTACGACACCGCAGGCTACAACGTTAAAGTTATTCCTTGTGCCATCATCTCCCCTGAAACTTCCGGTTGGTTCGCCAAGCCTATTGAGAAGCCATCTGACCTGAAAGGTCTGAACATGCGCTTTTTCGGCCTCGGTGCCAGCGTTATGGAAAAACTGGGCGTGAGCACATCACAACTGCCGGGTGGTGAAATCTTCGGCGCACTGGAAAAAGGGGCGATCGATGCCTCTGAATTCTCCCAGCCTGCCATCGATCAGCGTCTTGGTTTCCACAAGATCATTAAGCACAACTACTTCCCTGGCTGGCATCAGCAGTCCACCATCTTTGAATTGCTAGTTAACAAAGATGCCTGGAACAAGATGGACGCAACTCAGCATGCCATTATTGAAACAACTTGTAAGGCATCCATGACCAACGCCATCGCCGAAGGCGAGTCCATGCAGTTCTCCGTGATGAAGAAGAACGTCGAAGAAAATGGCGTTACGATCCATTACTGGAATGATGAAATGCTAGCGGCATTCAAAGGCGCATGGGAAGAAGTGGTTGTCGAGAAAGAAGCGGATCCTTTCTTCAAGAAAGTCTACGCCGACCTGAAGACTTTCCGCGAAGGTTACGACCTGTGGGAAGCTAACGCATTCCTACCGCGCGCTAAGGCTAAATAAGTAGTCTAAACTACTGATGTAACTCAGTATCAGGGGGCATGTATGTGCCCCCTTCTAGTATCAGCTAAGCCTGTCTTATCAATCCATCCGCGAAGGTTTCGTCCCGTGACTGATAATAAACACACTCCATCTGTACCCATTTCCGATTGGATCGACACATTCATCAAATCTACCGGCAACCTGATCGCGTGGGTGTATGTCTTTCTGGTTCTCCTCATAATCACGCAGGTCACGCTGCGAAAAGGATTTTCTAGCGGCCTGATTATTTTCGAAGAGCTGCAATGGCACCTCTATGCCGTTGGCGTCATGTTTGGCATCTCCTATGCGCAAGTCAATAATGCCCATGTTCGTGTCGACATTCTCTATGGCGGCTTCCGCCAAAAAACTAAATACATCATTGATGTACTTGGCATCCTCATACTGGTATTGCCATTCATTTATATTATCTTTACCCATAGCCTCGACTTTGTTGCCGACGCTTGGCGTACCAACGAATCATCACAATCCCCATCAGGATTACCCTGGCGTTGGGCCATTAAGGCCGTGATTCCTGTTAGCTTTGGCTTCCTAGCCCTAGCCTGCTTTTCACGCCTGATACGCAATGTCACTTTACTGATGAGAGGAGAATACTGATGGAATTTAACGAGATTCTCGTTATCGCGATGTTTATCTCTTTCATCGCGCTACTTTTCACCGGTATCCCTGTTGCCTATGTACTAGGCGGCGTCGGTGTTATTTTTGCTTTTGTCGGCTATTACGCCGATATCTACATGGACACTTTTACCGGGCTGGATTACGTCACTCTAGGCCTGGTCGTTAACCGACTCTATAAAATCATGGATAACTGGATATTGGTGGCCCTGCCGATGTTCATATTCATGGGTATCATGCTGGATAAGTCAGGGGTTGCTGAACGTCTAATGCAATCCATGCAAGAACTGTTCGGCCGTGTTCGCGGCGGTCTGGCGATCACTGTCACCGCCATCGGCATCATTCTGGCTGCATCCACCGGAATTATCGGTGCATCCGTCGTGCTGCTGGCCGTTATGTCGCTGCCCTCCATGCTCAAGCAGGGCTACTCCAAGCCTCTGGCTTTGGGCACGATTGCCAGTGCGGGCTGTTTGGGCATCCTGATACCGCCCAGCATCATGCTGGTCATCATGGCGGATCAACTCGGTCTGTCAGTGGGCGATCTGTTTATGGGCGCGGTATTCCCAGGACTGATTCTTGGCGCCATGTACATTATTTATATCCTGATAGTCGGCATGGTGAGCCCTAGTTCTGCGCCTATTCCCAGTGACGCCAAACCCGTCACGATGAAAACGGTTCTCGCCGTATTGAAGGCAGTATTACCCACTTTATTCCTGATCTTTTCCGTCCTGGGCTCTATCTTTGCCGGCATAGCCACCCCCACCGAAGCCTCAGGCGTCGGTGCATTGGGCGCTACATTGCTGGCCATGTACAACAGAAAGTTCAATCTTAAAGTACTCAAAGAAGTGATGCAGGGAACCTACAACACTACAGCATACATTTTCGCCATTTTTATCGGTGCGACCTGTTTTGCGTTGGTATTGCGGGAACTGGGTGGAGACGAGCTGATTGAGTCTTTCCTCACCGGCTTACCGTTCGGCCCCTATGGCATTATCATCTTTATTCTGGCGGTTATTTTCCTATTGGGATTCTTCCTGGATTGGATCGAAATCACCTTGATTATTCTGCCATTATTAGCCCCGGTAATCACTGCGCTAGGACTGGATATCGATGGCCACGGAGTCGTGGATAGCCCTGAGCTGGTGTGGTTCGTGATGCTGGTAGCGATGGCCTTACAAACGTCGTTCCTGACCCCGCCGGTGGGCTTTGCACTGTTCTACCTAAAAGGCGTTTGCCCTCCCGATATCAAACTGATGGATATCTATAAAGGGGTTATCCCGTTCATTGTTCTGCAACTGCTAGCGCTGGCAATTCTGGTTATCTGGCCACAAATTGTGGTTTGGCTACCCGCAGCGGCCTACGGTTAACGCCAAGAAACACAGGGTGGCCTTGGGCCACCCTTCTACAATCAGATCATCTCCCTCGACCTTCAGTCTCAGAAGATGACACACATATTATCTACCGCTTGCACGTGAGATACGCCGATGAGCATCGATTACCAAGAGTTTCATTCCCATCTGGCTGAGTTCATCCCTGAGCAACGGCTCATCAATGACCCCCTAAGAACCCTTGCCTATGGCACCGACGCGAGCTTCTACCGTCTGATTCCAAAAATTGTTGTCCGGGCCTGCTCAACCGATGAAGTCGCTCGAATTATTCGCGCAGCTCGAGTTCGCAGCATTCCCATAACCTTTAGGGCTGCCGGCACCAGCCTATCTGGCCAGGCCATCACCGATTCGGTTTTGATTCAGCTCGGAGACGGTTGGCAAGGCTACAAGATTAATGAAGATGCCTCTCTTATCTCATTACAGCCAGGGGTTATCGGTGCCCATGCCAATAAATACCTGGCACCCCATAATAAGAAGATCGGCCCCGATCCTGCCTCAATCAATACCGCTATGATCGGTGGAATTGCGGCAAATAACGCCAGTGGCATGTGCTGCGGCACCGCCCAGAACAGCTATAACACTGTTCGCAGCATGAAGATGATACTGGCAGACGGCACCGAACTTGACACCGCCGACACCCATAGCAGAGGTTCTTTCAGCGAGTCTCACCGGGGCCTGTTAGATGCACTGCAATCATTATCCGCACAGACCAAGGCCAACGAATTCTTACACGACAGGATTCGTCACAAATATCGCTTAAAAAACACCACGGGATACGCGCTAAATTCGCTTATCGACTTTGAAGATCCTTTCGACATTCTTCAACATCTAATGATCGGCTCTGAAGGCACACTCGGTTTTATCTCCGAAATTACTTATCAAACCGTTGATGAGCATCCTAATAAAGCGTCGGCATTGATCTTCTTCCCAACGGTGGAAATAACGTGTCGCGCCGTATCACGGCTAAAGCAGGAGCCCGTATCCGCAGTAGAAATGATGGATCGAGCAGGCCTGCGTTCTATTGAGAATAAAGAAGGGATGCCCGCCTTTATTAAAGAACTAGGAGAACATGCAGCAGCCCTGCTGGTTGAAACACGGGGAGAAAACAAAGCAGAGCTTTTTGAAAAAGTGGCCCATGTTGTTGAAGCTCTACAAGAATTTGACACCGTTCATCCCATCGAATTTACCGATGATCCAAAACTATTCGGTCAATACTGGGCTATCCGCAAAGGCTTATTTCCAGCTGTCGGCGCAGTTCGCCTGACGGGCACCACCGTTATTATCGAAGACGTGGCCTTCCCCGTTGAGCAACTGGCCGATGCGGTACATGACCTTCACGTGATTTTCGAAAAACATCACTACGATGAAGCTCTGATTTTTGGTCACGCGCTGGAAGGTAACCTTCATTTTGTCTTCACCCAATCCTTCGAAACTCAAGAAGAGATAGAGCGCTATGAAGGCCTGATGGACGCCGTCGCTGATCTTGTGGTCGGCAAATACGATGGTTCCCTCAAAGCCGAACATGGCACTGGCCGCAACATGGCACCCTATGTAGAACAGGAATGGGGCCCCGAGGCCTATCAGCTGATGTGGGAAATCAAAGAGCTATTTGATCCACTCAACCTGATCAACCCAGGTGTATTGCTGAATAAGAATCCTAAAGTGCATCTGGAAAACCTAAAGCAGATGCCTGCCGCTGACCCGCTCATCGACAAGTGTATCGAATGTGGATTCTGTGAGCCAACCTGCCCTTCCCGAGCCCTGACGCTAACACCGCGACAGCGCATCGTTATCACCCGGGAAATTGCACGCTTAGAGAAGACCGGCGAAGATCCTGAACGTCTGAAACTACTTCGCAACGATTATCGCTATCAAGGCACTGATACTTGTGCTGCCTGTGGCCTGTGCTCAACTACCTGCCCGGTGGGTATAAATACTGGCGACCTGACCCGTTCAATCCGCAGTCGCCAGAACGCCAAACATAAAGGCACAGCGAAATGGCTGGCAGATCACTTTGAGGGCGTTAGCAGCATCAGTCGCAGCGCTTTCAAGGCGGTGGATATCACTCACGGCATCGTTGGCAGCAAAGTTATGTCGGCCGTCACGAATACGGCTCGCACCCTGACTGGCGGTATTGCCCAGCAGTGGACACCGTCGATGCCCACAGCGGCTCCGAAAGTTATTATAAAGCCTATTCAAAATAGCAAGGCTCCACGCGTTGTATATATTCCCAGTTGTGCCAGCCGCACCATGGGGCCACAGCGGGGCAGCAGCGAAACCCAATCCCTTCATGAGGTCACCGAGTCGGTGTTACGTAAGGCCGGTTTTGAGGTGATTTATCCAGATACACTAGAAGCACTCTGCTGCGGTATGCCTTTTCAGAGCAAGGGTATGTTTGACGCCTCCAAGAGCAAAGCCGACGAAATGGAAGCCGCTTTGCTGAAGGCCTCGAACAATGGTGAATATCCAATTTATTCGGATACCAGCCCCTGCACCTTGAAGATGAAAGGGGAGTTGGATCAACGCCTGAACATCTACGAGCCGGTCCAGTTTGTGACAGACTTCCTGATGGATCGGCTTATTTTAAGCCCAACTCACGACCCCATTGCGCTGCACATCACCTGCAGTGCAACAAGAATGGGATTAACGGAAAAACTCATCGCTATCGCCAAAGCCTGTGCCACTGAAGTTATTATTCCTGATCAGATTACCTGCTGCGGATTTGCCGGAGACAAGGGCTTCTCTACACCTGAGCTAAACGAATCGGCACTTCGCACTTTGAAAGAATCATTACCAGAAAACTGTAAAGAAGGATTTTCCACAAGCCGCACATGCGAAATAGGTTTGTCATACCATAGTCGAATAGAGTATAAATCCATCATCTACCTCGTTGATCGCTGCTCGCAGCCAAAACTGACCTCAGTTCACTCAACCGAGGAGAATGAACGGTTACATATCACGACCGTTTAGTGACATATTCATTTAAGGAGCGAATTTATGCCATTGCCCGAAACTAACACTATCTTGTACACCACATCCCTGAGCAAGCACACTCGCCCAGTATTCCGTCAGGCGGTCAAGCTGGCCAGCCTGAATAAGGCAAAAATCATCATGCTGCACGTGGTTGAGCCGATCGGGGAAATGGGACAAGCGTTAATCGAAAACTACTTGCCAGAAGACTTAATCAAGAAGATGCATGACGAAGGCATCGACAATATTAAGAAGACCATGAAAGATCGCGTCATCAAGTTCTACGAAGATGAACTGAGCGCCTTGAATGTTGGCCTGACCCTGGACATCGAACAGGTTGTTGCAGAAGGCAACCATGTAGATGCTATTGTTGGCGCAGCTAAACAGTTGGGCGTCGATATGATAGTCATGGGGTCCCACAATAAACTGGGCCGCAGCAGTGTCACGACCCGTCAGGTGATCAAATATTCCCGCCTGCCGGTATTGGTCGTTCCTACCGAGGGATAAATACTGCTTTTAGTTGACCCCCAGCGGGGCTAAATGCCCCGCAATCAGCCTTAAACTGATTAATCGGAAGGCGGAATGACAGAGATAAGCATCGCTCTTTTAGATCGGATATTTCTTACTGTCTTCCCGCTTTTCGTTATTGTCCTGTGCGGCTATCTATACGGTCGCTACAAACATTCCGATATTAATTTTGCCAACCAGGCCAACATGAACCTGTTTGTGCCCGCCCTGATTTTTCATTCCCTGGCCAGCCAGGCATTCCCAATTAGCCAGTATCAAGAACTAGCACTAGGCGCATTCATCGTTGTTATTGGCTCCGGAATTATCATCCTGCCGATAGTAAAGTTATTAGGCATCAACGTTCGCACTTTTCTGCCACCAATGATGTTCAGTAACACCGGAAACCTCGGTATTCCACTGCTGGTACTAGCCTTCGGTGAACAGGCACTACCCGCGGCGGTCATCCTCTTTGTCGTCGAAAACACGCTACATATGAGCGTCGGCGTGTTTATGCTGGACCGGCACTCTCACCCGATGAGTTTACTGAAAATGCCGATGATCATGGCAACAATTGCCGGCATGATCTGGAGTACTGCCGAGCTTCCTTTACCCCAGGCGGTGGCCCTACCCATTCAAATGCTCGGACAAATATCAATCCCCCTGATGCTATTTACGCTGGGCATCCGGATTGTTCAAGTAGGATTCGGTGATTGGAAAGAAGGAGTCCTTGGAGCCATCCTTTGCCCGCTGTCTGGCGTCGTAATAGCGCTCTCCTGCCAGCCCTGGTTGGCGCTTTCAGATGAACAGTTTGCCATGCTACTCGTATTCAGCGCACTCCCCCCTGCCGTGCTTAACTACATGATGGCGGAGCGTTACAATCAGGAACCACATCGCGTCGCATCTATTGTATTGATCGGCAATATGGGCAGCTTGTTGATCATCCCTATTGTGCTGGCATTTGCTCTCTAATTTTGCCCCTAAAACAGCGGCTATCCCCAATCAGGGGTTGCGATTTAATACTGGTAATCTAAAACTCTTAGAACTGGATTGTTAATATGTTGCGTCTCGGTATAGATCTTGGCGGTACCAAAATCGAAACCATTGTCCTAGGCCCGCAGGGCGATGAACTGATCCGAAATCGGATCCAAACCCCTTGTGGCGACTATGCTGCAACGTTAAGCGCCGTCACCCAGCTGATCCAACAGGCCGAGTCAGCTGTCGCCCAGCAGTGCTCCATAGGAATCTGCATTCCAGGCACGATTTCCCCCAACAGCGGACTCGTTAAAAATGCAAACTCTACCTGCCTAATCGGGCGGCCATTAGACCAAGATCTGGAGCGGACACTACAAAGACCGATTCGGATAGCCAATGATGCGGATTGCTTTACAGTTTCAGAAGCCTGGGACGGTGCCGGAAAAAACTCCAATGTGGTATTCGGAGTCATTCTCGGCACGGGTGTTGGCGGTGGAATTACAGCCGCCCGGCAGCTGCTGTGCGGCCCCAATAGTATTACCGGAGAATGGGGACATAACCCCCTGCCCTGGCCAACAGAGGATGATTTGCCGCTGTTTCAATGCTATTGCGGTAAACAGGGATGCATAGAGACTTATCTATCAGGCCCAGCACTTTGTCGCCGTTATCAACTACAGCAACCGCAAACTGTCTCAGACGCTCAATCATTGATGAAAAAAGTACGACAAGGAGATCTGCACGCAACCCATAGCTTTGCCAACTATTGCACTCAGCTGGCCAAAAGCCTTGCCAGTGTGATCAACGTGTTAGATCCGGATATTATTGTGCTTGGTGGGGGACTGTCGAACATACCTGAGCTCTATCAGACAATGCCTGCATTACTGGATAGCTACGTTTTTTCCGACCAAGTTAACACACCCATAAGACCGGCCTTGCATGGTGACTCCAGCGGTGTCAGAGGTGCCGCATGGCTTTGGTCTTAAAGGACTTTAAGCGTGTATCCGAGTTCGGAATACACTATAAACCTGCGCTCATGTGAGCAATTTCTTACCTCAAAACTTTAAATTATTTTTTGATCTATAGCATTGGTCTCACACCCACAATCAGTTACAGTTATTAATTCATCGCACTCCCTTATTGATTTACTTTTCTCAGCCTGCCTCCTGCTTATATTCAGCAACCGGCTGAGCGAGTATACTAATAAACACATGTTTTTAATGGATATTAATAAAAGAGCACAGTGACGTCACATGTCTAAATCCTTAGGGGACCAGTTAGCAATAATCTGTCCAGAACCGATTATTGCAGTTAACCGAGCCGGAATGATTACGCTATTCAATCCCGCCGCGGAAAATTTGCTCGGCTATGCTGCGCAAGACGCTATTGGCGCTCTAAACATCAGTCAAATTTATCATCCACCGGCTGCCGGTCGTGATGTAAAACGACTGATGTACGATAAAGCGTTGGGCGGTACAGGCCAAATTAAAGGCCACGAGTCTGCCATGAAAACTAAGGATGGCAACATCGTACCTATTCAGATTTCAGCAACCCTACTGCTGGAAGATGATAACGAAGTTGGCAGTATCGGCTTCTTCCATGACCTCAGCTTCCGCAAAGAGCTGGAACAGACTCTCAAACAACAATCTATCACCGATAGTCTCAGCGGCCTTTACAACCAACGCCATTTTCGATCCACCTTGATCAAGGAAATTGCCCGCTGCAATCGCTATAAGCATCCTCTCGCCCTAGCCTGCTTAGACCTGGACAACTTCAAGTCCGTCAACGACCAGCTAGGCCACATCATCGGCGACTCTATCATCAGCTTTATGGGTCAGATTATTCGCGATGAGCTGAGAGGCTGTGATTTTGGCTTTCGCTACGGTGGTGATGAATTCATGCTCATCCTTCCGGAAGCCGAAGAAGATCAAGCCTTGGCGGTTGCCAAACGACTACTAAAGGTATTTTCCGAGCGCACGCCCCTTAACCATATGCAAGCCCCTCCAAAGGTCAGCATTAGTATCGGCATCACTGAATTCACCCCTGGGGAAGGGCCTGAAGACCTGTTCAAACGGGCGGATATGGCCATGTACCAAGCCAAAAAAGATGGCGGAAACCAGGCCATCAAAGCGAAGAAAGTAGAGGACTAGTCACTGCGCATCAGTGTCGGCAACAACTTGATTCCGACCTTGTCTTTTAGCCCGATAGAGCGCCTTGTCAGCACGTTCGATCCAGCCACCCAGGGTATCTCCGGCACGATATTGGGACACCCCAAAGGACGCCGTAATACGACTTATATCCTTTCCAGCCCGACGATCTTTCAAAACGATTCCTTGGGTCTGCTTACGCACATTTTCGGCCCTTTCTAAAACAATAGAAAGATTCTGTTCCCGTACCAACAGCAGAAATTCTTCACCCCCAAAGCGCACTGCCATCTCAGTATCAGCAACAAACTTTTGCAACATCTGAGCAACACTCTGAATCACCCTGTCGCCAATAAGATGCCCGTAGTTATCATTAAACTTTTTAAAATGATCGATATCGACAATGATCAAGCAGTAGTTTTCCATCACTTCCTGACTGAGAAGCTGTTTCACCTGCCGTTCAAAATAGCGGCGATTATAAAGACCACTCAGAGGATCACGTTCAGCCTCCTGCTGGGATAATTTCAACTCCTGTTTCAACTGCTCAACCTCTTGCTGAGCCTCCGCCATACGCCGCTTAAACATCCAGGTTGTGTCGCTAACATTCTGGGTACCTTGGGACAGCGTGCCAATCAACGCTCCTAGATCCAACCGCTCCGGAGACAGCTCCAAAGAAGTACTGGAAGCTTCCAGCAACTGGTGAAAATCTTCCGCCCCCACTAGCGCTGCATCGACTTGGGCCCGTAACTCAGAGATGACCGCCTTAAGGCCCTGCTGTACCGCTTCGCTGTCAGCAATCTGATCTCCAATGATGTGGCTGCGAAACAGCTCCTCCGTGGCCGAACTGGGGCACGTACCATGATTTTCAATGGTATCGTCAATCGCGGTCTTCAATTCCGGGTTACGGTTGGTAACATAGCTATACCAGATGGCATAGTTATAGGGTGTCGGGGGGATTTTATGCTTCACCATCAAAGGAACCGCTTCACGTAGATATTTAGCGGCTTGTTCGGAACTATCCTGATACATCAAATACATCCTGCCATGAAACAAAAAATGATATCCTGGCCGGCATCCATTCCGAAAAAAACGTCCGTAGATCCCGTTAGCGGCAGCAGTAAAAGAACCTAAAGAAATTATTTAAATTTGTCAGTTAAAAGTGATTTAGCGTCATTTAGCGGTTATTTCACAGATTTAAACGACCGTTTCACAGCAATAACCAAATGACATATGAACGCTGCAGCTGCTAACAATAAAGTATTAAGGATACTCACTCTGGACCCAGCAGCGACTGCTAGGAATAGATTTATTCAAGCTTATTCCGCAGATGAATTTTGTTAACAATATTTTTAACCGCCATTAGATACCAACGAGCATAAGCAAAGCAGCAGCACCCAAAAAAACCACTCCTAACCATAGATCCTGGGTCATAACAGCCTCCTTACCCATTGCATATAAATACTCACAGTAGTCGACAGATCATCGCAAAAAAAGCCATCAGAGGGGGTTTTACCCAAGCATTCTAACTCGACCAGATCTGTCTTAATCGCCATGCTCAGGCTAACCCACAAAGACCATAAATGCAAATGAGAATATTTATCATTAAGTATTGCGTTACCATTTATAGATGGTAACATTCAGTTTCCAACCTATCTTTGTTTAAGCATTTAAGGTCGCCTAGCGCGGCCTTCTTTTTTGCTACCCCGCGTAAGCAAGATCCTGTTCAATCTTCGATTATTGCAACGGCGGCCATCAATAGGATAGAGCAGCGAGTCCGCTGGGCCAGCTGTGTAGCGCCCGCTGTAAAGGAGAAGTAAGGGTAGCCAAGGGCCGAGCTTCAGGGGGGGCTCCCTTTTTTGCCTCTTAAGAAAAGGGAGTCGCCGAGGGGCGAAATGATTAATCTGAAGATTGCAGAGTAAGCTTTTAGTAATATTGACGACATATGGCGTCTAACGCAGTAGAAGACTCTGCCATTAAACCTGCTGCAAAATCCCCTTCTGGCCATCAAAGCTGACCATCCCACCCTCTTTCAATATCTGCGTCGCATTAGGAAGCACCATGGCGGGGATACCGGCTTCGCGGGCTTGGCAAGCACTATGAGCCAGCAGCCCTCCCACCTCGACAATCAGGCCAGCGACCTTGCGCATCAGCGGGGCCAAGCCTAGATTGGCTGAGCGCGTAACGATGATGTCCTGAGCGGTCACGGTTGCCATCAGTTGATGCAGGTCGGTAGTACTGGGGTCGATCAGCCTCACCTTCCCGCGGATAAATCCTGGCGACATCGGCTGGCCATTGTGAACCCTATCACCACCGGCATGATCAGCAATGACGAAGGACTCTATTAACTTGATGTCATCTCCAAATATAACCGCTGCCAGAGGTCGCCCCTTGGCGATCTCCTGCGCCAGCTGGCGCTGCTGTTGGCGCTGTTCGATCAAGGGGCGAAGTGCCGCTGCTTGCGGCAAGGAATCAGGAAGCTCCTCGGGGCGCAGATAAAATATTTGCTGCTCATCTAACCCAGTCTTTTGCGCTAGCAACAGTAAGGCCTGGCGAATCAATCCGTACTCACCGGCATAGTAGTATTTGATGGTCTCTCGCAACGGCAGAAATCGGCGAGCCATACGCAGGTCGGAGCAGATTTGTTGCTGCTGCTGGGGTGCAAGTTTTAGTGCCGAGAGTGACGCAAAAAATTTGCGCTCCCAGGTTTTTCGCACGCGGATTTGCTGACGGAATTCCACCTCCCCCTGCTGGTCGCCTACCGCCATGGCTGACAGATTACAGAGCCCTTCAAGCCACTGCGATTGCTCGCTATTGCGTGGCAGAGACAGCTCCAGTTCATTACTGGCCAGGTGACCGTAGCGGTTCAGATAGCTCTCTGAGGAGAGTTGATTAGTGCGAAGCTTGTGCAGATCGAAACTCTGCTGATTGATGCGACTGCCCGGCAAGGCTTGCAGCAACTGATTCATCCAGTGTTCGGTTTCCTCAGCGTAGAGGGGATGCAGATGAAAGCGCAGGCTTTCGGCAAAGTAGAACCCCAGCCGTGCCACCATGACAAAATGGTGGCACGACAGTTGCCGCAGATGCTCAAGCCAACTATGGACCTGACGCAGCAACGCCTCGGCATTCATAGACGCTAGAGGTAACTGCCGCTGCGCCTCTAAATTGCGAGCCAGATAGGCTTCTATCGATGCTCGCTGCTGACTCAGGTAATGCTGACCCTGGGTCGTCATCTGACTATGAAAGCGGGCATTGTCTTGCTGTCGGCAAGTTTCTGTCGCAGCCTGGCTATTGCTTTTCGCTTCACCAATAAATTGCTGATACAGGCCAAATTCCGGATAATTCGCCCGCAACGGGTCCCGTCGAACCGCATCAATGTAGTCAGCGACCGGCAGCGGATGGTAGTGCTGGTAACAACGGGCATCGAACTCCAGATGAAAATAGGGCTGCCCCGCAACCATTTCAAAAAGATGTTCGGTTACAGCCCCATCGATGTCATAACCCAGCGCTCTGCGACCTGTACATATAGCACCATTAGCACCGCCAAAAACCTGATTGAATATCGCAAAACTCATGGGCGTGGGGCTGGGGAGCAGTTCGGCAATATTGCTATTACTCAGCACCCCCGGACCAGACTGTAACAACTGGCGACGCTGCAGATCAGCCAACCGATCGGCCAGCCGCTGCTTCTCGTCGGCCAGCCATTGCTGCGCACGGGTGCTTAGATGTTCAGCCCCTACCCGACTCGCTGGGGCAACAATAGGCCGAGCCTGCAACAACCAGATCTGCTGCCCGGCAATAGCAAATTCAATATCCAGTGGCTGCGAAAACTGTTGTTCCAGAACGCCTGCCAGCACGACCAATTGCTGACGTTGAAGGTCACTGAGCACTCCTGTGTCGGGATTTTCAGAACACTCAGCATCCAATTGCTGTTGCCAACACCCGCTGTCATAGTCGAGCCAGTAATGATCACCATTAACCTCACCACTGGCCAGCGCCTCTGCCATCCCGGCCACGGCATTAATGCAAAGACGGTCTGCCCCTGAATCGCGATTGTGTTTCAGGGGATCGCGAGTGAAAAGAATACCTGAGACTTCTGCTTCGACCTGACACTGCACCACTAGGGCCATGGCCGGATCTGTTTTCGCCCCCTGCTGCTGGTCCCGGAATAAGCTGACTTCGCAACTGTGCAGGGATTCAAACCCCAGTTCCACGGCGGCGATGAAATCACTTTCGGATTCAACATAGAGGGTGGACACGAACATCCCCGCCCAGCTGGATAGCTGGCCATCTTCTTCCGGGGCTGAGCTGCGAACCGCAAATCGACTGCCTGGATAACGACGGCGCAGGCGGCCATATTCCGCCAGCAATTGCTGGCGAAGCGCTTCACTGAGTGCCGGTTTCACAAGCCGACTATAGCCCTGCCGATAAGCCTCAGTGGTGATCACAAAACCATCGGGCACCTGCAGAGATTGTTCCATCATCCGCGCCAGATTAACCGCCTTAGTCCCTACCGAAGACAATTGATCCGCCCGCACCGATGACAAGGGCAGCAACCATGGCAGGCCATGATCATTGGCCGCTTCAAGCGCAGGCCAAACGGTCGATAAATGACTGGCAACAGAAATCATCATTTCAACCGGTCATCGCCAGATTGATCAGATTATTATCACGCTTTTTCTTCTCATGCTCCCAACGGTATTTCAACGCTTTCCACTCGTCTTCGTAGGCATCCAGACACTGGCCACCCGCTAGCAGATGATCCAGCACCCGCCGGTAAAAACCGACGATCTCGACCACCAGGGAGATGGAACGTTCACGGCCGGGAATTTTCAGCCTGGAAACCCCCAGGCGCAGGTACTCAGGCAACTCCCATAACAACAATTCAGGGCTGGCCTTGAGGTTCTGTCGTTGTGCAAACAGCTCTTCATCCAACTTGGTAGAACCCTTCATCATCTGCCAGTCAATACGGCAGATTCGATGACAACTACCCCCACGACTGGCGCTGCCAATAAAGTGGTTCTTATCCTCAGCATCATGTTTATGGGCGATATGGAAATAGCTACTGGAATAACAGCGGCCCGGGCAAATCCAACTTCTTTTCGGCGGTTGAAACAAGAAGGCTTCGAGCTGCACCCCGGACTGATCGCGGATCTGAGCTATTTCCTCACTGCCCCAACGGTAAGGGATCACGACAATATTCGCCCCCAGTTCGCGATACATCTGGATATCCTCTCGGTTAAACAGACCTGCCGTCACACTGACATGGATTTCAAGTTCAGGAAACTGCTCTCTGACCATGCGAATACAACCGGGATCACAGAGCATCACCCCTTGGGCGCCGCGTTTGGCAAACTGTTCAATCTTGCGCATAAACAAGCTTATTTCATCAGGGGCCGGCATCACGTTGATCGCCACTCGTATATCTTTGTCTTCGGCCAAGCCGTAATCGATAACCTCAAACATTTCGGCATCGGTCAACTCATCACTCTTAGGCCGCCGACTCCAGCCTTTAGGGCCGATAAAAACAGAATCTGCACCGGCCTCAAGGGTAGCAAGCGCCATATCTCTGCTACCGCCGGGGCCCATCAGCTTGATCGGATGTGATAAAGAATCTGGTGCTACTGGTGTCATATTCATAGCGCTATCCTGTTGGATGGTTGCTCGCTTGCTAATTGATCGCATAAGACTGCCGCTGGCTGCATAAACTGCCAGTTAAAGCAGCCATCTGGCATGCGATTACCCGCTGCAAACGACTCACCCGTCAATTGCTGCAACTGTTGATAGAACACCTGCAGCATTTTTATATTTGTGCCACTCCATGATCCCGATATCCGCGAGCTCCAGACATCCCTTAATCCGGCCAGCTGCTCCGCATCATCAAGATTGAGGATTTTATCGGCGATTTCCTGCCAGAGGGCGTCATCGTGCTGAAGTTGATTAACGGCTGCCTGGAAGGCCTGAATATAGGCTTCGATCAACTCCGGATGACTTTCAACAAAGGCATCACGAAACAGAAAAAAAGTGGTCGGCGTCGAAGGCATACCCAGAGCAGGCAGTATCGTCGGTATATCCAGCAGTAATCGATAGCCATGCTGCCGGGTCAATTCTGGGATCTGATGCCAGTAAACCAACCCAGCATCAACCTGCCGCTGCTGCAGCCACTGCTGTAATTCAGACTTGGAGCTGGCATGGCGCAGTTGTACCTGTTCAGCCAGATCAATCTGGTGAACCTTTTTAGCGTAGGCCTGGGTCAGAATCCAATTTTTATCACTCCGGCCCACCACCCCCAGTGAACAGCCCTGCAACTGCGCCACTGATTCGATTTTGCTGTCAGCGGCTACCAGTAATCCACCGAGGATACGTCCATAGGGATAGACTGCCGAAACCGCCAGACCTTGCTGACGGAAGCGCGCCAGCGTCATCCAGTCGGTATCAATAAAATCCACCTCGCCGTCCACCAAAGCCTGCTCGGTGGAATGACGGGGTCCGCGCATTTTATCGTCCATATAATCAATCTGGAGTTCAAATCCAAACTGTTTATCAAGCCCCAGACGCTGAATGCAATACATGATCCAATGAGGGCTGCCGGTATACTCGAAAGCGGCCTTCAGAACCCCAAGGTGCGTTCCCCGTGAGTGATTGCTGGATACCTGCTCAGCCATTAGCCAATACCGGTTCAACCAGCGCTGACACTTCAGAACCGTCGCTATAGCTTTTCGCCCGAGCCATCAGCGTACCAACACGACGCGATTTGGCTTTCACCCAGCGCTCGCGTAACTCTTCAAGCTCGCTGCGATAAGGAGACATATCCGTTTGCGAACCGTCGATAATGCCGTCAATTGCCTTACGATAGAAACGCACCAGATCACGGATCATTTCCACCGGCCGCTCACGGCCCGACAGTTTGAAGTACTTAACGCCACGATCGATAAAGGCCGGTAACTGGTCCAGCATCAGATGGGCATCACTGCGCAACTTCAGCTGCTGCAGCTGCTCACCTTCAGCGCCGAAGCCCCAGTTGGTCTGGCACACCCGATAGCACTCTTTTGCCCCGCGATTGGCGCTACCATGAAAGTAATCTTTACCTTCCACGTCCTGCCACTCCCGAAACTTCAGATAGGAACTCATAATGCATTTGCCGGGGCAGATCTTACCGGTCTGCACCGTCTCAAACAGAAACACCTCGAGACCGATACCGCTGGTTTCACGAATGCGATCGATTTCCTCTTCGCCCCAACGATAGGGAAGAATCAACAAATCAGCGCCGGCCTGCTGATAAAAATCTCCGTCCATGGCATTGGTGATACCGCTACCGATACTGACGTGAATCTGGGTCTCAGGTAGCAGTTCGCGAATCAGCCGAATGGCCCCCACATCGGTGACAATAAAACCGGAAGCGCCACCCTTACCGAAGAGTTTGACCTTATCGAGAAAGGCATCCATTTCCAGCGGACTGGGGAAGGTATTCAGCACGATACGGGCATCACAGCCGCGACTCTGGGCATACTCAATCGCCTCCAGAATATCGGCATCGGTCATTTCCGATTCGTAGGGACGGCGACTCCAACCCAAAGGCCCCATATAGATCGCATCAGCACCTTCATCCACCACTACTTTGGCCATTTCCAAGGAGCCAGCAGGAGCCAGCAAACAGGGACGATTGGCCTGATCTTCGGCAGCTTGATTGCTACCTGTCTTTGCTGCACTGGCCATAATCAGCCCCTCCCGATATAGGTCTGACCGGCGCCCTCAAAATAGTAGCCATTACAAAGCCCTTCTTTCGACAGCGCACTAAGAGCATCGATCGGCACCTGCAGTTCCTGCTCGTCTTGTCCCTGTTCCGCCTGTTGCAGGGCCTGACGATACAGACGTCCCACGGTTTTAACATATTCAGCAGTCTCGCCATGGCTCTGCACATAAAACAGATTCTGACCGTCACGCAGCAGCTCTGGCATGTGTTCAATCATGCACAGATCCTTGCCAGACAAGGTCATTTTGCCGGTATCTTTCAGGACCCATTCACCATTACTACGATTGAGCCAGTAATCCTGAGAACACGGGAAGTTACAGACCTCTTTGCCATTGCAGTCCACCTTCTGGGTGGCACATGAGCTGTTTTCGATAATGAAACAGGTTTCGGAGATCACCAGCGGAATCTTACCGTGTACCGGCAAGCACACCTCAATGGGGGTTTTCTCACGAATATAGTGAATTTCCGTCAGACTCAGTTCTGGATTGGGATATACCCGAGTAACGCCAAAATCTTTCAGCACCCGTGCGGTCGCATCGGTATAGAGATTACCGAATACGCCTAGATGAACAGGCAGTGTCGATCCCATCTGTTGCAGAATGCGCAGCACGCCCAGGTTATGCACTTCGAAAGCATCAATAGGCAATAACAGCGCAGCCTCGATCATCTCCTTTACCTGCGGCAGATCTTCGTTGCCTGGTGTGGCATACAGGCGCAAATACACCTTTTTACCCTGTTCCTTCAGCTGCGTGACCGCTGCTTCCAGCAATTGCGGATGAGAACTGAAGTTATTGGGATACTCCAGGCAGGAGAAATCCCCCAGATAGATGGCATCATAGTCACTATAATCGGTCTGCCGCAGCTGCTTTGGATTGGCGCAGTTGGTTGATAATTCGTACATAATATTTACTCCGTACTGGGCGTTATAACCAGGTTTAAGCCCGCAGGCGGTCAGTTGAAATAAGGGCTTTGCTAGAAGCGGCTAAGGCCGAATCGATCAGACGATCATCGCGTTTGCTGCGTTCTTGCTGCCAGCGATGCCTGAGTTGCTGCAGCTCGATTTCGTAGCGCTGCAGATTGGGGGCATCACAGCTGAGGATTTCATCCACGGCGCGGCGATAGCAATTCGTCAGGTCCATCACCAATGGCGCTGACCGATCTCGTCCGGGGACCTTCAGGCACTCGACTCCGGCGCTCAGATAATCGGGCAGTTCGGTGAGCCACAGGGACGGATTGCTCTTGATGGTCATTTCCTGACCATGCAGCTGCTGCTCGCTTTCCAGATCCCACATGGTCTGACAGACGCGCAGACAGTCACCACCACGACTGGCACTGCCGAAGAAATGGTCTTTGCCCGTTTCGTCAAGCCAGCGTTCGAAACTGAAGTAGCTGCTCATCATGCACTTGCCCGGGCAAATCTTGCCACCCGAAGGCGTCTTGAACAGGAACACCTCGATACCGACATTGCTTTCCTGTTTGATCTGACGAATTTCTTCGACGCTCAAACGATAAGGCAGCACCACATAAGTCGCGCCCAGTTCACTGAGGAAATGCACATCGGCATAGTTGGTGATGCCACAGCCCACACTGGTATGAATTTCGGCGGTCGGGATCTGCTCATTGACTAGCTTCATGCAGCCAACATCAGAGATCATAAAGCCCTTCGCACCCCACTCGTGGTACATCTTCACCCGTTCCAGAAACATCGGAATTTCCGTAGAACTGGGCAAGGTATTCACCACAATACGAACATTTTTGTCCCGCTCCAGGGCGTAGTCGATCACCTCGTGAATATCATCATCTTGAAGTTCATCCTTATTGCCGCGACGGCTCCAGCCCTGAACTCCCACATAAGTTGCATCTGCGCCTGCATCCAGTACGCCAAGCGCCATTTCTTTAGTGCCCCCTGGGGCCATAATCATTACCATTGGAGTCTCCTTTTAATCTCTGGATCAGGCTGAAAGCCGGGTGGTCTCCAGTGTTTGTTCATTGGGCAACGTAAGCAGTCGACTGAGTGCCTGCACTAGCGCTTGATTCTGTTCTGGGGAGCCAATACTGACTCGGATATGAGCGGGCAAATCATAGCGATCCATGGCTTTCACCTTGATCCCCTGACTTTCCAGCCCTCGGATAAAGCGTTCACCATCACCCACCTGCAGCAGCAAAAAATTGGCCTGAGAAGGGAGAAAACTTAACCCCATAGAAGTGAACATACGGCTCAGATAATCACGTCCCTGGCGATTAGTCGCCAGCGTGCGTTGCAGGTAATGAGCATCTTCCAGAGCCGCTAAGGCTGCCGCCTGGGCCAACATATTGGTGTTGTAATGCTGACGCTGCTGGTTCAGTTTTTCTATCAGCGCAGGCGCCGCTACCGCATAACCGATTCGCAGCCCAGCAAGACCGTATGCCTTAGATAAAGAACGCAAAATCAAAAGGTTATATTGTTGCCTGAGAAGCGAAAAGCTGTCGGCAAAATCGACGTCTTCAACGTACTCAAAGTAGGCTTCATCCAGCACCACTAGCACCTGCGGAGGAAGTTTCGAGAGAAACTGCTGCAAGCGTGCATGGCTTAGAATGGATCCCGTAGGATTGTTTGGATTACCCAATATGATTAATCGGGTTCGCTCCGTAACCGCTGCCAAAAGCGCAGATAAAGGATCTTCTCCCAGCGCGCAGGACACCTTTATCAAGTGACCGCCGGCACGATTAATCACCTTGTGATAAGGAATAAAACAAGGCGTCGCGATCAAGGCATCACGGGGCTGTTCCGCCTCCGCTTTAAGACTATAACGCGCGGCAAACTCCAGCAGTTCAGTCGCACCATTACCCAGCAGAATCTGCTGGCGGCTAAGGTCAAACTTTTCGGCCAGAGCATCACGTAACGGATCTCCGTCACGAGCCGGGTAGCGATGCAGGTATGGCAATGACTGAGTGATAGCCTGAAGTGCTGCGACTGAAGGCCCAAGAGGGTTTTCATTGGCAGACAGATCAATGATCGACTGAATCTCAGCAGCGTTTAGATCAGCCATAACAAAGCCCCTCAGAGCTAGCGCCAATCAGATCCAGAGATTCTTGCAACTGCGGAGGCTCTCGATAGTAAGCTTGCAGCGACTGAATCAACACAGGATGAGGTTCCGCCTGTGGACGAAGCCTCTGAATTTGCTGCAACGCCTCCAACAGAGACAAATTCTGATGCTGATGCAGATAGGCCATCAACAGCGCTGGCGAACGGGATATTCCCATCTGACAGTGAATCAATACACGCTTGCCAGCAGTCACCTGCTGATGCATAAATTCGACCGCATGTTGAATGGTCATATCGGGCAGTGGAACCCGGTCTTTCACCTGCAGAATCATCTGACAGGATACTGGCTGAATCAGCCTTACCGGTTCCATGCTCAACACAGCATCAATGGAAAATTGTTCGAGTAATACAGGATCAGCCGCATCCATGCGACTTCCTAAAGCTATCTGCGGGGTGATTAATTGCATAGCAATCCTCCCTTATAAAAGTCTCTCTACGCCACCTGGGTATGAAAAAATCTAGAGATGGTGTGGAAGCTTTCTAATTATCGTTATTGTCTTGCAGATAGTAAGGCTATAACGCTACACATCCCATTGGTGGGCAGACGAAATGGCTCTGTACTTTAGGACTAGTGCATACGTAGTAGTTATCATTTTATGATATTAAAATCATAGATGACATCTAGCCGAACAAACCGGAGGATCTATTTATTATCAATACGATAACAACAAAATGGCGACATAAAAGCGGCTTGATTTTTCCAAGGCTGAATACCGCAGCATGGCTCTTGGATATATAATGTCATTCACGGGAAGCAGGATACGAAGATAGAGCGATGAAAGAGGAAGCTGAACAGCCTCCGGCTGGCGACTGCATAAAGAGAAAGCTTACTGATTGACGGCAACACTGTTTCAACGGCAGCAACCTTCCAGTAACAATCGCACTCAACACCACACAAGAGCAATACTGACGACAGCGGCTACAATTGCCAGTTATGGCTGCCGCCGGCATTCATGGCCGTGTTGCCCTGATCTACCGCCAGAATAGCGCCATTAACCGCCTGAGCGGCATCTGAGGCGAGGAATATCGCTGGCCCCACTAACTCGTCGGGCTCAATCAGCCGCCCCTGCGGAAGGCCATTGAGGATTTTCGGCAATACCTGTTCTCTAAATTCTGGGTTTTGCAAATGCTGCTGCAGGCCAGGGGTGCGGATTTGCGCTGGCGCCAGGGCGTTACAGCGAATCCCTTGGCCTCCATATTCTATGGCGATTTCACGAGTCATCTGGTGCACGGCGGCTTTGGCACAGCTATAAGGCATAGCACCGCGGCCCAACGCATTATGGCCAGCGTTGGAGCCAATATTAATAATCGAACCACCCGTTTGCGCCAGCATCCGCTTCAGCGCTTCACGAATACAAAAAAAGTAGCCGCCGACGCTAACATCCAATGTTGTCTGCCAGTCTTCGGCGGCCAGTAGATGCGGCTTAACCCGGCTTGGAAAAGCAAAAGGGACGTTGATCAGCACATCGATAACGCCAAACTGCTGATCAATCTGCAAAAACATTTCCCGCACCTGCTCCTCATTGGCGACATCCGTCAGCGTAGAGAGCACTGATACACCGAGTTGCTTGAGCTCCTCTTCGGTCTGCTGCAACCCTTGCTGATCAATATCGCAGATCGCTAGCTTTGCACCGGCATGGGCAAACCCCAACGCTAAAGCATGGCCGATGCCGCCGTTGGCACCCGCACCGGTGATCAACACCACTTTATTCGCCACACTAAACATCGACTGCTCCATTTTTGATGGCTGAGGCTTATCGTCTCTCAACCCGGTTCGATCTTGTCTTTCTATTCTTCATCTACTTTAAAGACTTATAGAACGCAGGGTATAACACAGAAGACCATAGCGCTATATGGACAAAGACTCAGTTACAGCTTACAGCCAGGTTTTCCAAGCTATTTTCAGGCACAAAAAAACGCGACTCTAGGGCCGCGTTTTTCTAGGCGCTACAAAACCGAAGTTTGCAGCTTGTGAGTAGGCCTTACTTGATCTCTACCACCTTCGCTTCGGCAATTTTTTGCTGCCAAATCTTAGGACCGGTCTGGTGTACTGATTCGCCCTTGACGTCGACAGCCACAGTAACAGGCATATCCTGAACATCAAACTCATAGATCGCTTCCATCCCCAACTCAGGGAACGCCAGGATCTTGGAGCCTTTGATCGCCTTGGACACCAGGTACGCAGCGCCACCAACAGCCATCAGATAAACTGCTTTATTGTCTTTGATCGCCTCGATAGCGATAGGGCCACGTTCAGCTTTACCAATCATCCCCATCAAACCGGTGGCTTCAAGGATCTGGCGAGTAAACTTATCCATGCGCGTCGACGTCGTAGGACCAGCAGGACCGACAACCTCGTCACCAATAGGATCAACTGGGCCAACGTAGTAGATAAAGCGACCTTTGAGATCAACAGGCAACTCTTCGCCCGCATCGATCATGCCGCAGAGTTTCTTATGGGCAGCATCACGACCCGTCAGCATCTTGCCATTCAGCAAAACAGTTTCACCTGGCAGCCAAGTTTCGATATCTGCTTGAGTAACGGTATTCAGATCAACGCGACGCGTGGTTGGGCCCACTTCGAAAGTCACTTCAGGCCAGTCTGCCAATGACGGAGGCGTCTGCAAAGAAGGACCATCACCGTTCAGAGTAAAATGAGTGTGACGCGTAGCCGCGCAGTTAGGAATCATGCAGACCGGCAGGGAAGCTGCGTGAGTGGGGTAATCCTTGATCTTCACATCAAGCACAGTGGTCAAACCACCCAGACCCTGAGCACCGATACCCAGATCATTGACTTTCTCGAACAGCTCAAGACGCAGCTCTTCAACCCGGTTCTGAGGTCCACGGGCTTGCAGCTCATGAATATCGATAGGATCAAGCAGGGCTTCTTTAGCCAGTACCGCAGCCTTCTCAGCCGTACCACCAATACCCAGACCCAGCATTCCTGGAGGACACCAGCCAGCACCCATGGTCGGAACGGTCTTCAGTACCCAGTCAACGATGCTGTCGCTAGGGTTCAACATAACCATTTTCGACTTATTCTCAGAGCCGCCGCCCTTAGCGGCCACATGCACTTCAACGTCATCACCAGGCACCACGGTCATGTGAATAACGGCGGGGGTATTATCCTTGGTATTGATTCGAGCGCCCGCAGGATCTGACAACACGGAAGCACGCAGGACGTTATCGGGATGAGTGTAAGCCCGGCGCACGCCTTCGTTAACCATGTCTTCTACGCTAAGCTTTGAATCCCACTGTACGTTCATGCCAATTTTCATGAATACGGTAACGATACCGGTATCCTGACACAGTGGACGATGGCCTTCGGCGCTCATGCGGGAGTTAATCAGAATCTGTGCGATGGCATCTTTAGCCGCCTTAGATTCTTCCCGTTCGTAGGCTTCGTTAACCGCTTTAACAAAATCGGTGGGATGGTAATAAGAAATAAACTGCAGCGCATCGGCAACGCTGTCGATCAGGTCATCTTGACGAATAACAGACATGCTATGAAAGTCTCCTGGCGTAATAAACTAACAGCTTGTGAGGTGGGAGAGCGATTCTACGAACGCTTTTGCCCCTGGGAACCGCAAAACCGGGGAGCAATTATACACCAATAACAACAGCCAATCCGCTACCCGTTAGTTTAACGGCAGCAGATTCAACACCGCCGCTATATAGCCCATTCCAAACAGCATAAAGAACGCACCTGTGCGCGGCGGCAACTGCCGATGCAGTGCTTCAGTAGCTAAACAGCCTAGCAACCATGGCAACAATAATACGCTGAAAAAATATAGGTATTATTTGCTGAAGAAAGCCCATCACATAGAGCCCAAAAGCGCATAAATAGCTCAACGCGATCAGACCCTGGAACAGCCTGCGACTGGACGCCATGCCTAGCCGCCCTGCCAGGGTATAAATCTTCGCGCTACGGTCAATATCCAGATCGCGAATTCCATTGCTTAACAGCAATAACCCAGTGAGCAGACTAACAGGCACCGATAGCAACCAAACAGAGATCGGCCAACCGCCGGTAATGGCCAGATAGCCACCACCCACCATCAGCATCCCTATTAACCAGACCACCAAGACCCCGCGCTCAGCAACCAGTAATTCATCCTGATAAGCCAGAGCGACAGCGAGACCTGCGTTAATAATGGCAACAACAAAAGGGAAAGGCCGAAGTGCCTTAAAGAAGGCCTGTCGGAAAAAATATTGCGTGACGTCCATGTCAGTCTTCAAGAGCAGCTCTCGAGATCAGCCCTGCAACTCGCTACTGCGCAAATTACGCATAATCAAAGCATGAGTGGTATCTACATCCAACGGAACCGGAATACGGACAATATGGCCATTACCCGGTGCCGCTTTAATGCTCTCCCCTTTACGGTTTTCGAGCTGATCGAGACGGAATTGCAGGTTACCCTGAGGCGTCATGATTTCCAGAGAATCACCCAATTCAAAGCGATTTTTCACATCAATTTCCAGCAACTCACCCTCTCGCCCCATCACTTCACCAACAAACTGTTGATGCACGCCGATGGAGTTACCGGTTTCATAGTTCTGGTATTCGTCATGTACATGACGACGGTAAAAACCTTCGGTGTACCCGCGGTTAGCAAGGTTTTCCAGGGTATCCATCAACTGCATATCGAAGGGTTTACCGGCAGCAGCATCATCAATCGCCTGACGATATACCTGGGTAGTACGCGCCACGTAGTAATGGGATTTTGTACGACCTTCGATTTTCAGGGAATGCACGCCCATGTCGGTGAGGCGCTTCACATGCTGAACCGCACGCAGGTCCTTTGAGTTCATGATGTAAGTACCATGCTCATCTTCAAAGGCCGGCATATATTCCCCAGGGCGGCTGGCCTCCTGGAGCAGAAAAACCTTGTCCGTCGGCTTACCAGCACCCAGCTGCGGATCGGGGCGTTGCTCGCTGGGGTCAAAGGACTGTACCGGAATCAGATCGCCGGATTCATCTTCTTTGGCTTCATGGGCATCATATTTCCAGCGGCAGGAATTGGTGCAGGCACCCTGATTAGGATCCCTATGGTTAATATAGCCTGACAGCAGGCAACGGCCAGAATACGCCATGCAAAGGGCGCCATGAACAAACACCTCCAGCTCCATCTCAGGACACTGCATACGCATCTCTTCGATCTCATCCAGAGACAATTCACGGGACAGTATTACCCGCTCGATGCCCATGCTGTGCCAGAACTTGACCGAGGCATAGTTCATGGTATTGGCCTGTACCGATAAGTGAACCGGAACCTCAGGCCAACGCTCCCGAACCATCATAATCAGACCAGGATCGGACATAATCAACGCATCTGGATTCATCGCCACCACCGGCTCCATATCCGCCATATAGCTTTTCAGCTTGGAGTTATGGGGGGCAATATTACTGGCGACATATAGCTTACGCCCCAACTGGTGGGCTTGCTCAATTCCAGTAGCCAGATTTTCCAGCTTAAAATCGTTATTCCTGACCCTTAGGCTATAGCGCGGCTGTCCGGCATAAACTGCATCTGCACCATAGGCAAATGCATACTGCATATTTTTCAGAGTACCAGCGGGGGCAAGGAGTTCGGGTTTAAACATCATAACCTCAGAGTAAAACAGTTGAGCAGCAAGATCCTATTGCTAGGTTTACGTATCGATCCCAAGTGGAATCTCGAATAAAGGGGTATAGATTGAGCCGTTGTTGCCCGCCTTGCTCTGATAAAGCACGACAGCGTCAGCAAGACTCAATAAATCTAAAGGTGGCCAGCTATCTGGCTGTTTGAAGTCCATCTCGCTGTTCATGCGCCCTAAAGTCACATGGGGCTTAAAGTCCTGTTGCTGGGTGTGTATAGCCGCCGTTTCAATAACGGCAACCATGTTCTCCCGTAATGCCATGAGATCGGCAGTCGGCTGCGCCAACGCGGCCAGCAAAGCCAACTGTTCATTGACTCGATAATACTCGGCAGAATTCAAATTGACCTGAAATGAATCGGTCAGCAGCAACCGCTCCTTGGCCAACTGCTCCAAGCGGGCGACCTGTTTAAGCGTAATATCGCCAAGAAAGCAAAGCGTCAGGTGATAATGATCAGAATCGACCCAATGTACGTCACTCTCAACATCGAGATGGCACAAGGTATCAGCATGATCGGCCAGACGCCGAATCGGCGCCTGTTTAAGAGGTAACGCAAAAAAAGTGCGGATTTTCATAGAATCGATAGCAAAGGAGTGCTCAGTATTGACGGACCATTCTTCCATCTGTTCAAAAAACAATCAACCCCAAAACATCTATTTGACTGGTCGTGGCGCTGAACCAATGGAAGACTGCAGCTGCCCCAAACGCTGTCGCAGTTTCAACAATTCAGAGTTGATCTGGCGACGGTAGCTATTGATGGACTCAAGCGCTTTCTGTTGATCTTGCAGCTGTTTGTTCAATTGCGCTGGAACCTGTGGATTCGACTTCAGGGCATTCAGCTTAGCCTGTACCTCATCGAGCTGAATCGCTTGCAGATCATCAATTTCCTGATTGGCAAGATCCTGCATCTTAACCTGTTCTGCCACCTTGCGGGACTCTGCTATCGACTTGCGTTGCGCCGCCTGCAGAGATTTATCCAATGCCTTTAACTGCCCATCGACTTTTGAAAAATTCTTTTGCGCCAAACCTACTTGCTTAGTTTGCTCATCCAGCGATAAACCAATGGTGTCCAACGATTGACCAACGGTTTTCAGCTCAGCTTTTTGAGAAGCAAGCTGTTTGACTTGAACACTTTGCTGCTGCTCAATTGTTTCCATCTTTGGCTTATATTTTTGATAAATTGCCCAAAGCTTAGCAACTTCAGAATCAACCAGTTTGATTCGGTTTTGACCATCGTTGATTTGTTGCTTTAACTGCGCCTGCAGGGCTGCACCGGATTTATTAACACTGTCATCAGTCGCGCTAACCAGGCTTTCTATATCGGTCAAACGACCTTGAGCCGTTACCAATGTGCGCTCGGCATTCGCCAGCTCTTTACCCAATTGTTCGAATTTTTGAAAAGCCCAGAAGCCACCGCCGGCTACCGCCATCATCAACACCAGCACAAGGGAGTAAAGCAGCCCATTTGCTGATTTTTTCGGTTCAGAATGACTAGACGCAGCAGCCACTTCACTCAGCGGCTTCAACGTAGGAATATTATTACCGTCCAGATCATCACTGGCGGGCCCCAGATCGGGGATATCGTTAAACTCTTCTTGCCTGGACATTAACTTTTCAGATTTCCTGGTTTTAGGCGACTGACAAATAATTTCTATGCTGCCGCCGCTATCACAATATTTTTACAAAAAAGTTTCATCACCAACAGATTTCAGAATACGTTGTAAAGACTCGGCCGTTTCAATCCCTCGATCGGTCAGATAGCCGCCATCTTGTTGGTTGATAATCCCTTTCTCATGTAGCCGTTTGGCCGCAGCTATAACGTCTACCGGTGCATCATTATGAACTTTAATACCGGATTGATATGAACCCAGATCGTAGCGTGAAAGGAACTCCAGTTCAGCTATAGTTTCCGCAGAAAATCGTCTATTCATGGTCACTCCTTATTGTCAGATTGTCCACAGGATAACGACGTTGGGCCGATAGCTCCAGTACTAATCATAGCGAAGATCGACTTTGCGCTAATATCATCCCGTTCGACACTGTTGATGTTCAACCTACCGTGGCACAAACGGCCGTCCACATAGCTTAGTGCGTCGGTCATGTAGCCCATAACGAAAAAACCCCGGCATAGCCGGGGTTTTAAGCATTTTAGCGAAGCAGCTTACATCATGCCGCCCATACCGCCCATACCGCCCATACCGCCCATGTCAGGCATACCAGCAGCACCACCGTCTTCAGGATGATCAGCGATCATGGCCTCCGTGGTAATCATCAGGCCAGCAACAGAAGCGGCCGCTTGCAAAGCAGAACGAGTGACCTTAGCAGGATCCAGGATACCCATTTCGATCATGTCACCGTATTCACCGCTAGCAGCGTTGTAACCGTAGTTACCTTCGCCTTTCTTAATCTGATCAAGAACAACAGAGGCTTCATCACCCGCGTTACCAACGATCTGACGCAGAGGCGCTTCCATGGCACGACAGGCCAGCTGGATACCAACGGTCTGATCGTGATTATCACCTTCCAGATTTTGAACACCCTGCAGGGCACGTACCAATGCAACACCGCCGCCAGGTACTACGCCTTCTTCTACCGCTGCACGAGTAGAATGCAACGCGTCTTCTACGCGGGCCTTCTTCTCTTTCATTTCCATCTCAGTGGCTGCGCCAACCTTGATCACTGCCACACCGCCAGCCAACTTAGCTACGCGCTCTTGCAGTTTTTCTTTATCATAGTCAGAGGAAGTATCACCGATCTGAGCACGGATAGCAGAAACGCGAGCTTGAATAGCAGAATGCTCACCAGCACCATCAATGACCGTAGTATTTTCTTTGCTGATGGAAACTTTCTTAGCAACACCCAGTTGTTCCAGGGTCGCTGTTTCAAGGCTCAGGCCAATTTCTTCGGAAATCACGGTAGCGCCAGTCAGAATAGCGATATCTTCCAGCATAGCCTTGCGACGATCGCCGAAACCTGGAGCTTTAACAGCAGCGACCTTAACGATGCCACGCATGTTGTTAACAACCAAAGTAGCCAGCGCTTCGCCATCAACATCTTCTGCGATGATTAGCAACGGACGAGAAGCCTTAGCAACGTTTTCCAGGATCGGTAGCAAATCACGAATGCTGGAGATCTTCTTATCTACCACTAGAACGAATGGGTTTTCCAATTCAACAGACATGCTCTGCTGATCGTTAATGAAGTAAGGAGACAGGTAGCCTCGATCGAACTGCATACCTTCAACTACGTCCAGTTCGTTATCCAGACCAGTACCTTCTTCAACGGTGATAACACCCTCTTTACCAACCTTTTCCATCGCTTCTGCGATGATAGCGCCGACTTGCTCGTCACTGTTGGCAGAAATAGTTCCAACCTGAGCGATAGCTTTGCTGTCAGCACAGGGAGTAGCCATCTCCTTAATTTTGGAAACCACTGCGGCGGTAGCTTTATCAATGCCGCGCTTAAGATCCATTGGATTCATGCCAGCAGCAACAGATTTCAGGCCTTCATTAACAATCGCCTGAGCCAACACAGTAGCAGTCGTAGTACCGTCACCAGCAACGTCATTGGTCTGGGAAGCAACTTCCTTAACCATCTGCGCACCCATATTTTCGAACTTATCTTTCAGTTCGATTTCTTTGGCTACAGAAACACCGTCTTTAGTGATGGTCGGAGCGCCGAAGGATTTTTCCAGTACTACATTACGTCCCTTAGGACCCAGAGTAGTTTTTACGGCATCTGCCAGAATGTTTACACCTACCAGCATTTTTGAGCGCGCGGAATCGCCGAATAGTACGTCTTTAGAAGCCATTTCTATCGTTTCCTATTTAAATTCTTATCTGTAAATATCTTTCTGGATAATGAGTTGTTCTTATTCCAGAACACCCAAGATGTCACTTTCGTTCATGATCTGTAATTCTTCACCGTCAAGCTTAACGGTGCTACCTGCATACTGACCGAACAGAACAACGTCACCGACCTTGACATCCATTGGCTGAATTTCACCAGATTGCATGATGCGACCCTTACCGGCTGCAATCACTTCGCCCTGATTTGGCTTTTCAGCGGCTGAACCAGGAAGAACGATGCCACTAGCGGTAGTAGTTTCTTCCTCTTTGCGGCGAACAACAACGCGATCGTGCAGTGGACGAATGCTCATATGAGTTTCTCTCCTGATGTACAAAATTATGCAAACAAAAAAGTCGTAACGACTTTGCCGTATTAACGCCGGACAGCCATGATGCCATCCAAGTTCTTCGTTGCAACTTTTATGGGGCCGGGAAAATTGAATTCAACACTTGAGACGAAAAAAAACGAGAAATATCGCCAATACCCACCAAAGGTCTATAGTCGCTAAAAACCTACAGATTAATCATCATGCCGATACTCGCCATCATAGGTTGACCCGCGCTGGCTAGGCCTGTCGCCATCTCCGGAAGGGGGTTGTTGAAAGTCTGACTGATTGAAATCTCCGAACCCAGCCTGCTGAGTCCCGATCAGGGTGAAATGCTTTTGTAATTTCCTCACGAGGCCGTGACGGGTAAAGGGAATCAGACAACAAAAACCAATAAAATCGGTAACGAAACCAGGAGTAATCAGCAAAGCACCACCCACTGCCAATATAATTCCTTCAATCATTTCATGGGCGGGAATCTCACCGCTATCCATGCGGCTACGGGCACGCATCAGAGTAGCAAGACCCTGCCTGCGTAACATATTGACACCGATAAACGCCGACAGCAGCACTAGACCAACGGTATACCAGGCACCTATGATTTCACCAACATTGATCAAAAGTAGAATTTCAATTATCGGCACAATGACAAATAGTAAAAACAGAAATCGCATAACTGACTCCAATTAGGACGGTTGGGCTTTTTCTACCCGTAGCAAGAGACTATCGCCTCTCTGATCGCAGGCCAAGCCAACGAAGGTTTAATCTGCAGAGTGCTTCACATCTTTAATAGTATCGATACACAGATATTTAAAGTCATGCAGCCAATTTAACCATGCTGCAACGCATACTTAAGCACGGTTGTATTAAGGTATTTATTGGGCTAGTCTCCGTACTGCGCTGCAGCACAGGCAGCATATTATACGCCAAATTGGTCATACCATTATTGGCAAATAAGCTACTAAACAATGCACTGATCTCAAATCACAGCACGTAGACAATAGATAGAAGAAAAGAACCCTAGATAAATAGGGCATTAACGAGGCAGTAATATGAATTTGCAAGATAAAGTAATTGTTATTACCGGTGGTGGCCAGGGACTCGGTCGTGCCATGGCTCTGCATTTGGCCGCAAAAGGCGCAAAGCCAGCATTGATCGACATGAATCCCGAAGCTCTCGACGAAACCGTCGGTCTTTGTCTTGAAAAAGGTGTCGAAGCGCGCGCTTACGTTGCCAACATCACCGATGAAACTGCTGTCGAAGAAGCATTCAGTAAAATTGTTGAAGATTTTGGCGCTCTGCACGGCCTAGTCAACAATGCCGGCGTTACCCGTGATGCAATGTTCATCAAAGCCAAAGACGGCGTAGTTGCCAAGCGCATGTCTCTGGACAACTGGAAAATGGTTATCGACGTTAACCTGACCGGCACTTTCCTATGTGCTCGTGAAGCCGCTACCAAGATGATTGAAACTGGCAGCGAAGGTGCCATCATTCAGATTTCTAGCATCTCCCGCGAAGGTAACATGGGCCAGACCAACTACAGCGCTTCCAAAGCTGGCGTTGTCGCGCTGACCACTACCTGGGCGAAAGAACTGGCCCGCTATGGCATCCGCACTGGCGCCATCGCTCCTGGTTTTATCGGCACTGATATGGTTATGGGCATGAAGCCCGAAGCTCTAGAGATGATGACCAAAGCAATTCCGGCGAATCGCCTGGGTCAGCCGGATGAAATAGCTCACGCGGTATCCTTCATACTGGAAAATGATTACTTCAGCGGCCGCGTCATCGAAATCGACGGCGCGCTACGTCTGTAATCACGACGAACTCTGTTGAGCGAAAAGCCGGCGCCTGCCGGCTTTTTTGTATCCGCAAGAAGCGATAAAGACTGTGCTAAAGTGCAGCTATGAAATCCAGTGATGAATTGCGCCATGCCATATGGCAGGCGCTAGCGGCGGTACCTGCAGGAAAGGTAGTTACCTATGGGCAATTGGCAGAACTGGCCGGCCTTCGAGGTTACGCCCGTTATGTTGGCAGCAGCCTGAAGCAATTACCAAAAGATACAACACTGCCCTGGTTTCGGGTGATTAATGCCAAAGGACAAATAAGTCTCCCCCTTGGCAGTGATAGCTATGAGCGCCAACGACAACACCTATTAAACGAAGGAATAACCGTCAAACACAATCGCATTAATTTGAAAGCCTATCGATGGCAGCCATGATTAGAGGCTCACACAAACATTAAACGAAAACCCTTATTATTTAGATTCACTGCTCGTATTTACCCCCTTCTCTTCGCACTAGCCAGTACGCCAGAATAATGGCCGGAATACCAAGCAACCCCGCATAGATAAAGAAACTGAAGTAGCCACTATCATCCACTACCACGCCAGAGAAACCGCTGACAAACTTACCTGGAAGAGTCATCAAGGAACTAAACAGCGCATACTGAGTAGCTGTATAAGCGCGATTGGTGAGACTGGATAAATAAGCGATGAAAGCCGTACTGGAAAGTCCGCCACTGAAATTGTCGGCACTGATTACCAGCGCCAGCCAGGAGATATCTGCCCCAACATTAGCCAGCTGGGCAAACAACAGATTGGTCAGGGCGACCAGTACTGCGCCCATCAGCAACGGCCTGTGGATGCCAAAGCGAACGACTAGCAGCCCACCGACGATGGAACCCACGATCGTCATCACAAAGCCATAGACCTTGCCGATGGTGGCTATATCACTCTTGCTGAAGCCCAAATCCAGGTAAAAGGGGTTCGCCATGATCCCCATGGTGATATCACTAAGCCGATAGAGGCTGATAAACAACAGCAACCAAAGGGCCATCGTGCCGTTGCGACGGAAAAACTCTACAAAAGGAGCAGCCAACGCATCCAAAAACCAAGCTTCTATGCGTTGCCAGCGACCACTGGACTCATTCAGATGAGCGGCACGGTGCAGCTGTTGCTCAGTATCTTTGGCAAACTGGCTCGGACGGTGGTCAGGCTCTCGAATCACCATCACAGTAGCAACGCCAATCCCCATTAGAGCGGCCATTGCCAGATAAGCACTGGGCCAATCGATAGCATCGGCAATATAGAGCGCCCCTGCTCCTGCTACTAGCAGCGCCACTCGGTAACCAAAGATATAAGCGGCTGACATGGCCCCTTGAAACTCGGGGATCGCCGCTTCTATTCGATAAGCATCAATGGCAATGTCCTGGGTCGATGACGAAAAGGCCACCAACAATGCCAGCAACGCAATCGCGGTCAACTGACTTAGAGGATCCATCAACGCCATCCCCACTAGCCCAATGGCGATACCCAACTGCCCCAGCAACATCCAGCTGCGCCTTGGCCCCAAACGGCCCAACCCTGGCAGCCGGACTCGATCCACCACCGGAGCCCAAAGCACCTTGATGGAATAGGTAATACCAACCCAGGCAAAAAAACCAATCGCACTGCGACTAACGCCAAAGTCCCGCAACCAAGCGCTCAGGGTTGAAAACACCAACAAAAAAGGCAAGCCCGCTGCAAAGCCCAGAAACCACAGAGCGATGACTTGCGGCTTGGTGTATACCAGCAGTGCTTCACGCCATGAAAACTGGCTTTTACTCATACCGGCTGCCTTCCTGGCACAGGGATGAGCACGTCAATCGCGGAAGTTAGTAAACTGTAAAGGCACATCGATATCTGCCTCTCGCAGCATCGCCATCACCCCTTGCAGATCATCCCGCTTTTTACCGGTTATTCGTACCTGATCACCCTGAATGGCTGCCTGTACTTTGAGCTTCTTCTCTTTGATCAGTTTGACGATTTTTTTGGCATTCGGCTGTTCCAGCCCCACTTTAAGCGTGGCGATCTGAAAGGCTTTAACGCCACCGGCATTAACACCCCCCATCTCCAGGCATTTGATATCAATCTTGCGACCGACCAACTTGCCCTTCAAAACGTCCAACATCTGTTGTAATTGAAACGCACTATCAGCGGTGAGCTTGATTTCCGACTCTGACAGCTCAAAAGTGGCGTCTTTAACTTTTCTAAAGTCAAAGCGGGTACCAATTTCACGAGTGGCCTGATCTACAGCGTTGGTTACTTCATGCATATCCAATTCGGATACAATATCGAACGATGGCATTAACAATCCTCCTCTGGGAGCTGTTATTCTATTGACACAATAGTCGGCGATTCTATACCAGTTCGCCTTAACATTTCATCAGCGTCAGGGAATGACTCGTTTTTTTTGTACTCAATCGCCATGACATCATCTAATTCAAAGCCCTGGCACATACTCGGCGCAGGAGCAATCGGCAGTCTCTGGTGCAACTACCTGCTGCGCAACAACCAATCTGCCACCTTACTTTGTCGCTCCCCAGAGCAACTAGACGGGTTCTGGGACAATCCATTTCTAACGCTGGTTGTTGCAAGCCAGCGCTTCAAATACCAGCCGGCAACTGAAATGTTCAGCAGCAATCAGCCCATTAGCAGATTGCTGATCACCACCAAAAGCTATGACACTGAAGCGGCCATCCAAAGCATCGCCCACCGCATCCAACGCGATACCATTATTGTAATTATGCAAAACGGGATGGGCGGACAGCAAAAAGTAGCAGATCTATTCCCTAATTCGCCGGTTTACGCAGGCACCACCACCGAAGGAGCCTACCGTACCGGATCACAACAAGTGGTACATGCCGGTCGTGGTGAAACTTGGTTAGGGCCTTTTAACAAGGCTGCGGACGATCTCGGCAGCCAGCCATTAGAGGCGCTATTAAATCTGGAGCTGACCAGCTGTTTCGACCAATCAATTCATACCCGACTATGGCAAAAGCTGGCCATTAACTGCGCCATCAACGGCCTTACCGCCATCCATGATTGCCGTAACGGCGAACTCCTGAACAGCCCCTATCTGGAGCAGATGCAACAACTTTGCGAAGAGTTCGAGCAGGTCACCGAACAACTCAATCAACCGCTGTTTGAACATTCATTGTTTCAGGCGGCAAAAACGGTGGCGCAAGCCACTGGCGACAACTTTTCCTCCATGCTTCAGGATGTGCGCCATAAGAGGCGTACAGAAATAGACTACATCAATGGCTTCATCTGCCAGCAAGCGCAACAGCGGGGTGTTTCTATTCCCAGCCATCAGCAGCTGGTAGACCAAGTTAAAGCCCTCAACAGCCAACAGGAATAAGCATCGATGGGAAACCGGCTTTCAAAGATATACACCCGTACTGGGGACAAAGGCACCACCGGACTTGGTGACGGCTCGCGCGTGGAAAAAGATGATGATCGCGTTGAAGCCTTTGGCGATATCGACGAGCTCAACAGCTGCATCGGTCTACTCATCGCCGAATTAGAACCGCAGGATGAGCTGATTGAGGAATTTCGCGAGATCCAGCAAAGCCTGTTCAATCTCGGCGGCGAACTGTCGGTGCCTGGGTATGCCTTGGTGGAAGACCAGCATATTGAGGCGCTGGAACAGCTATTGGACCGACTGAATGCAGACTTACCCCCACTAACAGACTTTATTCTGCCTGGAGGTAATAAAGCCGCATCGGTCTGTCACCTAGCCCGCAGCATCTGCCGCCGGGCGGAGCGGAGAGTGGTCACCCTGAGTAAGAGTGCCGATATTCGCAGTCAGTGCCAGGCCTATCTTAACCGCCTCTCTGACCTGCTTTTCGTCAGCGCCCGAGTCATCGCCCGTTATCATGGCGGCTCCGAAGTTCTCTGGCGCCACCGCGCAGAGCAGCAGGCTAAATAAGCACTGCCAGCAAGGCCGCTACTTCGACCAGCTCCAGCAAGGCTCCGGCGGTATCACCGGTGGTACCGCCGAGGCGCTTTTGCATCAGCCGGCGCAAGCCATAAAAACACACCAGACTAAGTAGCAACACGGCAAACCCGGCACTGCCGGCTAGCAATAACAGCAACGCGCACACCAGCAACAGCCAGACAGAGCACTTACGCGGCATCTGTTCGGTCAGGGTACTGCCCAAGCCCCCAGCCCGCACATAGTCGGTGGTAAGAAACAACAGTAACAAATAACAACGTCCAACCACTGGAACAACCAACAACCAGAGACTGTTCTGGGCGATCAGCACTTCGATGGCACTGTATTTGATCACTAACACTAGCAACAGCAACATCACTGCCGCTGGACCGCAGGTGGGATCTTTCATCAGCGCCAGGGTCTTATCACGACTACCAAAACCACCTACCCAGGCGTCGGCACTATCGGCCAGCCCGTCCAGATGCAGACCGCCGGTGAGCAAACACCAGAGCGATAACAACAGCGCCGCCTGCAACCCCCATAGATCCGGCCAAAGCCAGTTAAACAGCGCCTGAGCTAACCACAGCAGGCTACCGATGAGCAGCCCCACCAGCGGATAAAACAGTAACGACCGACCGACCACTTCATCTTTAACGATACCAATATCAGGCATTGGAATACGCGTCAGAAATTGCAGCGCCAGAATCAGCGGTTCCTGAACCAATGACCGTAACGGGCCTGCATTCTGCTCAACCGGCATGATCATGCTCGAGATCATAGTCGTAATGCTCAGGCAAGCGATTGGTAAAAATCACCTCTGAACCAAACTCACCACCATCGGAATTCTGATACAACTCTATACGGCTCAGGCTGCCATAGCTGACACTGAGCTGACACATCGCCTGCAACGGCATCTGCAACAGATAGCTAAGTAGCATTCGAATGACACCGCCATGGCAAACCAAGAGCACCTTGTCACCATGATGGTTACGATGTACATCATGCAGCAGCTGCACAGTACGCTCCTTCATACGACCCAATGTTTCGCCGCCAGGAGGCGGGTTTTCGGCAGGATCCTGCCAGAATTCCAGCACGGCCTGTTGTTGCTGCTGCCAGACCTGATCGACGGAACAGCCCTCCCAATCACCGAAATCCAGCTCAATTAGCCTTTCATCCACGATCAGCGGCAATTGCAGGCGCTCACTCAGCTCGGTTGCAAAAACCCGGCAGCGACTTAAAGGAGAGCTATAGATACGATCCCAATACCCCTCAATGACAGACTCGGCCATCTGCGCTTGCCCGATAGCGCTCAATTCTGAGTCGGTGCGTCCCCGATAAATCCCGCCATCACTGCAAGCGCCATGGCGCAGCAGATCCAAGCGCGTAGCCATTGATTTTAGAGTATTAGTATCAGACATGGTCTCACTCCTGGTTCGCTATTGCTTAGCGCTAACCGCCGCTTCGGCGAATGTGGCCATCTGATTATGCAACGCACAGGCTGACTGCAGCAAAGGCACCACCAGCGCCGCGCCACTGCCTTCTCCCAAACGCATATTGAGATTGACCAGGGGCTCAGCACCCAGGGCTGCCAACACACGGCGATGACCCGGCTCCGCTGAGCCATGACTGTATAGCAGCCAGCCCGCTGTTTCAGCATTAATGGTCGTCGCTACCAGTGCCGCCACGGTACTGATAAATCCATCCACTAATACCGTCACACCCAACTGCGCGCAACGGATATAAGCAGCCGCCAGCGCCGCTATCTCAAAACCACCCAAACGCCGCAACACTTCTAACGGCGGCCGTAGTTCGAATTGTCGTCCGCAGTGATGGAACGCCAGCGCTGCCGTAATCACTTCCGCTTTATGCTGCACACCTTTGGCGTCGACCCCGGTACCGGGTCCGGTTAGAAAATCCGCCTCCAGCTGCAGCAACGCCGCGGCAATAGCCGACGCCGAGGTGGTATTGGCGATGCCCATTTCGCCACCAACAAATAGCTGCGCTCCGGACTCAGCAGCCCGTTCTGCCGCATCAGCACCGGCCTGCATGGCACGCTCAAGCTGAGTTTCAGACATTGCTGGCTCACGACTAAAATTAGCCGTAGAAGGCGCAATTCTGGCATCGATCACGGCAGGCATATCGCCAAGTTCAACAACTGTGCCAAGGTTAACCACTTCGAAACTGGCCTGACAGCGCTGGGCCAGCACGCATATCGCCGCTCCGCCATTGGAAAAATTACGGATCATTTCGGCGGTCACCGCCTGCGGGAATGCTGACACCCCTTCTTCGGCAATACCGTGGTCGCCGGCAAAAATACTGACATAGATACTATCCAGCTGCGGCCGCTCACGACCCTGCATTGACGCCAGGTCAATCGCCAGCTGCTCAAGCTTCCCTAAGGCGCCAGGGGGTTTTGTCAATTGCAATTGTCGCTCTTCTGCCTGCGCCCTAACCTCGGCATGCAAAGTTTTTACGGGGGCGCTCCACCAATTTAATTGCAAGGGTGTTTCTCCTGAAACAGAAAATTTATAACCAATTTTTCAACTAGTCACGGCTATATCTAAGATGATTCCGTTGCAGCGGGCTTAAGCTGTAACGGTAATCCAGCAACGGTTAAGGTGACGCGGTCACAGACTTGTGCCAGACGCTGATGAAGAATACCACTGTGATCCTGAAACTGGCGACTGAGCTGCCCCATGGGCACAATGCCCATGCCGACCTCGTTGGTCACTAGAATCACAGCTCCCGGTAGCTGTGGCAATATTTCGACCAACTGATCAAGCTGCGATTGCAGATAATCAGGCTGCTGCTGACACAACAGGTTACTGACCCATAGGGTAAGGCAATCGACCAGCAGGCAACGCTCTGGAGCGGCTTCTTGCAAAAGTCGCTGAGGGAGTTCAAGAGGCTCTTCTATCAGCTGCCAATGATCAGGACGGGATTCGCGATGTGTTTGAATGCGCTGATTCATCTCGTCATCATCCCCCGTGGCTGTGGCGAAATAAACCACATCCAGGCCGGATTGCTGAGCACGCTGTTCAGCCAAACGACTCTTCCCTGATCGAGCGCCTCCGAGTATCAGCTCCTTCACCACATCACCTCGTTGTTGAAATAGAGCGATACTACCAATAATGCTGAAGAGAATAAAAAAAACCGCCGCGGAGAAGACTCCAGCGGCGGTTTTTTGAGAGAGATCTCTAGTTAGAGGTTCGGATCAACGATAGTACGCCCTTGAATCTGACCGGCGACAATCTTCTCAGCTGCCTCAGGGACCTGCTCCAAAGAAACCACCTCACTGATGTCCTCATAAAAGCTAGCAGGCAACAGCTCAGACAGGCGATTCCAGGCTTGTAAGCGACGTTCCTTAGGACACATCACTGAATCAACCCCCTGCAGACGCACATTACGCAGAATAAAGGGCATCACTGAGGTGGGTAATTTAAAGCCACCGGCCAAGCCACAGGCAGCCACTGTACCGCCGTAATCCATCTCCGCCAGGATCCGAGCCAGAGTAGTGTCACCAACGGTATCAATAGCACCAGACCAACGCTGGGCTTCCAGAGGCCGTGACTTAGCAGACATCTCTTCACGACTGAGCAAAGTAGTGGCTCCCAACTTACGCAGATAATCATGAGTGGATTCACGGCCGGTTACTGCCGCTACCTTGTATCCCAGACGACTAAGCAGAGCGACAGCAACGCTGCCGACACCGCCCGCTGCACCAGTAACGACGACTTCGCCGCTATCCGGTGTTACACCACCTTCTTCCAAGGCCATAATACAAAGCATGGAGGTCAAACCAGCAGTCCCTATCGTCATCGCCTGACGAGCATTCAGACCTTTGGGTAGGGGCACCAACCATTCGGCTTTCATTTTAGCCTGTTGCGTATATCCGCCCCAGTAGCGCTCACCCACACTCCACCCGGTCATCACCACAGCATCACCGGGCTTAAATTCTTCGGAACGTGACTCAATCACCTTACCCACCAGATCGACTCCAGGAACCATGGGGAAATCACGAATGATTTTACCAGTGCCTGTCACGGCCAAACCGTCCTTATAATTCAGAGAAGAATAATCCACTGCAACCAATACATCTTCATCAGGAAGGTCGGAAACTTCCAACTGCCGAACCTCTGCCAGGGTCTTGCCATCATTCTGCTCTAGTACCAGCGCCTTAAACATACTCACCTCCGTCTGCACCTATGCCGCGCACCGATACAGAAACAAATTAATCTTATTTACATATTTGTAAGACAATTAGAAATTGAACATTAAGATGAATAAATATAGATGTCAATCTCCGGGGTGCCAATAAAATAAAATCTAATCTGCTAAATTAACTAGCACAGGAGCATTAGTTGATTTTGCTCAAGGGCAACAAGCCTCAGCTTAGTTAAATTAAACCCTTCAAATACATCGCGGAGACAACTCTATGGAAACTATGATCTGGAACATTCTCGGTTACACCAGCATGCCACTCATTTTCGTTTTTGGTTTCGTAGCTACAGCCCTGCTCGCCTGCATGGTTATGGATATGCTGGGCATAGAATCCGACCCGGCCTGAATCATCAGCGCTCATTTCAGACATCAGATTTTGTAAACCAGAACGTTTTCGAGTATCTTGACGATCTAGCCTAACGGCTTATTCTTTAAGCCTCAGTATTCACTTACCATCTCTGTTTTCCATCAGAGATGGTTCGGGCTATACAGCCCTGGGGCCTATCTGAAATTCGATACAAATAGCGGACCGAGACAGTCATTCCGTTGTTTGTGCTGTCGCGAAATGTTGCGTTGAGGAATCGCTGTGGATCAATTTACTGTACTTATTCTGGTTGCCTGTTCAACGCTCGTACTGGGCGGAATTATTGGTCTTATTATTGGCCGTGCCAGCGGCTCACCAGAACAGCGGAAGCAATTACAAAAAGATCTGGATTCAACAAATCGCGAACTCAGTCAGTATAAAGAACAGGTTACCGATCATTTCACCCGCACTGCGGAACTGGTTAACAACCTCAGTGAAAGCTATCGGGATGTTCACCAGCACCTTGCCAAAAGCGCAGATTCACTTTGCGGTGGTGAGCAGCTAATCCAGCGCCTAGAGCAACCCACTCCATCCGATGCGGAGGAACCTGAGACGCAGAGCGCAGATTCAGCGACGACTGCGAGCGACGCTGTTCAGCCACCTAAAGATTATGCCCCTAAAGCAGCGCCTGATGCAGAAGGAACCTTGTCGGAAAACTACGGATTGCAATCTCAAGACGATGAACCGGAGCACGATCCTACAAAAACGGCGGATCACGCTAAAAGCGATTAATACCCCATAACTATTAACAACTGAGAGCAAATTATCGGCGAAGCTTGATCGAGCTTCGCCGCATTTCACACGGGATTATCGATATCTACAAACTGATGTTCAATCCCGCACTGCTCTGCCAGATATTCCCCCAAAGCCTGCACACCATAACGCTCAGTGGCATGATGCCCCGCAGCATAATAGTGAATATTGCTTTCTCGAGCGACATGTACCGTCGATTCTGAAACCTCACCACTGATGTAAGCATCCAGCCCCAGATCGATGGCATGCTGAATGTAACCTTGGGCAGCACCTGTGCACCAGCCAACTCGCTTGATAGGGCCACCAGTGCCGGCAATATGCAGCGGCTGACGTCCGAGCAGGGTCTCTAACAAGTGCCCAAAGTCTGCTCCTGACATAACTTCAAGCAAGGAGCCATAAAGGCCGATGCTACGAGGATTGCCCACCTCAAGACCGCCTTCTATGTTAATTCCCAACTTTTTCGCCAGCTGCACGTTGTTGCCAAACTCGGCATGAATATCCAATGGAAGATGATAGGCTAACAAACTGACATCCGCCTTTATAAGGGCCGCAATACGTCGTTTCTTCATTCCCCGCAAACAAGGATCTTCGCCTTTCCAGAAATAACCATGGTGCACCAGTATGGCATCTGCCCCGGCATCAATGGCGGCATCAACCAGGGCCTGACTAGCGGTTACCCCTGATACGATCTTGCAAACTTCAGCTTTACCCTCTACCTGCAGGCCATTTGGACAGTAATCATTAACCTGCCCAGGCTGCAGCAGCTCATCCAACGTTTGCAGCAGTTGCTCAAGCCGTATCGACATTAGACCTCCAATGGCTAATTAATTGATTCATAAAAATTGATAGCCTTCGTATAATGGCACCAATCGAGACCTGAGTTGAACCTGTTTTCTAATAATTGTGTACAGTGCTCTATACATTCTGGTGATGGATTCGCCAGCCAGATCCGGATAGACGTCCAAATTGGGATTGCAATGCGCAAACTGACAAAATTCTTTATCTGGCCTGTTATTGCCAGCGTACTGGTGGCTGTGGTGATGCTGGTGGTTTTTCCTCAGCGATCTAACAACAGTGCACAGAACGTTCAGATAAAGCAGATCCAGCCAAGGGAAACGTCCCCTGCCCTGCAACCTGGGCCTGTTTCCTATGCCGATGCCGTTAATCAAGCCGCACCAGCGGTGGTGAATATTTACACGGCCACTAAAGTCAGCGATGACGATAACCCTCTTATTGAAGACCCCCTGCAGCAGAAATACTTCAACTCAGAAGGGCCCAAACCTGAACGCTATAAAACCAGCCTAGGATCTGGAGTCATTCTCAGCAAACAAGGCTACGTATTAACCAATCATCACGTTATTGCCTCTGCAGACAGCATCCTAGTAGCCCTGAAAGACGGGAGAGAAACCCAAGCTGAGGTTATTGGCACCGATCCAGAGACTGATATTGCAGTGCTTAAAATCAGCCTGCCAGACCTGCCAACGGTCACTCTGGCCTCTTCTGATGATATCTCAGTAGGCGATGTAGTGCTGGCCATTGGCAACCCCTTCGGCGTCGGCCAAACCGTCACCATGGGTATAATCAGCGCTACTGGCCGTAATCAGCTGGGGATCAACACCTACGAAAACTTTCTCCAGACCGATGCCTCCATTAATCCTGGAAACTCCGGCGGCGCTTTGATCGATGCCTATGGCAATCTAGTGGGGATTAACACCGCCATCTTTTCTAAATCCGGTGGTTCTCAAGGCATCGGGTTCGCGATCCCCTCCAATCTGGCTCGTATGGTGTTGCAGGAAATCATAGAAAACGGGCGAGTTATTCGCGGCTGGCTTGGCATCGAAATACAAGAAATGACGCCTCGCCTAGCAGAATCCTTCGGCATGAAGAATTCCGCAGGACTGATTATTGCTGGGATTTTCAGAGGCAGCCCAGCCCACCAAGCGGGCATGTTACCCGGTGACATCCTAGTCAGTATCGATAACAAAAAAATCATCGACTCACGTTCCGCAATGAATCAGATTGCCCAGACAAAGCCGGGAATAACACTAAGCATGGAAGTTATCAGAAACACTAAAAAAATCACCCTGGAAATATTAATCGGCAACCGCCCCGCAACCCAGCCTTAACTAACGGTCATGAGCTAGTGTTTCTGACCAAGCACAAAAAAGGCAGCCTATTGGCTGCCTTTTTTGTATCCCATGATTATCAATCATCGGTATTGATGCGATATTCAGCAGAGCGGGCATGAGCGGTAAGCCCCTCACCACGAGCCAATACAGACGCAACCTTGCCCATCTCCGACGCACCTTGGGCTGAAAACTGAATCAGCGAAGAACGCTTCTGGAAATCGTAGACACCTAAAGGCGATGAAAACCGTGCGGTCCCGGATGTCGGCAGCACATGATTAGGCCCAGCACAGTAATCACCCAGCGCTTCAGCCGTATAACGACCCATAAAGATAGCCCCGGCATGACGAATAGATGGCAACAATGACTCTGGATTATCGATCGATAGTTCCAAATGCTCTGGCGCAATTCGATTGATCAACTCAACCGCTTGATCGATATTATCAACAGAAATCAGGGCTGCACGATTGGCCAAGGAGACTTCAATAATCTTTTTGCGCTCCATGGTCGGCAACAGCTTCTCGATGCTCTGCTGAACCTGGTCAATAAAATCACGATCGCTACTAATCAATATTGGCTGGGCATTTTCATCGTGCTCAGCCTGAGAAAACAGATCCATGGCCACCCAATCAGGGTTAGTGTTGCCATCACAGACCACCAGAATTTCTGAAGGTCCGGCTATCATATCGATGCCAACCAACCCAAACACGGCACGCTTTGCCGTAGCGACAAAGATATTGCCAGGACCTACGATTTTGTCCACCCGGGGAACAGTAGCCGTGCCATAAGCCAGCGCCGCTATGGCCTGAGCACCGCCAATAGAGAATACTTGATCAACTCCGGCCAAGGCGGCTGCGGCCAACACCAGAGGATTGATCTCTGCATCCGGAGTCGGCACTACCATAATAATTTCTTTAACCCCTGCCACTTTGGCAGGGATGGCGTTCATCAATACCGATGATGGATAAGATGCCTTACCACCCGGAACATAGATCCCAACGCGATCCATAGCCGTCACCTGCTGACCTAGCAAAGTGCCGTCGGCCTCCTGATACTGCCAGGAATCCTGCTTCTGATGCTGGTGATAATCCATCACCCGCTGAGCGGCAACTTCCAACGCGGATCGTTGTTCTGTGGGGAGGTTCTCAAGGGCATGATGCAAACGCGACTGACTAATTTCCAGCTCAGCCATCGACGTGACATTTAGACGGTCAAAACGGTTACTGTACTCAACAACAGCGTCATCTCCGCGCAGTCGCACCTGTGACAAAATTTCGTCGACAATTTGATTTACGGACCGATCAGAAACTTCATCCCATGCCAGCAATTTGTCCAGCTTGCCTGCAAATTCAGCGTCGGCATAATCAAGCCTAGTAACCGTCAAATTTTCCTTAACCATCGCTGATAGCCTCTTAAGCGCTGTTTTTTACCGCTTGTTCAAGCTGTTCAATAATCGGCTGGATTTGCGCGTGTTTCATCTTCATAGCGGCTTTTCCCACCACCAGACGGGTGCTGATATCCGCAATCTTTTCCAGTGGTTCCATGCCATTGGCACGCAACGTATTGCCCGTATCAACGATATCTACAATTCTATCGGCCAGGCCCATAATCGGTGCTAATTCCATCGCACCATACAGCTTGATAATATCAACCTGAATACCCTGCTGGGCATAGTATTGTTTGGTTACTTTGACGAACTTACTGGCTACCTTCAAGCGCCCCTGTACCGGCTTGGCGTTGACCATACCTGCAGTCATCAACTGACAACGGGCGATATTCAAATCGAGAGGTTCGTAGAGCGCCGTACCACCATATTCCATAAGCACATCCTTACCAGCAACCCCCATATCAGCAGCACCATATTCCACGTAAGTGGGAACATCTGTGGCACGAATCACCAGCAATTTTATATGCTCATGATTAGTATCGAAGATTAGTTTACGACTCTTAGAAATATCTTCGATAGGTCGAATATTCGCCTGCTCAAGCATCGGCAGTGTTTCTTTAAGAATACGACCTTTGGAAAGGGCAATTGTAATCGGTTGTTTCATGCTTATTCGGCTCTGTTTTAGCGTTCTCTACGGCGAGCATCTATTGGCTTCAGGAAGGCACCCTTCTGATCTCGGCTCCCAATAACTGCATCTTTTCTTCAATGCACTCATAGCCGCGGTCAATATGATAAATCCTCTCAATGACCGTTTGACCATCGGCAACCAGTGCGGCAATAACCAGACTAGCCGAAGCCCGCAAATCAGTCGCCATGACCGGCGCTCCATTAAGCCTTTCGACCCCCTGAATAACCACTGCGTTGCCTTCGATAGAGGCATTCGCACCCATTCTGACCATCTCCTGAATATGCATAAAGCGGTTTTCAAAGACGGTTTCACGTATGGTTCCAACACCCTCTGCAATGGCATTCATGGCAGCAAACTGGGCTTGCATATCGGTTGGAAAGGCCGGGTAAGGCGCTGTCGTCATATTGACGGCTTTAGGCCGTTTACCGTGCATATCCAGACTGATCCAGTCTTCACCGGTCTCTATATCTGCACCCGCTTCTTTCAGCTTCTGCAATACCGCCTCTAGAATATCCGGACGCGTACGCTTGCATTTGACCCGTCCACCCGTGGTAGCAGCGGCCACCAGATAGGTTCCCGTTTCGATTCGGTCCGGTAGCACCGAATAACGGCAGCCCTTGAGGGATTCAACTCCATTGATGGTAATGGTATCGGTACCCTGGCCAACGATATCGGCACCCATAGCGATAAGGCATTGTGCTAGGTCAACGACTTCAGGCTCTTTAGCGGCATTTTCAAGCACCGTAGTGCCTTCAGCCAGCGTAGCAGCCATAAGCAGATTTTCAGTACCCGTTACGGTCACTGTATCAAGAAAGATACGAGCCCCTTTCAGGCGCCCATCGCTCTTGGCATGAATATAACCTTCTTTCACCTCGATCTTCGCACCCATCGCTTCTAGGCCGCGAATATGCAGATCAACAGGACGACTACCGATGGCACAACCACCTGGCAAGGAGACTTCTGCCTCACCAAAATGCGCCAGCAGTGGCCCTAATACTAGGATGGAAGCGCGCATGGTTTTAACCAGATCATAAGGCGCTATCAAAGATTTTATGAGTGTCGCATCAACTTCAACATTGAGCTTTTCGTCGACAACCACACCAACGCCCATGCGACCGATCAGCTCGATCATGGTGGTGATGTCATGGAGGTGCGGCAAATTACAGACAGTTACCGGCTCATCAGCCAACAGTGTCGCTGCCAGAATAGGCAGCGCGGAGTTCTTAGCTCCAGAGATACGAACATCCCCGTTTAGCCGGTTACCACCCGTGATGATCAGTTTATCCATAATCAAATCCGCATGACGCCCTGCATCAGCAACAGCGCGTTGAAAAAAATACTTAATTTAGACCAAGAAGCAGGCCTGACCCAGATGAGAATTAGGCGTTCAAGGCCTGCCATTGCTCAGGAGTATAGGCACGAATGGTCAATGCGTGGATAGTACCGTTAGCAATTTTATCAGTCAGGCATCCATAAACCAGCTGCTGACGTTTAACTGGGGTTAATCCAGCAAATACGCTACCAACGACAGTCACTTGAAAATCACAGCCTTCACCGGCAGTTATAACTTCACAGCTTTCAAGCTGCTGTTCTACAAGCTGTTTAACTTCTGCTGCCTGCATGATGCGCTCCAATACCAAATAACCAGATGAATGTAAGCCGCCAATAATATAGACAATCGCCTAAAAAGGCGAAAACATCCTTAACTCTGCGGCGTTAAAGCGGGCCTGAAGATGACTCGATGACAGAACTCAAATCACTCATCTCAGCAATGGCGATCAGGTTGGGGGGTAAGGCGACAAAATCCAGCTTTACGCCAAGTTTTTTAGCCTTACGATACCAGCACAGCAGCAAGGATAATGCGGAGGTGTTTACAGAATTAACAGCAGAAAAATCAAAGAAACAACTCTCTTCGACCTGCTCTAGGTTTTTCTCGCCCTGGTCACGAAGAGACACTACAGTTTTGTAATTGATGTCTCCTTCAACGCACCAACCGCCCTCGGCGCTAACAAGTTTAGCTTCCATACTAACTACCCTTGGCCTCATTGCTATCGAGCATTTTCGTCCAGTCGTCAATAACCTGGTCGATATTACCCTTACGACTGTTCACCGAATCGGAGAATTGATTCTTAAAAATCTGCCGCAGATTGATACCATCCAAATGAACATTGGTGACTTTCCAGCCTAACTTTTCCTGCAACACAAAATAGACAACCTGATACTTGTTGCCGTTGCCACCGAAGACTTCAACCTTAACCGTTTGCTTGGTAGGTTTTTTACTAGGCTTTACATTTTCAACGATCTGATAGCGATTAAAACTAAAAGAAGACAGTGCTTTGGCGTAGGTCTTAACCAAGGCGCTTTTGAAAACCACAGAAAAACGAGACCGTTGTTGATCATTGGCATTTCGGTAATGTTTAGCCATTACACCTTTAGCAATACGGTCAAAATCGACCACCGGGGTCAGCACCTGATCAACACCATCCAAAAGCTGAGCAAAGGCCGCTTCATCTTTGAGGGCAGGATTGTTCAGCAATTCCACCATTTCCTGAGTGGCGCCATCCACTAGGTCCCGGGCTTCCATCCAGGATGCTTGTACCGGTAATACCAGTAACATCAGCACCGTCGCAACCAAACATCTGATCGAACGCATCATGATTTAGAACCCCTAACAAACTACTCGCTAACTTTATTAAACAAGAACTTACCAATCAGCTCCTCAAGAACCAATGCTGACTGGGTATCTTCAATTTCATCCCCTTCTGCCATCATCTCTTCGTCAGCGCCGACAGTGATACCGATGTATTTCTCACCGAGCAGTCCGGCGGTAAGAATAGAGGCGGAACTATCCAGAGTGAGATAGTCATACTTGGGTTCGATTTCCATCTCTACCAAGGCTTTTATAGCATCTGGATCGATACTGATATCTGTCACTTTACCAACCGCCACACCAGAAATAGTCACTTTTGAGCGGACGGTTAAGCCGCCAATATTCTCAAAACGCGCATAAATCTTGTAACCCTCATCATTGGAGGACAGACTTAATCCGCTAACATTAATCATCAGTACCATCAGCGCCAAAAAGCCCGCCAAAATAAAGGCTCCAACACCTAACTCAATCGTCCGCATGCGCATAATCAAAGGTCTCCAAACATCAGCGCTGTCAGCAAGAAATCCATACCCAGAATGGCTAGCGAGGAATACACCACAGTTTTGGTAGTAGCCTGACTTATTCCTTCTGACGTAGGTATACAATCGTAACCCTGGAACACAGCGATCCAGGTCACTATAAATCCAAACACTATCGCTTTAATGATGCCATTCAAGACGTCGGTGCGAAAATCCACTGCAGCCTGCATATTCGCCCAGAAGGAACCTTCGTAAATCCCAAGCCAATCAACACCTACCAGCAAAGCACCCCAAACCCCTACGACACTGAAAATCATCGTTAACAAAGGCAGCGAGATAAACCCGGCCCAGAAACGAGGAGCAACAATACGACGCAAAGGGTCAACACCGATCATTTCCATACTTGAAAGTTGCTCGGTAGCCTTCATCAAACCAATTTCTGCCGTCAATGCCGAACCGGCACGACCTGCAAACAACAAGCCCGCAACCACTGGAGAAAGCTCTCTGACCAGGCTAAGCGCCACCATTTGGCCAACCGCCTGCTCTGACCCATAATCCACCAGAATGGTGTAACCCTGGAGGCTAAGAACCATGCCAATAAACAGCCCTGATACCACAATAATAATCAGCGACAGAACACCAACAAAATGTAGCTGTTTAACCAATAGCGGAATACCAACGCGAGGATTGGGTACCGCACAAATGGAGTGAAACAACATAATCAACGAACGCCCCAAGGCCGCCAATTTGTTCATTCCGGTAAAACCAAGAGCTTGTAATTGATCGATCATGCACCATCCCCTCCCAACATGTCGCGCAGATAGTCAGGTGCGGGGAAATGGAAAGGCACCGGCCCGTCAGGCAGGCCTTGCATAAATTGCTTAACCTGAGGCGATGTCTCACCCAATAGTTGCTGAGTAGTCCCCTGAGCCACCACGTGCCCATCAGCAACCAGATAGATGTAGTCGGCGATACTCAATGTTTCCTGGATATCATGAGAGACCACAATACTGGTATGCCCCAGAGTTTTATTGAGCGCTTTGATCAACTTCACCAGCACCCCCATAGCGATCGGGTCCTGACCAGTAAAGGGCTCATCGTACATCAGAATATCGGGATCCAAAGCGATAGCACGGGCCAACGCGACTCGCCGCGCCATACCGCCCGATAGCTCACTGGGCATCAAATCAACCGCGCCACGCAAGCCAACAGACTGAAGCTTCATAAACACCAGGTCGCGAACCATATCCTCTGGCAATTGCGTATGAACCCGCAACGGGAATGCAACATTTTCAAACACGCTCAAATCTGAAAATAAAGCACCACTTTGAAACAACATCCCCATGCGTGCACGCACTTCAAACAGCTCGGAACGACTCAAGCGCGGAATATCCAGTCCTTCTACCTGAATACAACCGCTATCAGGACGTATCTGACCGCCAATCAATTTCAGCAGAGTGGTCTTACCGGTACCACTAGGCCCCATGATGGCAGTAATCTTGCCCTTGGGTATACGGAGGGATATATCGTCAAATATAGGGCGATCACCACGAGAAAAACTCATGCCCTTAATTTCGATAATGTAATCGTCTAGCGAATCCATGAAGTCTCTTAATTCCTGTGCCAGCCAATATTTGCGCATCTAGCTGGCGGCGGGCGCTACTATAACATTTGTCATCCGCTTTGGAATAGATCCCTAACATTCACCTCTATTTACTCTCCACCCTTGCTTTTTACCCCTCGCCCTCATTACATTAGCGCTTTTATGACTATCCGTTGGGCAATCAATGATTGAAATGCTATATCCCGCTGTCGCTATACTTGCGGGTTTTATGATGCTGATATGGAGTGCCGACCGGTTTGTAATAGGTGCTGCGGGCACTGCCAAGAACCTGGGCATGTCACCGATGCTGATCGGCCTGACCGTGGTATCACTGGGCACGTCCGCACCGGAAATGCTGGTTTCTTCCATCGCCGCATACAATGACGCTGGCGGCTTGGCCATTGGTAATGTCCTCGGCTCCAATATCGCGAATATCGGCTTAGTACTAGGAGCCACCGCGCTGATTGCGCCTCTACCTGTAAAGTCAGGCTTAATGCGCAAAGAACTACCACTACTAATTGGCGTAACTGCAGCCGCTGGAATTTTACTCATTGATGGTCATCTGGGGCTTATTGACGGTTTCATCCTATTAGCCGGGCTCGCCATCTGCCTCTATCTCTTTGCTCGATTCCAACGCTACGCAGACCCAGCAGAAGTGGAGCACGAGGAAGAAGAACTACCTGACATAGACCTCAAACCTGCTATTGCCTGGGTTATTATCGGCCTGATTTTACTCGCTGGCAGCTCCCGCTTACTTGTCTGGGGCGCGACCGAGATAGCCCTGCAGCTTGGCGTTAGCGATCTAGTGATCGGCTTAACCATCGTTGCCATAGGCACCAGCCTGCCAGAACTTGCAGCCTCGATAGCTAGCGCGCTGAAAGGCCACCATGACATCGCCATTGGCAATGTCATCGGCTCCAATATTTTTAATTTGCTGGCCGTATTACCACTGCCCGCACTGATTCAACCCTTTGAATTCGAAAGTGTCGTAATGTGGCGCGACTATAGCGTTATGATGGCCTTTACGTTAGCGGTATTATTTTTCGCCCATATCACCAGCAAGGGCACAATTAACCGCATAGAAGCAATAGCATTACTGGCAGGCTATTCAGCCTATCTGGGCTTGCTATACAATATGGCAACTTAAAGTCGCGCCATAACACTCGCCCAATAACGTCGGTGATACCAATCCATGACCAAAGCCGGAAATTTTATTCAGTCTGCTCAGCGCACTATTGGCCTTGAAACCAAGGCCATACAAGACCTAGAGCAAGCTCTTGATGGCAATTTCACCCATGCCTGCGAACTAATGCTGGCTTGCAAGGGACGCGTTATTGTTACCGGCATGGGTAAATCCGGTCATATCGGCAAAAAGATCGCCGCTACTTTAGCAAGCACCGGCACCCCTTCCTTTTTTGTCCACCCAGGTGAAGCCAGCCATGGCGATCTGGGAATGATCACGGAAAACGATGTCATTTTGGCCCTGTCCCATTCAGGCAAGACTACAGAAGTCATCACCCTTCTGCCGTTAATCAAACGTATGGGAGTGCCTTTAATCAGCATGACCGGCAACCCACGCTCACTACTCTCAGAAAGCGCTGAAGCCAATCTCCATATCAACATTGAAGAAGAAGCTTGCCCCTTGGGTCTGGCACCCACCTCAAGCACAACTGCAGCCTTAGTGATGGGTGACGCGCTCGCCATCGCCCTGCTGGAGACCCGAGGTTTCAGCGCCGAAGATTTTGCTTTCTCTCACCCCGGCGGAGCACTAGGCCGCAAACTATTATTAAAAGTAAAAGATTTGATGCACACGGGCGACCGCCTGCCAGTGGTGTCAGAATCGACTAGCCTTAAAGATACCCTGTTAGAGATAAGCAACAAGGGGCTAGGCATGGCAGCAGTTATAAACTCAGCAGGCCGCCTTGAGGGAATTTTTACTGACGGCGACCTCAGACGCACGCTGGATCAGGAAATAAACCTTAGAACCACTCCGATCAGCGCTGTAATGACAACTCATTGTACAGTTATTGAAGACCAGCTACTGGCTGCAGAAGCCCTGCATATTATGGAAGAAAAGAAAATTAACGGCCTGATTGTCGTTGATTCACAGCACTGCCCAATCGGAGCGTTGAATATGCACGACCTGCTCCGAGCGGGTGTAATCTAACGACTGAATTTCTCTAACCGATAGATTAAAGAGCCTATGCAAAATATCGCTGACATATTGCGAAATATTCGCCTGCTGGTACTTGATGTAGATGGCGTCCTTACCGATGGTCGACTCTATTTCGACAGTAACGGAGAGGCCCTCAAGGTCTTTAATACGCTGGACGGCCACGGCATCAAAATGCTGCAGTCCACGGGAGTTGACGTTGCCATTATCACCGGCAGAAACCATCCGGCCGTTGCTAGACGGGTATCTGACCTGGGTATTAAATATCTCTACCCAGGAAGAGAAGACAAACTCACCGCCATTCAGGAATTATGGCGAGAATCACAACTGCAGAGCAGCCAGACCGCATTTATGGGGGATGACTGGCCTGACCTATTAGCCATGGGCGCAGTGACATTTGCCGCCACGGTTCCAAATGCCGCCGACGAAGTCAAAAAACGAGCCCATTGGTGCTCGACACACGCAGGAGGAGAAGGCGCTGTAAGAGAACTCTGCGAACTGATCATGAAAGCCCAGGGAACCTTAGACAAAGTGCTGTCACCCTACATCCAGGGCTACCATGAGTAAGCGCAAACTCAGGCTAATCATCACTCTGGCCATCTCAGTGCTGATACTTGGCTACTGGGGATTTTACCAGCCGGTACCGCCAGCCATCGTAAAAAGCGCGCTGGAAGCAGAAAAAGAAATCGATGGTTTTATTATCAATTCGATCTCTGTTGAGTATGACGAAAAAGGCCAACCCACTCGCCGCCTTGTATCGAAGCGAACCACTCATTACCCTGCCCTCGATAAAACCACTTTGGATCAGCCCGATATGCTCATCTATCGCCAAAACAAGGTGCCAATAAAACTGGTCGCTCAACAAGGTGAAATCGGCCCCGACAATCAACAGATAGAACTATATAAAGATGTCATAGTTACCGAACAAATTCAGGATGGCTTTCGTATGGAGACCGACTATCTGCGCATTGAGCCGGATAACGACTATGCGGAAACCGACACTCCTGTTACCCTGATTCACAAAACAGGAAAGATGCAATCTATTGGCATGCAAGCCTATTTTGCTGAAGACCGACTGAAGTTATTGAACAATGTAAGAGGTATTCATGAACCGCGATAAAGGGCTTTTTTTTCACTGTCGCATGGCCATCGCTACCGCAATCATGCTGACCTTGCCTCTGACTACTCACGCGCTCCCGGGCGATAAGGATCAGCCCATCCAACTCACCGCAGACAGCGCAGAAATGGATGACAAAAAAGGCATTTCCGTCTACATTGGCAAGGTCTTTTTGAAACAAGGCAGCCTGGAAATAGAAGCTGACAAACTGACCATTTACTCCGATCAACAAGGAGTAAGCCAGCTGATTGCCATTGGCCGCCCGGTTAAGTTCCGCCAACAACCCAACCCCCAAGATCCACTCACGAAGGGCTTCGCTCTGAAGCTGGAATACGATGTTGCCGCAGACTTTGCCACCTTTACTGACAAGGCCAAACTGCTGCAAGGAGGGGATACCTTCAAAGGTGATCGCATCGAATTAGACCTGAGTAAAGACATCGTCACCGCATCCAGCAACAGCAAAAACCCGGATGAGCGCGTACAGATGATTCTCCAGCCGCGCAAGAACAGCAGCGGAAACAAGCCATAAATGAGCATCCTGGAAGCGCGCAATCTCGCCAAATCTTATAAGCAACGTAAGGTCGTTAAAGACGTATCCCTGCAGATTGAAAGCGGTCAGATCGTTGGCCTGCTAGGCCCTAACGGCGCCGGCAAAACCACCTGTTTCTATATGATCGTCGGTTTGGTCAACGCCGAAGGCGGCTCAGTCTTCATTGATGGCGAAGATATCACCAAGCTACCCATGCATGGTCGAGCGCGAAAAGGTATTGGTTACTTACCTCAGGAAGCCTCCATTTTCCGCAAGCTTTCGGTGCGCAACAATTTAATGGCAATACTGGAGACCCGAAAAGAGCTGGATCGTCAGCAGCGCCAAGACAAGTTACAGACATTGCTTGAAGAATTTCATATTACCCATATCGCAGACAGCCTCGGCATGAGCTTGTCCGGTGGCGAGCGCCGCCGCGTAGAAATCGCCAGAGCACTGGCCACAGAGCCCTCATTCATCCTTTTGGATGAACCTTTTGCCGGTGTAGACCCGATCTCCGTCAACGATATCAAGCAGATTGTCGAACATCTCCGATCAAAAGGCATCGGCGTACTAATCACCGACCACAATGTGCGAGAAACACTGGATATTTGTGAACATGCCTATATAGTCAATGATGGTTATCTATTAGCGCAAGGCACACCGGATGTGATCTTGCAGAATAAGCAGGTCAGGGAAGTTTATCTTGGGGAGCAATTCCGACTGTAACGGGAAATATATCCTCAACACCAGCGGTGTAATATTGGTCTGTTCTCTTATAATGAGTGATACACGTGATAAAATCGCGCCTGAAGTTAACGATAAAACCCATAGATTCAAGGCCTTAATCTGAATTGATGAAACCATCATTACAGCTCAAAATCAGCCAGCAACTGACCATGACGCCTCAGCTGCAACAGGCTATCCGTCTGTTACAGCTTTCTACCTTGGACCTTCAACAAGAGATCCAACAGGCCTTGGATTCCAATCCAATGCTGGAAGCCTCAGAAGACGAATTTGCAGACCAGGAACAAAAACAAGCCGAGCCAAACATAATTGAGAGCGTCGCTGAATCGGCGAGCAACACTGAATCGGCAAACAGCAAAGATAATGAAACAACTGCTGATCTCACTGACAGTGACTGGAATGAGCAGATCCCGGTAGAACTCGCAACTGACAGCAACTGGGAGGATACCTACCAAAGCGCCACACCAGGCAGCAGTTCTGCACAATCGGATTCCTCTTCTATGGAATATGAATCGGCAGATTCCAGCGCCAACACCCTGCAGGATCACATGGAATGGCAACTTAACCTGACACCGATGAGTGACCTTGACCGGTTAATCGCGCTTAGCATTATCGATGGTATCAATCTTGATGGTTACCTGCGCACCGATCTTGCAGACATTGTCAGCAATCTGAATGATTCCTTGTTCCCCGATTCCGAACCACAACAGGCTAATTCGGAGCTGTCACAGCCAGAAGATGACCCTGACTCGCTACAAAGCCAAGATAACTTTGTCGACTTGGCAGAAGTAGAAGCAGTTCTGAAGCGGGTACAGCAATTCGACCCCCCTGGCATTGCCTGCCGTGACCTTCGCGACTGCCTACTTATTCAGCTCAACCAGCTCGCCGAAGACACCCCCTGGCTGGATCAGGCCCGCAACTTAGTGGACAAGCACCTGCCGCTGCTAGGCAATCACGACTACAAACAACTGCTGCGCCGCTGCAAACTAAAGGAGCAGCAACTGAAAGAGGTTGTCGCACTGATCCAACAGCTTAATCCCCGCCCAGGCAATATGATTGAGTTTACTGACGTGGAGTATGTAATTCCTGACGTCATTGTTAAAAAAGAACAGGGCTCCTGGCTCGTCAGCCTAAACCCCGACTCGGCCCCCAAAGTTCGCATCAACGACAATTATGCAAGCATGGTAAAGCGAGCCGACAACAGCGCCGACAACACCTACCTGAAAAACCACCTGCAGGAAGCACGCTGGTTTCTTAAAAGCCTGGTAAGCCGCAACGACACCCTGTTAAGGGTGTCCCGCAAGATCGTCGAACATCAACAGGACTTCCTCGAGTACGGCGAAGAAGCAATGAAACCGTTGGTACTTCACGATATTGCCGAAGCGGTGGAAATGCATGAGTCTACAATTTCCCGGGTGACCACCCAGAAGTTCATGCATACGCCACGAGGAATTTTTGAGCTGAAGTACTTTTTCTCCAGCCATGTCAGTACCGCATCCGGCGGCGAATGCTCGTCAACAGCCATTCGCGCCATTATTAAAAAGCTAGTCGCAGCAGAGAGCCTGGCAAAGCCGTTAAGCGACAGCAAAATAGCCCATATACTTGAAGAACAAGGGATTAAGGTCGCTCGACGGACCATCGCAAAATACCGCGAAGCCCTTCACATCCCTCCATCCAACGAACGGAAACGTTTGGCATGATGAGGATGAAACGATTCACAGACAATCATAAACCAACCCTGTTCGCCTAGGAGAGCCGTATGCAAATCAATATCACAGGTCATCACGTGGATCTCACTGACGCTATTCATGACTACGTCGACAGCAAGTTTACAAAGCTTGAGCGTCATTTCGACAATATTACTAATGTACAAGTAACCCTGACTGTTCAGAACCAGCGCCAAGAAGCAGAGGCAACCGTTCAGATCACCGGTGGCGAGCTATTCGCCAAATCGGAATCTAACGACCTGTACGCCGCCATTGATGCGCTGATCGACAAACTAGACCGTCAGATCCTTAAGCACAAAGAAAAACTACAGAGCCGTAAGCAAGGAATTGCCTAAGCTTTTGGAATAGGCCTTATGTCACTTCATGGCACCCTGATCCGGGAACGTACTTTTCATGATGTTCCCGGCAGCAGCAAAAAGCGCATCATTGAGAACGCCAGTCAGCTTATTGCTGATACCGCGGAATCACTGGACGCAGAAGAAATCTTTGCCGGCCTTATCGGCCGCGAAAGGTTAGGCAGCACAGGTCTGGGGGAAGGTGTCGCCATCCCCCATTGTCGCCTAGACAGCTGCCAAGAAACCACCGGTGCGCTGGTAAAGCTGCCAGAACCCATCGACTTTGACGCCATCGACGGAAATCCTGTCGACTTATTGTTCGTGCTGATCGTTCCAACCGAAGCGACAGAAGCCCACCTGCAGACACTGGCTGCACTGGCCGAGCTATTCAGCCAAGCGGAGTTTCGCGAAGCGCTGCGCCGGTCAGATGACGCAGATTCGCTGTACCAAGCAGCTCTATCGTTCATCCCATAGTCACAGCACTTGGGTTCAGTAGCCGTTACGGAGAGTCAGTATGAAACTGATCATTATTAGCGGACGCTCCGGATCAGGTAAAAGCACCGCCCTCCAGGCCTTGGAAGATTTGGGTTTTTACTGTATCGACAATCTCCCCGTCGCTCTACTACCCAGCCTTACGGAGCTAATCCAAAAGGAAACCATGGAAGATAAAAGCGGCGTGGCTATCAGCATCGACGCTAGAAACACCCCCCATGGACTGAGCCAGTTCCCCAGTGCTGCCAAACAGCTTCGGGACGCCTCCATTCAGCACGACATCATATACCTTGATGCCTCGTTACCGACGCTATTAAAACGCTTCAGCGCCACTCGCCGGCGCCACCCACTGTCCAGTGAAGACAAGGGCCTGAACGAAGCTATTCAGCTGGAAAAACACCTACTGGAGCCGATGGCCGATCTCGCTGACCTGACCATCGACACAACTCGCCTAACACTCTATGAACTCAGAGATGTCATTAAACACCGTGTTGCCGGTCGTAGCGGTCAGGAAATCGCACTGCTATTCCAGTCCTTCGGCTTCAAGCATGGAGTCCCCATGGACGCCGATCTGGTTTATGACGTTCGCTGCCTACCGAACCCCTATTGGGAGCCTGCACTGCGTAAATATACCGGCCAGGACCCGCAGGTAATTCACTATCTCGATAAACAAGAAGATGTTCAGCACATGCTGACCGATATTATCGCTTATCTGGAAAAATGGCTGCCACATTTTAAAGCCAATAACCGCAGTTACCTGACAGTCTGTATCGGTTGCACCGGAGGTCAGCACCGATCCGTTTATCTAGCTGAAGCCTTGGCTGGCCATTTCAACCAATCTATGGATAATGTACTGGTCAAACACAGGGAGCTGTCTTTACCGGGGTAATGAATGATAGAGAAACAGCTAACCATCATCAACAAGCTGGGACTGCATGCCAGAGCGACTGCCAAGCTCATTGGCGTCACCAACAACTTCACCAGTTCTATAGAAATTGGTAAAGATGGCCGCATGGTCAACGGTAAAAGCATCATGTCCGTTATGATGCTGGCCGCCAGCCAAGGCACTGTGCTTGATTTCAATGTCGAAGGCGAAGATGAGCAGACGGCTATGGACGCTGTGGAAGCCATCATCAATGATCGCTTTGGGGAAGGCGAATAATCCTGCCAAACCTTTAGCCATTCTTCTTGGATAGGCTATAATCTGCGCCGTCCTGGCCGACTCATAACGATAAGCGCTAAACTTCAGCCGGCCGGACCACTACGGTCCAACCCATCAACCGTAAATTATCTGCAACGCCAGCACGTTCAGATTGAGCTCCGGATATGCCGCATACTGTCGAAAAAATGCAACTGCATAAACTGAACCAAGCCCTGGAAAGCGGGGAACTTCGTCAGATCAAGCATATGCTTAACAACATATTGCTGCCGGCCGATGTCGCTCACCTGATCGAATCATCTCCGCCCCGCGAACGCAAGATCATCTGGAATTTGCTTGACCAGGAAGTTGAAGGCGAAGTCCTTCACGACCTCAGCGATGATATTCAAGCCGCCTTCCTAAGCCAAATGAATACCGCTGAGGTTATTGCTGTCACCGAAGGTCTCGATGTTGATGACGTCGCTGACGTCCTGCAACAACTGCCTGATACGGTGATGCGGGAAGTACTTAACGCCATGGACAAGCTGGACCGTGAGCGCATTGAAAAAGTGCTGTCCTACCCCGAAGATACTGCCGGCGGGTTGATGGATACGGATACTGTCACCATTCGTGCTGACATCAGCATAGACACAGCACTACGCTTTATTCGCCGCCACTCCGAATTACCGAAAATGACGGACAGCCTGCTGGTAGTCAGTCGCAATAACAATTTTATCGGCATTCTACCCTTGACCAAAATACTGGTCAGCGACCCCAACATTACTGTTCGGGAAGTCATGGTCACCGATATCAAACCCATCCCCGCCGATATGCCCGATACGGAAGTGGCGCAGATTTTCGAACGCCATGACCTAGTGTCCGCACCTGTAGTTGATGACAACCGGAAACTGCTTGGCCGAATCACCATCGATGATGTAGTTGATGTTATCCGCGAGGATGCCGATCATTCGTTGATGAGCCTGGCTGGCCTTGATGAAGACGAAGACACCTTCGCACCGATCTGGAAAACAGCCCGCAGTCGTGCGGTATGGTTAGGTATTAACCTCCTCACCGCCTTTGCCGCATCTGCGGTTATCGGACTATTCGAAGAGACTATAGAGAAAGTTGTCGCCCTCGCGGTGCTGATGCCTATCGTCGCCAGCATGGGCGGCATTGCCGGAACTCAAGCCCTAACCCTGGTCATTCGAGGCATGGCGTTAGGACATATTGAACGCAGTAATGCCGGCTGGCTGCTGAATCGTGAACTGATAGTAGGGGTTCTCAACGGCATATTATGGGCAGCAGTAGTCGCGGCGGCCGCTATACTTTGGTTTGACGACATTATTATTGGCATAATCATCGCCAGCGCACTGGTGATCAATCTTGTAGTTGCCGCACTGGTAGGCACTTCATTACCACTGATACTCAAAGCCAGAGGGATAGATCCAGCATTGGCCGGTGGTGTATTGCTGACAACAATTACCGACGTTGTTGGCTTTATGTCTTTTCTTGGCTTAGCTACCATTATGTATGCCTGAATTTCCAATTAAGAGAAAACAATGACAAACTTTTTTAAAGACAAACCGGAACAAGACCCGGAAATAAAAAGCAGAACCCAGATGAAGCGAGAGGTCGAAGCGCTTCAGGAACTGGGGAAAAAGCTGATTGATCAGAAAGCGGATGTGATCGACAAACTCCCCCTCGGCGACGCGCTGATGGCGGCACTGAAAGAAGCGAAGCGCATACATCAGAACGAAGCCAAGCGTCGTCACCTGCAATATATCGGCAAACTAATGCGGGATGTGGACATTGAGGAAATATTTGCGCTAATTGAACGGCAGGAAGCAGGCACTAAGGCTTATGTGCAGCACTTCCATCTACTGGAAAGTTGGCGCGATCGCCTACTCAAAGAAGATAGCGAAATTACTGCTTTTCTGGAAGCCTACCCCAACGGCGACCGCCAGCACTTGCGACAGATGATCCGCAATGCCAAGCGCGAAGAAAAGAACAACAAGCCCCCTGCCAGCGCCAGAAAGCTATTTAAATATATTAGCGAACTGGACAAAGAAAATAGCTAAAAGACGCAGCGATGCTCAGTGGCGATGCCTTGAGCACCTGCTTAGAGCGCACGAGGATCTCGCCGATGCTGATAAACAGGCATCTTGCGCCGTACCTCCCGCAACCACTGCAAATCCAGTTCCGCGCTGGCAACACCTGGGCCAGCGTCCAGAGAGGTCATGACCTTTCCCCAAGGATCAATGATCATCGAGTGACCATAGGTTTCTCGGCTCTCACTGTGCCTACCGCCCTGATTAGCGGCCAGCAGATAGCTTTGCGTCTCCGTGGCGCGCGCTCTTAACAGCAGCTCCCAGTGAGCCTCTCCTGTCACTTTGGTAAATGCGGCTGGCACACTGATTATCTCCGCACCTTGCTCCAGCATCGCCTGATACAGCAACGGAAAACGCAAGTCGTAACAAATAGACAAGCCTAAACGCCCAACCGGTGTATCGACCACCACCACCTGCTGCCCCGGCTCGATCTGCTGCGACTCCCGATAAGCCGCTTGCTGATCGGCAACATCGACATCAAACAGGTGCAGCTTATCGTAGCGGGCCTGCTCCTTCCCTTCGTTGTCCAGCACAAAACAGGCGGCGCGGACGCGATCTCCGGATGCCGCCATGACTGGCACCGAGCCACCTATAAGCCAGATATCGTTTAACCGCGCCTGTTCTGACAGAAAGCCACGAATTGGCCCTTCAGGACTAGTTTCCAGTGCTCCTCGCTGGCACAGCTGGGCACTATTAAAAACGGCAAAGTTTTCGGGCAACAACGCCAACTTGGCACCACTAGCAGCGGCTTTAGCAATCAAACTGGCCGCAGCATCCAAATTACTCTGCCACTGCTCACCACTGACCATCTGTATTACCGCTGCGATCGCCACTTCAGACACCTCTACTTAACTGCGGATAAACGGGTTTTCCTGCTTTTCTTCTCCAACTGCGGTATCAGGACCATGCCCGGTCACCACTACGGCATCCTCGTCCAGCGTAAAAATACGTTCTTTGATGGATTTCTCGATCTGTCCGAAGTCACCACCCCATAGATCAGTACGCCCAATGGAACGGCGGAACAAGGTATCTCCAGCCACTAGCAGCTTGGCATCTTCAAACCAGAAACTGGTAGAGCCGGGAGAATGCCCCGGCGTGTGCAATGCCACGCCATTACAACAATCCAGTGCCTGGTCATCCTTCAACCATTGATCAGGATCCGGCTGCGGAACATAGGGAACACCGAACATCTGACATTGCTGCTCCAGCATATCCCAGAGAAATTTATCTTCCTGATGCAGGTGAATAGGCGCACCCGTCCGGGTTTTAATCTCGCCGGCAGCCAAAATGTGGTCTAGGTGGGCATGAGTATGATAGATCGCTACTACCTGCAAACCCATGGTTTCCAACTCATTCATAATGATATCGGCATCACCACCCGGATCAATAACCACCGCTTTACCGGTACTAGTATCACCCAAAATCGTGCAGTTACATTGCAACGGGCCGACTGGAAAGGTTTTTCGGACAAAGCCCTGGGCAGGCTGATTGGTTTCTTGCACGACAATAGTTCCTCAGTTTTGTAGCAGAGGATTTATCTTAACCAAAAGCCATTGAAGACGGAATCAGTGGAACGCTATCTATAGAGGAAATTAACGCACATCGGCAATCTCATCGAGACAGATACGCAGCTGACGTCCTTGTGCACCCTCGGCCAACAGATAGTCACGGCCATGATCACAGCGTAAATCGGTTGGTAACAAGCGTTGCTCGTGCTCACCCTGCTGGTCCTGCCAGCGTACATGCAGATACCGATGATGCATGATGGCAGCTTCGTAGTGGTCAGTAAGCTCACAGTGATCAAGGCGGGACATTTTAGATTTCATTGCGATAGCCTCTAGATTACTGACAGACATTACCAGATAGCGACTTCCCGATGATCTCCTTTGAGAAGCTCTCTGGGCTCAGCGTTGTATTCAGGACTGAGAATACACTTGCTGCCAGGGTTGCCTCCACGGACGCGATGAGCAATGCGTAACAGCCTGCCCAGCATCTTTTTATGGTTAACAATAGAGCGACCCGGAGGAAAGCAGTGGTCATTCCAAAACACCATTTCCACTTCAATGCGGTTGCCTTCCACATCCACCCATAAATAGAAATAGCAGTTCGATCCCTCGGCGACATTGCCACGTAGGCTATGCACGGTACTCATCTTAGAGGCTCGCACCAACTGATCGCGCATAATAGAGGTCAGCGCACGCCCATAATCAAGATTGGTGCCATCGAAACGTAGCACCTCGGGATAATCAGTCATTTCAATAATGTCATCGAGAATTCTACCGAGCTCCTCGCGGGGCAAATCAAGAATAAAAATTTCTGAAGCCTTATCATTCCACGACAAAACAACCGTCCTAGCGACCGGCCACACCCTTTCCACCATAAAGTCGACGACTGCCATAACACCACCTCCCGCACTGCAGTCATGGGAGATACACACCTGAGTATGGGTTCTCTGATTAACTATAGACCGGTATCAACGACAAAATGCTCAATTGACTAAGAGACTTATTCGCAGGTTCCTAAGAAAATGGACACTAATGATCGAAGGGGGATTCAGAGGTATCTTCCCGCACCGGAGGCCGTAACGGCTCCATCACTGGATCGTGCCAGCTGCCAGTCACGGTATAACGGGCGTCGGTGAATTTCTGAATCTGCTTGCCCACCAGTTTTTCTATCAGAAAAACAGCTCCAGCCACCTGCGGGGTGCCCAACAGCAAGGCGGTGAAAGAAATATTCTCTGCCAATGGCAGAGCCACGCTCATCTTTTGATCAAGGGTTTCATTGATCAAGTCGAAACTACCATTAAGCTCAACACTCGCTGAAGGCCCACTCAGTTTAAAAGGCTTAGTGCTAGTTCCTACGCCCTGTTTGATGTGATATCCGGCGCTAATCTCATCGAAACTCAAGCCTTTATCAGACAGATCGGTAAAATCCAATCTCAAACGACGCCCCAGCGCCTTGAAATTAAGCAGTCCAAACAGCTTCAAAGCCCCGCCGGCGTTACCCGTATCAATAAAGCGTCCGGCACCCATTTCGATATCCAGCAAGCCGTTTAAGGATTCAACATTAAAATGCAGCGGCGATCCGCGCCAATCCATCTGACCACTGAAATGCGCATTTTTACTCTCCATCACCGGTACAGAGCCCCAAGATTTTTGCACTTCTGCCAACTGCGGAGCCTCCAGGTCCAGATCAATCCTAGTACGATGCCCCGCTGGGGTTTTATTCCACCAGATATCAGCCCGGGTGTTCATAGTCCTGACCAAGCCCTCAATACCGGAGATATGTATTCCTTGGTTGTCTGGCTTCACCTGCAGCTTCCACTGCCCATATCGATCATCACCGATTCTGAAATCCCCGACACTGAGTTCCATCGGCGGCAACGTAGCAGGGTCATAGTCCAATAGCGGATCAATTTTTTGCTCTTTAGTCTCCTCTGTTTGGGCCGAGCCGGGCTCTTGTTCATCACCCTTGGGGAGATAAAGGTAATCAAAATCCGCACGAAAAGGCTGAGCACCGGTGCTAGGCAGCAAGATCAATCCTTTTGCAGCCGGAGCCGACAGGGCAATTTCCCAACCATTGGTAGCAGGCCTCATCTTGACCTGCACATCATCAAAGACCTGATCCCCCAGTGCCACCTGCTTGCCACGGATATCAATCGATTGTAACAGTGGATCGATTTGCGGACGCCCTTGTGGACTGACGGACTCAGGGAACAGCCGATCGATAAATTGCTGCCATGCCTGCGGATCCACTGTCGCTAAAGCGCCTCTGACCTGGAGCCCATTAGTCAAGGCCCGAGGGTCACCTTGCCCCGCCCCCAATACGATATCGCCACCACGAAGGCCCTGATCATTAAATGCCATCAGCGAGTGATACTGATAACCGTAGTTAATTCGCAACCAACGCCGAGCCCCAGCCAAATTTAGCCGTACCTGAACCGGTCGTTCCTGCACAGCAGTCTTAGCATATGGCGCCGGCACCAGCTGAGTCTGTACGCCTTTGAGACTACTTCTCACCTCAAGCGTGGTGCACTCCGGCGTCAGGCTACAGATATCCAAGGTGGCTTGATAACTGCTTTCACCCTGCCACAGATCGAGGATGGGCTGTTTAAGCCAGCGATTAAACCGTGCTATCTCGACGCGGCCATCTGCGTCGATAATGGTATGGCTACCTTTACGATCTTTGCGCGTAGAAACCTTGGCTTGGATGGGCTGATCTAAGAAACGCCCTACCAACTGGCCGGAACTTAACCCTTTCGTTTCGTGATAGAGGATCCGCCCCTGCAAAGCAGTAAAGTCCAGATCAAGATCCTTAGAAAAATAACGACCACCACTTAGGTCTGTGGCTACCCGTATCATGGACTTAGCTGGGTTTTTTAGATCAATGGCCAGATTCAGAGCGGTAACCGCCTTTCCCTGCAGTTGCCATTGCGCAAACTCTTCACCCAGATATTCCTTGGTGGGCGACTCCAACAGCACCTTACGACCATCGCTGGCGGGGCCTTTGAGATTCGCTTTTATCTGTAAGCGCTGCGAGTTTGGCGGCAGATAAACCTCTCCCGAGGTAACGGTGCTGTCATAAACCCGGCCGGAGTCGATTTGCACCAACACTTCGGTATTTTTAACCAAAGTAAAAGACTTAGAATCACTAATTTCAGGCCATTGTGGCTGATATTTTACTCGCCCATCACTGACGTCAAAATACATCTGAATACTAGGTTCTGGGGCCCAGGACTCCAACCCACCCTGGTAAAAAAAACCTCCTGAATTCAGCTTTCCGGCTTTGATTGACGATTCAAGCCAGCTAAATAGCCCCTGATCAACGACCTTATCCGGTACGAATAATGGGGCCATCTGACCATTGCTGTTATCCATGCCTATCATCAGTGTGAAGTTACTGGCAATATCCTTGGCAAGGGGCATATCCAGACTAAAACGGCCATTGGCTTCGATGCCATCCATCGCCATCTGCAGCAGACCACTCTCGACCCAGACACTGTCGTCACCCAAACGCCAACTGACAACCCCACTGGCTTGCTTGAGCATCCAGCCCTGCTGGTAAAGGTCGGGAAAATTGAGCAGCACATTAGTACTATCAAAATCCACCTGACCACCCTGCTGGTCGATCGTCAGCAGACCATCGACGCCGCGAATTTCCGGTGCTCCATTCCAGGACGCCACTTCTACCCGGTCAAGATCTGCTCTCAGTTGAAATTGCGGCGAGGGGGGACGCCCAAGATCCAGCGAAACTTCAAGATTACGCAAAGTTCCGGTGGGTTGTAGAATATCGAATTCTTTCTTCACTGCCTGCGGCACTACGGGACTGGACAGCAGCTCCTGGTTTAACAGGCCGATATCCAATTTATCGGTGGATAACAGCATCCTTTGCTGGGGTTGCCAGCTGGCATGCAGGCTATTCAATGGCAGGGGCAGATCATTGATCCGACCCTGCAGGCTACCCAACTGCAACTGCCACTGATCATCGGTCTGCTCGATCAACAAACGGGCGCTGAAATTTTGAACACTCTGCATACCAACGGAATTACTCCAGCTAATCACTGGCACCGAGAGATTACCCTGCACACTCGTAGGCAGCGTCCCTTGCCACTGCCCCCATAATTCAGAAGACAACGAGAACTGCTGCAGTTGTTTATATTCTGGCGGCAAGTATCTCCGCCAGAAACCAATATCCAACTGCGGTGATTTTAGATAGAAACGCGCTTTGAAGTCATCACTCCCAGGCAACCCCTGTCCCAACAGCCGAAAATCCACGGGATCGGCGCCGGTACGTTCCAAGCGCGCCTGCAATGAAACTCTTTCACCACGATTCTGAAGGCCTGCATTAATGACCTGAGGGGGGAATTTCTGTCCACCTTCCAGATTAACTGAAACGATGGCATTAACCAGGCGAACCTCCCCGTGACGCATCAACTCCTCAAACACGCCAGCTAACTGAACACCACCACGAACCTCATCAGCACTAGCCTGCTCACTAATTCCATGCACGCGCCAGCCATTATAGCGACTGCGGGTAAGCTGTAATTCCAGCCGATCCAGAAGCACGCGATGAAACACCGGCGTCCCCTGTAGCAGGGTTTGCATCAAATTCAATGTCAGCTGCAAGTGGCCCAATTCAAAAAGAGACTCCCCTCCAGCGGCTTTCAGCACCACACCCCGTGCATCAAGCAACGGCCATAGGTGATGCCACTCACCTTTTAGATTCTGGATAGAAACCTGATAATCTTCGCTACTAAGCCATTGTTCAATATTAGTTTTTTGCGTCGGCAAACTATACATCAGTAGTCGAGCGCTACTGAACAACAAAGCAATCGTCACCACTAGAGCGACGATTAGCCCCAGCTTTATGCGGATCAGACGATAAAAAAATTGAGGAGTAAGCATGACCGTCGCCTAACGCAGCACAACGTCAAACTGCTCAGTGGTATAAGCGGAATCACCCTGGAAGCGAATGTTTTTTCCGATGAATTCCTGCAAATCAGCAACCCGATCTGACTCTTCATCATGGAGGCGATCAACAACCGCCTGAGAGGCAAGAACAAGATAGGTATCAGTATCGTAGGCCCGTGCTTCGCGGAGAATTTCACGAAAAATCTCGTAACAAACAGTTTCCGGTGTTTTCATGGTGCCGCGCCCCTGACAATGACTGCAAGGCTCACATAACAACTGCTCCAGGCTTTCTCGGGTGCGCTTGCGGGTCATTTCCACCAAACCCAACTCCGACACGCCCATCACTTTACATTTTACGTGATCCTTATCCAGCACCCGCTGCAGCGTGCGCAACACCTGGCGCTGATGTTCAGGGTCTTCCATATCGATAAAGTCGATAATGATAATACCGCCAAGATTCCTTAATCGCAGCTGTCGACCCACGGCAGTGGCGGCTTCCAGATTCGTCTTAAAGATGGTTTCTTCCAGGGTACGGTGACCGACATAAGCACCGGTATTGATATCGACGGTGGTCATCGCTTCAGTCTGATCGAAGATCAAATACCCTCCGGACTTTAATTCAACCTTACGGCCCAAGCCTTTTTGGATTTCATCTTCAACATTATAGAGATCAAAAATAGGTCGCTCACCCGGATAATATTCCAACTGGTCAGACATTTCCGGCACTAGTGAAGCGACAAACTCCCCCACGGCCTGGAAGGTTTCGCGAGAATCAATCCGTACCCGTTCGATGCCCGGATTAGCCATATCTCTTAAGGCGCGCATATGCAGCGGCAGATCCTGGTAGATCACCGAAGGCGCTTTGGATTTTTTCATGCTTTCCTGAACCGAAACCCAAAGCCGTTGCAAGTATTTGATATCCGATTGAATATCTTCTGCACAAGCACCGTCTGAGACAGTACGGAGGATAAACCCATCACAAACTGCACTCTCAGGGTTAGCTTCAAAGTAGTCCGCTACCACGCTTTTCAGCCGTTCACGCTCTTCTTCACTGTCTATGCGTTGCGAAATACCCACATGCTCGGTGCCCGGCATTAACACCAGAAAGCGCGAAGGTATAGATAGATTGGTGGTGAGACGAGCGCCTTTACTGCCGATAGGATCCTTAGTGACCTGAACCACCAGTGACTGACCTTCTCGCAGCATGGAACTGATACTAGGTTCGGGATGACGGTCATCACCATTGTGGCTATGGGGTTGCAGATCTGCAGCATGGATAAAAGCTGCGCGTTCAAGCCCAATATCAACGAATGCCGCCTGCATGCCCGGCAGTACTCGAACTACTTTTCCCTTGTAAATATTACCGACAATGCCTTTTTTATCAACGCGCTCGATATAGACCTCTTGCAGCATGCCGTTTTCAATCAAGGCTACCCGAGTTTCCATCGGCGCGAAATTAATCAGTAATTCTTCACCCATCAGGCTGGTTCTCTATCAATCCTTCATCTGCCAGATAGCAACACCCATCTGACCCAATAATTCTGCCGTTTCCATCAACGGCAATCCCACGACTGCAGAATAGCTGCCTTCTATATGCTTAACAAATACTGCACCAAGTCCCTGTATACCATAACCACCGGCTTTGTCTTTTGGCTCACCGGTTTGCCAATAGCTTTGACACTCTATCTTACTGAGGGTGCGAAAAAACACCTGGCTTGTGACCACCTTAGCCAGCGATCGTTCCCCATCTAGCAGCGCTATCGAAGTCATCACCTGGTGTTGGCGCCCAGACAACTGCATTAACATCTCCACGCAATGCTGCTGATTTTTGGGCTTTCCTAAAATATGTTCATCACAGACTACAGCGGTATCGCTGCCGATGATAACCGCATCGTCTCCAAACTGATGCTGCACCGCTTGAGCTTTCTGTAATGCCAGCCGCTGCACGTACTGTGCAGGACTTTCCCCTGCACAATGAGTTTCATCAATATCAGCACCACAGCTGCTGAAACTAACACCAATCTGCTGCAACAGCTCTTTTCTACGGGGTGAATGGGATGCAAGAACCAACTTTTTCATGAACGCCTCTACGCCGAATTCAAACTAGCATGGCGATCGCAGATCACCGATCTAGCCCATCGATGGCAATAATCAGCTTACCCGCAACGCTCGACGCACACCTCGAAGCACCACAAAAATCCATGGCCACAGAAAACTACTGACCAGAGACGGCAATAGAAACAACAACGAACCGGTACTAGCACCCGCTAATGCCTGCGCCCAATGCTGTAACATCTGATGAATACCCACTAACACCAACACCAGAAAGGCCTGCTGCCAAAGCGGGAACATTCGAATACGACGATGCAGCCGTTGAGCCAGATAGGCCACGATAGCCATTGACAAGGCATGAATACCCAAGGTGCTGCCGAGCAGGATATCCATCAACAATCCCAAGACCCAAGCCGACCAGGGACCCACCCGATGAGGCAAAGCAACTACCCAGTAAATTAACGTTAGCGCCACCCACTCCGGCCGCCCCCATTCCAGAGATTCCGGCATCGGCAACGTGCTGAGCATCAGCGCCAACAGGAAGGTAAGCCAGATAACCCAAGTGCGATGAGCAGCAGCAACAACCATTACTTGCTATCTCCTTCTACTTCCAAGCTAAAGTCAGGAAGTGGATATTCAGGCTCAAGACGAAAGGCAACCAACAGATGGCGACTCTTATCCAACCGAGCAGTGGGACTCGCTTTCACCATCGCAAAGGGCTGCCCTGGGTCGTGCAGAATTTCAGTGACTATAGCCACTGGGTAACCGGTCGGAAAGCGTTGCGCCAAACCCGAACTAACGAGCACATCGCCCACTTCAATATCGGCGGTATCAGAGACATGATCGAGGATCATTTCCCGCAAGTTACCTTTCCCTAAGAGTAACGAGCGAAAACCGCTGCGATTCACCTGAACAGGAATAGCATGCTGGGAATCAGTAATCATTAACACTCGAGAAGTGTAAGGACCCACTTCCACGATTTGCCCCATGACACCGCCAGCATCCAATACCGGCTGCCCCAGATAAACCTGATTCTGAGAGCCTTTGTTGATAATAATCTGATGAATAAACGGGTTGGGATTCACACCAATCAATTCCGCCAGCTCGACCCGTTCGTCTATCTTTTCGGCAGCGTTCAGTAACTTCCTCAGGTAAGTATTCTCAGAGGTGAGAGATTCCATGCGCTGTAGCTTACGCGCCAGAATTAGCAGGTCCGATTTCAGATTTTCATTTTCCTGTCGCAACACCTGGCGATCGTCCAGAGATTCCCCCATCGACGCCAACAAACGATTGGGCGCATCGACAAACCACTGAATAGGCGTCACGACCCAGGTCAGGTAACCGCGATAGTGACCCATTGGGGACCAATAGAGGTCAGCCGTCATCAGTAGACCGGAAAGAATAAAGATCAGGAACAGGCTGGCGCGGGACGATTGTCCCTTGAATATCGGATTAATGGGGCACCCTCGTCACAGTAGAACGAAGTCCGTTACCTCCTTGCACAGAGCTGCCCTCATTAGTTCCGATTAGTTTAATCTGAGGCTAACAATTCAAAAGAATGCTTATCGATCAATTCCAAGGCTCGGCCACCACCACGGGCAACGCAAGTCAACGGATCTTCTGCGACTATGACCGATAAGCCGGTCTCTTCTGCCAGCAGACGATCAATATCTCGCAATAGTGCACCACCACCGGTCAAAACGATGCCACTCTCGGCGATATCTGAAGCCAGTTCTGGAGGGCATTGCTCAAGCGCGCTCTTAACCGCCTGCACGATCGACGACAGAGGCTCTTGCAGGGCTTCCATGATTTCGTTGCTATTCAACGTAAAGCTGCGGGGAATACCCTCAGCCAGGTTACGACCACGAACATCAATTTCCAGAATATCGGTACTGGGGTAAGCAGAGCCAATTTCCTGTTTGATCCGTTCAGCAGTGGCATCACCAATCAGACTGCCGTAATTGCGACGAACATAAGTGACGATGGATTCGTCAAAACGGTCACCACCGACGCGCACCGACTCGGCATAAACAATACCGTTGAGAGAGATAACCGCAATCTCTGTGGTTCCCCCACCGATATCCACCACCATGGAACCAGTGGCTTCGCCTACCGGCAGACCAGCACCAATAGCGGCCGCCATAGGCTCGTCAATCAAATACACTTCCCGAGCGCCGGCGCCCATGGCCGATTCTTTGATCGCCCGCCGCTCGACCTGCGTCGACTTGCAAGGCACACACACGAGTACTCGCGGACTGGGGGAAAAAAATGAGTTCTCATGCACCTTATTAATAAAATGCTGAAGCATTTTTTCGGTGACATGAAAGTCCGCAATAACACCGTCTTTCATCGGTCGAATCGCGGAAATATTCCCAGGGGTCCGACCGAGCATACGCTTGGCATCAGTGCCTACGGCGACTACGGTTTTATGGTTACCGGAGTGACGAATAGCAACCACAGAAGGCTCATTCAGAACCACGTCCCTATCCCGAACATAAATCAGTGTATTAGCTGTTCCAAGATCAATGGATAAATCGCTGGAAAACATACCTCGTATTTTTTTAAACATTGACGATTTTCGCTACTCGATGGCGTTAAAAGGACACGGCTGCAATAAACCCGCTACTCTAGCAATGGTGGGGGTTTTGAGCAAGCAGTAGAAACTTTATTTATACTGCAAGTTATGATTATCTCGCTTAATCAAGCAAGTCCTTTGTGGTACCTTATGGCATCCGTAAATATTACCAGTATGTTGCCACTATAATTGACACCTAGGGTTCATGTTATGTCACTTGACCGCTCCGACGTGGAGAAGATTGCTCATCTGGCTCGCCTACAAATCGACGAAGCCGATATCCCCGAATACACCGAAAACCTGTCAAACATCCTCGATCTGGTTAACCAGATGCAGAGCGTTGATACATCACAGGTCGAGCCTCTGGCTCATCCCACCGATGCAGTCCAGCGTCTGCGCGCGGATGAAGTAACAGAAACCAACCTGCGGGAGAAACTGCAAACAGTGTCACCCGCTGTCGAGGAAGGTCTGTTTCAGGTACCCAAGGTAATCGAGTAACCGCTTACCCAGAGCAGAAATTGTGACCACCTTTCGGGAGCTGCATCAGTCCCGAAGGTAAATACTTAGGAATATTAACCTCATGTTTGAAAAAACACTCGCCGAACTGGCGCAGGGGCTGGACGCTGGCGAATACAGCAGCGTCGAACTGACCGAAGCCTATCTGAGCCGCATCAACGCCGAAGACGGCCGTTACAACAGTTTTATCACCGTCACGCCAGAGCAAGCTCTGGCCCAGGCGCAAGCAGCAGACGCAACTCGTGCCGCAGGAGAAGCAGGCGCTTTTACTGGCCTGCCCATGGCCCATAAAGATATTTTCTGCACCGACGGTGTCCGCACCAGTTGTGGCTCACGCATGCTGGACAACTTCATTTCACCTTACAACGCCACTGTGGTGGAGAAGTTCAACAGCGCTGGCGCAGTCTGCCTGGGTAAAACCAATATGGACGAGTTCGCCATGGGCTCATCCAACGAAAGCAGTTTTTATGGCGCGGTTAAAAACCCCTGGAATACCGACTGCGTACCCGGCGGTTCCTCTGGCGGTTCGGCTGCGGCTGTCGCCGCGCGACTAGTTCCGGCAGCGACCGGAACTGATACCGGCGGATCTATTCGCCAACCAGCGGCCCTGTGTGGCATTACTGGCATAAAACCAACCTATGGCCGCGTGTCCCGGTTTGGCATGATCGCCTTCGCATCCTCTTTGGATCAGGGCGGGCCCATGACCCGCAGCGCCGAAGATGCGGCCTTGATGCTGAATGTAATGGCCGGCTTCGATAGCCGCGATTCCACCAGTCTGCAGATGCCAATCGAAGACTTCAGCAGCCAGCTCAACCAATCGCTTAAAGGCCTGAAAATAGGTCTGCCAAAAGAGTACTTCTCCGACGACGTCAATCCCGTGATTGCCCAGCAGGTACAGGCAGCGATTAAAGAGTATGAAGCACTGGGCGCCACCGTTAAGGAAGTCAGCCTTCCTAATACAGCGCTGGCGGTACCGGCCTACTATATTATTGCACCGGCCGAAGCCTCATCTAACCTGTCTCGTTTTGACGGCGTACGCTATGGCCACCGCTGCGACAACCCGGTCGACTTGGAAGACCTTTACAAGCGCTCCCGGGGCGAAGGCTTTGGCGCCGAGGTTAAACGCCGCATCATGGTAGGCACCTATGCCTTGTCAGAAGGATTCTATGACGCCTATTACAAGAAAGCGCAACAGATTCGCCGCCTGATCAAGCAAGATTTCGTCGATGTACTGGCCGACGTGGATGTCATTATGGGGCCTACAACGCCACATCCTGCCTTCAAAATTGGTGAGAAAACTTCTGACCCAATTGCCATGTACATGGAAGACATCTTCACCCTTTCACTGAACCTGGCAGGACTTCCCGGCATGTCCATTCCCTGCGGTGATGCCAATGGCTTACCGGTTGGATTGCAGATCATAGGCAACTACTTTGCTGAACAAAAGCTATTGAACGTCGCCCACATGCTGCAGCAAGCCACCGACTGGCATCGTATGTCACCAATTACTGCGGCTTCCGCAGGCGTTTCAGAGGTATAGAATCATGGAATGGGAAGCAGTCATCGGGCTTGAGATTCACGCCCAGCTAGCCACGAAATCAAAGATTTTTTCCGGTGCCAGTACCGCTTTTGGTGCTGAACCCAACACCCAGGCCTGCGCCGTTGATCTGGCCTTGCCAGGCACACTACCGGTGTTTAACGATGAGGCCTTACGGATGGCCGTCATGTTCGGCGTCGCTATTGATGCAGAGATAGGCCGCAAGTCTATTTTTGATCGCAAGAACTATTTCTACCCAGATCTACCCAAAGGCTATCAGACCACCCAACTATTTCACCCTATTGTCGGTGTCGGCCATGTGGACATCGAACTGCCCAACGGCAAGCATAAGCGCATTGGCGTCACTCGCGCGCATCTGGAAGAAGATGCCGGAAAATCAGTGCACGATAAGTTCCCCGGCATGTCTGGGATCGACTTGAACCGGGCGGGCACGCCGCTATTAGAAATCGTCTCCGAGCCGGACATTCGCAGCGCCGAAGAAGCCGTTGCCTACGCTAAGAAGATTCACGCTATCGTGACTACATTGGGAATCTGTGATGGCGACATGTCCCAGGGCTCTTTCCGCTGCGACTGCAACGTCTCAGTGCGCCCTAAAGGCCAGCAAGAGTTAGGAACTCGTACCGAATCCAAAAACATCAACTCTTTCCGCTTTATCGAAAAGGCCATTAAGGGCGAGATCATCCGCCAGATAGACCTGATCGAAGACGGCGGCAGAGTTGAACAAGCCACCCGCCTGTACGATGCAGACAAAGACGAAACCCGTTCCATGCGCAGCAAAGAAGAAGCCAACGATTACCGTTACTTCCCCTGCCCTGATCTACTGCCCATCGTGATCGATGATGATTATATTGAAGCAGTCCGCCAGACCCTGCCGGAATTACCAGACGCTCGCCATGCTCGCTTTATGGATCAGTATGGCCTCGGCGATTACGACGCCAGCGTTCTGTCCGCTTACCGGGATATGGCTGATTATTTTGAAACCGTAGTGGCTAGCGCAGGTGACGCTAAGCTGGCAGTCAACTGGGTCATGGGGGAGTTATCCAAGTTCCTCAACAGCAATAATCTGGGAATCACCGACAGCCCTGTCAGTGCTGAAGGTCTGGGACAACTACTGGCCCGTATCAAGGACGACACCATCAACGGCAATGTTGCTAAACAAGTCTTCGAAGCCATGTGGAACGGTGAAGGCAGCGCTGATCAGATCATTGAAGCCAAAGGCCTCAAACAGGTAACCGATAGTGGCGCCTTAGAGGGAATGGTCGATGAGGTCATTGCCAATGCCACATCACAGGTCGAGCAATACAAGGCCGCCGAACCAGAGAAACGCGGCAAGATGCTGGGCTTCTTTATGGGACAAGTAATGAAAGCATCGAAAGGAACCGCCAATCCGGGGCAAATTAACAAGATGCTCAAGCAAAAGCTGGATGCACTCTGCGACTAATCCAGCCTTTCCCATCGCTTAATCACCATGGCAGTTTCGGCTGCCATTTTTTCCCTCAAAAAAACAGCGCTTCGCACCGCCCCATCATTCGTAGCCTAGCAATCCATACACCACCTATTGGCATATCACCCCTAGTCACAATTGGCAAAAATGCAAATTCTATCGACTGAAGTTTGATCAAAAAAAAGCCAACTAAAATGCAAAAAATTCGTTTTACAGAGCACCGCAACAACCGCTAAAAATAACCCTTGTCATTGTTCATCTTTAGCGGAGAACAACCATGAGAAAGTCCGATGAACTTGAAAACGAGCCCAATGACTTTTTATTCATTGATGAAGATCTCAATTTGACGGATGACGAATACGAGAGCAGCGTAGATCAGCTAACCGTAAAAAAGGGCATCGAAGACTATTTCGAACGCAAAGAGATGGAGAGCCTTGACGACTGGTTTGATGATCTTTAAAAGCGAAAAGGAACGCCCCCGTTTCTTTAAACCCCGCCACGCTGCGGGGTTTAATTTATGCATCCTCAGAGCATAAATATCTGCACCGTCCGATCACCGTAACTTGAGTTCCGAACAGCCTTCATCCCCGCTTTTTGTAGCACCCTGATGGAAGAAAAATGACGACTATCGACGATGGCAAACACCTTCTCCAGTGCTGAATGAGAGTACTGAAAATTCAACACCCTCTCCGCCGCTTCGGAACCATAGCCCATACCCCAATAGCATTTCCTCAGCATCACCCCGAATTCATAAATGCTATGACCTTCAAGCACCGAGCGCTCAATGCCACAATAGCCCACCAAACAGCCTGTATCCTGCTCGATAACGGCCAACTTGCCCAAAACAGGAAATTGACAATCTTGAATAATTTGCTGGAGGCGATGAAGAATTTGCAGCGCAGAGAGCGGAGCGAGTAAGGACAACGCCATGGTTTCCTGATCACCCAGAATACTTTCAATGGCGGGCAAATCAGAGATATGCAAGGGTCGATAGAAAAGCCGCTCAGACCCGGGCAGGTCCTCAGTCATGTTCGGCAACCACCGGCATGCGGATCCTAAATTCGACACCCTGACCAGGAGAACTCACCATCACAATGGAACCGGACAAAGCGTCATCTACCAGCGTCTTAATCATATGGGTTCCAAGACCGCTGCCACCCTGTTCACGCTTAGTGGTAAAGAACGCCTCATACAGATGGCTCTGCACCTCCGAGTCCATGCCACAACCATTATCGGTGTAGACCAACAGCAGCTCATCACCTTCAATACGGGCATCGATGTGAATAGTTCCAGAATCCATATGTTCAAAACCATGAATCAATGAATTCATGATTAGATTGCTGACTACCTGATAAAGGGCTCCTGGAAAACTATCCAGTTCGATAGATCCTGGACAATGCACCTCTATGTGGTGTTTTGTCGTTCTAAGTTTGGCGTCCATCGCGGAAACAATGTCATCCAAATACTGCTTCAAATTAAAATGACGCCGCTGCTCACTACTTTGATCAATAGCCAGCTGCTTGAAATTGCGAATTAGTTCCGCCGCGCGTTGCAGGTTATTGAGGATTAGGCCGGAGCTTTCAATAGCCACGTCCTGGTATTCCTCCATGGCTGTACGACTGATGCTACCTTGCTGGTAGTCTTGCACAAACGAGCGAGTCAGTGCTTCAAGGGCAGATACTGCAGTGATGCCAACACCGATAGGCGTATTCACATCATGGGTCAAGCCGGCAACAACACTGGCCAGGACCGCTTTCTTTTCAACCTCCAGCAGGTTTTCCTGAGCTTCTCTTAAATCCACGATAGTTCGCTGCAAATGCTGCTGGGCCTCTTTCAGGTGCTGCTCATTCTTGCGCAACAGCGCCATTGCTAACAGGGTTCGCTGAATCAATGGCCGGAAGATAAAGATAGCTTCCAGCAGCAAAATAATCATCAGGCTATAAAACAGCAGTCGCTCCAGATCATTAGTGTGCTGTAGCCGGGTCTCCGATTCCTGAGCATACTGAAAAACGATGCGACTCATGCCAAGAAGAAAAGGGCCTTCATTTTCAAGGATCTTCGCAACAGCATCGTTAACCTCCGCCAAGCTGTGAAGCCGATCGACGCCAACATCTTGATATTTCAGCAGCTCGTCACCGGCAATGAGCAATTGACGACAAAAAGGATTGACCTCCTCAAACATACGCTCAATCACCGGGCTGTTGGTGCCAGGAAGGTCCTGATCGGGATCACCATACATCAACCCCTGATGAGTGTTATTAATCGCCGCCACAGCCTGTTTGATCTCTTCAAAGGCGTGTTTAAGTTCGACGCTTTCGTCACTGGCAAGAACCTTCAGGGCATTTTTTGACAGCCGTTGCGACAGCATCCGCTGGCGGCCGGAGAGGTTAACGATATTGGCGCCGCTATGCTGCTCGGTAATCTGCCGCTGCATCAGCACGTGGCTGATACTGCTGACCAACGCGATCAGGAATAGGCCGACTATGCAGCCTACCAGCAGCAGGCGTTCAGGGGCTTTGCTGTTACCTACAGCCTGAGCCATAATATTTCTCTTCCACAAATAGCTCCCGAGGAGCACGTTCAACCCAGCCTGATCCGGCGTCGCTCTATTTAAAGTAACCGTTAAAATGGCCTTACGCCATGAAATGCCTATTAAATAACACTCATTGCACGATCGTATGGATATCAGTGTGGATGATAAAAACGATCCATACAGCTAACGCGTAGTCTTAAACACTCACTTATTCTGCGTCCGCTGTCTTAATATTCAGCAGCCCGCTAGCAATTTCCTGCTGTAAAGCTTCGAAGTCATTAGCGGGCATCGGACGCGCATAAAAATAGCCTTGCACCAGGTCGCACCCTTCTGCAATCAGATGATCCCGCTGTGCAGCGGTTTCTATACCTTCAGCCACGGTCTGCAGGCCCAAGTTGCGGGCGATATCGATAATGGACGAGGTAATTGCACCATCGTCCAGATCATCGGGAAGACCACTGATAAAAGCCCGATCAATCTTAAGTTTATCTAGGGGGAATTTCTTCAAGTAGGCGAGGCTGGAGTATCCGGTGCCGAAGTCATCTAACGCCAACCCAACCCCTAGCTGTTTTAGTTCGTCCAAGAGTTCAGTAGCTCGGTCAGCATTGCGCATCAAAATACTTTCGGTGATTTCCAGCGTCAGTTTTGAGGGCGGGAACTGAGTCTGCTCCAGCACCTCACGAACGGTATCCACTAACTGATCACCAAACTGAATGGCCGACAGATTAACGGCGATGTTGATAGCGGGTAATCCTTGCTGTAACCATTTCGCCCCTTGCTCACAGGCCTCAACTAACACCCAACGCCCTATTGGCACAATCAATCCGGTTTCTTCGGCAATCGGAATAAAATGATCTGGGCGCTGATATCCGCCGTCATCTTTATACCAGCGAATCAGTGCTTCACACCCATATAAGCTATCGTCAGACAGATCATACTGCGGCTGGTAGTGCAGCTGGAACTGCTGCTCTTCTATTGCCTGTCGAAGCCCATGCTCCATATCCAAACGCTGGGACACTTGCTGGTTCATGCCCTCGGTATAGAACTGAAAACCGTTACGGCCATTATCTTTAGCATGATATAAAGCGGTGTCGGCATTGCGTATGAGTGTATCGAAATCGGTACCGTCTGCCGGGTACACCGAAATGCCTATACTGGATGTCATCACCAGCTGCCGGCCAGAGATAAGCACAGGATCGGAGACAATTTTAAGCACCCGTTCAGCCAAAGTTACCGCCGCCGCAGGCAACAGCGGGTCGGTCATTAGAATGGCAAACTCATCCCCTCCCATGCGACACACAGTATCCTCCGCATGCACCATAGTGACCAGACGCCGCGCAATCTGCTGCAGCACCCGGTCACCGGTGGTATGGCCCAGCGAATCATTAATGTTTTTAAAGCGATCTAGATCCACCAACAACAAGGCCACCTGCTTGCCAGAGGAACGCCCTGCCAAATCAAGAGCCCTGGAAACCCGTTGGTTCAACAAATGACGATTGGGCAGGTCCGTTAAGGAATCATACTCCGACATATAACGCAGCTTATGCTCGGCTTCTTTCCGTTCGCTCATATCGAGGAAGGTGGCGATGTAATTGTCAACCTGACCGTCATTGTCTCTGGATGCACTAATCGATAACCACTGCGGATAAAGAGCACCGTCCTTACGACGGTTCCAGATCTCCCCGCGCCAGCAGCCTTCATCTCTTAAACTGCCCCACATAGCCTCATAAAAAGACGGATCATGGCGTCCAGACTTCAAAAGCGAGGGGTTGCGTCCTAAGGCGTCTTCTCTGCTAAACCCGGTAATTTCCGTAAACGCATCATTGACAGCAACCAGGCAATTATTTGAATCCGCAACCATGATCCCTTCAGAAGAATTCTGGAAAACACTGGCCGCCACCTGCAGCCGTTTAGCGTTGTTTTCCAGCTTCTGTTGTTTGTGGCTTATATCGGCCTGATAGATTTTGAATAGGCGTTCCATCCCCTTGGAAAACCACAGCGCTAATAGCAGCGACAGCACCGCAGCAATAACCAGCGCGGAGATAAGTGCACTGGTATCTTCAGACTGCGAACCTTCGAGCTGATGCCGCTGTTCAGTCATTAGCTGATCAACATCTTCGGGATACACACCCGACACCAAATACCAGTTCCATTCAGGAACAGCAATCACCCGGGATATTTTCTGCACCGGGCCACGACCATCGGGGTAATACCAAAAATAGCGCACGATACCTCCGCCACTTTTACCCGATTGAACAATGGCATCAATCGCCTCAGAGGTAAGTTTTCGTGCGACTTCTGGCGTATCTGCATATTGTGAAATTGACCATCCGGGGCTGGAAATCACCTCACCATCGCCTCGAATCACGGCAATATAGCCATTATCTCCAAAGCGCAGATTTTCGATACGTTTTAGGGTCGCAGCCTTAATATCGTTTTCGGCCTCATGCAGGTAATCACCGGTCGCAATTATCCAACCTAGGGGTTCAAATAATCGAGCATAGGAGAGTTTATCGAACATCCGGTCACTACCGGGCTGGTACCAGCGATAGCGGACGTAACCCGAATGGCTGGCGCTGCCATTCACCACATTGATGATTTTCTGGTCGATAAAGACACCTTTATCATCCTGCAGATCAAGAGTCGACCGACCTTCAAGGTGTGGGCTATGGTCATTCAGTACAGAATTGCCTTCAGTGTCGATGACAAATAGATAACCTCGATCATCAAAGAAGCGTACTCCCCGAAAGGCCTCGCGCAACAACGTCTTAATTTCATAGTCGCTAAGGCGGCCTTGTTCCTGCCGATAGATGCTTTGCGCCAATACCAGGGCCTGATCAACCTGCGCCTTGGATTCTTTTCTTAATTGGACTTCCGATTGCTCTTTCTTAAAACGAATATAATCGAGGGTCGCATCTAGTTCGTTCTGAGTGCGATCCAGCTGCTGCTGGATAATCTGATCGCGTAAATCCTGCAGACTGGCTTGATTGGAGAAATGGTTCTGAGCCAGGAAATAGCCGACGATACCTATCAAGAGTATCAATACCAAAGCCACCATCCCGAAGGTCTGGTAGCGAGGCAAGGTATGTTCATCTATACGTAACTTCATCATCGCTTAAACCGTCCTTTACAACATTAGGGTGCTATTTATACGCTGCGACAGAAGCGCATAGAGAACACCCAATTTAGACTTAATATGACGACGGCCCGATAGTGGAACAGCAGATGAAATGGTGCAGTAAAGAGGTGTCGAGACCGACGGTTAAAACACTGTTTTTATAATTATGGCAACGTCCTTATCGTCATATTTTATAAAGCATTACTATAAAAATTTACAGCATTTGCAATGACAAATTGATGACAGCGTAAGTACAGCGAATCTCAACACATATACAGCGAACACATCAACACAATTTAATGTTTATTTAAAAAACAAGGGCATCGAGACAATTATTGATTAACCTCACATTAAAAAGAACATGTGGATCCTGGAGGCATTAAAAATGCTATCGGCATCCGTGATATCCAGGGCCACCCTATTCGCAAACCTGCCCCCCTATATACTGGCGCCGGCGACACCGCTGATCGAACAGCAGAAACACTCTTAAGGAGCCGCTAAGCAGCCCCTGTTCGCTCTCTCTCCACGACCAATCCCTTGCAACCCGCAGTCATTGATTGATGTCAGCCATTGCTATCAGCCTGATTTACAAGCTCGTAGAAAGGTTTAGGATAACTTCCGTCGATCATATCCCTCTTCACCCAAAGAGACCCTTCATGAGCATTTGCAAACAGATAACCCTAACAGCAAAAGAAAACAGCGTTGCCGCTCTAAAAACGCTATTAATAACGATGGTAGAACCATCAAGACAGGAGCAAGGCTGCCTGCGCTATGACCTGTTTCAGTATCAGGACAACCCAGAGCAGTTTTTTATTGTCGAGGAATGGCAAAACGAGACAGACTTAGAGCGCCATAAACAAGCCATTCATTTCAAAAACTTTAAGTCAGAGGCGCCCGCCCTGTTAGCCAAAAAAGCCTCCCTAAATCTGTTAGGGCTGGCGTAATACGACTAACATTAGCGTTAACGACAACCGACAAAAGCTACCGATCACGTCCGCCTGCCGCTGCAAGCAACATTAGGGAAGCATACTGAGTGAAATACCTGGACACCTTGAATTCCGTACAAGAAAAATTGGATCGTCTTGGCGACCTGCCGGTTTTCAGCGCCACCGTTAACCGTATCGGCCAAATCAGCAGCTCCCGTAAAGGCGACGCTATGGCATTGGCCATGGCCGTCATGAAAGACGCCAACCTGTCTGCCCGTCTTCTAAGACTGGCTAATTCATCCTATTGTAATCGCGGTAACGGCCGCATCAGCGTGGTATCACGGGCGGTAGTACTACTTGGTTTCGAACAGATTAAAAGCCTGTCAGTAACGCTCAAACTGATCGAAGGTTTTAAGAAAAGCGAAGATGATTCCGCGATCGCTGATCTGCTGATGCGTTCATTTATGACCGCTTCTATTTCCCGTGAAGTAGCAACCCTGTGCGACAACTCCGACGTGGAAGAGACCTATATTTGCGGATTGCTCCATAGTCTCGGTGAAATATTGGTGGCCCACACCTTATCAGGTAGATACAAAAAGATGCATCAGCAGCTAGACCAGGGTAAACAATCATGGTCGCGAATACAGCTGGAAGAGTTAGGAGGACATTTCAGCGATATCGGCCAGGATATTGCCCAGAGCTGGGGGTTCCCTCCATCGGTGGTGCACTCCATGGACCTGATGTCCGCCGAAGACCAGTCCGCTGCCATCCATGGTAACTATCAGATAGCCTCTATGTCAGACCAAATACTGAAGCACATCTATGGTCATGCGGGCGACAGCGATCTAAAGTTTTCGGAACTGCTTAAACAATTGGAGGAGATTACCGGGAAGTCGGCTGAAAAGCTGACTCAATGCCTCAATAATTCCTTCAAGATGGCCTGCGACATGGCTCAGGAATACAATTTACCCTCTGAAACACTCGTCCCCCCAATGCGTGACAGTGGCGATGAGAACCTCGACGAGTTTACCCGCAAAATCTCCTACTACATGCATACTCGGGAAGCGTCCGACCAGGAAAAATCGGCACAGACCACTGCCGCCGACACTGCCGCATCAAAATTGGAGCACAAGGCCGAGATTTTGCTGGAACACATGCAAAAAATCGGCGATCTGGTCACTAGTCACAGTCATATTCAGCCGGTACTTTCTCAAGTTCTAGATGCCATCGTAGACTGCACCGGCTTCGACCGCGCAGCCTTTTGCCTACTCGACAAAGAACATAAACAACTCAACGCTCGCATCGCCAAGGGCAAGAACCTTGAGCCTCTGGAGAACTACTTTCACCTTAAACGCGATCAACGCGGTGCATTCGTCTTCAGAATACTCGAAAAAGGTATGACCCTGCTGGTGACCGACACCCAGGAAGCCGACTGGGACAAACGCCTACCCACACATTTCAGTGAGGCGCTAAACTCGTCCGGGTTTATCCTCGCACCCTTGGGTGTTGGCAAGCGTCCCATCGGCTTTATTTATGCAGATAGACTCGCCGGTAAAGGGCCTATCTCCGATGAAGATTTCCGCCGCTTTAACCAGTTTTTCCTGCAAACAAAAATGGCACTGGCCTATTCCAACCAGACCCGGAAACCCAATTAGTGAACGATACCAAACCGACTAGCTCCAGCCTGCTCAAAACCCTGTTACTGACCTGCCTGGCGCTGTTAGCCTTCGCGGCCAATTCGGTCTTTTGCCGCCTGGCGCTAGGCAGCGACAGCATAGACGCAACCAGCTTTACAGTGATTCGCCTACTATCTGGTGCCATAGTGCTGACATTGCTACTGGTGTTGAAAGGCCAGCATAAAGCGCCTAGCCACGGAGGCAGCTGGAAAGGCGCATCCATGTTGTTTCTCTATGCCGGTTGTTTTTCCTTTGCTTACCGTTTTCTCGATACCGGCACCGGGGCTTTGATCCTGTTCGGATCGGTACAGTTAACCATGCTGGGTTTGGCATTATTGGCCGGTAATCGCTTCAATCGTTTTGAATGGCTGGGAATCTGTTCAGCACTAGGCGGCTTTATCTATCTGTTTCTACCCTCAGCCACCACGCCCTCACTCCAGGGTTTTGTGTTAATGGCGATTGCTGGCATAGCCTGGGGGGTCTATACCTTGTTAGGCCGGGAATCCAAAACTCCCCTGGCCGATACCTGCCACAATTTTGTCCGCTCACTGCCATTCTGCGTACTGCTAGGCATCGTATTTATTGGCCAGAGCGATCTCAGCAGCCACGGTATCGTACTGGCGATGCTATCTGGCGGCCTGGCTTCAGGCATCGGCTACAGCATCTGGTATACCGCCCTGCGTGGCCTTTCGTCCTCGTCTGCAGCGGTATTGCAGCTGTTAGTTCCAGTGATCGCTGCGATAGGGGGAGTTATCTTTGTCGGCGAAGAACTGACCCTCAGTCTCGCCGTCTCGGCAACGTTGATCCTCGGTGGTGTGGCCCTGGTCATTGCCGGGCGCACCCTGCTAAAGACAGCCACCGATAAATCTCCTTAGTGATGTGAGTTCAATGGACCGTTGCGGGCAGGTTAAGCGCAACATGACTAGCGCACAGGCTTGGTAAAAAAGCCTTAACAGACATACACTGCGCCCCTACTTAGAGGAAGTTAAATGTCTGCTGCACCCCGACACGCTCGTGCCCGCCTCACCGAAGGACCAGTCGAAGCCACCCTATTAAAACTGTCTGGATCCATGTTGATCGGTATTGCTTCAGTGGTGATGTTCAACGTTGTGGATACCTTTTATATCGGCCAGTTAGGCAGCGCTGAACTAGCCGCCATCAGCTTTACCTTTCCAATTACCATGTTGGTCATGAGTCTGGCCATGGGCCTTAGTGTCGGCACCTCAGCGTTAATTTCCAGAGTTATTGGCGCTGGTGACCACAGCCGCGTACAGCGCCTAACCAGCGACTGCCTAGTACTGGCACTGATACTGGTTGTCAGCCTGTCGATTGTTGGTTATCTCACCATTGAGCCGGTATTTAAATTGCTTGGCGCCGGCGCTCAGCAGCTATTACATATCCGCCAATATATGGAAGTCTGGTATCTGGGCATCGGCCTGGTCGTAATCCCCATGGTAGGTAACAGCGCCATCCGCGCCACCGGTGATACCAAGACGCCGAGCCGAGTGATGATGGTTGCCGCCGCTCTCAACGTCATTCTCGATCCCTTGTTTATTTTCGGTATAGGTCCATTTCCGCGCTTAGAAGTACAAGGAGCCGCTATTGCCTCCCTGATTTCATATTCAGTGACCTTTGTGTTTGCGCTCTGGGTGCTGGGCTGTCGTGAAAAAATGCTTTGCTTTAACCTGCCGGCCATTCGTCAGCTCACAGAATCGTGGAAACAGCTGGTCCAGGTTGCGCTGCCAGTCGCAGCAACAAATATGCTGACACCGCTGACGGCGGCATTATTGACCCATCTAATTGCCGGCTTTGGCCCTCAAGCAGTCGCCGCCTATGGCGTTGGAACCCGTATTGAGTCCCTGGTCATGATCGGCGTCATGGCGATGTCCTCAGTACTAACTCCCTTTATTGGACAGAATTGGGGAGCTGGTAAAATTGACCGGATTGAAACCAGCATGATTTTCAGTATTCGCTTTGCCGTCTTGTGGGGAGGAGGTGCTTGCATCTTCCTGGCAGTGATGGCTATCCCCCTGACGGCCTTATTTGCAGAAGACGCCACCATTGTTGACCTCGCCGCCCGTTATCTGTGGATAGTGCCGATCAGTTATATGGGGCTAGCACTGGTCACTCTGGGCAGCTCTACCTTCAATGCCTTTCAGCAACCACGACAAGCCGCACAGCTGGTTATCACCCGTCTGTTATTATTGACCTTGCCTCTGGCCTATCTGGGCGCCTATTTCTGGGGACTAAACGGTATCTTTGCAGGTATCGCCGTTGCTAATCTTGGCGCCGGATTTTTCTCCTGGCGGTCCCTGACTGTCAAGCGTAGAGATATCGTTTCCAAATTGACGAGCCAGCCGCAAGGGTCCTAAAGCGTTAATGCTAGCGAGGTAGCACCATGAGTAGTGCCGTATCCTATATCACCCTAGCGGTAACCGATCTGGACCGCCAAGTGGCTTTTTATCGCGATGGCTTCGGCTTTACCTTAAAAACCCATCGCCGCGCTGCTAATGCTGATGAAGACAGCTGGGCGTTTTTTGATTTGGATGCCATCACTCTGGCCTTATATGATCAAAAGGCCCTTGCCCGAGATGCCAACATAACAGCAATAGGCGCGCCTACAGGTGCCATCACTCTGTCTCACAATGTGGTATCCAAACAGCGGTTAGAAGAGCTAATGAGCAGCCTGGAGCAAGCGGGCGCCAGCATTACTCGCCCCGCCTGCCAAGCGCCTTGGGGAGGCTATCGCGGTTACCTTAAAGACCCGGAAGGATTCCTCTGGGAAATAGTCTGGTCGCCCACTCGAAATCCTTAATACTGAACCTGATGACGTTGGAAAATCCGCCTGATCTCACCCTCTTCCCGCAAACTGCCAACCGCCGTCACCAGCCGCTGTTTAATCTGCGGCGATAGCGAATCACGACCACAGAGCAACCAGATCGGCAGTTCATCAAACACCAGAGGGTACCCCAGAGCCTGCTTCGGCACCTGCAGTTGATAGGCATTAAACAGCATACTCTCGATGCCGCCAGCCATAGCATTTACCCGCCCACGACTCAGCATCAACGCGCTGTGGCGGTAGTTCTGGGTGGCGATTTTTTTCAACGTCCTATCCTGATCAAAACGAGGATAAATAGAGAGCGCGTCAGGAACCGCAATATTTAATGACTGCAGATCCTGATAGCGCTCAAGCTTGGCACCTGCTGCGGCGATAACCCCCACTCTCAAGTGTTCCCCCAATGCCGCCAGCATCTGGAAGCTGCCTGAGGTGGCGTCGTTAAAAATCATCATCGAGCAGTCTGTCTGCTTATTTTTTAGCTGCTGGACCAAGCGTTTGGGTGGCAAAACACTGTTACCCCCCGCCAAGCCAGCACGCTGAAGAATCGCATTACCCACCTCATAGAGCGAACCGACATAATTATTCTGATCATCGAGATAGGCATAGGGAGGATGAGAAAAGGTACCAAAACGGACCAGCATAGGCGGCTCGCCTGCCGTTACAGAAGCCGATTCAACAGCCTGACAGGTGCCGGTAACAGCTAACAGCCATAACAGGCACAGGATAGGCTCTATGCCCTTCCAAAACCTAGCCGAATGGGTATAACCGTTCTGCAAAGCACTCTCCAGAGGAACAACAAAACACCAATAAAATAAGCGTTAATTATGGCAGAAAAAAACTCATCAACGGCTGCAAGAAAATCAATCTGAAAACAATCACCTCTTTTTATGAACCTCCCCTCGCCCAAGTTGTGACCTACCCCGCATAACTGTCAATATCAGCCGGAGGTTCTTGATGAAATCACTTATACAACTGCAACGCTTGGCCTTGCTCGCCATATTTTTGCTAATGACAGAGCCGGTCTTTGCTGGACCTGGCGGCATGATCGCCAAGGTAGTGTGGAGCAGCTTCTGGGGCAAGGTCCTAGTAATATTGTTAGCGCTAATCTTCCTACCACTGATTATTTGGTCCTTTATCGATGAATACCGCAGCGAAAAACGCAGTCGTCGTGATCTGGCCTATATGGCCAGCCATCATCCAGCCTTTCAATGGTTACCCCTGCGGGAAAGAATCCAAGATTGTTTTTACCGCATTCATGTGGCCTGGCACCACCAGCACACCGATCAGGCGGCAGACTGCATGACGCTCTGGTATCAGCAGAACCAACAGCAGGTCTATCTGGATCGCTGGGCCGAGCAGGGACTCGTTAACCATTGCGATATCAAGCGCATCTGCACCATCAAACCGATTCTGTTTGTGCACCGAAATCAGGGCACTGACCATCAGAACTCGGCGCTGGTCGTTTCGGTCACCGCTCGCATGAAAGACTATTTAGCCGACAAAGAGAGCGGCAAGGTGGTGGAAGGTGACAAGAAATTCAAGGAAGTTGAAACCATCTGGACGCTGGTATTGGAGGATGACAGCTGGAAAGTCTCCAATATTGAAGAAGCCAGTACGCTGTTTGATTACCTTAAATTGCGCAATCAGTTACCGGAAATAGAAAGCACTTTGTCCAAACAATTCAAAGCCTAAGACGAACTATAAGCGCTATTAGCCAGGGAAGGCAGCGACTTGAACACCCCTCAAACGCCTTTTAAGGCTCCTATCACCACCCCAAAAGTGACAGAATAATAACCTGGCCCTGTATCCATGGACGGTTTATAAAGAAGGTTCGTTTTCTCTTTTCTGAGGTGTCGATGCTTTACGCCATACTGACCGTGCTACTGATATTGCTTATCTATGGTCCGCAACTGTGGATAGGTCATATCATGAAAAAATTCTCAGATGACCTAGCTGACATGCCCGGCACTGGCGGAGAATTGGCAGAGCACCTGATTCAGCGCTTTCAACTGGAGGGAATCCTGGTGGAAGAGACGGATGAAGGCCAAGATCATTTTGACCCCAGCGTACCTGCGGTTCGACTCAGCCCCAGCATTTACCAAGGAAGATCGCTGAAGGCAATCGCCGTCGCCACCCATGAAGTGGGTCACGCCATTCAGTTCCATCGTCAAGAACGCATTTTCGAGTTGCGTCGAAAGTACATTCCCATGGCCATGGGCTTTCGTAAAGCCGGTGAACTACTGCTGTTACTGGTGCCGATTCTAGCGCTGGTAACCAAAATGCCAGCCCTGCTACTGATCGCGGTAGTTGCCAGCTTGGTTCTGCAGCTGATTGGTGCCATGGCCTACCTGATCATGTTGCCGGAGGAGTGGGATGCAAGTTTCAATAAAGCACTACCTATTCTGATTGAAGGTGAGTATATTCAAGAGCAACAGGTTTCTGCCGTCCGAGCGCTACTGAAAGCGGCAGCCCTAACCTACTTTGCATCGGCACTGGCCAGTATCGTCCACCTTGGACGCTGGGCCTTACTGTTGCGGCGATAACGCTTCAACTCCGCATTTACATTCATCTAACATCAAGCTCTAAAGTGGATACATAATTAATGACTAACAAAAATTTTATTCTGCAGCGGATATGCAATTTCGCTGGGAAGGAATTTGACCCAAGTTCAGATAAGGAAGTTGAAACAGTTCTACTCAATAAATTCAATATTGCACTTCCGCAACGCCGTACCCTGGACGAATCCGTAGCGGCAGTGGCAAGCGACCATGAAATTCTTGATCTGATCCTGCAATACCGCGCAATGAAGTAAAATTTGAACCAAATCGCTACTATTCAGCCTTTTACTCCTGCAATTTCAGCTTCTGACCTAGACTCATAGTAACGATTCTTATTGATGCTAAGTGTCGAGCCAGCAATCGACAGCGCAGTAGTAACAAGCAACCCCGGAGGACAAGATGGAGCCCTGCCATTTATCCCCGAAACCATACCCTGCAGGTTATCTGCTGTTTGGTATTTTTATACTAAGCAGCCCCTGTCATCTAATCTTTGTGATTCCACTGCTGTCAGGAACTCTTTTAGGAGCCTACCTAAGCGAGCATTACCTGATCATTGTCACTGGCTTACTATTGATCTCGGTGATATCCGCAGTAGCCAGTTTGCGCTTATTGGATAGGCCATAAAGAAACAATCGCTGGAGAAGAAATGAAGCTAATAATGCGCTCTGAATTCGAATCCCTTAGGCTCGACGATCGCAACGAATACGACGCAGATAAAAACGGCGACATCCAGATCGTTAGAATCTACCGCGATGGTAACCTCATTGCTAAAAAGAAAACCCACAAAAAATCGGTCCGCTACTTCGGGGCTCCGGGTTATGAGCAATACCTTTCAGAAACCAGCTAGGTGTGAGAAATCAGAGGTTACGGCGACGTGAACAGGTACCAGGTTGGTGGACAGAAGAATGGGGCTTGGTACCAACAAGACGAGTAACTCCTTTTCCCTCTCCCCACACAAAATCCTGCTGATTTCATACCCCGCATACAACCTCAAACACCCAGACAACCTCAAACCTGCCTTTGCCGAACCTGCACCGCAGCGATAAAAATACACATAAGCCATTGATACTTATAGACCAGAAAATATTTGTTGCGCTGCACAATGAGAGGCTATATTATGGCCACATCCTCCATTTAAAACTTTAGAGATTTATCATTATGTTCAACAACATGCCTGCTGTAGATTTTTCTGCCTTTGCTGCTCCTATGAAGAATATGGATCTGTCTGCCTTTGCAGCCTTTACTGCTCCTATTCAGAAGATTGTTGATCTGAACACTGCTACGTTCACCAAAGCATTTGAAGCGCAAAAAGCCGCTGCTGAAAACCAGATGAGCCTGTGCCAAGCTCGCGCTCAAGCTGCTATGGAAATCAAAGACGTTGAAGGTCTTACTGCTTTCGTTACTAAGCAAACTGAAATGGCTCAGTCCAGCATTCAAGAGCTGACTGAAAGCACCCAAGTTGCTGCTAAAGATGCACAATCTTACTTCACCAAAGTTCAAGCTATCCTGACTGAAGGCCAAGCTGTTGTAACTAAAGCCGCTCCTGCTAAGAAGTCTGCAGCTAAAAAAGCAGCTTAATTTAAGCTGCTTTTAGAAAAGGCTCCCCGCAGTAATGCAGGGGGCCTTTTTTTGTATACCAAGTTCGCAATTATCAATAGCGAATAATATCGCCACGCTGAGGATTGAAGGTATCCAGAAGCGCCGCTACGGCAAACTTCTCCTGCACTGATTTCACCTGAATACGACCCAGTTGATTCTCGATTTTACCAAGCACAACACCGGTTTCAGGGTCTACCAGTTCTTCGGCAACGGCTGTTACATTCAACACATCACCCACCTTCACACCCGCATCCACACCCGCGTTAATAAAGATATTTCGACCACGGGCACTAACCACCTGTCCCTGCCAAGGCACCTGACGAGTCCCCTTGATGACATAGAATACGGCATCGATCAAAGCCGCACGGGTCGCCTGTCCCATGGGAGTCTTATAGAACTTGTCACCACCGATTGATAACTGTTTGAAATCCAACCCCAAGGCCAGTCCTTTGGATTTGGAGTCAGCCTCCACTCGCTTGCTGAACAACACTTCACCGGTGCTGGCATCCAGTAAACGTAAATCAATGGCCACATGACTGGTGCCGCTGCTGCCACCCAAACGCAAACCAAAGGGCATGCTGGCGGAGGCAAAGCCGAGGTTGATTCCACCGCTTTCTTTCTGCGGTTCAAACTCGGTAATATCAGCTTTTATCAGCACCTGGGCACCGATCACTCGGCCAGAGCTAGGTGCCGTTTCTGGGTTGGTTACGCCCGCCAGCCCCAGTTCCTGTTCTCGTAAAACATGCGACAAAGCCATACGGTCAGAAACCACAAAACAGTCTGTTTGCTGCAACGCTGTGGTGAGCTGAGAAGCCATAGCTTCACCTACATCAAATCCTTCAAAGGCACCCAGCTTACCGGTGGCTCCAATAGGCAGCACCGCCACACGCATCTTCGGGCCACTACACTGCACCTCTGCGCGTTCCTGTTCGGTTACAGCTGCTTGCACTTGCTGCTGATTAAAACCCACCAGGGCCAAAGCCATCAGCGGCATGGCGATTATTCTTTTAAGTTTCATGACAGATTCTCCGGATAATTCGCGTTGATCAGTACTGGCCGTTGCAGGTCCAGCTCATCGGCATACCCGGTAGGTGGCAAGTGTCGACGTAAGGGTTCAAAGTTTCTGGAATTTATTATTCGCTGGTAGTCACTATTCATGCCTGATCTCTGTTAATCAGCAAACAGCAACGACGAAAACCCGGCCTGAGCCGGGGTCTGCGTAGGGTCTTACAGGATAACGGTTACTTGCTAGCAGTATTAGAGACTGCGTCAGTGCTGACTACACCAGAGTAAGCATTTTGGTTCTGAGTATTGTTCTGAGCATTCACAACGTTACCCATTTGCAGGCCGGACTGTGAGCCACCGATATGGCTACCGTACATATTACCTTTGCTGACATTGCCCAGGCTGGTGGTATAGCTTGGAGATAACAGGCTATGACCCTTATGCTTAGTCGTTGAAGTCTCGCTGACCAACGAGCCAACACTAGTGCCACCCTGACTCTGGTTCATGCTATGTCCGGCTGCACCACCAACGTTACCAGAAGACTGACCGACATTAGAGCTATAACCCCGTACCTGGTTCAAAGACTGATTAGCGTTGATGTTGTCTGTCTTAAGGTCATAACGGTAGTTCAAACGCGTATCAATATTAGTCAAGCTACGACGGCTGTTATCAATATCGTAGTTAAGACGATAATCGGTATTAGTTTTCTTGCTGCTATCGATACTAACGGCTGATTTAGTGTCGGTGTTGAAGCTGTTTTTATAATCGACCTTGTTGAAACCGTAGCCCCATGGATTTGCCTGAGCCATACCAGCGGCCATAGTGATTGCGGTTACCAAAGTCAGTTTTGCGATAGTTTTCATGATTACTTCCTCATTGCTTAGATTCAGGTTCAATGCACCGGGCGGGATGCCGATGTCATTTGGCTTTCAGAACGTAAGTCACAGGCACTAACAGGAAGGGTTCAAAAAAAGATTAATTATTTTTAATTAATACGACAAACGCAGAATATTCAAATAGTTATAACTAAACCTGAATATCGACCAGCTGACCAAGGGGAGAGACAGTACTAAACGTCTGCAAACGGGAGGACAACAAGGAAGAGGAAGACTGAGGTAACAACTGCAACGCCAATTGCCCTTGAAATTCATTAGCTTGCTGCAACAGGCTGAGGGCGACTTGCTGCTGAACGGCGGGTGCGGAACTGCTCGCTAGCCTCGGTGATGGCGAGAGTGCAGGCGCTATGGATAAAGCAGGAATGTCCATAAACTGACTCCCCGATATAACGCTTGGTATTGCGATCAGTGATCATCAATACCCTGACAGGATCGTCACTATTATACGCCTAAACATTGTCCAATAGGCGCTAACGCTCGGCGTCATAGAGGCGATTTTTCCTGCCACTCTGCGCCTCTCTAAAGGCAGGGACATCGAAATGGCGAAGGTGATTTAAGAGCCAATATTTCAGATGAGAGCTAATACTCTCCACCTGATATTCCCCACCCTCGACCTCAGCCATGAGTACTTTAAGGTCATTCAAAAGGGTTTCATGATGCGCCCTGTGGCCTTCACTAATCGCCGAGCCCAGCTCATCCTCTTCCTCATCGAAATGCCACTTGGCATAAGCGTATAAATGCCTCAACTCCTGACAAGCTAAGGAACGACTCGCCGCTCTGAAATAAATGTAGTGGAATCGGTTGATATGATTTATCAACGCATGGTGGTGTTTATCGATTTCCCAATTACCCGTTTCGAGGTCTGAATTCCAGTCTATTAACCGCTCGTCATGGCAGGGTTGCTCTTCAAGTATCGGCCAATACTGCTGATCATAGATAAGCTCATGACCAAGGATGCTTGAATGCGCTAAAGACATAAACTGACCAGCGCTTTCATAGTCAGTTATTGCCAGTGCCGATTTCCGTAACTGCATGGCAATATCCCGGTGCTTTAACGTATGGGGTTGCAGGTCTGTATAGCCAGCGCCACGAAGTATAGTTTCCTCATGAAGGAAGTGATTTTCGAGGGAGGATATAAAATTATCCACTGAAGTGACGAAGACTGCTTTGTGCCAACCATCAGTCAAATCCTTTTCCAGCGAATCAATAGATTCCAATAAGCCGGTATGGTTTTCATCAATGAAGTTATGGCCTGATTTTTGTTCTAATACGACACCCATATCCGCTCCCAGACTGAACCCACTGCCAACTACATCAATATTGGCGTATGAAGTATTTTAGGCCAGGATAGTGGGAACTAACAGGAGCATTAGAGGACAAGCCCCCCCGGTTACAGCCGACTGAACTTAATAAAACCATCACTCCCCGGCGCCATCTTGAATGGCAAACCGCGGGTAACATAATGCCCGTCCACTACCCGGGTGACATGAACCACAGCAATGCTGTCACCCTTCGCCAGTTGCGCGGGAGTCACCTTGCTGAACCGGCTGCCTAATCCTCGCACCCCCGCTTCCGGTGAAGAGAACCCCATGCGGCGCCAGATAGGCGCTGGCATCTCGGATAACAGCTGCTGCTGATACTGATCCGCGCCGGTCATGTCCGCTAGATTGATCTGACCTTGGCCAAGATCGGTGGTACCACTACTGAAGTGGCTGCCTGATTCGCTTTTTTGCGAGGTCAGTTTATCATTTTCGTAGTGTTTGCTGGTCTTGCTCCAGGTCACCGACAGTGACCATTCCAGCCAGAGTTTATAGTTCAGAAATTTATCCGGAAAAGACCTTCTGCACTGCCGATCCTCAATATAAATATGGTGGAAAGTAGATTTGTCTGGCGCATCGTTAATACGGGTACTCAGCAACAACCCCTCTTCATTGACCCGACCCGAGATGCTGAAATCGGTATCGCTGCTAGCATCATGAAATTTCTGCCGTAGTGACTTGGGGATAGGATCCTTCGCCGTGGGTGGCGTATTATCGTCATCGAAGTCGCCACCGCCCTCAGAGCCAAAGAAACCACCGCCGCCTCCACCACCAAACAGCTTACCGAAGGCCCCCAGAGCGGCTTGCTTGACCTTTTTACTGGCCCAGTTTTCCTTGGGCCCCAGATCCAAAGGTGCCGCAGCCATCTCAGTGCCACAGGGAAGATTGGGATCCACCGGATCACGAGCATCAGCTAGCAGTCCAGGTTTATTAAACGGCGGTAACACCAGCCGTGGCATTGGGCGCCCCGGACCATAACTGAAATTATTCTTAGCCGTCTGGTAGTCCGGCCGACCTGCGCTCTGCTTTATTTGATCGCCGCTTGCCTTGTTAGCATCACCTTCCTTCGGCAGCTTAGCTGCATCCGAGACCTGTTTATTGGTGGGCGCCTGCTCTGCTTTACTCTCATCAACTGACAATTTTAGTGACTGCTCTGGTTGGTTTTCTTTTTTAATTTGCGCACTCTTTTCCTCGCTTTTATCGGTACTCTTAGTCGCAGTGGCCGGCTTGTCCTTCACCTGCGGCTGTACCGTCGGTTTCTTACAAGCAACAAGGGCCAGAATCATCATGCCCACTACTAGGATCTTGGCGTTCATAAGGCACCTCCACAAAGCCCAGTCACGTCCGCTATCTGACTGGCACTGCGACAGGCATTAAGCAACCCGGCACCAAATTCGCTATCAACGCCAGCAGCCCCCAAGTCGTCGCTAGTGGATTCCAGCAATACAGCAATATCCGTCGCCGTCAATTCGGGATTTACTTGTAACAGCAGTGCGGCAACGCCGGTGGCATGAGCAGTGGCCATGGAGGTGCCAGAAAGGATCGGTTGCCCCCCTTCGAGTCCAGCCGTAATAATATCCACTCCCGGAGCCGCAACACTGATATAGCTGCCACGGTTCGCCATACCATAAAGACGCCGCTGCGGATCCACCGCTGTGACTGCCAGACTCTGAGGCAAAGCGGCAGGATAGACCGGACGGGCATTTGGTCCGCCATTGCCTGCTGCGGCCAGCACTAACAGCCCACGCTGCTCAGCCACATCCAACAAACGCTTCAGTAGCGGCGAGGGAGGCCCGCCGAGACTCATATTAATTAACGGGATATTCTGATCGATGGCCTCATCCAGAGCTTTAATGATACTGCTGCTCCAACACTGAGCCGCCAGACCTCCCGGTTGCCGTGGATGGCAGGCCTTATAACTGGATATTTTCACCCCAGGCGCTACGCCCGCAGCACCAATGCCGTTATTGCGGGCAGCTGCGATAATGGCCGCGACCGCCGTACCATGAGCATCTGCAGAATAACCCTTATCAGTAAAGTCCCTCTGATCAGCCACACTGTCAGAAAGCTCCGGGTGGGTCAGATCAATACCAGTATCAATCACCGCCACCCGCACTAGGGCACCATCGTATTGAGCCAACAACCGGTCAGATCCCGTCAGCCCAGGGCCATAATTAAAACCACTCAGGGGGTCGCCCTCATCCGCCATGGTGAAATAGGCGTATTCTTTTTGCACGTCCAGAGTATTGCTGTCGGACTCCAGTGTCAGCACCCAGTCATCCAGCGCAGTGCCTTGATCCACCCGCAGCAATAATGCCAGCCGATCGCCTGTGCTTTTCAATACCGTTTCGTTAAGCAGGCTTAATCCGGTGCGCTGCGCCAGAGCCGCTGCGGATTCACCGCCAGCGGGCAGGGTCACCAACAACAGATTGGGGCGCCAATGAGGCTGCAGATATTCCCCCGGAGTTTCTTCACTCTGACAAGGTAATAGCTGTTGTAGATTCCAACAGGCGGGATCGACATTACTCGGGAACTGCCCCTGATAAGGCTGCGACTGCAAATTGTCGGGACAGTTCTGTGGTTGACCTGCCAGCGCCGCTTCGAGATCCGGCGCCTTGGGGGTCAGCCACTGCTGAGCAGCAACGCCATGGTTGCTGCGCACGCCCTGACAGGAATCGACCGCACACTGGGGCCCCATGTTTGCAGCACCCGACCCCGCACCTTTGCACTGCTGATTGAGTTGCTGCCATTGCGAATCATCGGCGCGGAAGTTCAGATGTTGACGACCGTCCTGCCCGCTCTGCAATTGGTAGTTAGGGAGTTGCTGTTGTTGCGACCATTGCTTGGCATCCCAGCCCGCTGGCAGAGAGATCGTGCGCATGGGTGCTTGCGTTGGCTTAACTGTCGGCACGCCCTGCCAGCTCCAGGCCGATGACTGATAGAGTATCGAAACGATCAACATCATTAAGCTTAGGTATAGATTTTTCATAAGGTCACTCCAGACTCCGTTCCCACTACTACGGCCGCGACTGTGGAATTTGTAACTGCAGGCGGCTGCTCTGCTGACCCCCATCCTGATGCTGTACGGTCAGACGAACGGTCACTAAGCCCGCGGGCAGATCCTGTGGATCAAAACGATGCAGAGCCGTATTCAGCTGCGGTTGGGGGATTAACTGCCCCAGAGGCTGCCAGCTTTGGGGCGCTTCGCCCTGACCATATTCCAGATAAGCGCTGCCAAACAGATTGGCATCTGCCGTACCCTGAAGCGTCAAAGTTCGATCCGGTTGCAACTCAGCGCCAGCGAGCCGGGCTTCGATAAAACGTTGCGGATCACTGACCATGGCTTTGGCAAAGTTAAGCGCCCCATAGCCATGGTTGGCATCAGCACCCGGTGGCCCCAGGTCGGTTGCTGACTGGGTTAATAGATTGGTCAGATGGTTGGGATCCAGCCAAGGATCACGACCCAGTAAAAGTGCCGCAACGCCTGTCACATAAGGCGCAGCAAAAGAATTACCGGTGGCGCGGTAATAATCAGCATCCACCACCGCAGCGCCGGCAATATAATCATCACGACCATTACGACGCAGGAAATCACTACCTTGGGCTCTCAGGGAAAGTATCTCCACCCCCGGCGCCAGCAGATCCAGTGACGGCCCCCAATTGCTGAAAGCAGCGCGCTGTCCCTGAGGGTCCAGAGCGCCAACCACCAGCACCTCAGGTAGGCTTTCGTAACCGTTATTATCACCGCTGGCTTGGTTCCCAGCGGCGGTAACGACCAAGGTTTCACGCCGCAAAGCAAAATTCAGGGCGTCAATTTCAACGGCTCCCGGCTGTTCACCACCGAGGCTGAGGTGAATAATGCGCGCACCCTTGTCGACCGCATAACGAATAGCCCGGGCTATATCGCTACCACTGCCATGACCACTGCTATCCAGCGCTTTTAACACCATCAGACGGGCATTGGGGGCAACACCGGCAATGCCAATATTATTGTTTGCTCCGGCGGCGATAATACCCGCCACATGAGTTCCATGGCCGTGATCATCCCAGGGGGTTTTGCTGTCGTTGACAAAATTCCAGCCGATCAGGTCATCAATCAGTCCATTACCGTCATCATCGCGACCATTGGCTTTTTCCGTAGGATTTCGCCATAACTGCGACTGGGGCAGGTCTGGATGCCGGTAATCAATACCGGTATCGATAATGGCGACCACTATCGGCTCAGGCTCTTGCGGCATGGCATCGCTGTATTCAGCCGCCAGCATGCCACGATCCAAACGCACCAGGTTGAGGGCATAAAGGCCCCATTGATCTCGAAAATCCTGGCCCCAGCTGCCGTAACTCTGGAGCAGCGGGTCATTTACGGGCCGCGCTGAAGGGACGCCTGCTGTCAGAATGACGGGGGTAACACCAGCGCCCGGCTCTGTCGTTAGGGTTTCGGAGATTGTTTCAGGCAGGTTTTCGGACTCGGCACCGGGAGTCATTATAACCGGCATTTCATCTACATTTTTGGGCGCAACATAGAGCTCCACTGTCGATGGTTCGCCCGAGTGCTGTTCGGCGGCCAGCGGCAACGTCAACGCCAATGCTGCCGCCATCCATGCCCTTTTCATGGAGATACCCTCTGTAGATAAGTAACATTTTCATTGGTTTTCAATACCGCTTGTACCTGAGCAACGTCACTTTGCTGAGGCAAGCGAATGCGGTACACACCGATGCCATTGGGACCGGAAACAATCATCGCCCGATGTGTCTTCAATAAGGCCTGAAACTCGCCGACGGTCAGCTGAGGATTGACCCCGATATCTAATTGGATGCCCTGATCGACCAGCACTGTATTATTGCCGGAAAGCACCTCATAGCCTTCATCGGCACTGGGCATGATCAGCACGGTTCCCAACGCCATCACTACGGCAAATTGAGACACCACTGCCACTTTGGCAAAGGCCGGTGTCATGTTCCAGCGGAAGGTTTCATTAAACCAGTTCTGGACTGTTTCCATTAACGAAGGAGCGTTTTGACGCTCGCTCTCATTGGCGGCTTGATGTTCTTCGGTTTCGATGCGTTCGAGCAGATCGTCGAACAGATCAGCCCGCATCACCGCTTCCTGCTCAGTGACTTCACTGACGGTTTCACCGAGAAACTCATACTCAGCCAATTGCAGTCGCGCCTCTGGACTTTCCTTAAGCCAGGATTCAACCTGCTGACGTTCGCTATCCTCCAATGTACCATTGGCATACCAAGGCAGTAGCTCTTCAAATTTTTGCTCGTTCATGTCACTCCTCCTGCATCTGCTACTGACAGCCCCATATTCTGTAACCAGGGTTTCAATTTTGCCCGCGCGTGGAACATACGGGTTTTTACTGTGTTTTCAGGGCATTGCAATATATTCGCAATCTCCGGATAGGAATAGCCGTGAAAAAAGGTCAGCTCAACCACCTCTCGATGCTCACTGGAGAGGCGATCCAAGGCGCTGCGCAACAAGCCCTGGAGCTGCTCATCTGATTTCGCACGACTGGCTTCTTCACGATGATCTTCCGCCTCCGGTGCTTCATCCAAGCCGACGGTATCCAGTTTTTTCCCGCGCACCGCGTTTAATGTACGGTAGCGGGCAATACCCAGTATCCAGGTGGATGGAGCGGAACGCCCTTCAAAGCTGGCGGCACTCTTCCAGACCTCCATCATCACGTCGTTGACCACCTCTTCCGCTTTGGCTTCATCTCTGATCATACGGATCACAAAACGAAAGATGCGGGTCGAATAGCGGGCATAGAGTAGCCGTAATGCGGCCTTATCGCCTTTGCCGACACAGTGTATCCAGGCGACCTCTTCGGCTTTGCGCTGACTTGCGACATCCATTCAATACCACTCCTATCGATTAGGCTCAGGCTGACAGCAGCTGCGGCAAATAGTGACTACAAAATCATTTCGAAATATTGAGATGTCGCTGTCTGCTTTAATGCGTTGGCAGGATAGTAAGCAGGCATCAAAATGACGCTGTGATGTTAAATCAGCCGAGGCTTTGTAGGGACTTTCAGGGCACGCTGTTCTACGCCGCTGAGGTTGTATCTCCAAAAAGCCTAATCTCATCTTAGAATCCCTCTGCGAATTTGCACAGCTGATCCCTATTGTTTTCGGTATTTCATCGCTATCAGCGACCGTTATCTCTTCAATCTGCTTCAATGGACAGGGCCAAGCCACAATACTGAGGAAGTGGCTGCTGCAGTTGCTTTAGCGCCCGCAGGCAGTTCATCGATAACAATTCAGCGTAGAGTTGCTTAAAGTCAGAGAGGCTAACAGGCAGGGCATCATTCATCTGCCCCTTACTACGACAACGGTGAGCTAACTCATAGATGCGTGTGCTGATCATGGCCTTATCCTCTGATTTCTGACGGGCTCGATGCCCCTTACACCCAGTAGGTGGCGGGTCAGAGAAAATCGGTTCAAAAAACTTTATGGATTTTTCTAAGCAAAGGCTGGGATTTTAATTTCGGAATGAATTTCTCAATTATTTACCAAGATAAGCTGCTCTCGAGGATGGTTTTTGCTATTAATGACCCATGATTCACACGACACCTATCCGTGTGTTAACAGAGGACTAGGTAAAGGAATAACCATGACAACTAAAGTAACCCGCGCTACCTTCGATGAAGTAATGGTGCCCAATTACAAGCCTCAGGCGATGGTCCCCGTGCGCGGCCATGGCACCCGTGTATGGGATCAACAGGGCAAAGAATATATCGACTTTTCCGGCGGCATTGCGGTTAATGCCCTGGGACACACCCATCCAGAGTTGGTCAAGGTGCTGAAAGATCAGGCCGAGCAACTTTGGCATCTGAGCAATGTATTCACCAACGAACCGGCGCTAAATCTGGCCCGCCAGCTCACCGATGCGACTTTTGCGGATAAGGTCTATTTCTGTAATTCCGGCGCCGAAGCGAATGAGGCGGCATTCAAGCTAGTGCGCAAATATGGTCATGACAATTTTGGCCCGGAGAAGCACCAGATCATCGCCTTCGATCAGGCCTTTCACGGCCGCACCCTGTTTACTGTCAGTGTCGGCGGCCAGCCCAAGTACTGTCAGGGTTTCGAGCCGATTCCAGCTGGCATAGAGCATGTGCCCTTCAATGATCTCGCCGCACTGAAAGCGGTGATATCAGACAGCACCTGCGCGGTGGTAATGGAGCCCATTCAGGGCGAAGGCGGCATTATCCCGGCAACCGAGGAGTTTGCAAAAGGCGTCAGAGAACTCTGTGACCAGCACCAAGCGTTGCTGGTCTTTGACGAAATACAAACCGGCGTAGGCCGCACCGGTGAGCTCTATGCCTATATGAGCATGGGCGTTGTTCCGGATGTACTCACCACCGCCAAGGCGCTGGGTTGCGGCTTCCCGGTAGGTGCCATGTTGACCACCGATAAAGTGGCAGCCAGCTTCAGTTTCGGTACCCATGGCAGCACCTACGGCGGCAATCCTCTGGCCTGCGCGGTGGCAGGAAAAGCATTTGAGATCATCAATAATCCTGCACTCCTGGCTGGCGTCAAAGCCAAACATCAGCTGTTCGTTACCGGGCTCGAGAAAATCAACAACAAACATTCCATCTTTACCGATATCCGTGGCCAAGGGTTGTTGATCGGCGCCGATTTGATCGAACCTTGGCACGGCAAAGCCGCTCTGTTTCTGGCAGCCGCCCGGGAAGAGGGCCTGATGATACTGGTTGCCGGTCCCAATGTACTGCGTTTTGCCCCATCCCTGATCATCGATGACGATGAGATTGACAGTGGCCTTGAACGCTTGGAAAAAGCCATCGCCAAACGCATTGCTCTAGGTCCTGACGACTAGCTCTAATTAGGTATATTCGTTGTTTAAGGTCGGCTAACAACAGGATAAAACTGATTTTATCGGCCCTTCGATGGGCTCGTTAAAATGCCAATTGATCCATGTACTGCTTTACTTAAGGTTAAAGCACAGCAGAGAACACAGGATCAATTCGCCAATGGATATGGACTTTCATCCCTGGCTCGAATGGCTGGATGATCAGTATCAGGAGATGCTGGAGCAGACCATTGAGCTTGCCAATATCAATTCCGATAGCCTTAACGCGGCCGGCGTCAACGAGGTTGGAAGGCGCTTGGCCAGCTACTGTCAGCAACGATTGGGCGTTGAGGTCCGTGCGCTAGATGTCGAGCCCTTGGATAGGGTCAGCGATAACGGTGAACATGCTATCCAGACACTGGGCAAAGCACTGCGAATAAGCAAACGTCCGCACGCTCCTTTACGTATTTTCTTCTGCGCTCACCTGGATACCGTTTTTGCCCAGGATCACCCTTTTCAACAGTGCCGCTGGCTAGACGCTCATACCCTCAACGGTCCCGGCGTCACCGACCTCAAAGGCGGCATCTTAGTGATGATCAAAGCCCTGCAGGCCTTTGAACGCAGCCCCTGGGCGGACCAGATTGGTTGGGAGATTCTATTTAATCCGGATGAGGAGATCGGTTCCCGCAGCTCCGCGCCGCTGATAGCACAAGCGGCTCAGGGCTGCCACCTGGGGATGATCTACGAGCCCTGCTTTGCCGATGGTCACTTGGCCGGTCGTCGCAAAGGCAGTGGTAACTTTACCGTCGTGGTGCGTGGCCGCGCAGCCCATGCGGGACGGGAGCATCATCTGGGACGCAACGCCATCCGCGCCATGAGTGACTTTATCAGCGCTCTGGACAATCTCAATGACCAACGCCCGGGGCTCACCATCAACCCCGGATTTATTCAGGGGGGCGGCGCCGTAAACAGCGTACCTGATCTTTGCCTGTGTCGTTTCAATGTGCGCCTGCAGGAACCCGGCGATGACCGCTGGTTCCAACAGCAACTGGATGCATTAATAGCTGACATCGGCCAGCGTGACGGTATTAGCATTGAGCTCAACGGCGGATTCACCCGCCAGCCAAAAATACTCAACCACGCCAATCGGCAGCTATTTGAACTAGCTATCGACTGTGGCACAGCGCTGGGCATGGCGCTGCAATATATGCCTACCGGCGGTTGTTGTGACGGTAACAACCTGTCCACACTAGGCATCCCCAATATCGACACACTGGGTGTTCAGGGTGGTGGTATCCATAGCAGTGCTGAATTTTTAAAGGTGGCCAGCTTGACTGAGCGGGCCAAGCTCAGCGCGCTGATACTGATGCGCCTGGCCAGCAGCGATGACCTTAGCTGGTTATCGATGCCAAAACGCAAATAACTGTAATTATCCTGGCCACTAGCGTACTGGAGGAAAACAGATATGGCAGACTCGGTATTTATCAATGGTCGCTGGTCAGCTGGCCGGGGTAAAGCTTTCCGCTCCCTGAATCCAGCCCTCGAAGACACTGACAACAACATCCTCTGGCAAGGTAATGCCGCCAACGAACAGCAGGTTCACGAGGCGGTTACGGCAGCTCGGAACGCCTTTTTCGACTGGGCGGCTTTAGCACCAGAACGGCGCATCGAGATCGTCCGCAGCTTTGCCGAACAACTAAAAGAAGGTAAAGATCTGATCGCGGCAACCATCAGCGCCGAGAACGGTAAACCGCTGTGGGAAGCAGCCACAGAAGTTGCCGCCATGCTGGGAAAAGTAGAACTGTCGATTAAGTCTGCCGCAGAGCGCACCGGCACTCGAGAAACCCCTGTGGGCAATACCAAGGCCGTACTCAGACACAAGCCTCATGGAGTGGTCGCGGTATTTGGTCCTTTCAATTTTCCCGGCCACTTACCCAATGGACATATTATCCCGGCGTTGCTGGCGGGAAATACGGTCATCCTCAAACCCAGTGAAATGACACCCTTAGTCGCAGAAAAAATCATCCAACTATGGCAACGCACAGAATTACCCAACGGCGTTCTCAACCTGCTCCAGGGAGAACGAGACACCGGCTATATCTTAGCCAACCATCAGGGCATCGACGGTTTGTTTTTCACCGGGAGTTCAGCCACCGGCCATCAGCTGCATAAACAGTTTGGCGGTCAACCGGAAAAAATACTGGCATTGGAAATGGGCGGTAACAACGCCTTGATTGTGGATCAGGTTAGCAATGAGGCAGCCGCTGTCCACGACATTATCCAATCGGCCTATGTCACCTCAGGCCAGCGCTGCACCTGCGCCAGACGCTTGTTGCTGCCCGTGGGTAAAACTGGAGACCAGCTACTGCAGCGGCTGATCCGCGCCATCAAACGTATCCAAGTAGGCCCCGGCGATGCCGAGCCGCAGCCCTTTATGGGTGCGATGATTTCAGAAGCGGCTGCAGATGCGATGATCACGGCCCAACAGCAACTGCTCAAGCGCGGCGCTAAGGTTCTTGTTCCGGTTAGCAAAATACAACCGGGGACGGCACTGCTCACACCCGGGCTATTGGATGTCAGCGCCGTCGTTGAGCTGCCCGATCAGGAGTATTTCGGACCTCTGCTGCAGCTGATTCGCTATCAGGACTTCGACCAGGCGATCCAGCTCGCCAACAACAGCCGTTACGGCCTTTCCGCAGGACTGCTCAGTGATAGTGACGAACGCTATCAGTATTTTTTTACTCGCATTCGCGCCGGCATAGTCAACTGGAATCGTCCGATTACCGGCGCCGCTGGCAGCGCCCCCTTTGGCGGTATCGGTGCCAGCGGTAATCATCGCCCTAGCGCATTCTATGCTGCCGACTATTGTGCCTATCCGGTTGCCAGTGTCGAAGCAAGCCAGGTTGAGCTTCCTGAAACGCTGGCACCAGGGCTGACCCTATGATGGTGACACCCCACTAGAAGAGGCTGAGAATGAAGGCCATTGAAGCCAACTTTGACGGACTGGTGGGACCTACCCACAACTACAGTGGGCTATCCTTTGGCAATATTGCCTCGGACGTCAACCGCAATTACCCCTCCAATCCCAAGCAAGCGGCCAAGCAAGGTCTGTCAAAGATGAAATTACTGATGGATATGGGGTTAGTACAGGGGGTATTCCCCCCGCAGGAACGCCCCGATATCTACACATTGAAAACGCTGGGGTTCAGCGGTAGTGAGGGTCAGATTCTGGCTCGAGCGGCGAATCAAGCACCGGGGCTGCTGGCGGCCTGTAGCTCGGCATCCAGCATGTGGGCAGCCAATGCCGCTACCGTGTCACCCAGCCCCGACAGCGAAGACCAGCGGGTTCATTTCAGCACCGCGAATCTGCTCAGCAATATCCATCGAGCCATAGAGACAGCAACCACAGAACGCATTCTGCGGGCCTGCTTTGCTGACCCCCGTCATTTTGTTCATCACCCGCCGTTGCCAGCAGCGACGCAACTGAGTGATGAGGGTGCCGCCAATCATAATCGCTTATGCAATGACTACGGGGATCCCGGTGTTCAGCTGTTTGCCTATGGCAGCGATGATTTCAACTCGGGAGTTTCTTCACCCCAGTTATTTCCTGCCCGGCAAAGCTATCAGGCCAGTTGCGCCATTGCCCGTCGTCATCGCCTTGACCCCAGCAAAGTGGTATTTGCACAACAAAACCCGGCCGCTATCGATCAGGGCGTATTCCACAACGATGTCATCGCGGTCTGTAATCGCAATCTGCTGTTTTGCCACCAACGTGCATTCGTGGACCAGCCCCAGCTTTACCAAACATTGTCTGAAAAAATGACGGCCGAGCTGCAGATCATTGAAGTAAAAGACCAGCAGTTAAGTATCGAAAAAGCCGTCAGTAGCTACCTGTTTAATAGCCAATTGATCAGTCTAGATGAACACAGGATGTGCCTGATTGTGCCGCAAGAATGCCAACACGACAGTGAGGTAAAAAACATTCTCGATCAGCTAATTGATGGGGATAATCCGATCGACACATATCAGGCTCTGGACCTCAAGCAGAGTATGCGCAACGGAGGGGGTCCTGCCTGCCTGCGCTTGCGGGTCGTGCTGAGCAAGCCGCAGCTGGCAGCGGTTAATAGCGGTATTATCCTGAATAATACTCTATATGCCCAACTCAACAATTGGATCGATCGTCATTACCGCGACCGACTGTCGGACGCCGATCTGGCCGACCCACAACTATTGTTCGAATCAAGAGTGGCTCTGGATGAATTAACACAGTTACTTAACCTGGGAGCCATCTACAAATTTCAGAAAACGCTGATGTAGTTGAATTTTTTTCCTCTTAGGGCACCCTTGAAAAGAAGCATATATATGCTTGTGGAGGTAAACTGTGAGAACAGCTATGTAAAAAATATGAAACTATCAAATTGCTTAAAGTGTCTGATAATTGGTCGACAGCCTAACTAGAGCAGACGTACAAAGCCGAAGCTGTTAGATATTGCGAACTGATAGACTGGGAGTCCAACACCATGTTCCCCAAGCCGATTTACGAAGCCCTGCCCTTTTGTTACTTTTTTGTCGGTAGCGGTCTATGGCTTTTCGGTGATTCCGGCATGGAGATTGCCGCCGGAATTTTGCTGTATATTGCCAGCGCTCAGCAGTGGATATTAAGAACCAGCAACCGCCGTCCCGATCGTATTAACGCCAAGCTAGTGGGCCGCAGTCGCAAGCAATCTTTCGACTCCAGCCATAGTAAATGGGTGTTACCACGTCACCTTTACGAAGCAATGCCCTTTATCTATATCGCCATCGGTTATGCCCTTAGCAATATCACCCAGCTAACCCATTTAGAACTGGTTTACGCTCTCGACCTGGCGATAATTTCATCCTTTATGTTCTGTGCCGCTGGATTTATGGTACTGCTACTTCGTGGCGTAAGCCGCTTGTCAGCAAAACCGGTACATGTACAGGCATAAGCTCCAACTCGCGTCACTTTCAGACTGGCAGATAGCCATCATCACTGCTTAACTTAAACTCCTACTCGATTAATTTTGATCGTCGGAGGTGGTCGCTATGATGATAAAATTCATCTACGAAACTGCACCCTATACCTACCTGATAACGGGCGGATTTTTCCTGTTCACCCCATCCTCGATGTTGATCAGCTCAGGAGGATTGCTGCTGTTTATCGCCGGATCCAGCATATGGATTAAACGCTCCCTATTCCGCAGCAGGACGAGCAGGCATTACCCTGTGGTTGAATACCTCAACCATAACAAGACCTTGGATCAGGCGGTCGACCGCTACAAGACCCCCTACCGTATTCCCGCCTGGCTCTACGAATATCTGCCTTTTATTTACCTGTTAGCAGGGTGCAGTTGTTATCGGTATCAGCAGGCACATGAAGCGTCGATGCTGATACTCATTGCCGCCATTTTGTTTGTCCTGGCCGGGATCTGCAGTTGGGGGATGAGAGGCTACTTTCGCGGTTACCACACCCGCCACCTGCTTAGCGAATCCCTCAGCTAAGTGAGCAGTAGTCCCGAAGCACAAGACTGGCTTTACTATCTGGCCTACGGCTCGAACCTGCATCCTTTGCGCTTGTCACAACGCATCCCCGGCAGCCGCTTGCACGGAACCGTTGTGCTGGCAGAATATCAGCTGTGTTTCCACAAACAGGGACAGGATGGATCCGCTAAATGCGATCTGATATCGACAAAAAACAGCCTCAGCTTCGGGGCACTCTACCGTATCCCTGCGACAGACCGTCCGATACTGGATGAAATAGAAGGGGGTTATCAGGCGCATACCGGGGTGGTCAGCATTGCCGAACAGGAACTTGCTATCTACACCTACCTGGCCCATGTGGACAATATTAACGCCGCCTTGGAGCCCTTTGATTGGTATTTGCAACTGGTGCATCTGGGTGCCCAATACCTGGATTTCCCGGAGCAGTTGCTACAGCAATTGACAGCATTAAAACAGAGCAAAGATCAGGATCGACAACGGGCTGACGGCCAACAGCGGCTATTACAGCAGATGAAGAAATTTAACCAGCACCGGAGACCGACATCATTACTGAGCGGTCACCTGGTAGGTAAATTCCAACATGTGAAAGGATAAAAAGGACTATTCTGATTCGATGATTTCGTAGCTATGGCTGATCTCGACGCCACCTCGTTCTAACATCAAAGATGCGGAGCAGAATTTCTCAGCCGATAAACGCACCGCCTTACTCACCTGCGCATCCTTCAACTTGCGCCCGGTTACCACGAACTTAACGTGGATTTTGGTAAATACCGCTGGCACTTCATCAGCACGCTCGGCATCGATTTCGGCCACACAGCCCACAACATCCTGACGGGATTTTTTTAGGATATTAAGCACGTCATAACTGGTACAACCACCCAGCCCTACCAACAGCAATTCCATTGGTCGGGCACCCGCTTTCTGATCACCATCAACCATGACTTCAAAGCCGGAACCTGTAGTCGCCTTAAAACGGACGTCACCATCCCACGCAATTTTTGCCTGCATAACTAACCTACATCCAATTAACTGAAAAGTTTGTGTAACTGCTGACCGGGATCATCGGCACGCATAAAAGCTTCCCCAACCAGGAAAGCATTCACCTGATGGGCCCGCATGGATTCCACATCCTGACTAGAAACAATGCCGCTTTCAGTCACCACAATACGATCTTCCGGTATCTGCTCGAGCAGTTTGAAGGTGTTATTCAGACTGACCTCAAAACTATGAAGATCGCGATTATTGATACCGATAAGACGAGTATCTAACTGCAAAGTACGTTGCAACTCTTCTTCGTTATGAACTTCTATCAGCACGTCCATACCCAAGGAAACGGCCAGGTCGTTAAGCTCCGACATGATTTTATCATCCAGAGCGGCAGCAATTAACAAGATACAGTCCGCCCCCATCGCCCTGGCTTCATAGACCTGATAGGCATCGATAATAAAATCTTTGCGGATCACCGGAAGATCACAGGCAGAACGAGCCTGACGCAGATACTCGGTACAGCCCTGGAAGAAATCCACATCCGTCAGCACCGACAAACAACAGGCGCCGCCACGCTGGTAACTCGCTGCGATCTCCGCCGGATTGAAATCCTCACGAATCACCCCCTTGCTGGGAGACGCTTTCTTGGCTTCGGCAATAACCGCTGATCGGCCCTGCTGCAGAGCGTTCTCCATCGAGGCAATAAAGCCACGGGGCGCCCACTGATTGTCCCGATTGAGTTCGATCTGCTGCTGCAAATCGGCGATAGACACAACGGCCTGATTGGCGGCGATTTCCTCACGCTTACGCTGGAGGATTTTCAAAAGAATAGTTGGTGTATTCATGATTCGTTTACTTATGACTCAGCCAGCGACTGAGAGTAGGTTACAAGGTCATCCAGCTTTGCCAACGGGGCGCCACAGGCCAACAGATCGGCGGCACGTTCGACGCCGGCCTCCAGGCTATTAACCAGTCCAGACACATAGATGGCAGCTCCGGCATTGAGCTTAATGATATCGGACGCAGGACTTGGTTGACCGCCCAAGGCGCTGCGAATCAGCGCCAGACTGGCATGGGCATCCGCAACCTCCAATCCTTCCAGCGATGAAACTTTAAGTCCGAACTGGGTGGGGTTGATCTGGTATTCGCGGATCTCACCATCCACCAGCTCTGCCACATGGGTATTGCCTGAAACGCTGATCTCATCCAGACCGTCCTCGGCATGAACCACCATCACATGATTGCTTCCCAGGCGCTTCAAAACTTCAGCCAAAGGCCGCACCCATTGCAGACTAAACACCCCTAATACTTGATTAGGTGCACCGGCCGGATTAGTCAGAGGACCGAGCAGGTTAAATACCGTTCGTACCGCCATTTCCCGTCTAGGGCCAATGGCATATTTCATGGCACTGTGATGGGCCGGGGCAAACATAAACCCCACTCCTATCTCTTCCACACATTTAGCTACCTGCTCTGGCGATAATGCTAGATTAACGCCAGCGGATTCCAGCACATCAGCACTGCCAGTAGTGCTGGAAATAGAGCGATTTCCATGCTTGGCAACAATGCCACCGGCGGCGGCTACGACAAAGGCCGACGCTGTAGACACGTTGAATATACCGGCACCATCACCGCCGGTACCACAGGTGTCGACGACATGTTCACCGGAAATTTCCACCCCTGTGGCCAATTCCCGCATCGCCTCTGCGGCGCCAGCGATTTCCTCAACGGTCTCGCCCTTAAGACGTAAGGCAACCAGAAAACCACCGATCTGCGCCGGGGTTGCTGCACCGGTCATGATCAGCCTCATCACGACTTGCATCTCATCACTACTGAGGCTCTGACCGTCGATAAGCCCTTGAATGGCGGTTTGCATATCCATGGTGACTTCTCCGCGTACTGTTATTTTATGGATTAACGTTCAAGAAAGTTTCTGAGCATGTCATGTCCATGCTCGGTCAAAATGGATTCGGGATGAAACTGCACTCCTTCAATAGCCAAGGTCTTGTGGCGCACGCCCATAATTTCTTCAATACCGCCATCCTCGTACTGAGTCCAGGCAGTGACCTCAAGGCAGTCGGGCAACGATTCCTTTTCGATCACCAGCGAGTGGTAGCGCGTTGCATCAAAGGGATTACTCAAGCCTTTAAAGACACTAGTATTATTGTGATACACCTTGGAAATTTTTCCATGCATCACGGCACCAGCTCGAACGATCTTGCCGCCGAAAGCCTGAGCGATACTTTGGTGACCCAAACAGATCCCCAGGATCGGTAGCTTACCGGCGAAATGCTCTATAGCGGCAACAGAGATTCCCGCCTCGTTTGGCGTGCAAGGACCAGGAGAAATGACCAGATGCTCTGGGTTTAAGGATTCGATTTTATCGAGGGTGATTTCGTCATTGCGAAACACCTGAACGTCAGCGCCCAACTCACCAAAATACTGTACGACGTTGTAAGTAAAAGAGTCGTAATTGTCGATCATCAACAGCATGGAATATCTACCTCAGAGCGTTGAAAATTAGGTAAAGAACAAGAATGCGTGAAAGACTAGCACCAGCATCGAACAGCAAGGACTATAGGGCTTGGATGACAGGCGTTATAAATCCTTGGTTTCATTACTCAGGCTCCTGGAACTGTATTTACAGCCGCGCAGTATATCATCGACCTGAGGGTTGCGGCACCTTTGCAGAAGTTCAGCCAATAACCGATTAGGTTACGGGCTCAGACGAAATTTTTTAAGACTGAGAAAATACTTCTTCGGCATCGATTAATTAGATTCCATCAACCCAATTTGAAAAAATCAGCGTCTTCCTGATCACTTTCCTTAATTGCCTCCAGCATCCAGTCCCTGAACGCAGTCATACTACGATTAAGGGGCCTAGATTCTGGTTTAACCAGGTAAAAAGCACTGTGTGTATCCAAGGAAATATCAAAAGGAACCACCAAGGCTCCAGAACGAAGCTCCTTCGATACTAAGTGCCGATCAGCCAACGCAATACCCAAGCCTTCCACCGCTGCAGCTGTGGCCAGTGACGTACTGGAGAAACGCAATTCCTTACCGAACCCAACTTCGTCGACACCCGCTGAGCGCAGCAGCACCCGCCACTCATCCAAACGAGTACTGACCTGAATAAGGGTATGGTGCCGAAGATCGTCAATTGTGCGTAACGGGTGCCTACCATCTAACACTCCCGGGCTGCAAACCGGCACCACCGTCATACCGAGCAGAAAGTCAGAGCTGACACCGCGCCAGTCGCCAGTACCAAAGCGTACGTCCATATCAATATCTGTACGATCAAAGTCCACCGCTTCCATGGAAGCACTGAGGCGCAGCTCAACTTCAGGATGCAGTTCCTGAAACTGTGAAAGCCGCGGCATCAACCAACGTGTCAAAAAGGCCGGAGCAACACTAAGAGTAATGGCTCCAGAATTAGGATTCGCCATGAGCCGACGCGTGGCTGCGTCAATTTCATCCAGCGCATGCTGTATGGAAGGCAAATATTTTTCACCCGCGCCGGTTAAATCAACCTTACGCTTGTTGCGCTGAAATAGTTTTAGATCAAGATGTTCTTCTAGCGATTTAATCTGATGGCTAATGGCGGAAGGCGTTACATACAGTTCTTCGGCCGCTTTATTAAAGCTGCCATGACGCGCCGCCGCCTCGAAAGAACGTAGAGCATTAAGGGGAGGAAGACGTCTCATTACTGCAAACCCATATAGATGAATATATCTCACCATTCTGCTGAAAAAGCGTCGTTTGTGCAATCCATAGGATGAACATAATATAGTTTCAAGAAAGAGCTTAAAGATCCTGAAACCGCTAAAACCCTTGGCATCTAAAGCCAGGACACAGACTTAGAGACAAGTAAAACCAAATTTGGCTGATTTAGTTTTATTAATATTATCGAAGCTATTTGATGAATTATCCTGGTGGTAACTATGTACAACTACAGCAAACTGGCAAACGACACAGACTTTGAAGTAAAACTAAACAACGACGGCTCAGTAGATGTGGACCACTATATTGCCCAGGCTCATACACTGCGTTCCGAATGCATCACTGATATGCTGCGCTCACTGTTTACCAGCAACAAGCCTAAGACAGCGGCAACAGTTGCTTTAGGAAGCCTCGGCAGAGAGTCTGTTCATTTCTTGGGATTCCAGAAAATGACTCTGAAATTCTAGTACCCCTGGGTCGTTAGCGACCTGCATTCCCCCCGGTCTCCGATGGTTGAGACCGGTTTGACTTGAACACCCCAGGCTCAACCATTCGTTCGCGGCCTTTATTCCTTATTTTTTTGAGTCAAAGGCACACTCTTCAAAACCACGCAGCCCCCATATACCCCCTTAAAACTGCTAAACCCCCACCAAAATCATCAAATAACACCCTGCAACTAACAATTTCCTACAGCCACAATACAGGTCTATATCAGGCTATAATCGGACCTAAGCGGTTAATCTATCGCTGTTACTGAAACCTTACCGCAGAACTGTTTATGCCTGAATTCAAGCCCTTATCCACCGCCGACATTCAGTGGAATGAAGCAGAAC
>JBALWH010000060.1:0-24433 GCA_036960175.1 Motiliproteus sp. | reverse complement strand
CATCGGGTGCCCCGTATAGACCCGGTTCTCTCGCTCAATACTCGCTCGGAGGAAATCCTGGTTCCAGCGAATGCTGTCATCTTTCCGGCTGCCAATATCATTGATCAAATCACAGATGTTTTCGCCAATTAAGGCGTTACCGGTATAGCCGAACATTTTTATTGCCGCCTCATTGGCAGAGTCTATAGCGCCATTGTTACCAAAGGTTATGACCCCTTCCGCGGCTTGGGAGATGATTGCGCCAAGTTTTTCGGAGTTGGCCTTTGCCTCGGTCGAGAGTCGGTGCAGGAGATAAATGAGGCTCAGTAACATCAGCGTAAAGGCCGGAAGGATTAACAATCCAGTTTTAGCTACGTCCAAACCTCGATTAACGCTGTTTTGGATTTCATGGCTGCCCAGCTTGCGAGCGTTGATAATTATATTTTCAAGCTCTCTCAGTGCGTAAAAGGCGGGGCTGTCATCGACGTATACCAATCCGTCGGTTTCTACCGGAGCACGATTGAGGCTGGCGGACTCAATGATAAGGGGGATCATGGTTTCATAGCGAGCGATGACGGCGCGGATATCGGTGATTGCTTTGAGCTCTTCCTCGCTAAGCCCAAGGGATTGGTAGGCGTCTATTGCGCTATGGAGCTGTTGTAGGTTGGTATGTGCCTGAAGCAGAAGATTATCCTGTTTTCTGAGGACATAGTTTTTGAAATTATGAATAAAGCCACCGTAACCAAGGTGGGCCTGAATACGGTTTAGTTGGTAGCTTTTTAAATCAGTATTCCTGATAAACACTCGCCAGCTATCTTCAATTCTGCTGAATTGGTAGTAGGTGTTCAGCCCCAGGGCGACGGAGCCGAAAATGCTGGCCAATATCAGTGCACCAGCCAGCAGGCTTAGCTTATTCAGGTTTTCTGGCCGTGTCATGGTTTCTTCATCCGGGTACCACTCTAGTTAGTTTAGTGCTATTGCGAGCCTGGAGTCAGCGTTCCATGCAGTCTTGTCTGCTTTTTGATAACGGCTTGAGTTGCAGTAATTCTTTACATTGCTGTAACTGTAGGCGCAGCGCCTGTGGATCATCGCTGGCTGAATCGAAATCTGCAAGTTCTTTGATTCTGCTTTTAAATTGGTTCATGCGATCGATTTCCAGCTGCTGCCATTGGTGCAGCAAAACAAGAACCTTGTGTGGCTGTTTTTCTGCGTCATGTCGGCGAAAATTCAATGCCTGGAAGCGGCGTAGTCTGTGCACGAAAGCAGACATTGTGGATTTGATCTGACTGCCCCAGAGATGATGGGCCACCATCAGAGCAACGGTGTTAGTCAGCGACATGATCAGTATTACGCGAATCATTTGTTCAAAAAATTGCGGTAGTAAGTCGGCCCGAGAGCTGAAGTGAATGGTGTATAGGTTGGCTTCAATGATGCCGTTGAATTTTAAGTACAGGTAGATTAACGCGGCAATCAGCATCGAGGTTTCCAAAAGAATAAGCGCTGCCAGCAGTCGCCCTTGCAGTGACGTGTCGATAAAGACAATACGGCGTTGTGAGGTGCCGTCTGTTGATGGTTTAGGCTTTATAAATCGTGGCACTGAAAACATAGATCTGAGCCCTTCATTTTGGTGACAACGGCGCCGTGATCCTGAGAGAAGCCCAGGTGGCAAGATACGCAGCTAACTAGGCCGCTCGGTAATAGCATATTATCTGGCAGTTGTTGTTTGCGACGGTAGCCGCCAAATTGGCTGGCTTTGTCGTAATCGACGCTGACTGGGTGATTAGTGCCGCTGGTATGTCGGACGATCCGGTCATCGCTGATCGATACGGGCCGGCCACTGCCTTCTCCGCTATCGCTATGGCAGCTCAGGCACTGTGCCGTGAAAGGATCAATTCCCAGGTCTTCAAAACTTTGGCCCTGATCCAGGTGCGCGGACGTCATCAGGGAGATGCCGCCGTCGGCCATGCGTTCAAAGAACTGGTCGTTGTGGCAAGCCGTACAGAATTCCCTGCCTCGGGCTGCGGTTCTCATGGCACCATGTTTGTTTTTATGAATCCAATGGCAGGAACTGCAATTTAAATCACCTTTCCAGTCAGCGGGAAAAATATCCGGCAATGTCATTGAGGGTTGTACGCCTGCGGGATGGCTTGCCTGTATGGAAGCAGGGTGGCAACTGATGCAAAGCTGTTTCTGGTCAGTGGTTAGCAGAGCGGCGTCTTTATCGGTGGTTTTGTCACCCGCTAGGTGACAGCTCTCGCAGGGCTGTTCGTCGATATGAGGGCCGCCGGACTGTTGATTAAAGGCGGTCACAGAAAAGACAGTGAGTACAAGCATCGCGGTGACCGGCATCGACAATCGAAGAAGTAGCTGTATACGATCAGTCTTCATCGACTGTGGCCTTATTAGCGGCTTTTACCAGGCTCTGTAGGATCTTATGTAGTTGTTCCTCATTGGTGCCGGGACGGTCGAGTGTTTCAATGGCTTCGTCAAGTTGCGCTTCAAGACCTTGGTAATAGCCATAAAGTTCTTTGACGGTGATTTGCAGGGTTTGAGATTCGTCTTGTAAACAATCGTCATGACGAACCTTAACCAGAGGAACCTCGCCCGCTTTAAGTCCTTGCTCAAGGTTCGCTGTGAATCTGAAAATAGGGCCGGCCACCCGGAAGCTGCTGTACAGCGTGATGAGCCAAGTAGTGACCCCCGTCCCGGTGACTAAAAAGAGTCCGCCCACCAGCATCATCCAAGGAAGGTTTTTGCGGGTGATGGACATGGATTGCACTGCGTCCAGGTAAGTGGAGCCGGAATCGTCAACGATAAAAAATAGAGCCAGTAGCCCGGCTGCGGCGACAAAGCTGAACCAGAGCGATATTTTACCGACGATTTTTAGTTGCCCTAACGGGGCAGCGTTATTGCTCATACTGCTATAGCCCTGTAGTTGGTATTGTTATTTGCAGTGCACTGAAGTCTAGGTGCAATACTGATAGAATGCAGGGCGCACAAACAGGTGAACCTGCGGTCATATTTTCAAATGTATCGAGCCTGCTTGAATACTAGCTGCTGGCGGGCTAAAAGAAATTGATCCAAGTTACAGCTTTTACTAAAAACAGTTGATGTTTCAAGATCTAAGGCCAATAGTTGGTAAGTTTATTGCAAGATATTAAGCTTGTTTTGAGTGTTAGCGATGGTGAGTGGTGTGGTGATCTGATATGCGAAGAAGTTTGCGGCAACTATTGATATGTTTTTTGGCGTTTACTGGGTTAGTGCTCGCCTTGCCTGCTAGTGCAGAGTCTCTGATGGTCTGGAAGGCTTTAAGTGAGGATGGTATTCACGATCCTGAGAACCCGGGGCTGCAGGAGCTGCAGCAGCCTGGAGAGGCATTTGCGGATTTCCCCGTGGATTTTGCAGGTACCGGTAATCAGGTTGATTGGGTGCGGGCGCTGGAACAGGAAGTGATTGTACCTCGAACCAATATCTATCCTGATACCCGTATAGAAGTGTTGGATCTGGATATCATTATGGATCAGACAGGGCAGATGGGAATGGTTCGCTTTCCCCACAAGGCGCATACGCTTTGGTTAGACTGCACTAACTGCCATGACAGTATTTTTAAGGCTGAGGCGGGTGCTAATCCCGTGAATATGTTTGCGATTTTGGCTGGCGAGTATTGTGGTCGCTGTCATGGCGCAGTTTCTTTCCCCTTGACCGAATGTCGGCGCTGCCACAGCGTGGCGCGTAGAACTTTTGTTGGTGAATATGGAGCTCAACCAGGCCCTGGTCGGGTTTATCCGCCAGTGAAAGAGCAAAAAGATGTCGGCATCAACCAGTAACGAAGTAGTGGGTGTTTCGGGTATGGGCAGAATGTTTAGGATCTGGTTGTCGACGACAATCTTAGCGCTTGGCATGGGAGTCGCTGTTTCGGCAAATGCCGAGTATGCGGATGTTTTATTGAACAGGTATGCCGAAAAAGCGGGGGTTCGTCCGGTTATCTATCCCCACTGGTTTCACCGCATTCGATTCCGCTGCAAGGTGTGTCATTTTGAATTAGGTTTTAAAATGCGCGCAGGCAGCAATGATATTTCCATGGCTAAAATAATAGACGGCCAATACTGTGGTCTCTGCCATAATGGTGAAATAGCCTGGAGCGTAGAGCATTGTGATCGTTGTCACTCCGGCAAAAAAGGTTTGAAAACGCGAATTTATGGTGGAGATCAGACCTCTGGGCCAGGTGTGTGGTGATGCTGGCGGGTGCATAAACGGATCGTCAAAGATTCAGGTAGATGGACATGAATAAACCTATCAGGCAAAGGATTTGCAGCTTATATAGTACCGGGCTGATTGTTATAGCGATGCTGTTGGCTGGCTGTGCAGAGCAGGCTCGGGTACTGCACTTTAAAATACCCGACAATAGTAACCCCGATACGGTCTGGCCAAGTCCTCCGGCAAAACCACGATTTGCTTATATTGGTGATCTCACCGGAGAAACCAACCTTGAGAACGTTAATGATCAGGCTAAGGCTGGCGTTAGCTCATTTTTGGAGATTCTGGCTGGTGTCGGCTTAGATAAAGATCTGCCAGTGGTGTTGCGCCGACCGCAGTCAGGCATGGTCGATTCCGCCGGACGTATTTTTGTTACCGATGTCGGTGGCGGTTCGATCTTTGTCTTTGATGAAGTGCAGGGCAAGCTGGAAGTCTGGGATCGTTTTAGCATCGATAAGCCCTTCCTGCAGCCCATCGGCATTGTTGAAGGGGAAGGCGGTCACGTTCTCGTGGTTGATGCTGAGTACGGCATGGTTATCGAATTAACGGCGGCAGGTGAATTTGTCCGCACTTTCGGTGGTGGCACTTTTCAGCGTCCGACGGGGATTGCCAGAGACCCTGTTTCAGGGCGAATTTTTGTTGCTGATACTCACGCTCATCACATAAAAGTATTCAGTGCTGATGGCACATTGGTGGACGTGTGGGGTAGTAAAGGGGACAAGCCTGGCCAATTTAACTCACCGGTCTATCTGAGTTTATACCATGGCTCGCTGTACATTACCGATACGCTTAACGCCCGGATTCAGGTGATGAGCCTGGATGGTGATGTGCAGAACGTTTTTGGTCAGCGCGGATTATGGATTGGTAATTTGGTGCGGCCCAAGGGGGTGAGTCTCGACTCCGATGGTAATATCTACATCGTTGAGTCCTATTACGACCATCTCCTGGTTTACAATCAGCAGGGAGAATTATTGCTACCTATCGGTGGCGCTGGGAAAAATGCGGGCAGGTTCTTTTTGCCGACGGGAACCTGGAGCGATTCGCGTGACCGAATATACGTGGCAGACATGATGAATGGCCGCGTATCGATTTTTCAGTACTTGGGAAGTGATCAATGAACAAAACACTGAAGTTTGCTATTGGAGTAATGCTGGTTACGGTGGCAGCCCAGTCTTTATACAGTGCAACTACTTCACTGGAATCTCGACGTAAATCCAATATATCTAGCTCCAAACATAACCTTTCGACCTCAGGAAGCTTCGATGTTAAATCGGCGACTGGCGCCGGAGGTACATCCCAGACCTGTGTGTTCTGTCATACGCCTCATGCCGCTACTCGGGAAGCCGGCCTGGCATCGCCGCTATGGAATAAAACGCTCAGTAGTGCTACCTACACGATGTATGACTCAGCGTCCGTCCAGGCGACTATCGATGCTAACCCGGGCGGAAGCTCCAAACTTTGCTTGTCTTGTCATGATGGTACTTTAGCCATGGGGGCTGTAAACGTCATCGAGGCTCAGGGCACCCAGACCGTTACTCTTCTGAATACAGATGCTGGCACTATGCCTGGAGACCCCACCTCCGGCTATACCCGTGATCTCGGTGTCAACCTGACCAATGACCACCCAATTTCCTTTACCTATAACGCCCAGTTGGCAACCGACGACGAGGAGCTTTACGATCCGACGAATACGGTTGTAGGAAAGGGGGATCAGGTTGGTGTTCGGGGTAGCGGGTTATCCCCAGACCAGCCTCGGCTACCCCTAGAAGGTCAGACCACCGGGAGTGGTAAAACGCAATGTACTACTTGCCATGACCCTCATCTGGTGGGTGATGGCACTGATGATGGCGCTAAGATCAAATTCTTACGAGCCAATCGTTTTCAGCGGGACAGCCATCCAACAGAAGGCACTTACGACGAAGACACAGATATTATCTGTCTGGCCTGCCATGACAAAGAGGGGTGGGCCGCTTCAGCACACGCACGTTCTGACGTAGCGACTGAGGCGTATAATGCTACTGACGCCCAAACCCGGGAATTTTATAACACTCTGGATGGTGATTCGCAGAATATGGAGGTTTGGGAGGCTGCCTGTTTAAATTGTCATGATACCCATACTAAACAAGGTGCTCGCCGGTTACTGAGGGAGGGTTCTACCGGATCTTCGCAGGCCAACTCAGCCATTGAAGAAACCTGTTATCAATGCCATACGGCAGGTGGAGGAATACTCAGTACGAGCAATAATCAGGCTCCTGATATTAATACTGATTTTACCCTCGCTGGGAATACTCACATGCCCATAGAGACCGCTGATCAGGATGTCACTACGGAAGAAATTCACGACATTCAAGATGCGGACTTTACTGAAACCACGACTAAGTTGGCTCAGCGGCATGTGGAGTGTACCGACTGTCATAATCCTCACCGTTTGAAAAAGACCCGTAAGTTTAGTGATACACCAACAGCAACGGAAGCGGCAGGTACTCATCTTCATACCGCCGTGCATTCCAATATCGCTTCGGGCGTACTGGCCGGTGCTTTTGGGGTCGAGCCGCAGTATTCGAATACCAAATTTAATTCTGATCCGGTGACCACTGACTCTGAAATAACCTTTGCGTCTAATAATGCGGTGAAACAAGGCACGGGCGTTGGCTGTGACACCGCTGGCAGTGATCCAGATACCTGTAGTTATGTCACCCGGGAATACCAGATCTGTTTGAAGTGTCACTCAAACTACGCCTGGGGAAGCAGTCCGCCAGATCTTAAATCGGCTGCCAAAGGCGGCTCTTACAACGTTAATGGCGTGACGGAAATGACCAACCAGGCGATGGAGTTTCAGGCGCCAATAGCCCATAAAGGCGAAGGTCAGAATATGGGTTTTGAAGGTGGTGCGGATGCGGCGTATGACACCAATAACCATCGCTCCTGGCATCCGGTGATGGATGATACCGGTCGGAGTGCCGCCACCCGTCGTAATGACGCGGTCAAAAATAATTGGCTGTCCCCCTGGAACACCACGGCTGCCGTCGGTAGTCAAACCATGTATTGCTCCGATTGTCATGGCTCCGATACGGCCAATGGCACTTCTATTCCTCGCAGCCAGACCGGTACGGACAGTGAGGACGGTCCTCCCTGGGGGCCCCATGGTTCTAGTAATGATTTTATTCTGAAAGGTTGGTGGAAGCCTGCTGAAGGCACGGCAATTCCGAATAATGCCCTGTGCTTTAAATGTCATGACACTGGTTATCGTGACGCGGGCTTGTCGAGTTCTGGCTTCTGGGATACGGATACTGGTAAGGATGAGTTGCATGACTATCACAATAAGCAGGTAGGTGCTTTGCGTTGCAACTGGTGTCATATCGCCCTGCCCCACGGCTGGAAGAACAAGGCGTTTTTGGTCAACCTCAATGATGTCGGCCCCGAAGGCGGGGAGACCATCGGTACCGAGGTCTGTACCGACGCTGATACGGGTTGGGGTACCACTAACTGCCCGGGTGGGGGAAACACAAATGATGGTTATGATAACCCTCCCTATTACCGTAATGCCTTCCTGAAGGTGTTGAGCTTTGCTCCCAGCGGTAGTTGGTCAGAAGCCGATTGTGGATCACCAGATTATTCTGGTAAAGATTGGATGAGAAACGCAACCTGCGACAGCCCCAACTGATTAGCGGTAAATGAATGCAGTATTGGTGTTAGTAATGCAGAGACTGGCGTCGTTAAAGCTGACGCTGGTGTTGCTGCTGTGGTTGTTGGCGGCGGTGTGGATAGCGTACCAGCTGGAGTGGAGTTACCACGTCAGTGGCTGGGGGGTATGGGTGCTGGCGCCGGTGATGGCCCTGCTGACCATCAATCTGCTGGCGGCTATTATCACCAATGCTCGCTTTCGACGACAGCCGGCTTTGCTGGTGTTTCATATTTCTCTGGTGTTGATCGTACTGCTCGTAGGATTGGGACGCTTGCTGCATCTCAAAGGCTGGGTTGAGGTGACTACGGGTAGCGAATTTACCGGTCAGCTGACACAGTACGAAGCGGGTCCCTGGCACCCCGGACATTTCACCGAACTTCGTTTTATCAACGAAGGCTTTGATATTCATTACAGCCCTGGTCCGCGCCGTGGCCATACCTATAATCGCATGCGCTGGCGTGATCAACAGGGGCGCGAACACCGTGAAGTGATCGGTGATCAGACTCCACTACAAATTCGCGAATACCGCTTTTATACCTCCTTCAACAAGGGCTTTGCCCCGACTTTTATCTGGAAGGCCCACGGTGAGCCGATGCCTCAGTTGGGCGTGGTGCACTTGCCTGCTTATCCAGAAAATACATTCAGTCAGGCGCAAGAATGGACCCCACCGGGGGCCTCGCAATCGATCTGGTTTAAGCTGGTGTTTGATGAGGTAATTCTTAAGCCGGAAACAGACTCGGTGTTCCATGCACCTAAAGATCACAAGCTGGTGGTGCGTATCGGTGAAGGTCGCAGGGAAATAGGGCCGGGAGAGGAGCTGCTATTGGACGATGGTATTCTGGTCTATCAAGGCTTGAACACTTGGATGGGCTACACCGTCTATTATGATCCCACCCGCTATTGGCTGCTGGCCGCCTGCTTAATGGCGATTGGAAGCATTGGTGTATTCTTCTGGCAGAAATTCAGTCGTATCCCCTGGGTTAAGGAGTAATCCTAAAGCTCTTACGGCCTAGAATCTTTTCCCCATCCAGTATCCATATCTGCCAAAGACCGGCCTGTAGTGCCTGTGGTGGAGACAGGGTCTTATAGTGCTGGCGCCAATTGGGTACCAGTGGGATATCAAAAGCAATGGCGCTGTTGTCCGGGTCGATCAGTAGTATTTGATACGTGCGCGCTCTGTATTCAGCAAACCAGATGGTTTCTACCATAAAGGTATCACGGCCATTGATCTGCGGGGTTGGGGTAAATCCCTCTTTCTTGTTCTCACCTATCTGAATACTCAATAACGGCGGACTGGCGGGTGGTGTTATCGAGCTGAGCGTGTCGGCGACTTCAAAACCGCTGCTGACATCTGCTAGCCCTAGGCACTGCACCGAGGTGGCCCAATGCCCCAGGGCCAAGGGTGTTGGGGCGGGCAAATAGAAACGCTGAGTTTGACTTCCGGCCGGTATCGTTACCGTTTTGCTTAAAGGCTTGCCGCTCGGGGGCTGCCAATCGATTTTGCAGTCTATATCCTGCTGCTGGCCACTCCATTGCGTTTGCGCAACAATGGCTTGCTGGGGCCCGAATGATTGTTGCGGTGTGAAAATAATCTCGCGGTTACTTTCTTTAATGGTACCAAGGGTCAGGTTTTTCGCGCCGGGGCGACTCAGGTCTTGGTAGTCTATGGTTGTGGTCTGAGACGATCCCTGTAACTGCGCCATAAATTCCTGATCAGCGTCCAGATACCACTGATTCAGCAGTTGGCGATAGAGGGCTATCTGCTCCCCGTGTTCAGCGGCGAGATTTGTTTGTTCGCGGGGATCCTTTGACAGGTCGAATAGTTGCTCGCTGCTGTTGTGTCTGAGCAGCAGGTATTTCCAGTTTCCGTCCCTCAGCCCCATACTCAGGGGCTGATTAAAATGAAAATACTGGATCTGTGATGGGTGTGTCTCCGCAAGCAGGTTCTGCCCCGGGAGTGTTTGGCTGAGGTCAGGCAGGACGGCGTGACTCAGCGTGTTCAGCAGATCACCCTGGTTGCCGATACGATCGCTGATAACCGGCTGCTGTAGTTGCCCTGGCGCGGATAATAGCAGGAAGCTTTTTACCGTCGTTTCATCCAGGCTCAACCTTGAACCTGAGCCCTTGTTGCTTAGCAGTCGTGTGGCGAAGGGGTCACCGTGGTCGCCGGTAATAGCGATCAGCGTGTTTTCCAGTATTCCCTGCTTTTGTAGTTGCTCGTAGAGCTTGCCAAGTGCCTGATCGGCATAGAGTAACGCCTGTTGGTAATCATTCAATCCAGCTTGTTTCTTGAAGCTCTCCGGCACCGAATAGGGATGATGGGGGGCATTGCTGAGATACTGCAAAAAGAAGGGCGCAGCAGTCTGTGTTTGTAGCCAGTCAGTGACCTTATTCATTACCGCCAGATCTTCACCGCCCCAGCTATTGAGTTGGTGTTGCTGCTGGAACTCAGCGGATGCCAGACCGTAATCGAAATACTGTTGAAAGCCACTGTGCTGAAGGAAACTTCTGAAGCTACGAAAGCTTTGGTCCTGGCTGGAAAATAAGGCGGTACCGTAGTTATGCTTGGAAAGTAGCCGTGCCAATGTGATGGCGGCATAGGGGCGCTGGTAGAACTCACCGGAATCGCTAAGAGTGGGAGCAATACCGCCAGTCTGAATGCGCATATTGGCATTTTCGCTGGTGGGGTAGCGATTATAAACCTGTTGGAAAAGCACACTTTGATTCGCCAGTTTAGCGAGTGTCGAGCGACTGCCCGCATCGGTCGCTAAAAATTCCTGTAATTGTTGGCTACCAACGGATTCAAGTACGATCAGTACCAGATTTTTAGCCGCTTGTGGCTGGGAAATAGTGCCTATGGCTGCCAGCTCGGCAGGGCTTGACGGACTTTGATGTCCAAATCGCAGCTGTCGGATATTGAGTCTTTCAGTGGCTGGCGTTGCGGTTGTTGCCGTATCAAACCGGAGCAGGGCAAGCAGCGGCGCTTCTGACCAAGGTTGGGGGTTAGCTCGTTGCTGCTGCCACAGCAACGGCAGTAGCAGAACCAGCAACAAGGTTTTTTCCGGGAGACTTAGGGAAATGCCCGCACGTTGGTTTTTGAGTCTGAGCCATAAAAATCCGGCTGTCAGTAGTAGTGAAAAGATCATCGATAGAAAGAGCGTTACCGGGGTTAGCGCCAAGACCGAGCTATACAGTGCCGGGATATCGGCTGCGCTTTCTAGCATCCTCCAGGGGATATGGGTGTCATAGAACAGCAGTGCGATGGGGTCTGCAAGAGTGATGCTACACAGGATCCACCATAGGCAAAGAAACAAACCAAAAAGCCAGCGCGGTTGATAGCAGATCAGGCTGATGGAAAATGCAGCGACAGTGATAATACTGTGTTCGAATGCCAGGGTTCCAGTATCGAAATTGACGTTAGTTGGTTGCAGATGTAAGGCGCTTAATAAAGCGACTAGGCCATAACACAGGCTTGTAGCTGCAGCCGTTTTTAATCGGGATGCTCGGTATTGTTGAACTGCATCCGCAGTCTTAAGCATAAGCGTTATAGTCTATTGGCCGCTGAAGTTCGGACCATTGTAGGCAAATGAGGTGTGTGGGTCATCTTTGTTGTAATTAAGGGAGTTAGTGACGAACTCTATGAAACTGGTGGGGGGCTAAGCAGCAACCTAGAAGGTTGCTGCTTGATCTGTGGATGAGTGTTATTTAACGGTAATACCACCGGCAAAGAGAATTTCTTCGAAGGTTTTATTGAGGGTCTTGCTGGTGAAGTTATGCATGGCTGAGGCGCCGTTCCAGCTGACGGTATCGCCAACCTTTACCGCAGTGGTAGGAACCGCTAGCCATTTCTCGCCGGCCTGGGTGTTTACTTGCATGTAGGTGTAACCACCGGACTCTTCAGTGGCAACCACTTCTCCCTGATTGACGTTGGCGCTGCTGGCTGTAACCGCAGGAGCTTGCTTGGCATCAACTACTTGAGCGCGGGCAACGAAAAGAATCTCGGCAAAGGTCTTGTTCAGGGTTTTGCTAGTGAAGTTGGTCATCTTGGAGGCACCAGTCCAGCGCACCAAGTCACCATCTTTGATAGAGAACATAGGTGCCGCTATCCAGGTTTCTCCGGTAGGGGTTTCGGCCTGAACGTAGGTGTAACCGCCAGCGCTCGTGTGCGAGAGTACCCGGCCCATGTCTTGGGGTGCTGATACAGGGGCAGGAGCCGGCTGGCTGAGGTTAATGCCGCTATGAACAGGCGCTGCTGATTTGCCAATAAAGGAGGAAACGAAGTAGATTTTATCAAAGGTGCGGTTCAGGGTCTTACTGGTGAAGTTTTGCATTAAAGCCGCTTGGCCCCAGCTGATAACTTCGCCCTTGTTGATGTTAGACCCGGAGCCAGCCAGCCAGAGCTTGTTACCGTTCTGCTCTACCTCTACATAGGTGTAACCGCCGCTGCTGAGAGTGTCCAGCACGAGTCCTTCATTGGCAGCATGTTGTTTGGCCTGGACTTGGGCAGCAGGAGCGTTGGTTTTTTCAGGGCTCTTGGCGGTCTTCTCGCTATCGTCTGAACAACCGCTCAGCCAGATGCTGGAGAGGCTTAGAATAACGATAGAGAGCGGCTTTTTGATCAACATATAAGTAACCTTCTGTAATATGGGCGGCAAGGGTAACTGTAATATCCTTTCCGGACTACCTCAGTTAGACGGCCCCTTTGTGTGGGCTGGTTGAAATGAAAGGTACACCGAAAAAGGTCAGAAATGCGACCACAAATACCAGACAAATTAAACCGGCACCTGCAGCCGGGGAAATTTTCCATGTGATTCTGATGTGCAAAGTTAATGCCAATAGTAGCCAGGTGATAAAAGCCCAAGTTTCGAGCGGATCCCAGTCCCAGTAGCGTCCCCAGGCGTCTTGAGCCCAGATGGCTCCGGCAACTAGCATTAACGATTCGAATACCAGCCCGACCGCCATAAAACGAAATGACAGCTCACTGATGCTGTCATTGTCTGGCAGCTTAGGAAAGGCGCTGTCGTTATGGAAATTACGTAGCAGAATTATAGCGGAGAGCCCTACCGCGACCAATGTTGCCCCCATAAAGACTTTTCCTAAGCCGATATGGATATAGAGCCAGATGGTGTCATAGGTGGCGGGAAAGAAACCTTCGCCGGGGTTAGTCAGCAGCAACCAACCCATCATGGTAAAAAGTACTGGCATTATAAATGCCGACACTGGGCGGATGACCGCGATGCGCCAGTAACAAATGATGAAGAATGCAGACAAGCTCCAGATATTGCTGGACAGTATTTCGAACATGGTAATGAAAGGGCCATGATCTAATCTAATCCAGCGGTAGCCAATGGCAGCGGTGTGGGCGATTAGAGCTACCGCCATTAAGGCCAGAATCAGGTCTTCCAGATTTTTTTTGAATATTTGGCCGATGATCGCCAGTGATCCAGATAGAACGTAGAGTATCAGAGCTCCCCAGAGGATCATCAATTCGATATCGAGTGTCATTTATCTAACCCTTTGAAAAAGTACAGCAGACTATAGCATTCTGATTGCTCGGATTGGACTAGTGATTACCTAAATTCGTTCCGCCATCATTAGGCTAAGGGTGTTTGTTATCACCGGTGACGGAACGAGGCGGTACTGTTGCTGCCCCGGCATTGAGATGGGTCAGAGCCATGGGCTTTTGTTGTGCCATTGATTGCTATTGGATTGGGTTGTGGTCAACAATAGGCATGGTTTTGGCAGTATGTTGCCCTTCACAGTTTTTAAGCGTCTTTTGTATAAATAGTTCATGATTAAACAATCCTACAATCGGCAAATTCGTGGCTGGATGGTTCTGGCGGGATTTGCATTATTTGTTGCCAACTGTCTGGCGGTAGTGCTGGTGCTATCCAGAATGCCGGTGGTTAGTGAGTGGTTTGATAGTAGTCGGGTTTTTGCAACGTCTTTAGTTCTACATGTGGACCTGTCTCTGTACATCTGGCTGATGGCGGTGTTGGCTATGCTGGCGACTCAAGTCAAAGGAGAGCATCAACCAAAAATTGATCGACTCTGCCGCTATTTGTGTTTTGGTGGCACTTTTTTGATGGTGTTGTCTCCTATTGCTGGCGGCGATGCCGTACTGACCAATTACTTTCCAGTGTTGCGATCACCGCTGTTTATGGTCGGTGCTGGTATCTATCTTTGCGGTATTCTGCTGCATCTTTTCTGGCCTTCAGTCAGCTCTTTGGGTAGTCCGTTATTACGCGCGGGTATCCGTTCCAGCAGTATCTGTTTGCTGGCGGCAGTGGTTGCTGTGATGCTGAGCTTTAGTCAGATATCGGTCGATCTGGCGGCTGTGAACTATTACGAGCTATTGTTTTGGGGTGGCGGTCATATTGTTCAGCAAAGTTATCTGCTGTTGATGTTTTGTTGTTGGATATTGATCGTAGAGTCGATTTTTAAGCTAGATCAGCAGCCACTGCTGCTGTGGATTTTGAGATTAGCCGCGTTACCAGCTTTAGCTGGAGCCTTTGTCCCTCTTGTTTATGCTCCGGGATCGGTAGAATTTCGCGATTTTTATACTCTGTTGATGCGCTATGCTAGCTGGTTGCCCGCGCCCCTGGTTGTGTTTTGTTTGCTGCGGGCTGTTGGTGTACGAAAGCTGGTTTCTCGGTTTGAGTGCATACCTCTGCAGGCCGTGTCTTTATCTTTGGCAATGCTGGTGATCGGGCTGATCGTCGGGGCGTTGATCCGAGGGGATAACTTGCAAGTGCCAGCCCACTACCACGCGGTGACCGGCGCCATCAATCTTGCCATTATGGGCGTCGGTTATTTAATACTGCCAGAGCTTGGTTATCGACTAATATCAGAGCGACTGGCTGCTTTGCAGATCAAGCTGTACGCTGGCGGAGTTTTTTTGTTAGTGGTGGGTTTGGCTTGGTCTGGCCATCTGGGTGTATCAAGAAAAGTGGCCGGTGCTGAGCAGGGCTTGAGCTCGATCAATGAGCATTTGGCTATGAGTCTGATGGCGGCAGGTGGTTTGATCGCTTTACTGGGGAGTTTCCTGTTTTTGGGAATTTTATTCCAGACAATGAGATTAATTAAGCAATCGGCTTTGTCGAGTGAGTATCAGGCAAGGCGAGTTTAACGAGGGATTCATGTCGGCGGAGATTGATAATAGTAGTGGCGTCCGTAAAGGCGGCGAGAATAAAAAACGCTGGGTGTTTCTGCTCTCTGTCGTGGCGATGGCGCTGCTGGGGACCTTGATTAAATATCTTCCCGGTGACTGGACCCTTAAGTATCGTGACAGACCAGAGCAAGAGATGGTCTTGAAAACCCGGACCCCTGCAGAGGTTCAACAAGTTTCGCAGGCAGAGGACCAGAAAGCCCTTGCTGCAGTGGACCCAAAAAATTGGGTGCTTTCACCTATTGGTCCTCAGGAAGAGTTAGATGATCATGCTAAAGGGCAGCTCCAGCAGCAGGTTGATATTCTGTTTGAACATTCTGTGCTGTTGTTGAAGCAAAAGTCCTATCAGCAGGCCCGTAAAGCCATAGAGCAGGTTTTGGTTGTCATGCCTGACATGCCCGAAGCACACGTTAATTTGGGTTATGCACTGCTGGGGCTGGAGCAGGCCGATAGTGCCTTGCAGGCGTTTAATCGTGCTACTGAGATTAATCCGATGCAAGCCAATGCCTATTATGGCATCGGTATTTGCTACGAATTAAAGGGGGAGCTGCACGCGGCTCTGGGAGCCATGCGTACCTTCTTGCATGTGGGCGATGGCAAAGGGCGGTTCTCCCGTCGCGCTCGCTCTGCGGTTTGGGAGTGGGAAGAAAAACTCAATGGTGGCCCGCAGAAATCTGATAGTGATTCTAAAGACGGGTAGTTAATGCGACTCGTTGTCAGGGTGAAATTAAAGATATGTTGAGCAGTCCGATATTGCCCTTTTTGAAGAGCAAACTGAGAGTAGCCACTTGCTTATCCGCCGTCATTCTCAGCGGTTCCGTGCTGGCGCAAACTTGCGATATAGACAAGCGGGACAATGTGCCATCCCAGCGTTATGTCGTTAACGGCGATGGTACGGTTACTGATCGGGTTACCGGACTGATCTGGCAGCAATGTGCTGTCGGTCAGAGCTGGACTGGCAGCCAATGTGACGAGGATCGAAAGAAACAAGTGCGCTCCTGGTTTGGCTGGAAGGATGCCAATAAAGAGGTGGTTAGGCTGCATAGCAAAGGGCGGTTTTTAGACTGGCGCCTACCTACAGCTGAGGAACTACGGACGCTGGTGTCCAATAAATGTGATGATCCATCCATTAATACCGACATTTTCCCAGGGGCCCCATCCTGGTTTTTCTGGTCTTCCAGCGAATATTCAGTTAACGATCAATATGCATGGCAAGTTGACTTCAAGATCGGCGTGACTGAAACCCATTTAAAGAGTGGTATTTCTTACCATATCCGTTTAGTCAAAGGTGATGTCCTGGCGACGGCGAGGCAAAGTGATAGCAGGGAATCTGCAGCTGATAAGGCGCTGAGTCAATGGGATGATGGTATCCATGATATCAATAATCCCGATATTCTGACGTTGCAAAAGCCTAAGGAAGTCACCAGTCATTTGCCCAAAGATAGTCGTGGAGAAGTAGATTGGGCTGCGGCTTTGTTAACCGGCGCTATTCAGCCCAGAGCTGCTCGTGAGGGTGAGGCAGAGATGGTGGTTTGGGATCAGGACATAGTTTTCACTGACACGGCTACCATGCCCCACGTGCGTTTCCCTCATAAGCTACACAGTATGTGGCTAGCCTGTGAAAACTGCCATGATGAGTTTTTTGGGACTCGTAAGGGGCAGGCTGATATCAGTATGGAGTCTATCTACCAGGGTCGGCATTGTGGCGCTTGTCATGGTCGAGTTGCGTTCTCACCGAACAGCTGTGAGCGTTGTCACAGTATCCTGCACGAGGGCTCTCCCACTAAGTGGTGGTGAGTGAGTACAGGAGTCTGGGGCAAGGCCAAGATACCAATGAGACAAGCGATATCTTGACCTGTTTTGATGGGGTTATTTTTTGACTTCTGGTTTTGGTTTGCCAAAGTAACCATCCGTCTCCTTGAGAGCAACAGGGCGATAAACCTCAAGTTTTCTATGATATTGATCGACCACATAGACGCGACCATCTTCATCAACATCGATGCCCGCCGGTAGCATGTATTCAGCTCGGTCTCCCCTTGAGCTTCGGTTGCCAACAAAAAGCAGCAGCGTGCCGTCGGGTGTGAAAATCTGGAAGTTGCCGAAGCCTGCATCAACCACATAGATGTTGCCATCCGGGTCGACACTGATGCCTTTCGGACGCGAGAAATCTCCGTATTGTAGGCCTATCTGGCCAAAGCTGTGGCTAAATGTGCCATCGGGATTATAGGCATTGATGCGAAAATTGCCGCTGTCTACAACATATAGCCGCCCATCTTTGCCGATGACAGCGTCTTTCGGCAGGTTAAGGTCGCCAGGTCCTTTGCCGCGTTTCGACATTGTACGCAGGTGCTCACCGCTAGCAATATCAAAAACTTGAATCTGGTGTTTGTCACTTTGGACGCCTCCTACATCGATGACGTAGGCAGTGGTGCCTTTGGGGTCAACGGCTACCCCGGTGGGGCGGGAGAAAAGCTCTTCTCGCTTAATGCTTTTCAGATAGCTGCCGTCACGATCAAATATGGATAGCGTCTTGGCCGTGATATCCATTACGTATAAGTTACCGTTCTCGTCGACATCTAATCCCATGGGTTTTGAAAAAGGTTCGGGAGAGTCGTCCCCAATAGTTTTAAATAGCCCCTTGGATTTATCTATTAGGTAGACTTTTCTACTGGCGGTATCACTCACGAAAATCCGACCTTGATGAACGGCAACGTCGAAAGGTTTGCTAAATCCTTGGCCCTGCTTTCCTATGCCGGTCAGAAACCGGGTCATGGCTTCGTCTTCAGATTCCCCTTCGATATCGAGGTTGCTGTATATCATTTTTTCAAATATAAAGCGGGCAGGGTCCGGTGGTGCTGGGAAGACCAGTTCCGATCGTTCTTGTATAGGAGGGGGGGCGCATCCGAACAGCAAATAGGAGGCAAATATTACAGTCAGAAAACGGGAGATTTTCAGGTATCCTTTGTCCATAGGTCACTCGTCACGGGAAATTGGTTCATAAGCATATGCACTGTCTGTGCCATATTCTTTGGCGTCTGCACAAGCAATCTCTACTTCAAAGCATTTGTACGCTAGTTGCTAGGAAGAAAGACAGATATATCTTGTTTACAGGCATTGGGCAATGAAATTAAGATCTTCAGTTTATAGAACTATTAGTCAAAAGTTTAGGTTGTGCCATGGTTTATACGTCTTTGACGTAGTAGACATTGCTGTTCCGTTGTTGTGGGGTAAGGGGTTGCTCGTGTATATAGTTTGCGTATTTCGTTATGTCGGAGTCTGGCGGGATCAATTTTAATTATTGTTGTTGTGGTGATGCTTTGGTGAAGACCTTTTGTAATCTGGGTATGTTGATGATTCGAGTGTTGGGTGCTGTTGTTTTGTCTTTGCAGTGGGGGCTTGCTTGGGCTGATATAGACGATGGTGTCCGGCATGAAGAAGGCAGGGAGATATACAACTATCGTTGCTACTACTGTCACGGCTACTCTGGCGATGCCAAAACCTTAGCGTCAAGCTATATGGTTCCTCCTCCTCGAAACTTTCAGCGCGCTGAATTAGGTGGGTTGTCGCGACAGAGGATGATCGATGTTGTTACTCAAGGGGTTACCGGTACGGGAATGGTGTCTTTTAGCCGTTTTCTCAACGGCGAAGAGGTTGAGTTGGTGGTGGATTTTATTCGCAAGGAATTTATGCAGGATAAAGCCCTAAATACGGCATACCATACCCAGGAAAACGGCTGGCCGAATCATCGGCGCTACCAGTCGGCATTTCCCTTTGCTACCGGAGAGCTGGCCATTGACTCCCCTGCTCAGTCTTTAACGGATGAGCAAAGAAGGGGGCTGCAGCTTTTTATGACCAGCTGTATTAGTTGTCATGACCGCGGTCGAGTTGAAAATGAAGGAGCGATTTGGGAGCTTCGAGCGATATCATACCCCCGCAATAATTTTTCTTATAGCAATGTCGACGGTGTGACCTCCGCGAGCGTTTACGCCGAGCATGATAAGCCGGAATTGATAGGCCAGTTGAGTCAATCGGAACGAGCTGGTGAGGCATTGTTTCAGGATAACTGTGCTTTTTGTCATGCCGCGGATGGCACGGGTAAGAACTGGATCGGCAGTTTTCTTGATCAGCACCCTAGGGACTTGACAGACGGAGCCTTTATGTCAGCGGTTAATCGTGATTATCTCAGGACCGCTATTAAGGATGGGCTGGTAGGTACCTCCATGCCCGCATGGAAGTCTGTTCTGACTGAGGTTCAAGTTGAGGCAATCATCGACTACATATCCCGTGCATTTCATAGGGTGGTCGATAAATCCGAATCGACCCAGTAGCGTTAATTGGGGTAAAAAATAACACGATTTCATCGCTAGTTGCTACTGGAGCAGTGTCTGTCGCTTTTAATGTGAGTCGGTTGTGTTCCCAACTATGGGAATTTTCAGGAAACTCCAGTGGCGTATTCAAAGTCAGTTCAAAGGGGGGGAAGTGGCAGGGCGGGGTTCTGGCTTAGTAGAGCCTGCAGCGATTGAGCCTCAGGTGTTTCCGGATACATTCTGGCGGCGTGAGTCGCTTAGAGTCTTGTTTATCTGACTGCTAGTCTAAGCTCTTAATACCTTTTTGTAGAGGCGCCGCAGTTGTCTATATTATATTTACCTCATTCCAGGACTCGGGTATGAAAATTGCATCTAGTCAACGCTAGCTGTTAATGGATTGTTGGTAGTTAAGTTTTTTTACGTAGGGAATGGTAATTGATTGGGTGTTAGCGGTGCAGCCTTGGGTGAATAACATCTTCCCAATATGCGCCTGAAGGTAGAGTTATCATGAGTGCAGGTATAATTATGGGTGATGCTGCGATGGATCAAGAACCGCCAAGCAGATCGTTTTTTACGTCACTAAAGGGTAAGAGCATCGTCTTTGTCTGTGCCCTATTTGCTTATGCTTTGGTTTTAGTGTTCTACGTATTTGACCAGAAATCCGATATGGTCGCTCAATTGGCGCAGTTAGAGTCCTTTCAGCAGCAGGGTGATGCCTTGATTGAGGCTGATTTGGCCGCCTTTTCTACGATATCTGAACTTTTCGTCCTTAGTGGCAAGCCTTCTCGTCGTGAAGTCGTAGGACGAGTGCATGTTCAGTTCACGGTGCTACAGCAAAAGTATGCTCGCTTGCTTCCGTTGTTTCCAGATAGGGCCTCTTCAATTCGTACCTTGATTCAATATCTTGCAGCAGCAGTGATGAATCCCAGTTCAGCTAATTTGACGGTGTTGAGTGAGCAGCTTAGAAAGAGTAAATCTCAATTGGAAGCTTTGCTCGCACAGAACCGCAGTACCCGTAAGAAGTTGTTGAGTGAATATTTACGTCAGAGTGATCGGGTGGCTTTGGTGTCGGTGCTATCGGGTTTGTTTGGATTGCTTGTTATGGGTGTGGTTGTTGCTTTGTTCTTCGGTCGCCTTACCGGCGATTTATTGGGATTGCATCGTCGAGTTAATCAAATTGTAGGTGGTTACCGGGGCGCTTCACTAGCCAGCGCTAGAAGTGATGAGCTGGGAGAGCTTATTGAGGGTGTGAACCAGATGGCTGAACGGCTCGGTGAGCGCGAGCAACAGCTTGAGATCGTCCGGCAGAAGAAATTTCATCAGGATAAAATGGGTACTATCGGCCATTTGGCAGCAGGTATTGTGCATGAGGTAGGTAACCCAGTCGCCGCGATTTTAGGGCTGGCAGAAGAATCTAGTAGAGGGTTGGAGCAGGGAGATGCTGATACTGAAGGGGTGCGGACGAATTTAAAGTATATCCTGACTTACGCGGATAAGCTTCGCGTTATTTCCGAAGATCTGGCGGCCTTTAATAAACCGAAGGTTACTGAATATGAGTGGATTAATCTCAATCAGCTAGTCAATGATGTCGAGAATATAACCAGTTACGATGAACGCTGGTACGGAATTCATGTTAATACCAACCTTGACCCTGGCTTGCCTGCTATTCAAGGGGTGGGGGAGCAGCTGTCACAGGTGCTGTTAAACCTGTTAGAGAATAGTTTTGAAAGTATGATTGCGCTGGATGGACGATCACCTCTCGTTGAAGTAAAAACATCGGCCCTTGAGGGTGAACAAAATGGCGTTCGATTGGAGATTACCGATAATGGTTGCGGTATAGAACCGGACAAAATGGACAGGGTGTTTGATGCCTTTTATACCACTAAAGAAGCGGATCGCGGGAGTGGCTTGGGGTTATTGCTTTGTCACGCTATTATAACCACCCACGGAGGATCTATCGATCTATCTTCAGAAAGTGGTAAAGGGACTCGGGTAGTTATTCAGCTACCGCTCGATGGTGCAAATAAGGGGTGTTAATGAGAGCTGCGATTACTCAGTTTATTGAGCACTTTAAAAGTAACCCCCTATCCTCAATAGTCGCAATTTTACTGATATCCATGTTCGGACTGATCAGTTTTGTGCTATTTCATATCGATGTACAGATGCCCAGAACTATGCTGGAGCATAATCAAGCGCACCATATCGAACTGCAGAAAAAGCTACTCCTTCATGAACTGGAGGCGGGTCTTGAAGATGTCCGCTACGTTTCAAAAACCGTCGATTACGATTTTGAGCCGAAACCTTCGCTGATTAAAATTCGACATCAGATGAAGCGGCTCTGTGACGCAAACAAAGGATATCTGCAATTTTCTGGTTGGTTTGTTGGTTCTGGAGAGAAAGCTACTGTTTCTTGCGGTGAGCATAAAGAGTCGCCTTCGCCCTTTGATGGCTATGACATTAACCATGCAGGCAGGAATGGGCTGACGGTCAAAATTGTTCATGAGGAAATGACCGCCAGTAGTGCCAAGCATGTTAGTGCTGACCCTGACCCTGACCCTGCTGCCCATAGCGACAATCATGATGACCTGGCTGAGCCCTCGGCGGGATCAGATCAACGTTTAAGAATTTACTGGCCGGTGGTTGATTTGGCTGGCCGTGTTGTCTCCGTATGGTCTCTTGATCACTCTCTGGCACCACTGTTTCGAAGCAGTGGTATCGACCATCATTTTTCTGTGCAAATGATGTTGCTGCAAAATTTCTCCATGTTGCAGGACGTGATGAAGGCAGGCGATGCAGTTAATCCGCTGTTGCAGCGTGCGTGGTCAGCAATGAATGGTCATGGCGTCTATGAAAATCAGGCGGGGCTATTCATTTTTGATACGGCTGTGGTTAAAGACCCTCTGGATGCGAGCCCGGTAGAAGAGTTTAAGCTGGTTTCCTTTGTGGAGCCGACGGCGTTAAATGTAGCCTACTCATTACTGTACATGCACTTGGGATACGTGGTTTTCGGTTATCTGGCGCTGCTGTGTGCGCTCTTTTTCTACACCCGAAAAATGCTTGATGAAAAAGAGCGCATGTTGTTGGAGCTAAAAAAGAAACAATCATTTTTAGACAGTATATTTAACAGTTCTCTGGATGCGATGATTACGGTTAATCTGCAGGGAGACATCATTGCCTGCAATGATCGAACGAACAGCATGTTTGATTTTCCTCCAGGAAAGCTGAAAGGCAGTGTTGTTGATCAGCTCCTGCCTTCTGCCATACAGCTCTCAGAAATCAACTATCGGGCCCGTTATAAGGAATTGAAGGAAGCGGAATACCCCTATGTGACCGAAGAGCTGGTGGGAGTTCGTGGCAATGGTTCGGAATTTCCTCTGGAAGTCAGCTTTTGTCTGCTAAGCATCCATGGGGACCCGCAGCTGCTACTGATCGTTCGTGAAATTGCTGAGCGAAAAGTTGCGGAGCAGGAGCTGGACAGTCTGCGGATTCAGTATTTTCAGCAAGAAAAAATGGCCCAAATCGGTTTGTTGGTGGCCGGTATTCTTCATGAGGTTGGAAATCCTCTAGCTGCTATTCGTGGCCTGCTGGAAGAGATTATCTATCTCGATCAGGCCAAGGACCAGCCGTTGCTTGATGATAAGTATCGTAAGAATTTGGAGCTGGTGCTGGAGCAGACGGACCGCATTCGATCCATTAGTTATGAGATTTCTGGCTTTGCTTCTCCTAATCAAAGTGGACGAGGTCTACTGGATATCAATGCGATAATTTCGGCAACCACCAAGCTGTTGCGTTATGACAAGCGTTGGAAACAGATCGAATTGGAGCAGAATCTCGATTCTCAGTTGCCGGCGATTGAAGGGGTGTCCGATCAATTAACCCAGGTCTTTATGAATTTATTGGTCAATGCCTCGGACTCATTTGCCAGTGAGTCGGATCGCCCGGCTCGGGTAACAGTAACTACCACTAAAATCGATAACTCTATGCTGATGCTGGAAATCAGTGACAATGGTAGTGGCATTAGCGAGGAAGATATTGTGCAAATATTTGATCCGTTTTATACCACTAAACCCAAAGGTAAAGGGACCGGTCTAGGGTTGTCTATCTGCGAGAAACTGATTTCAGAACATAACGGGAACATCGAAATAGATTCCCGTGTGGGGCACGGCACGCTCGTCAGAATATACTTTCAATTTGAGCCAACGACCTTTGGCTGAGGCTTTATATGCGCTATCTAAATGTACTGGTTGTTGATGACGAACCGGCTTTAAGACAGATCCTTGGTAATGCTATTTCTAACGCAGGGCATCAGGTTCAGGTCGCAGAAAACGGTACCGTTGCCTTGGAAAAACTGGCAACCGGGAAGTTCGATGTAGCTCTCTGTGATATTCGTATGCCTGATATGACCGGTATTCAGGTGGTAAGCAAGGCCAAAGAAGCCGGTGTTGAAACGGTTTTTCTTATCATGACGGCATTTGCATCGGTAGATACGGCAATCGAAGCGATGCGTTGTGGTGCCTATGACTACATGATGAAACCTCTGAGAAATGAAGATGTTCTCAATCGCTTGACGCAGCTGGGCGATGTGATTGGCTTGCGTTCTGAGAATAAAACTCTGAGGCGTTTAGTACTGGGCTTGGAAACCGATCAGTGTTCCATGACATCGCCCTCCATGCAAAAAATTGATCGATTGGTGTCGAAGGTTGCTAAAACTGGCAGCACTGTTTTGATTACTGGAGAAAGCGGTACGGGTAAAGGTGTCACTGCGCGTTCTTTGCATCAGGCCAGCTTGCGAGCCGATGCTTCCTTTATACCGGTCAACTGCGGGGCTATCCCGGAGAATCTGCTTGAAAGTGAATTTTTTGGCCACACTAAAGGAGCCTTTACCGGCGCTAGTAAGGCCAAAAAAGGGCTTTTTCAAGAAGCAGACCAGGGCACGATCTTTCTTGATGAAATCGGTGAGTTGCCACTAAACCTTCAGGTTAAAATGTTGCACGTCCTGGAGCAAAATGTAGTTCGGCCGGTGGGAGCTGAAAAAGG
>JBALWH010000059.1:0-25666 GCA_036960175.1 Motiliproteus sp. | reverse complement strand
GGCGAATTACCGAGCAGAAGGTGGTTGATTTTCTATTAAAGTCCGATGCTGATACCGCACGTTTCCCTAGTGATCAGGAATTCACCACCGCTTGGTTGACGAGGACGAGCTATCAGAATCTTGCGCAATACAAAATACGCGCAATACTCGGTGCGCTGGATATTGCCTTTGAAACCTCGAAGAGCGAATCACTAGCACTCCCGGATACTCTGACCATAGAGCATGTCCTGCCGGTAACCTGGCAGACTAACTGGCCTCTTGGGCTAGACGACCCCGATAATATTGAAGAGAAGCTAAGTTCTACGGAATCACGTAATAAAATACTCCACAGCTTCGGCAACCTTACCTTGATAACCGGTAGCCTTAATCCCGCTTTATCGAATGGCTCATGGAAGGATAAAAAGCCGGAGTTGATTAAGTTCAGCAAACTAAACCTTAATCGTTACTTCCATGACTGTGATCACTGGGATGAAGATGCAATTATTGAACGCGGTAAAGGATTGCTAGCAAAGGCACAGACTATCTGGGCATACCCCGTAGTAGGCAAAGATAACGAGTAGATTGGTTTGTACTTTCGTACTGTTGTTTTGAAGGTTTTTACTTGTGCGCTAGATGATCAACATATAAAGGCAGGATGCTAAGCAATAGCCGGTTTTATCTAGGCCCTTTACCGTTCGTTCAGTCTGGGCTACCTGAGAGATGGTTAACTCGGCAGCCTTCATAATCAAGGAGAGATAATGTGAGCGATGTTAAGTTTTTGCCAGACAGGGAAGCTATAACGAACACCATAGTCCGTCTTATTGATGAGCAGCCAGAAGATGAGCCGATTCTAATGATTGTTGCCTATTGGGGACAGGGCGCTGAGGATATTCTACAGATTGGTAAAAGCTTCAAAATAGTCTGTAATCTTGCCGACGGAGGCACCAACCCCCGGGCGGTCGAAAGCATCCTGCGGCGTAATGATATAAAGGCGGAAATTCACTCGATGGCTAATCTGCACGCAAAGGTGGTCATTGGTTCCAGTGGTGCGGTTGTTTCGTCCTCCAATATGTCAGACAACGGGCTTCAAATTCTATCGTCTAACGGCAACCTAGAAGCGGGTATCTATGTCGGTAGAAACGAGAGTGAATACGACGGAATCAGGTCATGGGGCTGGCAGTGCTGGATGAACTCCCAGGAGGTTACGCAAGCGGTATTGGATCAAGCACTTGCCAGCTATCAACCGAGGGCTAATGTATCTGGTGCTGAAAATTCTACTGAAGGAGATATAGCCGCCCCTGATATCACTAACCTTCAAGATTACGGATTTACGGAGTCGACCCTCTTTTTACCTGAGCGGGAGTCTAATCAGAGCAATATGGTTCGTACGGCGAGTAAGCGGCTCAAACGTTCACATTCAGCCATGTTGAACAGAGATATTAGTAAAACGGACGCACGGGTCACCGCATATGTAGCGAACTTACTATGGACTCACGCGGGGCATTCCATTGATTGGAAAAAAGGCACGTTTCGTTATCCCATTGATGTCGTTGCGCGCTGGAGAGATCTGAAGGTCGCGGATGACGATGTTTATGAATTACTGAAGTGGGTATCACAGGACAAAGATCTGGGCGTATCGATAAATGGATGTGCCAAGGAGATTATTATGGGTTCTTGGGATCAGTACGTTGTGACTGAATCTTGAGCATCTTAAGGAGAAAATACTAATGGCTGGTTTTATCCAAGACCCTATGCAGTTCGTCAATCTGATAGGTGACAACCTGAGTGATCGTTACCTCAGCGGCTTCCCAGTCATCAAAGAGCTGATTCAAAATACCGACGATGCAAAAGCTACTCAGTTGGATTTTGGTTTGGTGGCAGGTATTACGGACGCTGACCATCCACTGTTGAAAGGCCCAGGTCTTTTTCTGATAAATAACGGCGAGTTTAAAGAAAGTGATGCCCGTGGAATTCGTTCCTTCGGCCTAAACAGCAAGGCTGATGATGGCGGTAGTATAGGTAAGTTTGGCCTTGGCATGAAAAGCGTTTTTCACTTTTGTGAGGCTTTTTTCTTTTTGGCGACAGATGGAGATAAAGATTACTTTGAAATCCTCAATCCTTGGAGTGGGCCTGACCCTGAAAACTCCCTGCATTGCGATTGGGATAGTTTCAGTGAAGCGGATGCTGACCGTATTCAGAACCAGCTGGCCAGTGTCACAGGTCAGAGTGGGCAAACCGAAGCGAGTTTTATTCTCTGGTTACCCTTGAGAAAACGCGAACACCTTATGCGTGAAAATGGCAAAGAGGGTTGGGCAATAGTTTCTGAGTACGTAGGGGATGACAGCGCACTGTTGGATTTTCTGCGAGAAGTAGATTTGCCTAGCCATATTGCCAGTTTGTTACCCATGCTGGGACATTTACGTGGCGTACGATTTTGGGATTTACAGCAACAAGAAAAAGAACCAAGTTTTAGTGTTGCCCTAGCGCCGGATGACCAGCGACGGAAATTATTACAGTTGGTTGATGCCAGTGGCAATCAGCAACCACAGACTCCGGTGGCGTTGACGGGACGTATTCATTACCAAGGTAATCAACAGAAAAAATCGGCGCTACAGTTTTCGGGCCGTGAAGCTTTTGGCTGGAACGACGCGCTGACCGCTATGCATGCCCATGATTTGTGGCCCTTTAGTAATGTCCGTGATCGCTATGGGGAACCCAAACAAGCCAAAGATAAAGCTCGTCCTCATGGCGTGGCGTTATTCACCCGTATACCAGGCAATGGCAAGCTGACGACACAGTGGGCTGTGTTTTTACCGATGGATGAAACCGTTGCGGAAACAGTACGCTGCGAGGGTGATTTCCACTTCCAGTTAACCCTGCATGGCTACTTTTTTATTGATGCTGGCAGGCAAGGCGTTGATGGGCAAGAACAGTTTGCTACCAGCGATGTGGTGGCGTTTGACAGTGACAAAACCATAAAGACGGCCTGGAATATTGAGCTGGCGCGCTTGCAGGTGTTACCACTGATTCTTCCTGCGCTGGCGGATTTTTGCCAGTCGGTCAAGGTCGATGATAAAGGGCGAACAGCATTAACCCGTGCATTTTCTGACACCAAGTTATGGTTAGATTTAAAGTCCGCTATCACGCAGCAGCATGCTTGGCTGCGTACACTAGATGCAGATGGCGTTAGTTGGCAGCTGCATGAGTCGCCCCGCCTAGTGCGCCTTCTTCCAGAGCCTGCGATAAAAGATGCCGGTCGGCCTTGGCAGGTGTTCCCTTCATTGTTGGAATCCTCTGATGCTCCTATTTTCTCGGTTGAGGAGAGCCCGCGCCTACTTGATCCGTCGATCAATATTCAATGGCAGGCAACCGAACTGATTGATTTGTTCCGCCATGTAGATATGAGGGCTGTTTTTACCGAGCAGACGCTGTTGGGTTATCTAGTGCGGTTTTGTTTGGAATCTGCAGGTCCCTATAAAAATTATGGGACAGTACAGTCTGAATTACAGTCGTTACTCAGAAGAGCCTTAAGCACTTTAGGTGAAAAGGCCTTACAGTTTAACCGTAAAATGATTCAAGGCTTTGTGGCTTGTCTGGTCGAGGGTAGTTGCCTAAAGTTGGAGAGTGATTTGCCGCCGACCTTATTGAACCGGTTGCTAAAGGCTGAAACGCAAGTCTTGCCATTACCGGCTCAGTTTTTTGGTGTTGAAACACGAGCGAGCAAAAATATTTCAGTAGAAGATGCTACCGCCTTACTTCGGCAGGTAGATGCTGTTATCAGTGAATCATCAAGTGACAGCGAGTCGCTGAGTAGAATTGCACTCAAAACTGCCGAGCAAGTATTGCGGGCTGTTGATGTTGAATCTAGACCATTATTGCTAACACGCTGTGTCGATTTGCAGATATTACCTGCTTACGATTGCCGTAAGGCCCGAACCCTTGCTATATCTGCTCGGCAATTGCGTGATGCAAAAGAGCATAGTTTGCTGTTTGGTTTTGCTCAGAGCAACCATCCGGAAGAGCGACGAGGATTTGCGGTTGACTACCAGAAAGCGTTAGCAAGGGAGTCGGTGTTTTTAGTCAATTCTGAGACCTGTAAGTTAGTGTTAGGTCAAGCCATGAAGCCCTGCAAGGGGGATGCTATTCTGGAGTCGCTGGGCCGCCGCGCTCATGTACTGGGTAGTGCTAAAGCGCGGAGTAGATTGGCAAGTTTGGTGGGGGCGCCAACCGATGTGGTTTCCAAAAAAGGTTTTCGTTATTTACTGCATGCGAAGCCTGAACACTTCGAATCTGATGAGACGTTGTGGTTGCTAGGTTATGAGCAGAAACCTGTGTGGCAGAAATTGTGGGTGGTGATGAATGAGGGTGAGCAGTCGCCATGGAGCTTAATAGAAACTTCTGTGGCTGACGCGATCCCAAGGGGCTTGTGGTCCGATCTGAGCGTCAAGGAAATAAAATCTGAAGCTATTCAGCAGGAGTTGGCTGACTATGAGTTTGCTAAGTCGCTGGATGCTGAGTCTTTTACTCAACAGGAATGTTCCGATCTGTTAGCGGATATTCAGGATGATGATTTATGGAAGCTTCTGCCGTTTCACTGGTCCTGCCACGGTGTTCCTATTTCAGCTGGTGGGGATGATGTTTATCTGAGTGATGACGACTCCTTAGATGCTGAGCTACTAGCCAATATTCACCTGATTAGAAGCAGTGCCGATTCTCGAGAGCTGCAACGCCAGCAACGTATGCTCAAACCGCTGAACGATGGAGGTATGCTGGGTGTGTTATTGGCTTCTGCTGAGCCGGTGACCTACTGGCAGGATATTTTCAGTGTGATATCCAGAAGCCAATTAAATCATGATGAGTCATTGCAATTACGGTTACGCCGAACGGCATGGTTGCCGGCAAAAAGCGGAGATGTATTTAAACCCGAGCAATTGATTGATCTGACTGATCATCTTGATGAACTTGATCAGTTATACGCGCTGGCACCGGAAAAATTCTGCTTGCCGCATCAACTGTCGCAAGATGTTGTAGAGCACCCAGCCTTCAATGATTACTGTCGGCCATTATTTTCCCGTGGGGATACCGGGTTGGTTCAGCTTGCTGACGTGCTGAATAACCAACCGGACTACCATATTGGTGCCCTATCTATCTCTCAACCGGAGGCGTTGGGCCGGATAGCCTCAGCGCTGGCTGCCAGTCCTTTCCCGGGTTGGCAGTTGCTGAACCGCTTGGTTGAAACGCTGGAAATAGAACTTGTCTTTGAAAAACTTAGGCCTGCCATGCAACGGAGTTTGGCGTTGCCTCAACAGATAGAGGTACTTGCCTGGTTAGCTGATAACGGGCAGACAGGTAGAGAAGAGGTCGATGCCTTTAACGCCTATCTGGAGGTTTTCTCTAGGGAAAGGAATGCTGAAGATCATTTGGCGGATTTACTATTACTTAATAAAAACCGGCAGTGGGTGCCTGCGGCTCTGCTTGTCGCAGGGGTTGAAGGCATTGCTCCTGCCCATGTACTGGATGATCATCAGGCTCGGTTACTCGCTAATTTAATCAATTCGGAACTGCGTTCGGCTAGTCGTAATGAGCAGGAGGCAGAGCCATCTACGTCAATGATGCCGGATGCCACGGGCAATATTCTGCGTGATTATTTTGAGAGCTGGTCCGGTAGGGTACTTGACCCCTTGGTCGCCTCTCTGATTGTTTTATTGGGTAAGGAGGATGACACACGAGAACTGGCTTCAGATTCCCTGAGGCCGCACTCGCTGGCTTGGTTAATAGGTCAGTTGCCTTGGGAGGTGCCCGATACACCTCGCGAACAGGAAAGTAAGACTTGGCTGCATGGTTTTGAGCTTGATCAAGCACTGGATTATTTTAGTGTGGCCATCAATGTATACAATGAAAGTGAAACAACCGTTGATTCTATTCTTGGTAATGCTATTCAAGTATCGCTGGATGAAGATTTTGAGACCTTGTTTATTGGTAAGCCGTCTTATTATTCACAGGGTAGTAAGGGTTATCTGATCAGCCTGATGCTGAGAAAAGTTGATCCGACCAGCTATTCGGATACAGAGTTGTCTGATTATATTAAGAGCTCAGTACGCTATTTATTGAAAAGTTTGTATGGCCAAGCCAAGCCGGTACTGGATGGATTATGGACCGAGTTGGATAAATCCGATCAGGTAGATATTGAGCTGGCTCGCGCACTTATTCTCGATAATATTCCTTTCTACTTAAAGCAACTGGGCGCGCATAAACACCCTGAGCTTGATAAACGTCTTCAGGCTTACGATGCCGCTAGAAAGCAAGTCGCTGAGTTTAAGGGCAATCCGAAAGAGCAAGGATTTAAAGTAAAGCAGGAAGAGTTGTTGGTGGATGTTCAGCAGCTGCTCGAAAGCAATTCGTCTGTACAAAACTCGGTTCTGGAAGCTATTCGAACCAAGGTGCGTGACTATCAGTATCAAAGCTGGAGCATACCGTTCGAGGTATTTCAGAACGCGGATGATGCGGTCCATAATTTAGAAGAGATTGAAGCCTGGCCGGCGAAACCGGGTGACTTGGATGTGGAGCCTCTACCCCCCGCTTTGTTGAAATTTGTTGTCGATGTTGAGCCTGACCGGGTGACCTTTATGCATTGGGGGAGGGCGATTAACCAAATCGGCAGTGGTACCTTTCCGGGGAAACAGCGTAAGTTCGATAATGACCTTGAAAACATGGTGATTCTGTCAGCATCGGATAAAGGGGACGATGTTACCGGCAAGTTCGGGCTGGGTTTTAAAAGTGTGTTATTAGTCAGTGATACGCCTGAAATTATCAGTGGACGTTTACAGACGCGTGTGGCGGGTGGTTTGCTGCCGTCGGCTTGGGAGGACACCAAGTCTGTTCAGGATTTATTGAGGAAAAACCAAACCCAAAAACAACGGGGGACGGCTATAAGTTTACCCTTGAGAGAGGGCGTAGATAATAAATTTATGGAGCCCTTCATGCTCCGGGCTGGCGTATTAGCGGCCTTTTCGAAAAAAATTCACGAAGTGGAAGTTCATCAGCTTGATGGTACGAGCCTGCAAGCTCGTTGGCTGCCGGAGGCTTTCGTTGGTTGTGATGGGGCAGGGATTGGCAAAGTGCAGTTGAGGCCAGGCATGACTCAACTAGTCGTGAAAATGGACCTAGGGGATGGTGCCTTGTTACTGGCTATTGATGCAATGGGCTTTACCGAGTTGCCTTCGGAGTTACCGAGCATTTGGGTTACTGCGCCCATTAGTGAAAGTGATTATTTGGGATATGCCATTAACGGCACATTTGAAATCGATGCCGGGCGATCTAGGTTGGCTGCTGAATCTGACATTAACAGTGCCTTGGGCCTTAAATTGGGTAGTGCACTTGAACGTCAAATTACCCAGATGTTAGCTATAGACTGGCCCCAGTTACAGAAGCAACTTCAGCTGCGTGAGAGTACCTGTGTTTATCAGTTTTGGTACAGCTTGTGGAAAACGATGCTTGGGAAACTTTCACGTATTGCGAATGATTCAGGGGTGCGTGTTATTGCACAGCCATTGGCTACCGCAGCATTGGGTCGGTTGGCCGGTAGTCGGAATTTTGTGCCTAACGGTTTACCTGGTAGCTTAGGCCAGTTGCTGAAGTGGCAGGAAGTGAAGTACATCTTTAAAGGCCTATTGGCTCAGCCAGCTTTGCTTCAGGCGTTGGGAGAAACAGATTTTTTTGGAGGACCCCTCAATACCGATAATGCGATTGCGGAAGAAGTGGCGACGTGGTTGCGGTTGGTCGTTCCTGAATTTAAAAAGATAAACGATCAATGGGTATCTTTGGGCTTTGCTGATCTTTTATCGACGGTTTCGTTCAAGGACGGAGTCTCTCAGCATGATGCATCGATACTTGGGAAGGTACTCAATCAACAGGCGCGGGATTCATTGCAGGAGGGCGGTAAGGCCTTGTTGGATGACTTTGATGCCAGCGTTAAGCAATTAGAAAAACTGAAGTTTCAATCCCGAGCCGGTAGTTGGTTGCCCGCGAATGAGTTGTTGACCACTTTGGGGAGCGAGGAGGAAGTGCGTCGCTGTGCTTTCGCGCCTACTACTCAAATTTTAGCTAGTAGCTATGGCGATACTGCCGTTGGTTTTTTTAAGTTATGCAGGCGGGGCATGGAGGCGCGGGCTGAAGTTCTGGTGTCTTGGTTGCTAGCGGCAACATCAGCTGGAGAGCAAGGAGCTGGGCTACGTTATTTATTGGAAGGTGATCTTGGTAGCGGCGTTGCGCGGCATTTACTCGACGGCGATTTATCTGGCACTTGGGTTTCCGAAGTAAAGGATGACTCGCCTTTATTGTCGGATTGGAGTTATACGGATAAGCGTGAGTTACTTTACAAAGTATTGGTTACCTCTAAAGAAATTAAAGCGCTCATCTTTGAGAGTGAAAATGAACCGGATGATTTTGAGCCGATAGACCCTGCCATAGCGTTGGATAAAATCTACCAGTGGTGGCAGCTTGAGCAGGAAGAGCAGTTAGACGAGTATAATGACGCAGTGTACCCTCGCGAAACTGAGCTGGTTTTGGGTGATGATGAAGACGGTCGTTTTGATCGTTCCTCTTGGCTTAGTCTACTTTTACTCGGTGGTTTTCATACTCTGGGAAGAACCAAGCCGGAGCAGCATAGGAGCTTTATTGAGGATTGTCAGCGCCGTGACTGGTGGCGAGTTTTTTCGGATGAAAATCCGGAACAACGTTTTGAGGAGTGGATGCATGTGCTGGATGAGTTTATTGCAGAGCAGGTAGATACTCAGCAATATGAACAGTGGATGATGCGCTTCCCGGTGATTTATAAATTATCCCGTTATCTGGATGATTATGCAGAGCTGTTTTTTGGCTTGGATCGCTATAAAGATAATTTTAAACTATCGACTGTATTGAGCTCATGGGTTGATGAACAGCAGCAGGGTGGAGGTATTGGCGCCCCTGCATTGGGAAGAAGCCTTGGCATTGGTAGTAATTTTGTTGTTCGAGAGCTGCTTCGCCAACAAGTTTTAAAAAGCCCGCTTCTCTTTGAACATGCGTTTGTGCCTTACAAGCGTGTTCGTGATTTGTTACGCGATATGGGTTGTACTGGTCTAGACCCTTACGCCAGTCTCGATAACTCGCCGAGAATACATCAGTTTATTAGTCAGCATATGGACGAACAGAACGTGAGTTTTGATAACGCCTGGGATATCCCACTGATGATAGTTGCTGAAAATTGGGCTTTACAGCAAGAACTATTGGGTAGAGAAATGACGGATTGGGATAAGGTGGATGGTAAATAGCACGGTCCCTGTTTTGGTACTGGCCTCTGGCGATGAAGTTCTGCATGGTAAATTTGGCCAGGGCATTATTGAATTTTCTAAAGATGAATCGGTTATCGTCAGGTTTGTGCATGGGCTGGAAGAGTGCAGCCTGTCATCACTGGTAAAGCTGGTGACGCTGGGGTCGGCCATTAGTAAAGGTGAGTATCATCCCCCTGCTCAGGTTATTACCCGTGCCCAAGCTGCCTGTATACAGTCGGCTAATGATGCCTGGGGTGTCTTCTCCCGTTCAAGAATTAATTTGTTACCGCATCAGTTGTGGGTTTGTAATCAGGTGCTGAAAAAATGGCCTGCTCGTTATATGGTGGCCGATGATGTTGGCTTGGGTAAAACCATTGAGGCGGGTTTAATGCTCTGGCCTTTATTATCGAAAGGTTTGGTCAAGCGTGTACTAATTCTTTGCCCTGCATCACTGGTAGAACAGTGGCAGTTTCGTTTGCGTGATATGTTTGACATACGGTTGACACGTTACTCTACCGAGGCAGACACTCCTAAATCTGATTTCTGGAATACCCATTCCCAAGTGGTTGCTTCTTTGCCTACGCTTCGTGCGGACAATAAAGGCAGGCATCAACGAATGCTTGAAGCCGAACCGTGGGATTTGTTGATTGTTGATGAAGCCCATCACCTGAATACGGAAGAGAAGAGTGAGCCAACGCAAGGATTTCAGTTAGTCGAATCGCTATTGGAAAAAGAGCAGGTTGAATCCTGTATCTTTTTTACCGGTACGCCACACCGGGGTAAATCCTGGGGATTTTGGGCGTTGATGAATTTATTACGGCCTGACTTATTTGATCCTAAAAAATCGGATGAAGAACAGATTGTTCATTTGCGAGAAGCACTCATTCGCAATAATAAAAGTCTTGTTACGGATATGCAGGGGAATAAATTATTTAAGCCGGTTAGTGTCTACTCGGAGGTGTATAGCTATAGCCCGGAGGAGGCGCAGTTTTATCAGTTACTGAGTGAGTTTATTACCGGCGGCAAGGCCTATGCGACGTCTTTATCTTCCCAGGGGGGTAGGCAGGTCATGCTGGTGCTTATTGCCATGCAGAAATTGGCGTCGAGTTCAGTTGCGGCTATTGGTAAAACATTACGCCAGCGGTTAATGCGCTTGCGTGCTTCGACAGCAGACATCTACAGCGGTATTCAATCCAGTATCGATGACGCAGATATATTGTTGGACGGTGAAGAAAAACTTGAAGTTGAATTGGCAAAATTCATGATGGCAATTATGGAACATGAGATGCCACATTTGGAAGCTCTGGTTGAGGCTGCCGATCAAGTGCCGGAAGATACCAAAATATTGCGTATTCTTGAGGTGCTGGAAGAACGTTTTAAAGGTCGTACTGTGTTGTTTTTCACTGAATACAAAACAACACAGGCGGCATTAATGTCGGCACTCATGAAGCAGTATGGCGAAGACTGCGTGACCTTTATTAATGGTGATGAGCGGCTAGAGCAGGTTCAACTTCCCAATGGTCGGTTTGGTACTCGATCAATAGGTCGTGCTGATGCGGCTGATCAGTTCAACGAAGGTAAGGTTCGATTTTTGATTTCTACAGAAGCCGGTGGTGAAGGTATTGATCTTCAGCACCGTTGTTATTCGTTGATTCATGTGGATCTTCCCTGGAACCCTATGCGTTTACATCAGCGTGTCGGGCGGCTGAATCGTTACGGCCAAACACATGCTGTAGATGTAGTGACAATTCGTAATCCTGATACTGTTGAATCCAGGATATGGGATAAGTTAAACGATAAGCTGGAACGTATTACGGAAGCCTTGGGTAGTGCTATGGATGACCCAGAGGATTTGTTACAGCTGGTACTGGGTATGTCTTCATCCAGTGTATTTACTGAACTTTTTAGTGAGGCTCAGTCGGTTAACGATGATCGCCTCGACAGTTGGTTTGATGATAAAGCAACCACCTTCGGTGGTGAGACTGCGATAGATACCATTAAGTCTATGGTCGGTCATACTTCTCGATTTGATTTGCAGGGTTTAAAGGATATCCCTCAAATTGACCTGCCTGCGTTGCGTCCTTTTTTTGAATCCATGCTAAAACTTGCCAGTAGGCGTGTTAGTCGTGAAGGTAATAGTATTGCGTTTAAAACACCTGATGCTTGGTTGAGTTTACCGGGTGTACGCCGCCGCTATGAAGGCCTAGTGTTTAGTCGCGAGGTGACAGGGCGTGATGCTAGCGAGATGGTTATCGGTGTCGGGCACAGAGCTTTTGACCAAGCGATGCAACAAGCTCAAGCGCAGCAGGTGTCGTTGTGCTATTTACCAGAAGCCGAAGACTCGCTGATTCTTTTTCAAATATACGATCAGATAACAGAGAAATCTGGGCATATTCGAGAAGCGGTTGCAGCTGTGAAATTTAAAATGAACGAGCCCAGTGAAAACTGGGAGGTGTTAGGTGATTGGCGGGTTATCGACTGGCTTAATGAATTAAAATCCGAAGCTGAAGAAGACCAAACCGTAGCCGGTGATGTATCTGAAATGGCGGCGCAGCTGGAACAGGCTAGTACTTTTCTGGAACAAAATATGGCAGCGCTTGGTTTGCCATTTTTAAAGCCTGCGATTCGTCCTGTACTGTTGCTTAAGGGTAGTTAACTACCTGCACCGTGATAATAATAAGTTTTAATTTTAGGGTATATCTATGCTACCAGCCACGCTGGCGCAGGAAGTCAAAAAACAGGTTCAGCATTATCTTGAAGCAACTTTTCCGCTTCGGGATGCTGACGCTGAGACTGCGCTTGCCCGTTTTATGGGCGATATGGACAATGGGCTTTTTAAAGGCCCTTGGCTACAACTACGTCGCCCATTCCGGCCGGCAGCGGATAAAGGCGAACAGTTTTTTGACCTAACTATTCCGTTCACTCCCTTTCGCCATCAGTGGGAGTCTTGGCAACGCCTGACCAGTAAAAATAATCGCCCGAAGCCAACGATTGTTACTACCGGTACTGGCTCGGGTAAAACAGAGTGTTTCCTTTACCCGATACTGGATCACTGTTTACGTCAGCATCAAGCGGGAGAAAAACAGGGCATTAAGGCGATTGTGCTTTATCCCATGAATGCACTGGCAGCGGATCAAGCCGGGCGTTTTGCGGAAGAAATTCTTAAGTCAGAGCAGTTATCCAGCTTAGTAAAAGTGGGGGATGGTGAGCGTCGGGTAGCAAGTATCCGCGTTGGGCTTTATACCGGTCGTATGCAACCCAACCAGGAAGACCGAAGCGGTGAAGAAAAGGGCACGTATACGGAAGTACAGATTATTTCTCCTGACGGCCCCAATGGTAAGCCTTCCTATGTGGCAATTACCAACCGGCAGGCGATGCAGGGTAACCCACCAGATATCCTGTTAACCAACTATAAAATGCTCGATTACCTGCTGATGCGGCCAAAGGACCAAGGTATTTGGCAGCATAATATTAAGGCTGACTGTTTACGTTATCTAGTGCTTGATGAGCTTCATACCTATGACGGTGCCCAAGGTGCTGATGTGGCGTGTTTGATTCGTCGTTTAAAATTGCGTCTGAATATGGCGGTCGGTGACCTGTGTGTTGTTGGTACCTCAGCCACCATTGCGGCTGGAGAGGATGAATCGCAGCACGATCCTATCAATCGTCTCTGTGGTTTTGCGGAACGGCTATTTGAAGAACCCATCAGTAATGATGCAGTGATATTGGAAGACAGGCTGTCTATTGCCGAGATTGTCCGTACGGCGGTCGAATCACCCGTATTAGCCAGTGCTGACCTCTGCCAACCAGGGATGAGGGAGGAAGCGCGAACGTATTGCCAGCGTATAGCGCCACTGTTTTCGGCCCCTGAGTTTCCGTTAACTGAAACGCCAGATCAGTGGCAGGGCTTGGATGAGCAAGTGTGTTGGTCATTGGCTGTTGGTGGGTGGGTGCGCTCTCAGCCCCTGTTTCATGAAATACTGAAAGCAACAGAAAATGGTGCAGTAATATGGCACCAGCTATTAACTGATTTAAGTAAGCGTGATTTTAATTTCAGGGAAGCGGGTGATATAGACGCGCGTGAACAGGTGTTGATGGCCTTCCTTGCGTTGGTATCTCAAGCCAAAGAATTACGCTCTGGGCGTGCCTTCCCATTGGTTCCAACCCAAGTGCAGTTCTGGATGCGAGAGCTGCGTCGCATTGGCATGTTGGTGGCGGATACGCCGGTGTTTAATTGGTTGGATCAACCGATTGGTGAGAAGCGACAACTTCCTATTGCCCACTGTACAGAGTGTGGTGAGGTGTCGTGGGTTGCGCTGATTGACCCGAATAGTCGTGCACAGATACAGCAAACGGTTCAGGGGTTTGGGCTAGAGGATGATGTCCGCGAAATCTATCAAGGGTGGGGGTTTGAAGGTCCCGCATCACCAGGTATTGTGACGATTAGTCGTTGGCAGCAAGGTGATGAGCCACTGGTTCCTAGTGGGCAGATGGCGTTACCCACTACGCGTTATCATCTGGCGCCCAATTCGTTGGTAATGCGGGAAGGGCCGGGGCCATGCCCTCTGTCCGGAGAAGCGACTTTTCCGGTTAAGTTTGAACACCACCCTGAAACCAGAAATGATGGTTTGAAAACTAGTAAACGGGTTTGTCCTCATTGCCTGAGTGAAGATACCCTGATGTTTATTGGTAGCCGCGCGGCCACTGTGGCCTCGGTGGCAATGGACGAGTTGTTCGGCTCAACGCTAAATAGTGATCCTAAGTTACTGGCTTTTACTGACAGTGTGCAGGACGCCTCTCATCGGGCAGGTTTTTTCTCTGCCCGGACTTATCGCTTTACCTTACGTACTGCGCTTCAGCATACGATCGACGAAGAAGGCGATGCTGGATTACCTTTGGCTCGTGCAGCTGAAGCCTTACTGGATTATTGGAGTCAGCCCGAAGCGGGCCGCCCAGGCAGTCTTCGAGAAACAATCGCCACGATAATTCCGCCGGATATTCGCGAATACAAACCCTACCTGGATTATAGAAATAGCGCTTCAGCTGATGAGCCATCCCCGCAATTGCGAGAGGATATTGTCCGACGTTTGAATTGGGAGGTGATCAGTGAGTTTGGCTTGATGCAGACCCATGGGCGCACGATGGAGAGCCAGTGCAGTGCCACACTAGGCTGGGACCCAGCTGTCATTACTCAACTGGCTGGCGCATTAAAAACCCGCTTACCTGGAATAAGTCCCTCATTGGCAGCGATTGATGAGGGGCTTTATGAATTATGGATTTATGGTGTGCTACATCGTAGTCGTTTAAGGGGCGGACTGTATCATGCGTTTATGGATGATTATGCGACCAAGAATTATTGGGGTAAATATCCATTTGGCAAAGCGATAGCGGGCCGCGAAGTCTATCCGTCAGCAGGAAAGTATCGGCCGAGGTTGCTGGTGACAGAAAGCGACCGTTATCACGATTATATGTTGTCTGCATCTGTCGGCGGAGGCAACATTCCCTGGAATTTAGTATGGGCACGACGAGTACTACCGGTTGAGTCTATTGATGACAATACGTTGATAGAGCTGTTTCGGTTGTTTCTGGAGGAGGGTGAAACTGCCCGTTTACTGATTAAGTTATCAGAGGATGGTACTAAGCAGTTTTATGGACTTAACCCCAGAATGGCACGCCTTTATTCTAATGGGGTAAAAATGTCGAGTAGCTCTTCAGGCGAAATGCTGTTTCGGCCTGAATGGGAAATGGATCATTGGCTGAAAAGCCCCTCACTTGGCTACAGGGATCACCACGGTATTTATCAGCGTGAAGCACTTAATGATCGCGAGGCGTATTACCAACAACGATATCGTAAAGGTGCTTTACGTCGGGTATTTGCTTATGAACATACCGGGCTGTTAACGACCGAAGAACGCGAAGCCCTCGAGATGGAGTTCAATGCCGGTGGTCATGCCGACGACGCGAATGTGCTTACCGCGACATCGACACTTGAAATGGGTATTGATATTGGTGACCTTTCCAGCACGATGTTGTGTTCTATTCCGCCTACCGTGGCGAGTTACTTACAGCGTATTGGTCGTGCAGGTCGAAGTACTGGTACTGCTCTAGTGCTCAGCGTTATTAATCAGCGGCCCCATGATTTGTTTTTCTACGCTAGGCCGGAGGCTTTACTGAATGGTGATATAGAACCTCCTGGTTGTTGGTTGGATGCTACGGCGGTGTTGGTTCGCCAATACCTAGCTTTCTGTTTCGATGAAAGTGTTAAGCAGGGAGTGATAGCCGAACTACCTTCATCCGGTAAGCAACTGGTTGATGAAATGGTGGTTAAGCAGGCGGGAAATATTCCCACTATGCTAGCTTGGGTGACACTCAATGAAGCGAGTATGCAGCAAACGTTTCTGGACCGGTTTGTTAATGATGTACTCGAGGATACGCGTGACAGGTTTATGCAGGAAACCGTCACGGAAACATTAAAGGATAATATTTTACAGGCGGCTCAGGACTTTGATAACCAACGTCGTTTACTGGTAAATGCGAAGAAGCGGCTGAATGATCAAAAGACAAAAATTGATGAGTCTGATGAGCAGTCTCTGGAAGAGATTGAACGAGAACAAAAGATTTTACGTGCACGTACTAGCAAGCTTGGGCAAATATCGGCGTTAGAAGTTTTAACCGAGCATGGCCTGTTGCCCAATTATGCTTTTCCAGAACGAGGCGTACGTTTTTCTGGTACGACATATAACAAGCACCGCGGTAATGGTCGATCCCGAGAAGATAGTAAAGACCATATTCAGAATTTTGAAATCGTGCGTTCGGGTTCGACGGCTATTAGGGAACTTGCGCCAGGTAATCGATTTTATACTCACAGTCATGTATTTGAGATTCAACAACTCGAAGTGGGGAGTAAGAATCAACCCCTGCTGGAAGACTGGTCGATCTGTGGTCAGTGCGGTTTTATGGCGACGACGGATGCGGTGAATGATCAGAACTATGCACCGCTATGCCCACAATGCGGTTACGACATTGTTGCGCCCTCAGGGTTAAAAGATGCAGGGCAATCACGCCCGAGTTTACCCTTTCATCGCTCTCAAGCTATTTCCTATATGGAGTATTACGACAGCCTTTCAGCCGATAGGCGAGAGGAGCGAGAGAGTGAACCCTATCAGTTAATTACCAGTTTTGATAATACGATTGCGCAGTCGGCAGGAGCAGTAGGTGATGATGAAACGCCCTTTGGTATTGAATACCGGTCGGCTATCCGTATGCGTGAAATTAATACCGGCTATAAGGGTATGTTGCCTACTGTGGATGTGGGTAATGACCGTAAAGCGCCGGATGGTTTTTCTGTATGCGCAGACTGTGGTGTTGCTGCAGGCCCGCGGGAGCGATTGAGTAAGGTTGGTCACAGACGTAGTTGTTCCGGGCGTCGTAAAACTGAAGCCATGCAACAACAGGGGCAGGAGGGTGATGCATATCTTTGGCAGAATGCTTGGCTCTATCGTGAGTTGAGATCTGAGGCGGTGCGTCTGCTTTTACCTGAAGTAGAAGAAGCTGATATGGATACACTAGAAGCTGCCATTTACCTAGGTATGCGCTTACGTTTCCAAGGTGATCCGGCGCATTTGTTAGTGCGCGCTCAATCGGTACCAGATTACACCAGTGGGCTTACTCGTCATTATTTGGTGTTAATGGATGCGGTACCTGGTGGTACCGGCTTTCTAAAAGCGTTGTTCCAAGAAACAGATGAGCAGAACAGGGCTGGCCAGGGTGTTATTGAAGTGATGACGCTGGCAAGAAATGCGCTTGAAACCTGTGAGTGCAAACGAGTCCACCCAAGTGAAGAGGATACAGACGGTTGTTACAAATGTATTCGTACTTATCATTTGCAGCACCGCTCTACGAATATCAGTCGTGACCGAGGTATCGATCTTCTCGATGAGTTGCTGAGGGGAGCTGAAAATCGAGAAACAAAAGAGAGTCTTGATGATATTAAAATCGATTCCCTGTTTGATAGTGTGCTTGAAAAACGTTTTGTTGCCCGATTACGTGAATGGGTAAGTCGTGAATTGAAAGGTGCTTGGCAGGATGCGCTGGTCAATGGTAAAAAAGGCTATCGGTTTGTTACGACGGGTGATGAGCGATCTTGGGAGCTTGAGCTGCAACCGCTGTTGGGTCCGTCACAAGGAGTCAGCATTCCTTGTCAGCCTGATTTTATGTTGCGATGTACTGATTCAAGCGTAAAAGATATTGCGATTTTTACTGACGGATTTGAACCGCACGTGCACCCAGGTGAGCCGACTAGTCGCTTAACGGATGATATTCGAAAACGACGGGCGATTGTGGAGAGTGGGCAATATTTTGTCTGGAGTATTACTTGGGAAGATCTTGAAAAGGAGCCGCAGCCCTTCAAATATTTACATCCGTCGTTGGTAGATAAATTATTGCCGAAAAAATGGTCACAAATTCGAAACAGTGGTCATCAGGTGCCGGCTCTTAAGGACTATTCGGGTAACTTATGGCAGCAACTTCAGGCTTTTATTCTTGCGCCTGATATTTCATCTTGGCGAAAGATCGCAGAGCATATATCTGGAATTGGTTTGTTTCTCTTGGCGGGTAGGGGGATTGCTGGTAATAAAACTGATCTTAGTGCTGCCTTGGACCTTTGGCAGGAGGGCGAGAAGCCCTTGCCGTTAACTGGGGAGTCAGCTGAGCCGTGGGTGTGGAACGCGAATAGTACCATTAGCGGCGATATTTTCACCTATGGTGCCGTGGAGTCAGTAACCGGGATGGAGTTTGAAGGTGTATCCACGTGGTTGCGTTTGGACGATGATGAATCGGCGCGTGCTAATATATCTAACTATAGACCTCGTTGGCGGCAGATATTAGCTTGGTTTAATACGATGCAATTCGCAACGGGTTTTAACGTATTGACCACAACCGAGTTTAAAGAAGGTCTTTCACCTCCTCCAAAATTTTCCTCCCCTGGTATTCTCTCTGAGGAATGGCAGTCTTTATTGGGAGAGTCGATTGGTTCACTCGAAGTCTTTATCAAAACTCTGGCTGATGCTGGCTGTGCTGTACCGCTAGTTGAGTATTATGATGATGCAGTAGCAGATGATGCCTTTGCGGAATATGCATGGGTGATGTCAAATAAGAAAATTGTATTTCTCATCGGTGATCAAATTAGTTTTTCATCTCGCTGGGTAAAGGCGGGTTTTAAAGTGTTTAGTGAATCAGATCTTAAAGTTCAGGGTATTGAATCAATAATCAAGGAAGTACCACAAAGTGGGAGTTCTAGTTAAATGGCTCAATTAATGATGCACCGAGAGGTGTTGGCAGGATTTGGAAAGTTACCTGCAAAAGTCCAGAAAAAAGTGGTTGAGCTTCATCGCAAATTTGAGGTTGACAGTACCCAGACCAGTATTAATCTTGAGAAGCTTCAAATGACGAAAGATCCCAAGGTGCGTAGCGCGCGTTTGGGAGATGACTACCGAGCAATAGTGATTGCGCCGGATAAAGGGGATACCTTTATTTTGATGCATATTGACCATCACGATAAGGCCTACCGCTGGTGTGTAAATAAATTATTTGAAGCCCACGCTGCTATTGGTGTTTTTCAAGTTGTTGATGTCGATCAGGCTGAGCGTATTGCTGAGGAGGTCAAAGCGGAGCAGCCACCATCGGTCGTAACAGATTATCGCCTGAATACATTGAATAATAAGGACTTATTCCAAGCAGGTGTGCCCGAAGCATTAATACCCTCAGTGAGAGCGGTGCAAAGTGATGATGATTTTGAGCGTATGGCTGATTATCTACCGCCGGAGGCTAGGCAAGTACTCTATGGTTTTGTTTGCGGCATGGAGCTTGACGAAGCTATTTTAGAAATGCTTGGCCAGCCGAGTGGAGAAGAAGTCAAGCCGGATGGTCCAGGGGACTTCTCGCACCTTTCTGATGTTGTCAGTATGGATCTGGTGCTGGTTGAGGGAGAAGAACACCTTCGGGAAATTCTTAGTGAAGATATAGAAGCCTGGCGCATATTTTTGCACCCATATCAGCGTAAGTTGGTCGAGTGGAATGTGAAAGGTCCTATGAAAATAAATGGTGCGGCAGGGACAGGTAAAACAGTAGCCTTAATGCATCGAGCGGTTTGGCTTGCTAAACAGCTGGGCGAAAATGAGAAGGTATTGGTTACAACCTTTACGACTAACCTGGCCGTTACAATAAAAGCCCTGATCGAAGATATGGCTCCTCAGTTAAGTCGTAACATTGATGTCACCAACTTACACCAACTGGCTCGAACTATCTGCCAGCGTGGTGGAGCCACAGGCCGCGTTGCTGAAGATAACGATAAGGATGTCATATGGAATCAAGTGTTTAGTCGTATCGATAAAGACCTTGAATTTGATCAGCAGTATATTCGTGACGAATATGAGCAAATTGTTGATCGTATGGGTATTGATAATCAAGATGATTACCTGACCACAGTTCGAACAGGCAGGCCGCGGATGGTGAGGAAGCAGCGAACAAAACTTTGGCCCTACTTTGTAGAATTCCAAAAGGAATTGATTAAACGTAATCTGATGACATTTGAAGGCACGGTGCACCAAGCTAGATTGGTGGTGGAGCAAGGTAGATTTTCTAAATACAGATGTGTTCTCGTTGATGAGTTACAGGATTTTGGTTTGGAAGCGCTAAAATTAATTGGAAGTTTATCTCCAATAGCTGAGCAATTACCCAACCCATTATGTGTGGTCGGTGACGGCCATCAGCGTTTGTATAGCGCAGTGCCTATTCCACTGAGTAGGGCTGGTATTGATGTGCGAGGACGTTCACGTCGTTTGAAGATTAATTATCGAACTAGTGAGCAGATCAGAAAATGGGCGCACGGTATTCTTGCAGGTATAGCGGTGGATGATCTGGATGGTGAAGATGTTTTGATAAAAGGTGATCGCTCTGTATTTAAGGGGGCTGAACCTCGAGTAGAAACAGTTGAAAATGGAAATCAATGTGCTGAAGCTATCGTAAGCTGGGTTAAAGGTTTACTTGCCGCTGAAGGGGATAAAATAAGAAGCCATGAAATTTGTATCGTTCCCGCATTGCCCGCAGTTGTTAGTAAACTTCAGGATGAAGGGATTGAAACTTTGGAATTAAAAGCTCGGCAAAAAGATCCTGGTAAGAGCGAGCCGGGTGTGCGCTTTGGAACTAAAAAGCGAATTAAAGGGCTTGAATTTAAGGCTGTCGCGTTGATGCTGAATGTCGATACAACTGAGAAGGTTGCACGATTTGAGGATTATGTGGCTGCTACCAGAGCAAGAGAACATTTGTTAGTGGTGAATGTTGAACCTGAAGGTTAATTTCTGTCTCTTGGGATTGCTTAAGGTACTGCCAAGTTAACTGACCAAGTTTGCTAGAATCCGCTGATGAAAACCTACAAACGTCACCGGTTTCCGCCGGATATCATCAGCTATGCGGTCTGGCTCTACTATCGATTCAGTCTGAGCCACAGAGATATTGAAGATCTGCTGGCAGAGCGTGGTGTAACGGTGAGCCATGAGTCGGTCCGTCTCTGGTGCAACAAGTTTGGCCCTAAGTACGTGAGGCGTTTGAAACGCAAGCATCAGGGTTACGGGGATACGTTCTACATCGACGAAGTCTTCGTGAAGATCAAAGGCCAACTGCATTACCTGTGGCGCGCCGTAGACCAGGATGGGGATGTTGTTGATGTCCTTCTACAATTCCAGACGAGACGGTAATGCTGCCCAACGCTTCTTTCAGCGCCTTATACGATCCCATGGTAAAGAGCCCAGTAAAATTGTTATCGACAAACTCCGCAGTTACGGAGTGGCCCACCGGGAGCTCATACCAGAGGCCATTCACGACAATGCCCAATATGCCAACAACAGGGCCGAATTATCACATCGACCCACTCGAGTGAGGGAGAGGCAAATGCGTCGATTCAAATCGTCCGGGCAGGCGCAGCGTTTCTTGAATGCACATGCAGCGGTCTACACTTTGTTCAATCTCGGCCGTCATCTGATTGGGGCAGAGCACTATAGAAATCTCAGGGAAGGTGCGCTTTCTGATTGGAGAGTAGCAGTGCTATGAAGAAGGGAACCATCTCAACTGCGCGCTGCGATAGTTAATTTGGCAATACCGAGGGATGTGTTAGGTAGGGATGAATACTGAACAACTCGTGAACGGTAGTTTATGATTTTTGTAGTTACATCGTCAGATTTTATTAAGCAAATTCATCACAATAGTACCAATCTGCTTTGCCAAATGCCCATCTTTCGATATATGACTGGCTAGGAAGACAACTAACCCGGTCTGGTCATACCGCTCTAATATAAAACATAACAGGCTCACTATTAAGTGAGAGCGGTAATGATTTTAAAAATTAAAGGTAAGGAATTATTTGATAGCTAGCTCATTCCATAAATCATATACGACCCGCCCAATTTTTATGGCCAGCAACGGTGGAACTGCATTCCCCACCTGATGGAACTGACGCGTTCTCTCGCCTTCAAAAAAATAGTTATCTGGAAAGGTTTGCAGTCTTGCAGCCTCTCTGACCGTTAAACTTCTGCACTGTACTGGATCTGGATGTATGAAATAATGCCCATCTTTCGAGATATGGCTTGTTACCGTACTGGCAGGGTGCTCTGCTCTTTGTACCTTGAATCTATCTACAAATGATTTCTGATTTTTGTGCGCTGGGATCAATAACTCTTCGTCGATACGCCTCAATTCTTCCAAATCAACCTGCTCACGAACCACTGCAGCGCTGGAACTTTCCCTGACCTTTCTGCTCGCGATGGCAAACGAGGCCGCGTAAACATAGCGGGCTAGGTCGGTGTCCATATGGCCTCTAGGCCGATGGTTAAGCACAGCGCTGCTCTTCCATCTGCTTTGATACCAGTTAGTTAGACTCTTTTTCTGAGATGTCTTCGGAGTATCTAGCCAGTGGTAACCGTCAGGAACAATCGGATCAAACAGTGGCGACAGCTCAAGGCTGGGGATCTTCTCATTAGTCTGGGTAAGAATTTCCATGATGTGCTTGTATAAACTCAGCTCATCATTTTTATTGAATAGTCCATCTTTCATAGCTCCTTCATTGCACCGGTTTTTTTGGTGCGCCTGAATAACTTTGTCAGCAAGCCTATCTATTTGTGTTGTGACCTTAAATTTCCACTTAGATGGGTTCTCTTGATCAGGTTTCACATGGTTTGACTTGAAGCCCTGCCCGACGAATTCACTACTGAGTGAGCTAAAACGGGGAGGAAGGTCAGCGATAGCGTCGTAAACTGTTGCTTCCGAGCAGCTTGTGCTTTGATCGATGTTTATCATCCCTTTCAAGCGGTCGCTAAAGCCTTCCTTTGGAAGTAAGTCTTTTCTAATCCCGAGGAGTATTACCCTTTCCCTGTGTTGCGGGACTCCATGTTTCGATGCTTTGATAATCAGTTTCTTCGGGTTTTTTTCGAGCTTACAGAAACTATCTTCAGTCCCATCGTAATAAAAAGAGCTGTCCTCCAAGGAACAGACTAAGTAAGAGTCACTGAGACTGTTGGCTGTCGATTTCGAGTCTTGAGAAAGAGCTCCCTTCGGGTAATGAAGGTCTCGAATAATGAGCTTCCATGCTTCCTCTTTGACACCATCGTTATTCGTCAGTTTGGCTGTTAGCATTCCTCGAACGTTCTCCATCACGAACAAGGCAGGGCTGCCATGATCAAGAATCTTCAGATATTCTTTGAAAAGCCAGCTCCTAGGGTCATTATCCTGCTCCCATAAACCAGACTCATCCACATGCTGCGTTACGTTGCCCTTTCTTCTAGCTCGGCCCACCTCCGAATACGCTTGGCAGGGTGGCCCACCAACAAGGACGAATGGCTGTTCCTGACGTTCTTTGCTATGCCTTTCTAAGGCCTGTGTTATCAGAGCGTCTATGTTTTTATCGCTATTACCCAGCTCAATATCAATGGCTTCGTTTCTCGCGAACCATGCTGCTAATAAGGTTCTTTTAAGATCTTTTTGATATTTACTGTCATGTAGTATCAAAGCCCATCGTTCTTGATCACATTGATAAAGAGCATCGGACAGAGCCTTTATTACGGTTTGCTCACTGGCTTTCCGGCTTAAGGATATATCAAGGTCAGTACTGTGAAGCAGAGTGTCTAGGAGAAGAGCCGGTGACGACTTCTCACCATTATTTTTAGCAATGACATAGTCGATGTAGATCTGTGGTGGACTTGACCGTCTATGCTCGTAGATGAACCACCGAAGGAATGCGCGCAGCCTCAACGTCTTAAGAGCCGAGGGATCTTTTTCTGCAGACAGGACAACTTGAAAGGGGAACTCTCTTTGCCCTTTATGATCGGGACTAAAAGCAGAGAAGCCTTCGCTAAGCCCGCCTGGGCCAGCAAAGATGTCCACTACAGGAATGTTCTGATGCATAGCTTGAAGCCCTAAGTTTTATCAACCAGGACGATACTAGGATCTAGGCCGCAGTCAATCAATGACAGACATAATATCTAATAAAAAAGCGCTTGGCATTGATGTCAAAAATCCGGTCCGAGAATATGAAACCTGAGTTGATAGTCAGGAGGTATTTGCATTCATGTGGCTATCGTTTTCGGCTGCATGCAAATGGCCTCTCCGAAGGCCTAGTCTTGTATTAAGAAAGCACTCTGCTGTTGTTTTTGTGCATGGCTGCTTTTTGGCATCGGCATGATGGGTGCAATTTTGCCTGTATGCCAAAGACACAACCTGTTTTTTGGAAATAAAAGTTTCTGCTAAACAAGCAAATAGATCTGAAGGTCACTAGACAGTTACTGACGATGGGGTGGTGAGTGTTGGCAGTGTGGGAATGCGCTATCCGGGGGCTGCCTGCCAAGTATGATCGTTAGTCGCGGCGTTTTGCGTTGGCATTCCTCACCGTATCAATCCCATTCGCTGTACCGATTAGGAAGACAACGCGTCAGCCAATGACGTGTTGTCTTTGCTGGTGATTCCGAGCTGTTTACAGGCCCATAGGGAGGGTACGCCTACGGGGCATTGAGGTGGTCTTGGTGAACAGCGGCGGACATGGCCTTCGTCTTCTTTTTTAACGGATGCCACACTGAGATATTCGGCCGCCACTGATAAAATTTTTCCGATGGCATAGGGCGTAACGACTTAAAATATAATGGTGTATAGTTTCAGCTCTGGACTGAATCAGACCTTTGCTGGCGGGGGCGCCGTAACCAACATCACACTCGCTCCCCGTCAGTTTTGGACCGACAGTTCTACCGGCCTACAGTCGGGGCGTGCAGCGAAGTATAGTTTTTTCTTCAACTGTCTGGCAGAGGGTGTTGGTCAGTATCTTTATCAGAATCTAGCGTGTATTTAACGGGTGAACAATGGCTTACGAATTAACCGGCAAAGTGAAATTAATCCAAGATGCTCAGACGTTTGGTAGCGGATTCACTAAGCGCGAAATGGTGGTCACGGTTGAGGACGGGAAGTATCCGCAGGAAATCAATCTAGAATTTGTTCAGGATAAGGCGAGCTTGCTGGATGCCCTTCAGGTCGGGCAGGAAGTCACCGTCACATTCGATATTCGCGGCCGCGAATACAACGGGCGCTATTTTAACAACCTACAGGGTTGGAAGATTCAGACCGGGGTCGCTGTGACTGCTGACGCCAATCAACCACCTGTTTTCGATAAAGATGTCCCTGCGAACGTTGACGATTTTGATGATGATGTGCCGTTCTAGGGCAAACAGGATGAATCGCCCCTTCGCTGCTTTATGTTGATCGTCACCTGATCCGATGAGTCGTCCCATTCAGGGGGGGACCAGCGTGTCTTAATTCACGGTCGCCTGTACCCAGACTTTTGCTGTCTGCACGTAATGGTGTCGGTGTTCACGCTACGTTCGTTTTTCCTCCGTGGTCATCGGGGCTGGATGGCTCTCTCGATGCCACGTTTTACGTGCTCAGTGCGAACCCCGCGCGATGACGCTGGTTTGAACGGATTGGGTGCGCCGTTCCATACGAGGGCTCCCGGTTTATCAGGCTGGGTACTCAGTATAGCCGGTCGGGGCTGCCGGCAGCGCTGAGGTGGGGCGTTGACTTGACCATAAGCCCGATTACCCGCACCCGCCCGGAGTCTCCGGCCTCGGCATCCCGAGATAGGTTTCCACCGCGGTGGCGGAGAAGGGCTCGGTCGGTCCGCTACTCGCTTCCGCGGCCGGGGTCAGCGCCCGCTGCTGCAGCGCCAGGTTGATCGGATGCGTGTCGGCCCAAGGGGCGAAATCACCAGTGGCCAACGCGGTCAACGGATCCCATGCCAGAATTTGTTGCGCGGCCCAGATCAACCAGCCCGATTGCGCCTGCGTCGG
>JBALWH010000058.1:0-25867 GCA_036960175.1 Motiliproteus sp. | reverse complement strand
ATAAGGCGATGTATGGGCGGGCTGAAGAGATCCGCAAAGCAGGCGGAAACCCCTATGTGATTCCATTGTCGGGCAACCATACCCCCTACGGTTCGCTGGGCTACGTCAAATGCGCCGAAGAGTTACTGCTACAGGCTCAGCAACGTTCGCTGAGCATTGATGGCATCGTATTGGCCTCCGGAAGTGCAACTACCCAGGCCGGGCTGTTGGCCGGGCTACGGGCCTTGGGCAGCAAGATTCCGGTCTACGGCTTTTGTGTCCGTCGGGACCAAGCCGCTCAGGCTGAACGGGTCATCGGCAAATCGAATGTCGTTGCCGAGATGATTGGTTGTCCAGGTGCCGTTACCGAGAATGATGTCTGGGTTGACGATCGCATGCTGCGTCCCGGGTATGGTCAGCTCAATGAAGATCTGTTGGACGCGATGCGATTGACCGCCTGCAGCGAAGGCCTGTTGCTCGACCCGACCTACACCGGCAAAGCGATGGCCGGACTAATTCATCTGGTCACCAGCGGCCACTTCAACACCGATCAGAATATCGTGTTTTTGCATACCGGCGGAACACCGGCGCTATTCGGCTATCCGGAGATTCTGGAAGACACGCAGCCTCAAGAAGGCACAGAAAACCAGGCCGAATTGCAGGCCAGCTAATCAGGAGAAAACCATGAGCGAGACGATTGAAGCACGACTGGACCGACTCGGCATTGAATTACCCGAAGCCGCCGTACCGGTAGCCAACTATGTCTCCTATGTCCGTAGCGGCAATCAACTGTTTGTTTCCGGTCAGCTTCCGGCTGCCAACGGCAAGATGCTGTACAGCGGCCCGGTCGGCACCGAGGTGTCGTTGGAGGATGGCCAAGCCGCCGCCCGCCAATGCGTGCTCAACCTAGTCGCCCAGGTCAAGGCAGCCTGCGACGGTGATCTGGAACAGGTGCGCCGGGTGATCAAACTTGGCGGGTTTGTTAACTCCGCCGCCGGCTTTACCGACCACGCCCAGGTGATCAACGGCGCCTCTGACCTGATCAGCGAGTTGTTTGCCGACAAAGGCCAGCATGCGCGCGCGGCTGTGGGCTGCTCATCGCTGCCGCTGGGTGCAGCGGTCGAAGTGGAAGGGCTGTTTGAATTGGAAGCAGAGTGAACGGATTTATAGGAGGCAACAACAGAGGATGAACTGCAAATAGAAAACCAACGAGAAGGTTAAGAATATTGCGCCTCCGGCGGTATCTCTAGCGTATGTGGTAAGACGCAAACTAAGCAATATTACTCAAAAATAATAAGCATAAAACTGGAGTTTGAACATGTTGAAACTGAACAATAAAAGCAACCTGCTGGGATTGGCATTGGCTGGAATGGTGGCCTCTGCCGCCGCAACCCCTGCCATGGCAGCAAGCAAGACTCATGTGTCGGTTGGCACCGGTGGGCAAACCGGTACCTATTATGTGGTTGGGCAGTCAATCTGCAAGATGGTCAACCGCAGCTCTAAACAGCATGGCTTGCGCTGCTCGGCTCCCTCTACCGGCGGTTCCATCGCTAATCTCAACTCACTACGTGCAGGCGGCCAGGATATGGGAGTCGCTCAATCAGATTGGCAGTTCCATGCCTATAACGGCACCTCCAAGTTCGAAAGTAAGGGCGCGTTCGACTCTCTTCGCTCGGTGTTTTCGGTTCACCCCGAACCTTTTGCCGTGATAGCCCGCGCCGGTTCTGGTATCAAGCACTTCAATGACCTGGCAGGCAAGCGGGTTAATATCGGCAACCCGGGATCGGGCCAGCGCGGCACGATGGAGGTGCTGATGGGGCTTAAGGGTTGGGATAAATCCAGCTTTAAACTGGCCTCGGAGCTTAAATCCAGCGAACAGTCGCAAGCGCTGTGTGATAACAAGGTGGATGCCTTTGTCCACACAGGCGGACTTCCGGTCGCCAATATCAAAGAGGCCGCCAGCAGCTGCGATGTCCGGGTGATTCCGGTCACCGGCAAGGATATCGATCGCATAGTCGCAAGCAATGATTACTACTCCGAGATCGTGATTCCGGCCAACATGTATAACGGCACCGATGTTGATGTGCAAACCTTCGGGGTTTCGGCCACCTTCGTGTCCACTAACGAGGTGTCAGACGAAACCATCTACAACATGGTCAAGGCGGTATTCGAGAACTTCGACCGTTTCAAACGCCTGCACCCTGCCTTTGCTCGCTTGACGCCCGAGGGCATGATCAAGAGCGGTCTGTCTGCGCCACTGCACGACGGTGCGGTGCGTTACTACAAAGAGCGCGGCTGGCTGTAAGTCTATAAACAGCTCAACAGTTCTAGCGCTTTCGAGGTTCCCCGGCTCTGTTTGCTAGCCGCGATGCTTGGTTATAAAAACGAGTCCCTCGAGGTACGGTCATCGGTAGATACCGGTGACCCGTTTTCCCACAGGCTCCCGACCTGATTGTCAGGTGCACCCGTCAAGGTGATTCCTATGAGTACCACTACTAATCCACAACCGTCCGGCCCTAGTTCGGCGGCTTTTAACATCGAAGAACTGGTATCTACTGATACCGGTGGCCGCCGCACTCTGGGACTGACCCACAAGGTGATTATGACGGTGGCCCTTATCTGGTCGCTGTTTCAGATCTGGATTGCCTCGCCACTGCCTTACATGATTGATATCGATTGGCTGCGCTTCAACGGTAACCAGACCCGATCGATCCACCTGGCGTTTGCCATCTTTCTGGTTTTTCTTAGTTTTCCGCGCTCCGCACGGTCGCCCCGCCATTATGTACCTGTCGCCGATTGGCTGGTGGCGGTCGTAGCGGCTTTTTGTGCCGCTTACTACTTCCTATTTTACGAGGCCTTATCAGAGAGGGTGGGCGCCCCGTCGACGCAGGATATCATCGTCGCCTGCATCGGTGTGCCGTTGTTGCTGGAAGCAGCTCGCCGCAGCCTGGGACCGGCGCTGATGGCGATCGCCACTATCTTCCTGTTGTACAGTTTCTTCGGCAACTACATGCCGGAAATGATCGAGCATAAAGGGTATTCGTTGTCTGAAGTGGTCAACCACCAATGGGTCACCACCGAAGGGGTGTTTGGCGTGGCACTGGGCGTGTCGGCCGACTTCGTGTTTCTGTTTGTGCTGTTCGGCGCCTTGCTGGAAAAAGCGGGCGCGGGCAACTACTTTATCAAGCTGGCATTTTCCCTGTTGGGCCATTTCAAAGGCGGTCCGGCTAAGGCGGCGGTCGTGGCTTCGGGTCTGACCGGTGTGATTTCCGGCTCCTCCATCGCCAACGTGGTGACTACCGGTACCTTCACCGTACCGATGATGAAACGGGTCGGGTTCTCCGCCGAGAAAGCCGGTGCGATCGAAGTGGCCTCATCGGTCAACGGCCAGATCATGCCGCCGGTGATGGGTGCTGCGGCCTTCCTGATGGTCGAATACGTGGGGATTAGTTATTTTGAAGTGATCACCCACGCCTTTCTCCCGGCGCTGATCTCCTATATTGCGCTGGTCTATATCGTTCACCTTGAAGCGCTCAAATACAACATGACCGGTCTGCCGAAACGACGCAGCAACCGGACCCTGATCAACCGCATCTCCGGTTTCCTGTTGGGGTTTCTGGGACTGTCGGGGTTGGTGATGGGGGTCTACTACGGCATGGGCTGGATCAAACCGCTGGCCGGTGAATACAGTGGCTGGGTAATTGCGTTATTAATCTGCGTCAGCTACGTTTTTTTGGTGCGTTATGGCACCCGTTATCCCAAGATCGAGATGGACGACCCTAAAGCCGAGATACAGGAACTACCGGCGCCGGGTCCGATTTTCAAGTCAGGGTTACACTTCCTGTTACCTGTCATGGTGTTGATTTGGTCGTTGATGGTGGAGCGTTTATCGCCCGGTTTGAGCGCCTTCTGGGGTTCGCTGTTGCTGATGTTCATCATCGTCACCCACCGGCCGCTCGATGCGCTCTTCCGCCGTCAAGGCTCGGTCACCTCCGAGGCGATTGCTGGTCTCGTGGATCTGCGTGATGGACTGATCACCGGCGCCCGGAATATGGCCAGCATCTCGATCGCCACCGCCGTGGCCGGCATCATCGTCGGTGCGGTATCGCTGACCAGTATCGGTGCCGTGTTGGCCGATGTGGTCGAGGCGCTGTCGTTCGGTAATATCGCCTTGATGCTGATCCTGGTGGCGATACTCTGCCTGATCCTCGGCATGGGACTGCCCACCACGGCCAACTACATCGTGGTGTCGTCGCTGCTTGCCGGGGTGATGGTCGAACTGGGTGCCCAGAACGGGCTCATCGTACCGCTAATCGCGGTGCATCTGTTCGTGTTTTATTTTGGCTTGATGGCCGATGTAACACCACCGGTGGGACTGGCCTCGTTTGCGGCAGCGGCAATCTCCGGCGGCAGCCCGATCAAGACTGGCATCGTCGCGTTCGGCTATTCGATGCGCACCGCGGTGTTGCCGTTCCTGTTTATCTACAACACCGACCTGCTGTTGATTGATGTGACCTGGTTGGAAGGGATTTTGATTTTCGTGGTGGCCACGGTGGCGATGCTGATCTTTACCGCCGGTACTCAGGGCTTTTTTGTCACCCGTTCAACCAAGCTGGAATCGGCACTGTTGCTGGTGGCGGCTTTCAGTCTGTTCCGTCCGGATTTTTGGATCGACCAGATCGTTGATCCCTATCAGGAACTGCCGGTGAGTGCTCTGGAATCAGCTATCAATGCCACTGCCGTCGATGCCCCGATTCGGTTACGGATCAGCGGCGAGGATGATGTCGGTGATCCGAAGCAGTTCATGGCGGTGTTGAACCTGCCGGCCGGTACCGATGCTACCGAACGGTTGTCCAAGGTCGGTCTGACCCTGTTCGCCAGCGATCAGGGGCTCGAGGTAGATGCCACGGAGATCGGTAGTCCTGCCGCACAATCCGGTCTTGATGCTTTTCAGGTGATTGAGAGCTTGGATGTACCGAATCCGCAACCGGCCAAACAGTGGGTCTACATCCCGGCGGTGCTACTGATACTGCTGGTCAGGATGTTGCAGAGAAGGCGTCGGGGGCGAGAGCCTGAGGTTGCGTTAAGCGCTGTTGTAAACGCGTAATTTTAGATTGATAGGGGAGGGAGAGCCAAGTGCTCTCCCTCTATACGTTGTTGCCCCAACAGAGGCGCACAACACAAAATACGCCTTGCTCAACACTATAGATGACTTAATGCCTAATCAGCTACTCTGCTGTGCTGCACCGCCATTCGAGAACAACCAAACATCCCGGTAAGCTTCTCAAATCCAATCATTCATGCTCAATGGTTTGGTTCATATCCAGCGCTGGTTTATTGGACGAGGGAGCTCCTTCAGTTTTTTAGGGAGGGGGTAAAATAACTATTAAAAGATGAGGTAACCGATGAAAAAAAAGAATTTTTCTACCTAAAAGAAAAGCACGAAGGTAATAATCAGTATTTAGTATGTTTTTCTGGGTTATATATCCGCTAGACTCATCAAATCAAACTACGAAAACCCTCTTATCCATTCAAAAATAGCCGTTTTAGTATGACGCTTTCAGGGGGGATCATTGCTATGTTTAAGGTAGGGCAGTGGTTTCGTTAACGTCGGAAATGCATTGGAGGCACTCTGATGAACGTCATTAACAAAATTCTTGTATTGATAGAGTCCCAGCAGCAGGTGTCTCACCTCGTGAGTAAAGCACGGCAATTAGCGCTGGCCACTGGTGCTCGCCTGGAATTGTTCAGTTGCTGCTATTGTCAGTCCCTCTCCTCTAGCTACCCCTTTGACACAGAGGGCCGTGAACATGCCAAGCATGGATATCTTCATGGTACAGAGAAATGGCTGGATGAGCTGGTCCAGCCCTTGTTGGACGAAGGCATCGAGGTGTCATTTGATGTTTATTGGGAGCGTCATATGGATCGAGGCATGCTCACTAAGATAGAGCGCTATGATCCCGATCTGGTGATCAAAGACTGTCGGTTTCATCATCGTATAGATCAGCATATTTTTGGCCATGTGGATTGGGAGTTAATCCGCCATTGTTCTTTGCCTTTGTTGTTGGTTCGGCCTGGAGACTGGCGGGATAGGCCGCGGATCGTCGCTGCGGTTGACCCCGTGCATTCCCATGACAAGTCGGTATCACTCGATATGCAGATCCTGGCGAGTGCAAAATCTTTCTGTGATTGGTTGCAGGGGGGGCTCAGTGTCTTTCATAGTTTTCAACCACTACCGATGTCGGTCATTGTTGATGACACGCTGATGCTTGATTATAAGTTGTTCAAAGACAACTTGCGACGGACTCATCAGCAGGCCATGGAAGGATTGCTGCAACAGTTCGGACTAGAGGATGAACAGGTCGATACCCAGCTGGCAGAAGGAGAGGCGCACCTGGCGTTACCGGAGTATCTGGAAAAAGAGGGGGCGAATGTGGTGGTGCTGGGGGCGATGACGCGAGGGGTACTGGATCGTTTCTTTATCGGCTCTACATCGGAAATGGCCCTGGATCATATCCCTTGTGACGTACTGATCATTAAGGAGCTCGGCAACAGCGGGGCAGTAGTATAAGGAGGTCTGTCGCTTGTACATCCCTCCAGTGTTCGAAACTTTAACCGTCAGAATTTAAATTCAGCCCAGATGGGGCAGTGATCCGAGGGTTTTTCAATGCCGCGGATCTGATAGTCAATGCCGGTATCTGTGCAACGTTGCATTAAGGATTCGGTGGCCAAAACCAGGTCAATCCTCAAACCTCGTTTGGGTTCTGCTTCAAAACCACGACTGCGGTAATCGAACCAGCTATAAGTTTGATCGTCATCCGGGTGTTGGTTTCTGAAAGAGTCGGTTAACCCCCAGGATTTTAGGCGCTCTATCCATTCTCGTTCGATCGGTTGAAAGCTGGCTTTACCACTGCGTAGCCAGCGTTTGCGGTTGTCTTCGCCAATACCGATGTCGATATCTTCCGAAGAAATGTTCATATCCCCGATGACTACCAGGTGCTGGTCGTTGCTGTAATTCTTTTCCAGATACTGTTGCAGGTCGCTATAGAAAGCGCGCTTATTTGGGAACTTGGTTTCGTGATTGATATTTTCTCCCTGGGGGAAATATCCGTTGATCACAGTCACGATGCTTCCGTCCGTCGTTTCATAGTCTGCACAGATCAGCCGGCGTTGGGCGTCTGGCGCATCCGTAGGAAAGCCTTTTTGCACCCTAAGAGGTGGGCGTTTTGATAACAAACAGACCCCGTAATGCCCCTTTTGACCATGGATTTCTGCATGGTAGCCCAGAGCTTCGATAGCCTCCCTAGGGAATTCATCATCATGGACCTTGGACTCTTGAATGCCGATAACGTCGGGCTGATGGGTTTCGATTAGGGCAGCGAGCTGGTGCAGGCGGGCGCGAATTCCATTGGTGTTGAAGGACACTATTTTCATACTAATTCTCGAAAATATTGAAACATTGATGCGACTGGTGAGTCCGATACCCTATCTGAAAAAGCCAATAATTGAAAAGTGACTGTTAATAGTATTTATCTATCACTAACCTAAAAAGCATTTATTGGTGAATCTAAAGGCCGCAGCGTACAGTGAGCGCTGCATTAAAAGACAATGATTGGATAAATAACCATGGCTTACGATTTTGATCTCTTTGTAATTGGCGCGGGTTCCGGTGGTGTGCGGGCAGCAAGAATGGCCGCTACAGATGGCGTACGGGTCGCGATAGCAGAAGATCGCTATATGGGTGGTACTTGTGTGAACGTCGGCTGCGTACCGAAAAAGCTCTATGTCTATGCCTCTCATTACGGTGAGCAGTTTCATGAAGCTCAGGGCTTTGGCTGGAGTTCAACAAAAGTTAGCTTTGACTGGAATGTACTAAGAGACAATAAATCTGCTGAAATTCAGCGCTTGAACGGAATTTATCAATCCTTGCTGGATAATTCTGGCGCTGAAATTATTAACGGCAGAGCGACGGTTAGCGGTCCTAATCAAGTCGAGATCAATGGTAAAAGCTATAGCGCTGAGCGTATTCTGGTGGCGACCGGCGGATGGCCCAGTGTTCCAGACATCTCTGGTAAAGAGTACATAACGACCTCGAATGAAATTTTCGATCTGCCGCGCTTCCCAGAGCGTATGTTGATTGTTGGCGGTGGCTATATCGCGGTTGAGTTTGCCGGTATTTTTAATGGCCTTGGAGCTAAAACGACACAACTGTACCGAGGGGAGTTGTTCCTCAGGGGGTTCGATCAGGAAGTACGTGAATTTGTCGCCGAGGAGATGCTCAATAAAGGGGTAGATCTGCGTTTCAACCTCAACGTTGAAGCCATCGAAAAGAATGCGGCAGGAGAGCTAGAGGTATTGCTGACAGATGGTTCTCAGTTGGTGGTAGATTGCGTTCTCTATGCCACCGGTCGTCATGCCAATACTCAGGGGATGGGGCTTGAAGAAGCCGGTGTACGGTTGCAGAAAAACGGTGCTATTGCCGTTGATGAATATTTTCAAAGCTCGGTTGAATCTATCTATGCCGTTGGCGATGTTATAGATCGCGTGCAGTTGACCCCCGTAGCTCTGGCAGAAGGTATGAGGTTGGTTAAACATCTATATGGCCCCAAATCGGAAAACCCCGAGGTCGATTATGATCTCATCGCTACGGCTGTGTTCAGTCAACCCAATATAGGTACGGTGGGCCTCTCGGAAGAGCAGGCGAAAGAACGCTATGACAACGTCGATATCTATAGCTCCAACTTCCGGGCGTTAAAGCATACACTCAGTGGCATGCAGGAGCGCACGCTGATGAAAATGATCGTCGATAGAGATAGCGACCGAGTCCTAGGCGTACACATGGTCGGGTCTGATGCGGGTGAGATAATTCAAGGCATAGCGATAGCGCTGAAAGCGGGTGCTAGCAAAGCGGTCTTTGATCAGACCATAGGCATTCATCCCACCGCCGCAGAAGAGTTTGTTACCATGAGAACCCCAAGCCGGAGTTTTTCAAAGTAGTAGCAACGGCATACCGTCGGCAGAGGAACTTGTTTTTTCTGCTGACAGCGTTTTTTTGTATTTTTTTCTAAGCCTTCAAATCCCAATCATCTGTCTACAAGCCGTTTTATGGGCCTTTAAAAAGTCGATAAATGGGTCATTCGGCGTCACAAGTAGTGCTTTATATCAATTAGCGGTCATTAATCGACCAAGGTAGCGGCTGGAATTTGCGCTGTTTTTTGTTATAGTCGCGCGCATATTTTATGGAGGTAGTTATGACAGCATACGTAGTTGGGCACAAAATCCCGGACAGTGATTCTATTTGTTCCGCACTCTCACTGGCGTACTTGAAAAATGCCATCGGTGAAGAAACGATTCCAGCTCGTCAGGGTGAACTTAACCCTGAAACCGCCTTTATTCTGGAAAAATTTGGCCTGGAAGCTCCGGTTCTAAAAACATCCTTTGCTGGCGAAGATGTATATATTGTCGATTATTCCGACCGCGCCCAGGGTCCTGATGATCTTTCCGAAGCCAACCTACTTGGTATTGTTGATCACCATAAGCTAGGCGACATTACTACTTCGGCGCCTCTGGAATGCTGGATTCGTCCTGTAGGTTGTTCCAACACCATCATTAAAGAAATGTACGATTACTACAACGTCGAAGTTCCTAAGGGAATAGCTGGCATCATGATGAGTGCCATCCTCAGTGATACCGTGATCTTTAAATCGCCTACCTGTACCGATGTGGATATTAAAGCCGTTGAAGAGCTCGCTGCTATCGTTGGTATCGAAGACTACAAAGCATTTGGCGTGGAAATGTTCAAAGTTAAGTCCAAAGTCGAGGGCACCCCGGTACGCGAACTGGTTATGCGTGATTTCAAAGATTTCATCATGAACGGCAACAAAATTGGCATCGGCCAACTGGAAACCGTCGACCTCTCTGTGTTCGATAAGATCAAAGATGATTTGCAGGCGGATATGGCTCAGTTCAAAAAGGAAGGTGATCGCCACAGCGTTTGCTTGCTGCTAACCGATATCATGAAAGAAGGTTCTGAACTGCTGGTAGTCAGCGATGACCTTAGCGTTGTCGAAAAAGCCTTTAATACTGCCACCGCTGACGGTAAGGCATGGCTTGAAGGTGTGTTGAGCCGTAAGAAGCAGGTTGTTCCCCCTCTGGAAAAAGCCTTCGCTTAAACGAAACACTCGCCGGGCAGCTAAATTTAGTTAACGGCTATGCCCAGTCAATCGAAAAGGCCATCGGGGACAAAGTCTCTAGTGGCCTTTTTTTATGGCTATAACATAGTTCACAGTATGGGGGGGGTTAAAAACCGAATGGTTACGCTCGTTTGCATCTGATAGGTGTTGATGACCCCCTACGGCAGCGTTCTTTAGGAGCTCGTGCGTGGTGATGATGCCATCCTCCAGAGTCGATTCTTGAAGGAAAATAGCCGTGTTGTTCGCAACCTGGTTGGTTGGTGGGAGAGCGGTTGCCGGCAGAGCAGAGCGCCTCTCTTTAATTCTGGGATCAGCGGAGTTAGAGTAAAACGGCCATACCTATAGTCATTAGTTTCCGTACTAATGACTATAGGCCGGCTAATGGTCTACCCCGTAGGTTCAGTCTCTCTGGTACCCAAAGAGACTGAGGGGCAGTAAATTACTGCAGGTGTTTACGCAGCGCTTGTCCAGCTTGGTCAAGGGAATCCTGAACCGCGGATACATCCGCCACCACATTGAGTAAACCGAAATCGTGGATTAAGCCGTTATATCGGGTATTAGTCACCACGACGCCAGCTGCATTTAGTTTACGCGCATAGGCCTCTGCTTCATCCCGCAACACGTCCTTTTCAGCAGTTTGAATCAATGCCGGTGGTAGGCCTTTAAGCTGGTCAATTGAAGCACGAAGGGGCGACGCATAGATTTCATTACGCTGTTTGGGGTCTGTCGTGTAATTATCCCAGAACCACTGCATCATGCCTTTGGTTAAAAAATGGTCAGCTCCGTATTCCATATAAGAGGCATTATGGAAATTGGCGTCAGTCACCGGCCATAGCAGCAATTGAAAACGAATATTAGGTGTACCGGCATCTTTTGCTTTCAGGCTCACAACGGCCGCCATGTTGCCACCCACACTGTTTCCTGCAACTGCTAATCGCTGTCCATCTACACCAATTTCTGCGCCATGCTCAGCTACCCATTTGGTTGCCGCGTATGCTTGATTGATAGCAGTCGGATATTGCGCTTCTGGTGAGGGGGTATAGTCGACATATACCGCCGCAGCACCTGAACGAACTGCTAGGTCACGAATCAGTCTTTCATGGGTGGGGTAATCGCCGAGTACCCATCCACCGCCATGGAAAAACATAAACACAGGCAACTTACCTTTGACACCTTGTGGTTTGACGATCACCAGTTTGATCGCCTGTCCATCTACATTGATGGTTTTCTCACTGACGTCAGCGGGCGCTAATGTTGCTCCTTGTTGTGCATTGACCAAGACCATTCGCGCGTCTTTTGGTGACAGTTCTTCAAGTGGTGTGCCGCCACCTTCTTCCAAGGCTTGCAAAAAACCTTGAACTTTCGATTCAGTACCAGGGGAACCCGCTGCAAACACTGCACTGGCACTCAGGGTTATTAGCGCTGAAAATAAAACGGGGTATGTTTTTTTCATTTTATTCACTCCAAATATTTAGCTAGAAACTTTGACGGATGTTGTAACCTCTATGTTGCCGCGCGTGGCATTTGAGTAAGGACAGACCTGATGTGCATCTGCGACAATTTTGTCGGCAACAGTTTTATCAAAACCAGGTAAACTCACCGTCAAATCTGCGCAAATTGCAAAACCAACCCCTTGTGGATTTTCACCAATCCCGATAGTGGCGGTTACGTCTAAGTCCCCAGGTAGAGTGATTTTTTGTTGGCCAGCGACGTACTTCATCGCGCCTATAAAGCAAGCGGAATAACCCGCAGCGAACAGTTGCTCTGGATTCGTGCCTGAACCACCCGCACCACCCAATTCTTTGGGCGTGCTTAAGGCAATATTTAATTTTTCATCAGAAGAAACGGAACGACCGTCGCGGCCGCCTGTAGACGTTGCCGTTGCACTATAAATTGCTTGCATAAATAGATCCTCAAATCATAAATCAATCATCTGCGATAATTATTATCGCGATAATAGTGTGGGTAATAAAAAGCTCAGATCATCTGAGCAAATTAAAGGTATCGCGATAACTATTATTGCGCAATTCTTATTGCGTTAGTTTTCCCCTAAGTTCGACTAATTGACTACGCAATGAGTCTAGATCGGTATCGGCCATTCCACAGGCGTCGGCGATACACTGATTGACTTGGCTACCCTGCTTCTTTAACGCTCTGCCTTTGTCGGTTAATTTGATGCACAGGGTGCGATCATCCTCAACACCTCGTTGCCGCCTTACTAGACCATCAGATTCCATGCGTTTAATCACGGGGGTTAGTGAGCCTGACTTCTGGCCGAGACGGTCTGCAATGGCTTTTAGGCTAACCCCGTCTCGCTCCCATAAAATCAGCATAATAGTATACTGTGGATAGGTTAACCCAATGGCTGCGAGGGGTTCTTTGTAAAACTGGGTCATTGCCAGTGATGTAGAATACAAGGCAAAACAAACTTGGTTGTCCAGTAACAGACGCTCTTTGTTGATCATATTCGTTATACGCCGATAGTTATTGCGATAATATATTGTGGATATTAGTAGATGTGCTTTTTCTATTCCAGTGTCTAAGTTTGTCGCAATCAGTGTTTTTCAACATTCATGGACTTAGGACAGTTTTTACGCACGGCTAGCCTGAACATGCATTACCTCAAATTACTTAGGCTCAGGGAGAAAATAAATTGCACTCACAACAGCAAAAAGGGGAGATATTTCGAGCCTTACATGAACGTCCAGGCTGTTTTGTTATTCCTAATCCATGGGATGCGGGCTCCTCAAAACTGCTTGCCAGTTTGGGCTTTGAAGCCTTGGCGACGACTAGCGCAGGATTGGCATTTTCGTTGGGCCGAGCCGATGGCAAGAATCTGATTTCCCGCGAAGAAACTTTTGCCAATGTGCGCGATATTGTTACGGCAACATCATTGCCGGTAAGCGCAGATCTGGAAAATGGTTTTCATGATGATGCAGCAGGGGTGTACGAAACCATCAGTCAAGCGACTGCCGCGGGATTAGTTGGGGGCTCTATAGAGGACGCTACCGGGGACGCAGACAACCCCATTTACAGCTTTGAATTGGCCGTTGAGAGAATGACGGCAGCTGTCGAAGCCGCTAAGGCCTCACCTTTTCCTTTTGTTTTAACCGCACGAGCGGAGAATTTCCTCTATGGTCGCCCTAACCTGGAAGATACCATTCGCCGTTTGCAGGCATTTCAAGAGGCTGGCGCTGATGTGTTATTTGCCCCTGGCCTGAAGAGCAGGGAAGACATTGCTACGCTTGTGCGCGAAGTGGATCTGCCGGTTAGTGTGGTGATGGGGTTGTCTGGTGTCACTCTTTCGGTTCAGGAACTTACAGAGATCGGGGTCAAGCGCATCAGTTTAGGTTCCTCACTAAACAGAGCGGCGCTTGGCGCGTTGCTGGGCGCTGCAGATGAGATCCTGACCAAAGGGACCTTTTCTTTTGCTGAGAATGCGGCGCCCTATGGAGACTTGAATATGCGCTTTGGTAAATAAAGTGAAAGACTGCAACCAGTGCGGAAAATGTTGTACCAAGTATAGTGATGGCGGCCTGTCTGCCACGACCAGTGAAATAGAATTCTGGGATGTTTTTAGGCCGCAGATATACAGCTATGTGAGGGATGGGAATATCTGGATGAGTCCCGACACTGGCAAACAATTAGAGTTGTGTCCGTGGCTGCGAAAAATGCCTAATCAGGATAAGTACACTTGCGATATCTATTACGACCGTCCCGATGACTGCAAGCATTATCCTGTGACTATCGAGCAAATGGTCAACGATGAATGTGAGATGCTAGAAGTGCAGGACTTGGCGAAGCCCAAGCAAGCACAAAAAAAACTGGATAAGCTCATGGCGGATAGCCGGCCTCCCGTTTGAATTTCTTGGACGAGACTACTTCTATTCAGTTGATGCGCCATCGTGTTAAGGAGAACCCCAAAAAGCCTCAATTTGTATAACCTATCTCGGCGCTTTCAATACCGAAACGCTGCCTGTTCCTTGAAATTGGGGGGGCCTTGAAGTGTCAGAGTTAATGCAGATGACGCGGAACAAATAACAGCGACCATTCGATGTTCTAGGATACCAATAGGTGACAGGGTCAGACCTTTATATCTGACCCTGTGCGAGGGTGGCATTTATAAAACGTGGAAGCTAATGACTTTTGCTGAAGCTTCAGATGAAGCGTTCATAATCTTTGCCTCTGAACCGGCCCGGGGCAGGGCAAAGGTGTTACCTGCGACAACACGTCGTGCTGCTTTGCCTTGCTCTTTAATGATCACCACTCCTTGAGCCACAATCGCCAGTGCAGGGGTGCTGTTTGTTATTTTTACCGCTTCACCGGGTTCTAAATCGGTTTTAAATATGTCGACCTTTTCCGCACGCTGGCCATCCAGAGCCACTGTCGGTAGGGTACGGCGATCGATGTTTTCGGTCGGGGGCTTTTCAAAGACAATAAAGGGCTCGCCTTCTTGCTCGAGATTAAAATCTACAAAGACCGCTTCCTCTGTGGCGGATGCATTATCAAAACGTAAAATACGCGGACCAGCGGGTTCGTAAAAAGCATCCCCTTCCCGTAGCAGTACCTGCTTTTCACCCTCTATTTGATAAATAATCTCGCCTTTGACGATGTAGCCGACCGCAGGCGCTGTATGGGTATGGATAGGCGCAACTTGGCCGGGCTTGAAATGAAAGTCACCGGCTTCGACCTGCACGACTATTCGCGAGTCGAAGTTGGCTTCCAGTATCTTCACTGCGCTGTCATGCAAACTACTGGCCTGTGCCGTTGCCGATAAAGAGGCGGTCGTGATAGCGATAGCGATAGCCAGGGTTGTTTTTAGGGTTTGTATAGTGGTTCTGTTTATAAGTAGGTTCATTTTATCGTGCCTTTTAATGTGCTTTGGGGTTGTTCCCTACGCCTGTCGGGTGACTCTTTTGGCAGGGAATGTCAGTCATCAACATTGTTTTCATGCCTGAGTGGTATCCATATTAGCGGTGCACCGTTTAGTAGAAAACGAACCAGAATGCACCTATGATGTGCATATATGCACAATCGAAATAGAGCCCGCGCTATGAAACAAAAACCGTTGCAGCAATCGGTGCAAGAAGGCATGAACTGGAATGATCTGCGTTATTTCTTAGCGTTGTCGCGACAAGGCTCAGTCAGTGGCGCCGGTAGATTGCTGGGTGTTGAACACACAACCGTTGCTCGACGCATTACGGCATTGGAAAAACAACTGGGTAGTCGTCTGTTTGACAGATTGCCCAGCGGGTACGAAATGACTCAGGTGGCGGAAAACCTTTACCCCCATGCGTTATCCATGGAAGAATTAATGCAAGCGGCTGATAGAGAAGTGTTCGGCATGGACACCCAGCTCAGCGGGAACTTAAAACTGACGGCCAGCTACGATGTATTTACCCATCTGATTACCCCCAAGCTGTCGCGCTTTAGCGAACAGTATCCAGGTATCGACATCGAGTTGCTCAGCTCCACTAGCCTGGCTGACTTGGCCAGCCGTCAGGCGGATATTGCTGTGCGCTTGAGCTCGAAACCGCCGGAGTATTTGATTGGCCGTCAGGTATTGCCGCTGCGCCACGGGGTATACGCTAGTAGTCAATATCTGGCGCAGCCACGCAGCGTCGAAAAGCTGATTCTGTGGGAGCACGAACGAAAAACCCCCGCCTGGGTTAATGATCATTTTCCCAAGGGCCATGTAGCCGTCAGGTCAAATGAGGTCATGACGATGATGGAATTGGTTAAAAACCATTTAGGAGTTGCCCGGTTACCCTGTTATGTCGCCGACACCGAACCTAGCTTACGGCGGTTGGATTTGGCGCTCACACCCTCGAGCTGGGGCATATGGGTGTTGAGCCATGTGGACTTACGGTCCACTACACGAGTGCGGGTCTGTCGGGATTTTTTGATTGAAATTATTTCAGAGCAACGGCCGCTAATAGAAGGATTGCGGTCGAGATATTATTGAATCTTAATTTTACCGTTGTTGGAACACTCAGGTGTCTTTAACACTCAACTATGGTGAACAAATTACGTATGATTAAAAACCACTGCTAGCGATGAGTAATCCCTACAAATGAAACGTTCGACTAAAGCTGCTTTGTTCTCAGCCTTTGTATTTCCAGGTGCGGGGCATATTTTTTTGAAGAGATATTTTCTCAGCGCGTTATTGGCGGGGCCTGCGCTTATTGCCCTCTATGTGTTGGCTGCCAATGCAGTTGAACAGGCTCAGGGCATTGTCGATAAAATTATGCGCGGCGAAGTGCAACCAGATAGCGTCGCTATTGCGGAGCTAATATCGCGCCAACCAGCTGGCGCAGATGCTCACCTTATCAATATGGCTACGATCATTTTTGTCATTACTTGGCTAGTCGCTATTGTTGATTCTTACCGCGTTGGTCGCTTGCAGGAGAACGATTAGTCATGGAAAACACGATAGTGGCTGATGTTTACCTATTTGGCCTAGGCATTCATACCTAGGGGTGAAACCTTGAAGAAAACCATCGGCTATGTGCTGCTAGTCTTATCATTCGTGCCTTGGGGTTTGATCGCCGTACTTCCATTTCTGGAGCTATCGAAAACTGAGATAGCCGGGGCGACAACCATTTTGATTGTGACCGCAGAAGTGACCTTTGTTGCCGCTATCGCTTTGCTGGGTAAAGAAGCCTGGGCGCATATTAAGGCGCGATTCAAGGCTAAGAAGTAAATCATTCCGGCGATTGTCGTCTTTCCTTAAATCTACGTGACGCTGTGGATGCCTATAGCGTCATTGTTTGATATCGATTGTTTGCTCTCGATTCTTTTATCTAAGCAGATCGGCGGTGAGTGCTTTACCCTGTTTTCTTGTTATGACCTGCGACCGGGCGATAACCTTTCTGTAGTGTTTCCATTTGCCGGATCCAGGGTTTCATCTTCTGAACTTTGCCTGGCAGGGATTTGATCGCTTGTTGTGCTTGTTTGAGGGTGGGGTAACTGCCGTAGATCAACATATACATGGGTCCGGCATTGAACTGGGCTTGGTAGAAGTGTGACTGTTCTTGTAGTCCGTAGTATCTGAAGTAGCGATTAATGCCGTCTATGTGGGACATCAATGCCAGTTGAATACAGTAGTTCTTGGGGGGCTGTTGAAGTAGCCACGAACTGTCGTCGTTGGCGTTGACGTATTTGGTGGCCGCTGTCTTGGCTATTGTCGAGGTTATTGCTGGGACCGTTTTAGTGGCTGGCTTTGGCGTAAGGGTAACAGCGGAACTCTTCGTTACAGCCTGGTTTGGCGTTACCTTGGTAACCTTAGCCACTTGTATAGTATTAGCCTTAAGCGCAGGTCTAGAGTCTGCTTCATTGGGTGCTTCCTGATAAACAGTCTGTGTTGCTATGGCCGGTTTTTTATCGCTCATTGAACTGCTGGATACGCCTGCGTCAGTTTCTTTGCCTTGCATGGCTGCAACATCAAGCTGTGGTGCCACTTGTAGAATTTTTTGTTTAAGCATTTTCGCTTTTGGATGTTTGGCGTTGATGGCTCGTTCGGCATACTGCAGCGCCATAGCGTAATCCAGGCTTAGCTGTTCACCACGATAGTGGAGCAATCCTAACCGGTAAAGGGCGTAGCTGTTATTTTGCCGGGCTGCTTTGTTATACCAGCTGATGCCTTGCTCGGGCGTCTTTTCGTAAAGTAGCTTTCCGTAAATATATTGGGCGTTGGGTTCGCCTGATTGGGCGGCGCTTTGCAACCATTTCTTACCCTCGTCCATGTTCTGGGCCGTACCGGTGCCATCCACATACATCATGCCAACCATAAGCTGGCTATGGGGCTGACCTTGTTCTGCGGCTCTTAGATACCACTTAAAGGCGTACCAGGGGTCTTTGGGTACGCCGAAGCCGCTGTCATAGAGGGCGGCAAGATTACGTTGTGCCTGTAGGTGGTTCTGATTGGCTGCCTGCAGATACCATTTGGCCGCTGTAGTGCCGCTTCTGCGTTGATCGTTAATATACTCGTAGGCTTCGCCCATGTGGAAGGCCGCCGTAGGATCGCCGGTCGTAGCAAGGTTTTTACAGACCCCCAATACTTCTGAATATTGTCTTGATTGTGCGGCACCATGACAGTCATCTATATCTTCCGCTCGAACATGGATAGCGAGTAATGTCGATGCCAGCAGCAAACCAGCGACTGACAAACCAGCAATGGATACCCGGGCAGGACGGTGACTCAAAATAGCACTCTCTCAGGTTGGTGGCTGAGCCGGAATGTTAACAGACTATGTCCTGGGTTTTGAATCCGGCTGCAGTATCTAATGGTGTTGTTTATTGGGCGGAGTGGGTTCCGGGGAAGCGTCAATGGTCAGGCTATTTAATACGACTCTAGAAAAGGATTCTGCGTTCATGGGTCTGCCCAGCAGGTAACCCTGTACGGCATAACAACCGCTATCCTTTAAAATCTCCAGTTGTTCTGGGGTTTCAACTCCTTCGGCAATGACCTTAAGCCCGAGTCCCTCAGACATGGCAATAGTGGCCTGAACCAGCTTGCGGTCACTGTCATCTTCCACCAGATCATTGACAAAGCTTTGGTCTATTTTCAAATTATCGAAGGGGAAGCGCTTTAGATAGCTCAGTGCCGAGTAGCCAGTTCCGAAATCATCCAGAGATAGATGAATGCCCATGTTCTTAAGGCGTTCCAGCATCTGTGAGGTACCCTGATCATTTTTGACCAACAGACCTTCGGTGATTTCAATGCAAAGGGCAGTGGCAGGCAGTCCAGTTTTTAGCAACGACTCTTTTACGGTAGTGAGAAGTTGAGTGTCTCGGAACTGACGGGGTGAAAAGTTAACTGAGATATAAAAATCTTCCAAGCCCATCTTTAACCAGCGTTGAGTCTGTTTGCAGGCCTCGGTTAATACCCATTCTCCAATGGCCAGTATTAGCCCAGTCTGCTCGGCGAGAGGGATAAAGCGATCAGGGCCAACCTGCCCTAAGGTTGGGTTGTGCCAACGAAGCAGTGCTTCTGCCCCTAATAGTTGGCCGTTATCAGTACAGTAGATGGGTTGGTAGTGGATATAAAATTCTTCTCTGTCCAGTGCATTACGTAGCTGGTGCTCCATCTCCAGGCGGTCACGGACATGTTCATTCATCTGAGGAGTGAAGAAGTGATAGGTGTTGCGGCCCTCGTCCTTGGAACAGTACATGGCGGTATCCGCTTTTTGCAGCAACTGGTCCACATCGACGCCGTCATCGGGATACACCGCGATGCCAATACTGCCGGAAATATACAAAGATTGGTCGCCGATAATAAACTCTTCGGCCAATGAGCGGAGCATTTTTTGGGCAACGACCTCGGCGTCTTCTAGTGAATCTATATCTTCCAGCACCAAGATGAATTCGTCGCCACCATAGCGCGCTAGTGTGTCGCCTTCACGGGATGATGATTGCAAGCGCTTGCCGGCCATCACTAACAGTTGGTCACCGGTGGTGTGGCCCAGGGTGTCGTTAACTTTTTTGAAGTCATCAAGATCGACGAACATTACCACCGCTTTTTCATTATGGCGATGGGCCTTTTTGATAGCCTGATTTAATCGGTCGAACATCAGATTGCGGTTTGGAAGGCCGGTGAGTGCATCATAATGAGCCTGCTGCAATACCCGATGTTCCTGTTCTTTACGCTCGGTGATATCCCGCACACAGATTACCCTTAAGCATTTACCTTTGACGTAACTGGTCTTGGCGCAAATCTCGATAGGAAAATCATGACCATCGCGGTGTAGTGCTGTTACTTCGTAAGGTAATTCATAATTTTGCTGATAGTAGTTGCGGGCTTTGTGGATGCTCTTGGAATCCATCAGTTCCCAGATTTGTCGTTTACTCAGTTCTTTGTGGTTAAACCCGAACATCTTTTCGGCCATGACATTCGCATCAACGATTCTGCCTCGGTGGTGAATAAGGATGGCTTCGTTAGATATTTCAATCAGCTGTTGCAGGCGGTCTTCACTGTTCTTCAATTCTTTTTCTGCGCTCATCCGCTGACTGATATCAGCACGCCCTTGGCGATAAAGCCAAAGTACTGCTGCTATAGTGACCAGAAACAGCAGTAAAAAGCTGTACATCGCGCCGCGATCACCCGCTACTGCGAAGGGAATCTTATCGGTATGAAGGAAATATACGACCTGCCAGCCGGGCAGTTGGGCAATAATCTCGGATCCTTTGATAAAGGAGCTGCCGTCCGGGGCGACAACCTGGTGTTCGCCGTCTTCGCTGAAACCGAGGGACTGCATCAATTGGTCACCAAACTGTCGAGTTTTTGCCAATGCCGTCTGCTGCTGGTCGGATAATTTCCATAGGCTATGCATCATCCATTGCGGCTGGGTACTGGCAAATACGACGCCATTATTATCGATAAGGGCCGAATTCCCCGGGCTGACGGAAAACTTATCTTCGATGCCTTCAGGGGAAAACTTAATGACGGCAACGCCCATCGGCTTACCATCACTAGCGCGAACTAGGTTGGAAAAATAGATACCACGCTTGCGAGTCGTAACACCCATGGCCATATATAGGCCTTGGCCCCGTACCACGGCCTGCTGGAAATAAGGCCGGAAGGCATAATTATTGCCCACCAGGGAGGGAGAGGCTGAATTGGTGTTATTGGCGGTGACTGTGCCGTCCAAATCCATCAGGTAGCAGAGCGTTGCCTGTAAGGATTCACAGCTCAGATTGAGGATTTCTATAGCGTTCTTGGTGGATAAATCAGAAGGGTTGTTAAGTTGGGTTTCGAGTTGCGGTATCCCCGCTAAAAACTCCGCGCTGCGTGCCTGATCTTGGAGATAGGTTTCAAACTCGCCCGCCAATAGTTCAGAGGTCCTGTCTACATCTTGCCTGGCGTTGGAATAGGCAAGGTTGTAGGCATGCTGAAAAAATAGAGCAGCGCTAACAGCAGTAATTACACAACAGGCCACCGTGAGGCTGGCCAGAATTTTCCTAGCGGTCATGAGCAAATATGAACTTGTATTATTGTTTTAGTATTTATATCGCCAAAACAGGCGTGTTATAAGCGGTACAAGATAACACATCAATATAAGCATGAGCTAACCAATCATCGGTAATGTTGTAGTCCTTTGGATGAATATTACCTTACATTTAATGGGTTTTGTCTGATGTCCTAAGTGCAACATTGCTGCTATGTTACAGAGCAAGCCTCGTTAATCATCAAGCCCGAAGTAGAAGGAAAAAGAAGTGACTTTAGATCAGTTGTTGGCAGCCGTTCGTGCTGAAAAAGATATTAAATTTGCGCAGGTTATGTCAGCTATAGAAGACAATTATGACTATCAGCCAGTGCGTTTCGTTAACGGTGAAGGTGAGCTTCAGCAGATCAATGAAGCGGGGCAAAATGCGGGTTCTTGTAAGCTCTTTGCTTTTGCCCGTATTCATGATCTGACAGAGGCCCAGACACTGGCGTTATTCGGTGCATATTATCGGCAAGACGTGCAGGGGAACCCCGCAGGCGATGACCATCAGAATATCCGTAACTTTATGCGGACGGGCTGGCAGGGTATTAAATTTGATGGGCTGGCATTAACGGCAAAATAATAGGGTAACGAAATCACCCTCTCTTGAGTCTGGTTCGGTGACTATCAATAATTAGCCTGGAGACTGAGTCATGGATTTTGGCGCTGTAATGACGTTCGGATTGCAAATAATGTCGGCACTATTCATCTTTGTTCTGGGGACAGGGGTGTTGGTGCTGATCTACTTTTATATCGCTGATGTTACCCAGAGCAAGCAGGCTATTCGCCGTAACTATCCGATTATTGGTCGTTTTCGCTATCTGTTCGAAAAACAGGGTGAGTTTTTCCGACAGTATTTTTTTGCCATGGATCGCGAAGAAATGCCATTCAACCGAGCCGAACGCAGCTGGGTTTATCGAGCCGCCAAAGACGTGGACCGCACCATCGCTTTTGGTTCTACTCGTAACCTCGCTACCAGCGGCAGTATCATGTTTATGAATTGCGCCTTTCCCACTCTGGCTGAAGATGCGGTGCCAGCCGCTACCGTCGTTATTGGCCCTGATTGCCCGCATCCCTATAGCGCCAACTCCATCTTTAATATTTCCGGCATGAGTTATGGCGCCTTGTCAAAACCGGCGGTGCAAGCACTGGCAGCCGGTGCTGCTAAAGCCGGGTGTTGGATGAATACCGGGGAGGGTGGAGCCAGTCCGTATCATCTCGATGGTGGCTGTGATCTGGTGATGCAGATTGGTACTGCAAAGTATGGTGTGCGGGATGAGCAGGGTGAATTCTGTGACAAAAAATTAGCTGAACTTGCCGCCTATCCTCAGGTGAAAATGTTTGAAATCAAACTGTCTCAGGGTGCCAAACCCGGTAAAGGCGGAATGCTTCCGGCTGCCAAGGTTTCTGCCGAAGTCGCGCAGATTCGTGGTATTGAAGCTGGAAAAGCTTCCATTAGCCCTAACGGTCATCCTGAAATACGTTGTGCTGGGGATCTGTTGGATATGATCGATCGTGTGCGCCGGATTACCGGAAAACCGACTGGCTTTAAAGTGGTGCTGGGACATCTTAACTGGCTCGATGATCTGCTCGAAACCATTGTGCAGCGGGGGCCTGCCAGTGCACCGGATTTTATCACTTTAGACAGTGCCGATGGCGGCAGCGGAGCGGCCCCGCAACCGTTGATGGACTACGTCGGTTTACCCTTAACGGAGAGCCTGCCGATTTTGGTGGATAAGCTTAACGAACAGGGGCTTAAAGACCGCATTAAAGTGATTGCTTCGGGTAAGTTGATCACCCCTTCGAAAGTCGCCTGGGCCTTAGCGGTGGGTGCTGACTTTATCGTGTCTGCCCGTGGCTTTATGTTTTCCCTGGGTTGCATCCAGGCAATGCAATGCAATAAGGATACCTGCCCGACAGGAATAACGACCCACAACCCACGGCTACAGCAAGGCCTTGATCCGGTTCATAAGGCAGAACGGGTCTTTAATTATCATAAATACATCAACTATGGTGTGGGGCTTATTGCTCATTCCTGTGGCGTTAAAGAACCCCGTCAGCTACGTCGTGACCATGTGCGCGTGGTGATCGATAATGGTCGTTCCTTGAGCCTGGATGAACTCTACAAGCATTAACTCAGCGTTGGATGTGGTTTCTGCCACCCGATAAGTTGGCTAGTAAGTTCGTCTAAATCACGGCGAACTTCTTTCATTTTTGAGTGCCGGTTCATTAAATTGCTGTTGGATTTTCTGTAACTCTATAATTGGCGGTTCGGGCAACTCCGGTACCGATTGTCGTACGGCATCAGTGACCCACTGCGGATAGATCCGATACTGCAGACGGGTTTCCACAATAATCGGCCACGCCGTGTTTTCAGGTAGGTTAAACACTTCATCCCGATAGCCGTCTGCCGGGATACGAGTATCGCTGAGCAGTTTTTCGTAACGCCAGAACTTCAACCCTAAGGGTTTGCCGCCGCTATCACCAAATACCTTCATAAACAGCCTGGTGTTATCGGGCAGATGTCCTTGACTGTCGGCTATTCCCTGTTCCAGCAAAACATGACCGTTACTATCGGTAATCCGTACCTGCAACCAGAACTGACGAAAGTCTGCCACGCCTGTAGGCAGGGCATGACCGGCGCCGGTATTGTTAACGCGAACGATTAGCTGGTTGTCAGCAATGCGCTGCTCAAGTTCGGCGGAAGAGCGCAATAGCTGCAGGCTCATCGCTTCCTGTTTAGCGTTACGCAGTCCGACCAGATGATGGTTGGCACCGGTGAATTGGTGGGTCACCAAGTTATCCTGCACGGCACCGCCATCGGTTGCCAACCCGGGTACAGATTCGCCGATACGGTTGATATCAGCGTGCATATGGCAGTCGATACAGGTTCGGTGTTTACTGGCGTCGTCGGGGTTGTTGAAGGAGGATTGTTGCCACTCTCCATAGGTATCGACAATATCGGCTCCAAGCCCAGGTGAAAACTCATCATGACAGCCCTGGCAGTATTTCGGGTCTTTATACACTGGCAGGATATAAGATCGTGCATGGACCTCTGGACGCGCGTTTATCTGCTGTTCGGCCAGCAGTCGACCTACAGGATTGTTAGAATCTTCCAGCCAGTAGCGTTCGCGGTTTTCCAAGTCAACCGTAAAGGCTGCGTTGCCGCCAGCGTCTTCAACTTCAACAATACGATGACAAAATAGACAGCCAGTGCCCTCGTCAAGATCGGTTTGCTGAGTCTCAAAGGCTTTGATAATAGAGGCACCTCCTTTTTCAAACAGATGGCTCTTTGAGCCTAAGCTGCGTTGCCCCGTGGTGACGCTATGGGGCATATGGCAACCCATGCACCAAGTCTTGAATTCTTCCCCTTCGGCCTCGCCGGCTAGTTCCACCAATACCTTAAAATAAGGGTTAGATTCCCCCATCAGCCGATGGTTTGAATCGGCCCATTGATCAAACAGAGCGCTATGGCACTGCCGGCAGCTGGCAGAGTTGATCCACTGTTCAGGATGTATATAGGGCGAACTCTGGTCTGCTTTCTTGACCTTAAGCCAGGTGGCCAGATAAGGGAGATTCTCGGGCTTACGGACAAAGGCATTTAGCTGCTCCATCATCGCCAGGGCCTTTGGTGGTGGCTGATCGGCATTGAGGTTAATGGCTGAATCACGATCATCATGGCCCATGCCACCCTGGGTATCCTGGATGATGCGGAGGTAGTCGTTGAGTGGTCGCCCCGCGATCATGCCGCTGAGGTTTTTATGGCCGCTGTGAGCATCCTTATGTTTATCCCGTCCATTAGCGTCCATCAGGTAGCGATTGGTGAAATTAAAGCCATCCAGGTGGCAGCTGCTACAGCTCATCCAGAAATCGCCGGTCATGGGCAATTGTGGGAAATCATCGCTATTGGCACTGTTGAAGAGGCGTGCTCCGGCTCGTTGATCTGCTGTTAATGGATCAACGCTGGTTGTTGTTATAGCCGGTTCGGCGCTGACCTTGACCCGAGCAAAGGGGCCATCTCCACTGGAATCTAATTTTACAATATCGTGACTGATGGCATTGTGGATATACAGACTATGGTCGTTGACCAGCAATCCGCGAGGATTGTCACCGGGTATATGGCGAAGAATCTGGGTGACTTTGGCACCGCCCTGATTGATCTTGCCTTTGCGGCGTTTGCTGCGTTTTTTGTTTCTATTTGAACGCCGTGACAGGTCGAACACCATCAGGTCTTCACTGCCGGCCAGGGTGATGTATATTTTTTTTCCGTTCTCGGAAAATTCAGCATCGGCGGGATTACTGACAATCTGGGTACGGTTGCCATTGCTGACAATATTGATCTGTTTGAATAGTTGCTTGCGTAGCGAGACCTCCTCATGTTCCTGGCCGGCCGTCAGGTCGATCACGGATACCGCTGGGAATACACTGGATTGAAACTGGAACGGATGATCGAAGTTCCAAAGTACGTGGGGTAACCAGGCTTCTGTGCCATCGGGACTGATGGCTATGTCGTCTAACAGGCGGGGTAATCCTTGGGAGTCGAATTCATCGGATTTTTGTTCGGCAAATAGTTTGATGCGTTTGATGAGCCTAAGGGTTTCGCCGCCGGTTTGGTAAATGGAAAGTTCACCGGTCATGGCATGGCTTACCAGTAGCCTGCCATCATCGGTGAGTGCTAGTCCTCGAGGTGTTTCAGCGGTATCGATCTGC
>JBALWH010000057.1:0-25885 GCA_036960175.1 Motiliproteus sp. | reverse complement strand
CTTCGATAATCGTGGCATCCATCAGCGTGCCTTCTTTGACCAACACGCCAGCCTCGCTTAGCCAGTCACTAACCTCCTTAAAGATCTTGCGCGCCAAACCATGGCGTTCCAGCAAGTGGCGGAAGTTCATAATCGTAGTGTGGTCGGGGATCGCACCATCCAATGATAGGCCTGCAAACAGCCGCATCGAGGCTATTTCGTAGAGCGCGTCTTCCATGGCCGGATCGCTCAGGCTGTACCATTGCTGGATACAGTGAATACGCAGCATCGTCATCAAGGGATAAGGACGGCGGCCATTACCTGGCTTGGGGTAATACGGCTCAATGACTGACGTCAATCGTTGCCAAGGCATCAACGTCTCCATCCGTCCGAAAAACTTCTCTTTGCGGGTCTGGCGGCGTTTGTTTTGGTACTCGCTGTCGGCAAAGCTGAGCTGGTGTTCCATGGTTCATCCCATCAAAGAGCAATGACGGGAATTATCTCATTACAGGGACTTAATCGCATGTTCCCTAGTTAATATGAGTACTGATGCGTGCTGCTATCGTGATTCGCTTCGAGCTTTCCTGACAGAAGTGACCACCCATATGACCCACATCACTTAATCACGTTATTAAGGGTTATTCCTATATCCATGGTTTGCTTTGAGTGCTAAATATTATCGATAATTTATATGGAGAATTTATATGAAAGATCCAATTCCTTCGGAGCTTAGCAACAAAAAAACGCGTGCGGAATCAGCATCAGCAGAGCGAACTGTAGAATACAGTACAGACGAGGGAACTGTTAAGGAGAGAACTACAGTTGCCTACAAAGTGGATAATGGAAATGTTATTGATAATGCTGTAAATGTAGTTACAGAAAGCAAGTCTGTTAGAAAGGCTGCCAGCTTTATTAATAAACTTATTCGGCTAGCTGTAACCGGGGTAGGTGGACTATTCGCTGGGGCTCTGTCATATGAAGTTGGTGAAGATATGTACCGTGGCAGCTTTGATCGTGGTACTTATACTTACGCTTGGGAAGTTCCGGAACCTGTCGTCATAATTGGATCTGTAGTTATCGGAATGGTTTCAGCTTTGTTAATATTTTCTGTATATAAAAAATTACTTATGAAAAATAACTGACTATTCTTATTCTGAAAATCTCTATTGATAGACTCTAAAATCTTCTGCGCATGTTGAATACATTTATTCGCGATAAACCTAGGTGAAGTAGAATTTTTTGGCACTTCTGTTTGTCCTGAAGCGATACATCTTAGGGTGGATTTTATGTTTAAGCGATTTAAATTTAACAGCGCTATGTCTAGGCTGGGAGAGGAAAGGCTCTATGAGATCGTTATGGATGAGTTAAGCAGTGGGAATATGCGTAAAGGCCTCTGGGCAAAAGCGCTTGCTAAATCCAACGGTAATCATGAACAAGCTAAATCTAAATATATTGAATTTAGGGTTGAGTCTCTTAAAGATGAGGCGCATGTAATTAGACCTATTCTTGACTCTGTTGAACACGATCAAGACGAACAAGATATAGCTGAAAGGGAACGAGAAAATTCAATAGAAAGAAAAAGAGAAAGAAAAAGAGAAAGAAAAATAGAAAGAGAAAGAGACCGCATCATGCAACAAATATATAAAGAGGAACAATCATCGAAGTTTGACAAGGATTTTGTCGTCGGCATCGTTCTTGCTATCATCGTCATAGTTTTACTTATATCTTTTGGATTTATCTGAGGACTATCGCACACGGCTATCTCCCCTAGTTCTAATGCATACACATGAGTACAGCTATCGTGCCTAGCCTCCTACGCGCCATCACCAATGCGGTCCATTTTACGCCACTGTTCACTGGACTGACCATCCTGGAAGCTGGTTAACTGCCATTGTTAGGAAACTAGTCAAAGGAATACCAAAGGATCCCTAAACGGGTACATGCCTAATGGACGAGATAATTGAACTAGTTCTAGATGACTCATGGATCGATGAGCTCTTTCAATGGGCTGACGAGTACGATGTTCCAGACCTGCAATACGCTGAACTGTAGTGGTACGGTGAATTTGGCCACCTGATTAGAGGTGATAGCATCACCTCATCTAATTACAGGTGAACCAATGACCAAACAAACACGTCGTAATTTTAGCCCAGACTTCCGCCTTGAATCAGCTCAGCTGGTTGTCGTCCAGGGCTATACCGTTCGAGAAGCCTGTGAGGCGATGAACGTCAGTAAATCAGCAATGGATAAATGGGTACGCCAACTCAAGCTGGAGCGTAACGGCGGCACTCCAAAAGCCTCACCCATGACTGCCGATCAATGCCGAATTCGAGAGCTAGAAAAACAGTTGAAGCGCGTGGAGATGGAGAAAGACATTCTAAAAAAGGGTATGGCTCTCTTGATGTCCGACGAACTGAAAAATATTCGATAGTTCGCAAACTGCAAGAGAGCTTCCCCGTTGCCATCCTATGCAAAGCTTTTGAGATCCAACGCAGTAGTTACAAGTATTGGCGACAGCGCCCTAAGACCGACAAGCCTAAGCGCCGTAGGCTCAAGGTCATGGTGTCAGCAGCGCATCGATTAAGCGGCGGATCAGCTGGAGCGAGAAGCGTTGCTAGCATCGTCAGCCAGCAAGGAGAGCCGTTAAGTCGTTACGTGGCAGGCCGGCTGATGAAAGAGCTGAAGTTGGTGAGTAATCAGCGGCCAAAACATGCCTATAAGCGGGAAACGGCAGCGCACCCAGCCATACCGAACTCGCTGAGTCGTGAGTTTAACGTCAGCAAACCGAACCAAGTATGGTGTGGTGACATCACCTATATCTGGACGGGTAAACGATGGGCATATTTAGCAGTAGTGCTGGACCTGTTTGCTCGCAAACCTGTTGGTTGGGCAATGTCGCTATCGCCCGATAGTGAGCTAACCAGCAAGGCACTAACGATGGCTTTTGAATCGAGAGGGCAACCACAAGGCGTGATGTTCCACTCGGATCAAGGCTGCCAATACACCAGCCTAAGGTTCCGCCAGCACTTGTGGCGCTACCAGATTGAACAAAGCATGAGCCGTCGGGGTAACTGCTGGGATAACGCACCGATGGAGAGGTTCTTCAGAAGCCTTAAGAGCGAATGGGTACCAGAGACTGGTTACCAATCATTTAGTGAAGCCAAGCACGCGGTAACGAATTATATCGTTGGATATTACAGCCAGATCAGACCGCATCAACATAACGATACATTGCCACCGAACGTTGCTGAGAAGCAGTACCAGGATGCGTACAAAACCGTGGCCAGTTTTACTTGACCACTACAAACCTGAACTAGATGACGATGGCTCTCTTCTTTATGAAGGTTACTGGTTCGGCTTACCAAGAGACAAAGCTAAGCTACTAGAGCTAGAGGAGCTGAATCTTAACGGCTATATAAAAAGCGATATTCCTGACCAGATTAGAAACCTTAAGAGCCTGAAAAGGCTTAGCCTTACTGATGGACCTGTCGCTCAATGGGGTATTGAAGATGTTGATAAAGACCATGACTGTATAACAGAAATTCCTGGATGGATCTCAGAGCTAGAAAATCTCGAAGTACTGAATCTTTCTTGCAACAGCATTTCATTTGTCCTAGGTTCCATTACAAAGCTTAGAAAACTCCGGGAGCTATACCTTTCTAACAACAGAATTGAGTTTGTGACCACAGAGATAGGGCGTCTTCAGCAATTAGAAGTGCTTTGGCTGGGCGCTAACAGAACCGCTCTTTTAACAGATGGAATAAAGTCGCTGCCTGATCTTAAAGAGCTTTGGTTAGATGGCTTACCGGGCTCAGAGTATGGTCCTATCACATTGAAAGTAGATTGTGTGGTTGTCTGTACGAGCAATGGTCATTCAGCAATACCGCTTGGGCAACACAAACCTAAGGATATATTCAAAGCGTTAGAGTACCTAGAGAGTGTCACAAGCCAATTCTGGATCGATGAGCTCTACCAATGGGCCGATCAGCACAACATTCCTGACCTTCAACTCGTTTACGACGATACCCTTGACCATAATGGAAAGCTTCTATTTGAGCCTTTCTGGGTGGGTTTGCCAAGAGATAGGCATGCACTCCTAGGTTTGGAGGAACTCGACCTTAGCTGGCATAGCTGTACTGAAATTCCAGAGCAGATCAGGCATTTAAAAAAGCTGAAAAAGCTCCGCTTTGCAAAGATGAGATGTGGTAATCAACCACCGTTCTTCAAAAACGCAGATGGTCCTGACGCGATCCAAGAGATACCAGAGTGGATAGGTGAGCTAGAGAGGCTGGAGGAGCTTGACCTGCAAGGCAATGACATCATCTATGTACCAAAGGTTATCGCTGAGCTAGCTAAATTAAGGACGCTGTATCTACAAAGCAACAAAATAATGTTCGTTGAACCTGACCTTGGAGCTCTATCCAACCTAGAAGTTCTGTGGATTGATCATAATTACTTCTCAGTGATTGATGATTGTATAAAGAATCTTAAGGATCTAGCAAATCTTGAATTGGACTGTAAACAAGGTAATAGAATCTTGGTTCTCAGGGAGTGTATTGAACAATTTTATTCTCTAGATCTAGCTGAAGAAAAGCTCCTCAATGTAGATGATCATAAATGGGCTATATGTAGCAAAGGGTTTAGCTTCTTGAAGTCGCTAATACGCTCAGATGACAGCGAGGTCTTATGGAATTCCTGGCTTCAGCTTTCAGACATCAAGAGCATTGTTAGGGCGTTACCAAGCCTCTGTAAACTATATTGCGATGGGCTTAAAGGAACCGGTCCATATACGCTTGGCTCTGAGGGACTGATAGAGACTACAGATGAAGAAGACGTAATCCATCGTGTAGATCTAAAATACGCCCCCTGTTCAATGGGTATCGGTAAAGTGCTTGATGCTTTGAGCTTGTGGAAAATTTAAGTAAGCGCCTCAGTTTCAAACCGAGTATAAACGATGGACTTGTATGAATAAATTTATTCGCAACTAGAGCATGTCTACAATCGGGCACGTGAATGTCCTTGTCCAAACTTAATTAACTAGGTGGGATCGATGAAGATTATTTCAATTGTAATCGCACTATTGATAGTGCCTTCAGTAGCTAACCGGGGATTCATATAATAAGTGCGACACTTTTGGATGAAGGGCGAGAGGTAGCCAACTGCTGACAGTGGTACTCTTCTTCTCGCCAAAGACAAAGTGTATCACCATGAAATATCAGCAGTTGACCGAAGGGAAACGATACCAGATATCGGTTCTTCTTGGGCAGGGTTATCGGCCTGCCGCCATTGCAAAAACTATTAGTGTTCACCGCTCAACCGTTTATCGAGAGCTGGGAAGAAACAGTACAGGTGGCGGGTATGATCCAGGCCATGCTCACCAGCAGGTTCTCAAGCGACGAGTGGCAGCGACAAAGTACAAGATACCGTCGCTAACCGTTGAATATGTCGAGCTAGGGTTATCGTTTCATTGGAGCCCAGAGCAGATCAGTGGTGTCAGCCGCATGATCAACAGACCCGTGAGTCACGAGTGGATCTATCGTCATATCGCCGCAGACAAAGCCGCAGGTGGGAAACTCTACAAGGTCTTGCGGCAAGGGCATAAGCGCTATCGCAGAGGCGTTAACACCAAGCGTTGCGTCATACCTGATCCGCGTTCGATTGATGAACGGCCAAGCATAGTGGACCGGCGTGAACGCTTTGGTGATTGGGAAGTTGATACCGTGCTAGGTAAGCAAGGAACAGGAGCGCTAGTGACGTTAGCCGAGCGCAGCAGCCGAATGTATTTGGTGCGTAAAGTGGCGGCAAAACGGGCGGTTGATGTTCGAGATGCTGTGATCGATATGCTCAAGCCCTATGCGGCAACAGTGAAGACGATAACAGCCGACAACGGCTCAGAATTTGTTGAGCACAAGGCGATAGCCGATGCTCTGGACATAGACTTTTACTTTGCTCACCCTTACTCATCATGGGAGCGTGGGCTGAATGAAAACTTTAACGGATTATTGCGGCAGTACATACCGAAGGGTGTCGATCTACGCGAGATCACAGAAGAAGATGTACGGCGAGCAGAAAAGAGATTAAACCTGAGACCAAGGAAATGTCTTGGCTTCAGGCAGCCTGAAGTAGTCTTTCGAGAATTACTTCAGGCTGCATAGGAGGGTGTCGCACTTGAGAGTTGAATTCGCGACGCTGTAATGTGTCCAGATGGAAGCCGTGTTCCTGGAAGCTCTTGCACACTCTGCCCAGACGGCACATATGTAAGTGGCCGTTGTGTACTTCAACCGGATGGGACTTATACAGGCGAGTAGCAATAATAGAAGGCTTTCTTTAGGTAGCTTAGAGATCAAACTTAACATACGGTTTTAAATATGATCAAAAAAATAATAAGACTGCTAGCTGTGATTTTTTTATCTACAATTAGCAGTCTTTCTTTTGGTGAGATTACGGAAGATTGGGACGTAGTGGATGGAGCCTTAACCACTGGGTGGTCAAGTCCTTCTATGGATAGCTGGCTTGCCGTACTAACACAAATTAACAAAGATCTAAACGGGATTGTTTTTTATATTCATCCAAAAAACAAACTTGAAATATGTATGTACGGTTATAGCGAAGATCCTACAACCACAATTTTAATTGTTAATGATAAAATGATAGAGTCCATTACTGCATGCGCAAAAGACGACTCTGGTAATACCGTTTATTACACATATCCTTCTTCATCCGTAGAGCAGGACAAAATTATAGAAACATTCAAGAAAAGCTCTAAGGTTAAGATTTCTCATCCTGCTGCCTCTTTTGAGGTGTCGGCCATGGGCTTTACGAAAGCATGGAACAAAATAAAAGAATCCAAAAGCAGTGAAGAATCAGAGTATTTCTGCATTGCCGTAGAGGAAAATGGGGAAAAACTATATAAACATCAGAGCATGATAGATGCAGGTCCTAAGACACCTAAGCTAGCCATTCAAAAAAACAGGTTAGTTTTTTACATAGCTAACGAGCATACCGACTCGCACACAAAAATACTTTATGATGATTTATTTAAAGACTACACAACTGATAATAACGAGACCGAGAGCCATTTAAGGAGCGCTTTTGATGATGTGCTGAAGTTTTCTTACAAACTGAGAGACATCAAGAATATCATTTATTTCCCTATTTTAAATAACCAAATTGCTGTCCATAAAGATGGTTACACGCCGGTTTTTCACCGTTTATCTACCCAAGATAATATTACAAATATTATATACGAGTGTCGTACAGAATTTACGCCGATTGTTGAAACGAATTATAAATTCAATAGGTTAAGTGACTTTCAGCGCCGTTTGGTTCAAATAGATTTTGATTATAGCCCAACTGTATGGGGTTCAACCGCACTATCTGTTATAGCTGAAAAAGAGGTCATCAAAGTTGCACATCATGGAAATTTACAAGCAATAATGCTATTAGCTACATCATTTGAATATGGCGTAAATGGTTTTTCACTAAACTACGATGATGCTTACTACTGGTATAATGAGTTATTAAAAACAGATAAGAAGACTAATGCTTATTTTGGACTGGCAAGCATGTATTCTGAAGGAAAAGGCCGATCTAAAGACTTAGTCAAGGCTCAAGGCTTTATTAATGGACTTTTGGATAAAATAAACTCACATAGTAGCAACAAAAAAAAGCATCGATCATTAGGGCGTCTCTATGCTCATGGTAATACTTTCCTGAACAAGGAAGTTCTTAAACATATAGAATTTGTAGCAAAGAAAGCCAACTCAGGAAACACAGACTATCAAGAGTCAATTATTAAGGGTTATGGTGACATCCTACAAAGAGCAGGCATCGCTAAATCAAGTTTTTTGCATTCTGTATTTGTTAAATTATCGCCTAAACAGAAGAGATTTATTGGTGATGAATTGAAGTATTGGCATAAAAAATCTGTATCAGACAACAATTTGAAAGGAATGTATCTATATGCAGTTTATTTGAATAACGGAATTTATCCTTATGATGAGAACCCCAGGAAAAGTTTGAATATTTTTAATCAAATTTCAGAGCAATGTGATTTAGATAATAACTCATGGACCAGTGTCAATGCTGCTAACGCTATTGCAGAATTTTATGGCCCTTCAGGACAAATGAGAAACTACCGCGAATCATACAAATGGACCAATATTTCTTCGTTTATGGGTGAGTATGATTCGACAGTAAAGGCAAATATTGAAGAACTAGAGAAATTAATGTCATCTGAGCTAATCAATCAAGCACAAGCCGATTCAAAAATATGGCTTGATAAATATTGCAACTAAATTGAAGGCTAGTTATCACGCATACACAGGCTCGAAGCGACGCCCATTACTTTAGTATTCTTCATCTGGACTACATGCTACCAAGGAAAGAAGGAACGTCCCGAAATGAACACACCAGACATAGACATTTTGCGGCAGCAATACTGCGCCACCCCTCATGAGTTCGATACTTTTGTGTCTAAGGGCCAGTTTTCAGCTAAGGAAATCCAGCTGATAACCCAGTATGGCAACTGGTTTGATGCGATCTGGCGTGGTGATGTGCCATTGGTAACAGACAAGCTACGCCACTTTTATACTGCAAGATCTCGCAATTTTGTAGGGCGTACCGGTGCAGAGGAAGCATGGTTCCGCTACGATTCTCTTCGGGTACCATTCTGACAAGAAATTGTCCTTTAACAGCATTGGCAGGACCGGCATCAGAGCTAGGGGATAGTGCAACACATCTGGCCTTCCCCTAGATTTTTTGCGTACTGATGCGCACAGTTATCATGATCCGCGTCAAGCTTTCCTGACAGCAGTGACCTCAACCATATGACCTACATCACTTAATCAAGCTATTAAGAATTATTCCTATATCCATCGTTTTGCTTTGGATGCTCAATGGTCGCTTGTCTTCTACTCCGCACCAGGTGCGCACTGAGATTCAGAGCCAGGAAGCCTGGCCACACTCCCGATTGAGAGACATGCAAAGGGGGATGGAAGAGCAAATTGCACTAGCTCTAAATGTACTACTCAAAGCTTAGGAGTGGTTACAAACAAAAAGGATATGAACTATGGTATGGAAAAAATCTATTTTATTAATTCTAGGTGGTCTTCTCTTTAATGGCGCTCATGCAGCGTTATCTGAAGTTGATATCGAGGCGCTATTAATAAAATCCTATGGAGAGCGTTTTAAAAAGGACTTATCAGTCTCAGATGAGATTGAAACGACTTACTTTGATTGCAAAAGAGTGCCAAGTAAAGGTGGATCTATTCGAAAGGCCAAAACTGAAGGTACTTATGAATGGACCGTTAAAATGGGGGGTGTAATTAAATTACATCCAGAGAAATATGGGTATGATACTTATTTTTCCTATGACTACACTACTGTTGGAGGTATTGATATATATGGGCTTAATTATACTTCTAGATATGCATTTATGGAAAACGATAGGTTGATCACGTATCTATATAACTCTTCAAATAATAATAAATCTGTAAACCGATTTGATTGCAATCGCATTGAATCCTTTTTCGGTAAAGCAAAGGCGAAGCTTCTTTTTTTAGATGATTAGACATAAAGGAAACGTGCTTCTCTTAAGCTCAAAGATTAAAATTACCCATGTTTTATAATGAGTAGTTATTAATAATATGGAGGTATTTATGCAGAAAATAGTATTTGGTATGGTTTTAATGATGTTTTTTTGTGCATCCAATTATTCTTACTCAGCCAACTTAGAGCAAACCATTAAAACATCTGCTGCTGGCGGTTCGATGTGTAAGGTTTTTGCAGAACAAGTAGGTGGTGATGAACAAGCATTCATAGAAATGAACATTATTGTAATGCAATTAGCAGAGAAAATGGGTTATACAAAGGACCTGCCAAGTTTTGTGTCAGAAGTTAATTATATTAGGGATGTTCTAAAACATGAGCTTATCAAGCGTCACGGCTCTATGCTTAATGTGTATAACGATTGGTGTATTAGGTTCTATAAAGGTGTTAAAAATGGAATAGCGAGTGGCTATAATTAAAAGCTCATCATCTAATTATATAAATGAAAATACATGCTTATGAGTATATTTAAATCTTTAGTGGTCATGATACCTGTTTTGTTCTCTCTGGGGAAAGTTGAGGCAGCCTCAATGGAAGAGCAGGTTAAAGGGGCACATGCTGTAGCAGCACTGTGCAAATCATATGCAGAAAAGCTTGGGAGAAGCGGCGATGTATTTACTAAAATAGCTGAGCAATCACTTAAAATAGCAGAAAAACGTGGATATACTGACAATTTTTTAGAATATCATAAAGATGTTTCTGAGCTTCAAGCATATCTTGATCGAAGGCTTTTAAAAGAACATGGTTCCATCTCGAAGATCTACGATGGCTGGTGTTATGATTTTTATATTGGCCTTAAAAATAAATCTCGCAATAACTAACAGATTAAATATTACTACGCATTGCTAGATGGACCTACACTTGAACAGATGTCGGCACCGAACATGGAATAATATTAATCACCGAATTTTAGCACTGGATGGATTAGCATCAGAGCAACTAAAACCCCCCCCCCTTTTTGTTTTCGAAAAACCGTCAAATACTATATAAAAAAGTGTAAATTTGGAAAAACGAAAATGGCAGCAAAAAATATATTTATCATCCTTATTTTTATTTCAATTTCCGGATGCGACTCCACTCTTAATGGAAATATATTCCTTACAACAGGATCAGGACAAGTCGTACCTGTTGCCGGAAGAGATGTTTATCTAATACCCTATTCATCCGAAGAACAATTCATCTCCGAAATAGCAAATGAATCTTACAGTTATTTCATTCCATATATAAAAAACCTCATATCAAAAGAATGTTTAATCGTAATAAAAGAGGCAGATAGGAAACTATCAGAAATCAGAAAAAACCATTCAATAGAAAATACTCAAGACACCTATCCGGACACTAAGTGCAATAAAATTGAAGAAAACAAAAGTGAAATCGAAGAACTTCAAGCCAAGATAGTGGAAAAAACGAAGGTGATGGAAAATACAAAAAACGATTTTTTTATACAAAACAAAAAAAATGTTACAGTAAAAATATTAAGACAAAAAAAATACAAAGTATATCTTCAAGTCACTAATAATTCTGACTACTGCATACGCGGGTACGGAAGAGGAGAAAGGCACCTTCTGAATGTTATTGGTCTGTCAAATAAAGTAAAAATAGGAGATTGGAATGAAGCATTCTCCCATTCTGACTCTGAGGGTCGATCCATACCATGCTCCCTCCCTCCTAAGGCAGCTGTAAATCTCGTAACCTTAGCTTTCGGTAATGGGAACGAGTACCCCACCATAACATCTGCATATTTAGCAAACTTTGAATTCTACAAAATGGAGCTATCTAAAAACAAGTACAAAACTAGCAAAGTAGATTGGTATAAAGAAAGCAAAAATACGAACCATAACAGCCAAGAAATAAAAAACATAAAAGACAACCTGGAGTCGCTAAAAACCATATACACCGAAAAACTTGTTCACTGTAAAGAAGAAAAAAACACTATAGAAAAATCCAAAGAAAAAACAGATATAATAAATAAATATATTGGAGAGATTGAAAATCTAACATTAGAAATGAAAAAGTGTGATATAGAAAAAATAGAACCAGAACATCTATTAAACACGGCGAACAAACTAACAATTAAATTAAAAGAAAACGAAAAAGGAAAAGAAAGACTTTCGTTTTACTCTTCTCTTAATGAGCCGGCAGATGAAAAAGAATTTCCGGTTTACTATATTCTTAACGCATGGATAAATACCGTTCTAAAACAAAAAATATCTGCAGAAAATGCATATATAACAACAACCGGAATGGATGGATCATTTGAAATAAACAACGTAGAAAGCGGAAAATACATGATAATTTCAAGTTACACAGACGCTTTCAATAATTCATTCTGGCTTGAGCATATAGAGATAACATCAGATAAAAAACACGACATGACTAACCAGAATTCCAAAAGTAGAAATATTAAATTGTATATAGAGAGTAAAACCAACGAAGAAATAGAAAAGCATCATCCAGAAATTCGGGGGCTGTTACGCCAAACAATAGATTACTCAAGCACATTGACGAAACCGAAAAGCTATTAGGGAATGGGATGGACTCCTCCTCTAACGGCATCTATCTGTGTTCTGGTCAACAAGTATGGTCGCTTGCTGCGACACAGCCAGCATCCTGTGTATATCTAGCTCAGGACTATGCCTTAGCTCTAGCAAGCAAGGAAACCATCATAGATTTTTTTCGATTTTAGCTTTCAGACTCTCGAAATCCTTTAACATCTCTCCTCTCAAAAAGTTGCTAGCGCGATTAGAGCCTCCTCGGTTATAGAAAGATATGGAGCCTGTTTCACAGGTGTAAGTCACACTTTTATAACCAAATTCTGTGGTGAATAGTTGATCTTCACCCGCGAAAATCATCCAGCCACTACTCTCAACGCTAGTAAAAGATTTCAGGACTGCGTCTGCTTGACGCATCCCAAGAAGTTTTATTTCCGCACGCGCCTTCGAGTCAAAAACAACATATGAGTCGTCAAAAATTATCCGACACTTAAAGTCGGCGGTCTCCAACTGCGACTCGTTGAGATTCTCGATCTTGGCTCGTAAGCCCCAACAATATTTTTCACTAGAATCAGAGCAGGCAACAGGAATGACCGTTAAGCCGGTAATATTAACGGAGCGATTCTCTCGTTGTTCTTGGGCAATCATTTCTTCATATTTAGGCTTTGCTGCAAGATATTCCTTTTGCATTTCTAGGTAAGCTGACTTGCCATTCCTTACATTCTTCAGGTAAATGTCTTCCGGCTCACACTCAGGCTTGTATTTGTCATTTATGTAGTAACAATGAGAGCCACTTCTCATCGCACTCATCCCAGGCGTCGTTCCATTGCGTGTCACAACTTTTGAAAGCGTCCAAGGTGCCGGATTGGGCAACATTGCTTATGCTCAGAAGCAGCAACAGGTAGAGGCCGTTATTAAATGCGACCATGCGGATAATTCCTTATCAATTGACGTTACCGATCATTATGCTTATTTGTGGTGGCTGAGTCAGCCTAAGTTGAACTCGCTATCGCTCGCCTTTTGTTGCAGGGTTAGATAAAAAGGAAATCTACTAGAAATGGATCTGAACCGAGCTGAAAAACTCTTCAATGAACTGTCGGATATTGTTGATCATCCGCTCTACGAAGAATCTACACGCGTAAATCTCAGCGTGACTCTTGCGGTGAGCTCAATGCAATTTGCGGCTGCGGTTCGTATCTTATGCGCAGAGGGTCTCCTGCTAGGCGCCAGCGCAACACTACGCTCGCAGTTCGAGTCGCTGGTTCGCAGTATATGGGCATTGCATCGAGCCACAGAAAAACAAGTTGAGAAGCTTTCAGCCGTGTTGAACCTAGAGTCTGAACAGGCCAGTAAAAATATTCCACTAACCCACGAAATGATGACCGAGTTGGAGAAATTTCCACAACTTGCGAACCTTCTTATTTCCCTTAAAGAGTTCAAAGAAAGCTCTTGGTTACCCCTAAACTCGTTTGTACATTCAGGTATCCACGCGGTTCACTGGACAAGAAATGAAGCCCCCCCACAGTTGGTAGACCAAGCATTTCGCAGCAGCAATGGACTTTCTCTTCTGGCTTTTCAAAATATCGGTATATTGACAGGTCGGCCGGGAATTCAGTCTGAAATTATTGCAGCTACCGCTTGTTACTCAAGCTGCCTTCCGAAACGCCGTGAAAACATGTAACAAAATGCTTAGCACCGGCTAAACATGGGTTATTGCTGATCCATCAGTGGCCGATTTGTAGGTACAGCTGAACGCTTTGAGCGGTGTGTTGCAATGATCCATTGAGACCACACTACAAATGAGACATGCAGAAGCAGTTAGTACGACGTCGAGAAGTGGCTCCTGTGCAGACGTTAAGAGTTATTGATGGCGCCGCTTTGTAGGAGTATCCATTGGCGCATTATCGACACCTAACAACTTGTTTTTTTCCTTAACTACAAAGAGGACAATCTTTCTGGAGGGTATATTGGAGCGCAGGGCAATATACTCCCTTCCACTCTTTTCTATGACATATTTCAGGTCGGTGACCTTGTAGGTCTTGCCCATGATTACGACTGTCTCGCTCGAGCGATTGAGAATAATATCTCCTCTGGTTTGGACTTCCAGCGCCGCGTTGATGTTCATCAACGCTTGTTTATCATAATCACGAACCTCGGCTCTAATTTCTTTCCAAGTTACTGCTACGAGTTCACCTTTGGCTCGCTCTTGGTTGATTTCCTCCAGCTTTTTCCGCGAAAAGAAATAGGCTGCGCCAGCGGCAACAACACTGCCGGCTACCATCGTCCAACCTGCTACTGTCAGGCCAAGAAAAGTTGCGGGAGCGAGGCCTAGACTCTGAGCAACACCCACTAATCCAACCGCTGATAATCCGGTTCCCATAGCCGCTCCTACACTAGACAGCCCTCCACCCACCGCAGCCAGAATACCTGCGGCTGATGTGATCCCCAAACCAGAGAGTATTCCAGCGTTACCCGCGATAAAAGCACCGACCCACGTGCCTGACAGCGTGCCTGCAACATATCCCCCAGCGGCCGTTGATGCGATCCAAGCACCGGAGGAGTGGAGAATAGGTACAGCGATGAAAGGTAGCATGTCTATAGTCCTTTATTTATAAACCCTTTTCTAAGTCTAAAGCATAAAACATCCGAATCAACTGCCCCATAATGGGCTATAGCTACGGCAGGTCCCCGATCACCGCTAAAGTCCGCAATGGTGCGGGTATCTAAGCGCGATGAATGCTTCGTAAGGGACAAGCAGAAGGGGGGGGAAAAAGAAAAGGCCCTTGTGGCAATCCCGCCTTAGGCCCCTCTTCCAGCGTTCCTTGCTGAAACACTTTTCCTTGTGTTGGTCAGTGGGACAAATTGTGCTTCCTTCACAACCGACGCATTCCTTGCGTTCGCCCTTGTTACGTTTCTCACTATAGGTGATGGTGCGCTTCGGTAGAATAGGAAAAAATCCTATTTCGTCGGCTTTGTCTTAGTGTTCTGCGATACCGGTCACTGATAACGTGTCCGCTATGGCATCAACTAAATACCCCGTTGCGAATGCGGTTTATTAAGTCTTCAACGTCCCTCGCGCCCATCTCTGTGCTGGCGTGTTCAATTGGTGTTTCATTTCCGAGTAGCTCCTGTGGAGTGTGCAACCATTTAACGGCGGCCTCACCGTTGCCTTGCATCAACTCAATAGCAGCGTCTTTGATGCGGTCTATACGAGCAAGCCGCTCCTGTGAATGTATTTGTGTGCTCATTTGGTTACACCTGATTACCCATGTGGAAATTATAGTGCCGGCCGATAAGTGCATTGATAATCCCCCCGAAAATTAGCGGTGTTAAAAAGGGGAGGATTACCCTTACACCGTCCCTAATTCACTTGATGAATATTTCGTATTCGCCGTTGTCTCTTAACCTCCCAATCACCGATGGGATCCATACGGTCCCAAGCAAGAAACAGTTGTGTTTGTTTCTTGCTAATATTCAGCCTGTAGGTATCACGCATGTAAAAATAGATACGCGCGATATCTCCTTTGATGTGCCTAGTTGGCCGCGCTTTTCTTTCTTTGAAATCAACTTTGAAATCACAGGCCCCGTATTGGTCAGACTCCCCTTGCAACTCTGTAAACGAATAATTGGAACGGTTGCCGTTTATTTCTCCGATCGCTGGAACCAGATTCATCAAATCCGCCTCCATGCGCCGGAACACCTCACTCTGTTTTCTACAATTCTTTCTTCCGCCATCTTGCCAGCACTGTAATTGATGTCCGAACGCCTCCGCTGGAACCACATGTTCCCACTCAATGCGCATTGCTCGATTCTGTTCTTTTCGAACGGAGTAACCACATGACTCAAGCTTGGGCACAAGCTTCTTGCCTTGATTAGAATACTGACAACCGCAGTAGAACGTTTCCTGATGGTCTGCGTAAATGGATACAGCTAGTCGCTTCGCTTGCGAGAAATTCTCAGGGGGCGCTGCGTGAACTAGGCTGCAAGTCAAAGCACTCACAATCAGTTGTCCTAATTTCATTGTAATTCGCATTTCATCCTTGTCTTTGCAAGCTTGCACGGTGCGTCATGTTCGAGTTTCACTTACGCGACTCGCTGCCATCCATTTTCGCGGTGTAATCAAAAACTTAAATGATGTTTGCAGCACTGTAATCAGCGTCATGAGCAGAGAGAAGAAAAGCCAGATTGCCTGCTGAATACCCTGCAAGAAAGCATTAATTAAACGACCATTGGTCAGACGTACTAGTGATGAACTTCTTTCTCCGTAGCGTTGTGATAAGTGCTTTGCAGCAGTGAGTGATTCTTTATCATCAACGTACTTGATCAGTGTGAGCGTTTGGGCTGCGCTGCCTGTTTGTTCGTGAATACCTCCGATGTCTTTGAAAACATGACTGACACGCTGTGTATTCACGTGCCTTTTTGCTTCTGCGTGAAAGTTTTTAAAGCCTACGATTGAAAAATCTGCCTTTCTAAATAATTGATTGAGAGCTGCCCAGTCGATAAATTTATCCGCCTCGTTACTGATGAAGCTTCTAAACGCGCTCATCCCATGACCGCGTCTAATAGCCGCTTTCGCGATTGAAACACCGACATCAGCGGCAGGTAAAGCGGTGGTCAGAAGACCGGTTGTTGCGAGCCCGACGATAAGCAGATCAGGTTCATTTCCTGTTGCGTATCGTGTGCCCTCTATCGCCAGGTCACGAACATCGCCGAAGAGGGTTAGGTCCGATGCTACTGCACCGCCAAGCTCAGCACTGTTTGATACATCCCCCGTCAATGCACCGTGAACACCATCTTTTGCGCCCTTTATTATCCGCACACTTAATGATGAGCGCTCGCCTATGGCTTCATCCCATTCGCGATCATGCGGATACCCAGCTTCGCGATTCAACTCTATCAACTGATGCGCTTCGTCAATACGCCCTTGCTCAATGGACTGTTCAATAACCTCGGAAAATCGTTCTGGGGAACGCTCCCACCAAAGCACAGTTGACGCTAACTGATCTGATATCCAGATGCTGCTGAACTGAAACAGGTAAGCGCCCCAAAACAACGTGCAAGATAGCAGCGTGCAAATAAAAACAAATCGCTTTATGAGCATTGAGATATTCGTTATGTAACGAACGATTGACTTAATCAATTGCCATTTTTCACTTGCGTAGCCCTGATTTCAGCGAATCAATCGAACTAAGACGAGCAAACACATCACGCGCAATCGAGGCCATTAGACTATTCAACTTGGGCGTTTCTGAATCACTAAACGGTACAGGGCGACACTGATGAACTGCTGATAGCCCTATTCGTACTGAGATCAGAGTTGAGCCAAGTCCTTGACCGGCACGGCCCACTAGCGGAAGCATTAAATTGTTATCACTAACGCTCGCCAGGTAGTCCAGCGCTAACTGTGAACTCCCCGCAAAAGCCATATTGTTAAGCACCTGTAGGAGAATTTTCAGCTTGTTCGGGTAGCTTGGTCGAATGCCATAAGTTTTTGCTATCTCTTCAATCATCACGATGTTCCGCCAGAGCGTTAGCAGCATGTCCATTGATGCCCAAGGGCTCAAAGCAACTGCGACGCCTGTTTGGCTGCTGTACGTCTTAATACAAGCGAGTGCTTGAGTATCAAGTTTCGACAGGAAGTGATTCTCGATGTGTTTCAGCGCCTCTTGATCATCGGCATAGTCCGGCAACAATGCTTGCATGCTTTCATAAGAGTCTGCCTGCGGTTTGCCACGATAAAACTCCGCTAACTGTATGACATAAGGTTCTATTTGGCCGTGTGTCCTTTGCTCTCGAAACCTCCTCGCTTGGTGCTGAAAGGAATGAATCGATGAAAGCTTATCGTTATCTGTGAGCCACGCTCTTAGCGTCACTGATGTAGCAATCAATAGTGCAGCAACCAGAAACATGAATGCGGCTCCTAGTATCCAATGCATACCCCATATTTGATCGGCTAGCTCATACGTTTTATACAGCAACAGCGCGCTGACATAGATCAGCGACAGTATTGCAAACCATTTGAGTCCTTTAACGTGCTTACGTCCTAGACTGACTGGTTCATAGTGCTGCTCGCTGGCCTGCTCTGTACTCGCATCAATTGCTTCGGGGGGACCATCAGGCAACTCATCCTCATTGAGCCGAAACGTTTGTCCCTTTGTCCGCTCATTACGTTCACTTTCGGCGTGCTCACCACGACTGTTTGAATCATCCTTGCTCATGAACACATATCTCCGATTAAGTCTTGCAGCACCTGATCCATGCGGATGTGAGGGATCGCCTGATCTTGATCGCAGCGAACCCCTGACGGGGGCCTAAGCAACGGAATTTTCCAATCTATGAATGGTTGCCACTCATCAGTTGACGGAACATGATCGGGCATGACAGGGTGAATATAGCCGATGGGGGCTCCATCTAGATCCACCCCTTTTAATCCGAACGAGCCACGAAGATCAGCCTCATTAGATGAACGAATTGCCGCAATAGCTTCAGACTTATGTTCTGCGCCTTTGTAAGCTGCTTCTTCAAGGGCTTTTCTGACAACGGATGAGAGAAGCTGTCGAACATTGTCATGATCTTTAGCGACGACTTGATCAATTTTCGACGCAGCAAAAATGACCTTCTCAATTTTCGGGCGAAACAGCTTCATGATCGGGCTGCTGTTCCCGTAGGAAAAACTATCGCAAATATTGGATAATGCATGCTGCATGTCGGCAATGTATTCTGGGCCGCCGTTAAGTGCATTGATAACATCAACAAGTACAACTTGCCTATCAATCGGACGAAAGAACTTTTTGTAGAAAGGGGATATGACCTTATTTACGTAGTCGTTGTAGCGCTTTTCGAGGACCTTGAAGTAACTGTTCGCACTAGCATTTTCGAGCTGACCTCGTGTGCGAGCATTGCAGCTCAAAATGGGCACGAACTGAAGTGCCTCATCTCCTGCAAATTCACCTGGAATAAGAAATCGTCCTGGCTGTATTAAGCTCAATGCGTGCGTCTTATACTTACAGTGCTTCAAAAACTCAACATACTTAAGCTTTAGCTCATTTAACGTTTCTTCATCAAAGGGCGCTAAAGGGTCAAGTTGCTGTAGCTCCTTAAGCAAGGAGCCGAGTAAAGAGGCCCTAGGTTCTTTTGTGAATAACGCGGCACATTGCGAGCACCACTCTGAGAAGCTCATTTCCATCAAAGGAAGATCTAGCAACCACTCTCCGGGATAGTCGCGTAACTCCAAAAAAACACTTTTAGTGCTTCCTTCCCACGGCCATGGGCCCTTTTTTAGAAGCTTTATTTCTAGCAAGCAGCCGCTGATATCAACAGTTGAATCTGGCCAGCAAGGAGGCTCTGCGGTGAGCGATTTAATAGCATCAATATAAGGGAAATCACTCAGCGAGCGATCTTCAAGGGGATGAACTTTGACTGCTTTAATTCGCTTAGAGATCCAGGGAGAGAAAGCCCCGAGTTTCGACTTTTCATGATTAATCAGCTGACTGATTAGGCTTGTAATAAAAGTTGATTTACCACTACGACTCAACCCAGTAATGCCGATGCATTTGTGCCCGCTGCGCAGGCGATGAAGTGACTCAACCGTAGAGTCAGCACCCTTACCAAGCGCCCCTTTAACGGTATCAACTACACGGGATCCTGTGCCTTCCTGGCTCATCAAGTGTTCCTATATAAGTGGCTAGCAATAAAATCACTGCGAATTAAAAAACGTGAAATGCTGCTGATTGATTTTTTTGGGGGGGGGAGTAAATACTAAAACATACAATGAAATCCCCTATTTCCACTCAGTTCTCTCTTTCTAATAAATGGTTATATCCCATTCTTATGCTTACTGCTAGTTAACCCAGCACCCGCTTGCGTCTTCTTGATCCAGCTCTGAACATCTATGTATGGGTTTTCGACTACAGAGGCCAACTGTTCAAAAACAGTCCAGTCAGTTTTTTTCGATGCCCTGAAGCTGCTTCATCCTTCACTCCTACAATCATTCAGAGAAATTAAATACTGCATTATATATACCGTACGGTACATAAGTCGTTGTTCTATATACCATTTTCGGCTTTACCATAAAGATAAATTCGACTATAGTAATAAAAGAATACCCCCTTATAGGTAGGAGTGACTGATGAAAAACCGAATCGAACCCTGCGCGCCCGCCACTAGCAATGTGCTAGTGGAGCCGTGGAACATCGCCGGGATAGGGGCACGCGAAGTCTCGCGAATAGTGAGCGCCCAAGGCAATGCGCGGACGATTACCCGGTCCGTGAAGGAACAAAGAAGCAGCACGTGCCTACATTAATTGTGATTGATTTCGAAGCCACCTGTTGCGATCGAGAGACTCCACATGATCCGGACGCGTTTCCACGAGACGAGATAGAAATTGTTGAGCTTGGCTGTGTCGCCGTTAGCGAAACTGGGCACGTGCTGGGGGAATTTGAGTCCTTCGTGCGGCCGATACGGAATCCGGTGCTCACGCCCTATTGCACGGCGCTGACCACAATTAGCCAGGATCAGGCGGATTGTGATTTTCACGGGGTGCCCTCCCCGTTTGTGAGCGACGAGCACCTGAACGTGAAATTTAAGTTCGCGAAAGCCCAAAACTGCCGGCCAAAAGGCGTGGCGGCGGCGCTGAACCGAGTCGGCCGGACCTTCGACGGCACGGCGCATCGCGGCATCGACGATGCCCACAACATCGTTCGATTGTTGCCGTACGCAGGACTGGTGAGGCCGTAAAAGAAGGAGAAAACGATGCCCGTCACTATGTTTACCTTTCGGCTACTGAGCGCGCCTGAACCCTTGGCCTGCGACGAGCGGATCTGGGTCTATCCCGCGCTAGGGCTAGTGCAGATCCAAAGCCTGGGCGATCAGGTCTGGGCGCGAAAAATGCTGACCGCAGCCGGCGTTGTGTTTGGCGAAGGGATCGAGGCCGAGGTCGCAGATCGAACGATTTCAGACTACTTACCGAAGCAAGAGAAGACAGACAACAATCAGGAGCAACGAGATGAGTGAGACAGACGACGCGATCGCCGGGGTGATCGAGTATTGGACCATTTGGACCGCTGAGCTGTGCGATAAGCAGCGGGAGGACTTTCAGCGGCAAAAACCAGGAGCGCTGCCGCAGCTGGTGACGGGTCAGGTGATTGATGATTTTCAGGGCCGATGGCGCCGGGGTGATGCGATGCGCAGCTCGCTGATCAGCCGCATCGACCCGGAGAAGGGTCGAGTGTATACGCAAAACAGCGTCTACCAGCTGAGCGGCCCAGGACTGCATAAGACCGGCATCCCCCGCGATTACGCCCAAGCCGTGGGCGAGGCGCGGGTCGAGCTGTCAGGCCTGCTCGATCCAGCCCGCGCCTTGGATAGCTAGTGATGAGTGAGACAAACAAAAAAATCACGGCGACTATCGAATACTGGACGATTTGGACAGTAGCGCTGCCGGTCGAGTATATGGACGCTTTTCAGCAGAAAAAGCCGGGGGCGCTACCGCAAGTAGTCACCGGGCAAGTGGTGAAGGATTTTCAGGGGCGTTGGCGTTGCGGCGACACACTGCGCACGACGGCGTTGAGTCGCGTGGATCTAGAAAACAACGTGGTGTACACCCAAAACAGCGTATATCAGCTCATTGGTCCGGGCCTGCACAAGACCGGGGCGCCCGACGACCCAGCTCAAGCCGTGAGCGCGGCGCAGGTCGAGCTGTCCGGGCTGCTAAAAAGAACCGGCTGGACGTTTCAGTCATGATTATTGTCGACATCGAAGCGTCCGGCCTCAGCCCTGATTCATACCCGATTGAAATCGCCTGGGTCGATACGCGCACAGATGCCTGCGATGCATTTTTAATTAATCCAGAAACGGCGTGTTGCGACTGGGATTACTGGAATTACGACGCTGAGAAGATTCACGGCTGATGCGAAAGCGATTGCAGCGGCGGTGAAAACACTGCCGGTAGAGGGACTCAAATGAGCATGAAAAGTAACGAGACGCTGAGTGACGCGCCAGCGCTGACCCTGACGGCTGTCAGCGACCTGCATCTGTTCTTTGATCTCAACAATCTATACCCGTTGCCGGTGCCTGAAGCGGCGGATCTGGTGTTGATGGCCGGCGATGTGGCAGACGGCTGTAAGCCCAAATATTTAGATTGGATCCTCAATATCACTGCCGGAAAACCGGTGGTTTACATTCTGGGAAATCATGAAATGTACGGCATGCGCCGCGACAAAGCCGCACGGGAATGCCGCAAAGCGTTTGCTGGTAGTCACGTGCATTTTTTGCTGAACGAATCGGTTGTAATAAACGGAATCCGGATCGCCGGGACCGATTTATGGACCGATTTTTCGCTCCACGGCCAAGGCCCACAGGCGATGCGCGAAGCGGAATATCAGATGAACGATTTCAAGAAAATCCGCGTTGAGGTGAATGACGGCTACGGTCATCGGTACCGGAAACTGCGGGCGATCGACACGCTGGCGTGGCACCAAGAAGCGAGATGTTTTATTGAGCAAACGCTCAACGATAGCGACGAGCCCGTTGTTTTAATGACGCATCACGGCGTATCCCGAAAATGCATTCGCCAGGGCTTTGCGACCGGCGTGCTCGATGCGGCCTACGCATCGAACCTGGAGCCTCTGTTTGAGCAAACAAAAAACCCGCCGGTTTTGTGCGTCTACGGTCACACGCACCAGCACGTCTGCGATCGTCTCGATTGCGGCGCGATTTTATACGCCAATGCCCGTGGCTACGCGCATTACGAGAAAGTGCGGGGTTACGATCCCGAGCGACTGATCCGGATTTTTGCTGACGGCCGGGTGCAAGTCGACGACTATCCGGCTATCTAGATAGCTAGATGAGAGAGCATTCGACCGGAGAATCGATAGGAATGAGGCACGCATGAGTCCAACCGCAAACACAAAAAAAACGACACCGGTCCTGACGCTGGCAGCGGTCAGCGACATTCATCTAGCGTTTGATGGCGATGCACTGTACCCGCTGCCGGTGCCGGATGAGGCCGATCTGGTGCTGCTAGCCGGCGATGTCGCCGATGGCTGTAAGCCGCGCTATTTAGACTGGATCCTGGCAGCGACAGAGGGCAAGCCTGTCGCGTTTACGTTAGGCAATCACGAATGTTACAGCACCAGTCGCGACGAAGCAGCGCGAGAATGTCGGGCCGCGTTTGCAGGCTCGCACGTACATTTTTTGCTAAATGAATCGCTGGTGATGAACGGCATTCGCATCGTCGGCACGGATTTATGGACCGATTTTCAAATTGACGGCAGAGGGCCCGAGGCGATGCGTGACGCGGCGGCCAAACTCAACGATTATCGTCGGATCAAAGTGAACATTCGAGACCGAGACGCGTGTCGCCTTTTACGACCGATCGACACGCTGGCCTGGCATCAGGAAGCGAGATGTTTTATTGAGCAAACGCTCAACGATAGCGACGAGCCCGTTGTTTTAATGACCCATCACGGCGTGTCGAGAGCCTGCATTTCGCCGGGGTTTGCAGGGGATGTGCTGAATGGCGCCTTCACGAGTAATCTTGAGCCCTTATTTGAGCAGACGAAGCAGCCGCCAATTCTCTGTGTCTACGGCCACACTCATCAGCATCTTTGCAAATGGCTCGATTGTGGTGCGGTGCTGTACAGCAACCAGCGCGGCTATGTCGGTTTTGAGCGCGTAAAAGGCTACGATCCTGAACGACTGATCCGGATTTTTGCTAACGGCCGGGTGCAAGTTGACGGCTATCCGGCTATCTAGATGCGAGATTTATAATATGACTACACCCGCTGAACTTGCTGAAAAAGAGCGCAAAAAGATCGCCAAAGAAAATGAAGACGCCTGGGCCGATTTTTCACTCGCGGATTTTGCCGAGCAGGGACGAAAAGCGATCGCTGAGGAGCAAGAAGCGGCGTGGGCGGCTGGGCTGCCTATCGTGTTTAAAAACGAGGCCGGCGAGATCGTCTGGCGCTATCGTGACAAAGACGGCAATTACATCGACAAGCTTGCAAAAGACACGCCTCATCCGATTCGGCTGGAAGACCTATGAACGATTCAGCTAAAGACGAAAAAACAACCCGATTATTCTGCACAGCCTGCGGCAAAATCGATTTCGATACAGCCGAAGAATGCCGTAACAGCACCACGGTTAGCTCTTGCGTCGGGGATTGGGTTTGCAACGTCAACGATGCGATTCAGCGCGTTCAAACATTTGATGTCGGCGAGCATCAGCGAAAAAAAACTGAGCGACAAGCCCGCGAAACACGCTACAAGACAGACTCTGGATTAGGCGCGAAGCAGCTAAAAGAAGCCCAGGAAAGAGCCCAGAAAAGGAGAGAGGGGCGAGCAAAATCGTGAGTGAATTACAGGCAATACGCTAGGAGGTTTGTGCCGTACGGTCGCCATTTATTTGAAACCAATCGCACCGATAAATGCCCACTATGTCGACAAACCGCTATCACAGACACCGCCTATTTTGGCACCAAAATTAGAGGGCTTCAATAACTGTACTTTCAGTATAAAGAAGCCCTCTGTTCTATTACTTCACACTGAAGTCACTAGAAAATCGATGCCTTGAAGACACCTTCATGTGCACAGACGTTTTATTACAACAAGGAACCTCTCTCATATCTGAGTGGTCTCCGCACAAAGTATCCTGCACCTCAATGCCCATCTCCGCACTAATGCTAGTGCCCGCTAACACACAGCGCATCAGTTCTTGAATGCGCTCAGCCAATACACTTTCACCTTTGCAGTTAGCCTCGAAGCTCAGTGAATCACACAAACTCACCCAGAGGTATTCAGGCATATCTGATTTGGCCAAACGCACAGCATTAATGACCTCCAACGGAGTAGATTCACCCAGAGTCTTCAGGCTCTCGTAGAAACCTGTTGCTGTTTGAAACAACACTGCCTGGCAGGTTTTATTCATCGCAAACCCGCCAGTACTTTCGAGCGCATTACTTTTAGTCATTGTGAATTTCCTTTTCTTCAGCGGGTACACCAGCGCTGATGGCTTCCTTGTTGTGTGCAACATTGATGGGAGCGGTTGTAGTCGTCTCCTGACTATTACAACGCGAAGACTTCTTTGGCCAACCCAATTCAACTTGACAGAACGTACGTAACGATTGCTCAGAAACACACAAACCGATGTGATCTTTAAGCAGCGCAGAAATAGTTGAGTACGGCAGATTACGCAACCCGTTAATCTCTTCCTTAAAGACACCCAAACGATCTTGCTGGGTGGGCTGCTTATTAACTAACGTCAACCGACCACTCTGAATATCGCTAACAACCGCTGAAAAACCGGGTTTCAACTCTTCTAGCGTTTCTATAGAAAACTTCTTTTTTTTACTCATAAGCTTACTTCCTTGTTAGTAACTATTTGGAGCGAATCCTCTTCACTCGCGACGAGTATAGACAGTCATTTTTTTTGCCTTGGAAATATTTAATCTTTTTTCACTGTGGCTTATTTGAACCCCTATTTAAGCTATTTAATTGTTTCTCGTAGCAGCAGTTGAAGTAAGCGAGCAGACACTTCAAATCAGCGCCTCCCTCCCCTCTACTAGTAGTTTTTTTGATTTCAAAAAATAGTTGCCGTGATTTTAAAAAGGCTGCCTATACTCTTGCCAAATCAGAGGCACAGGCACGTCAGAAAATGTATACATCGCCCACTCACTGCGTGAGCGCCCGTTGTACATTTTCAATCCGCGCTTTAAGGGGTTCCTTAAAAATCCCTCAGTCTCCGATGAATGAAATAGACGACATCACCGGGAAGCGGTGACGTGATGTCGTAATGAAGACTGTTTATT
>JBALWH010000056.1:0-26037 GCA_036960175.1 Motiliproteus sp. | reverse complement strand
GTGCCCACACGAATTACTTGATCAAATTGTTAAAGAGCGTTGGTTACGTTTCGCTGCGTGCGTCTCGTTGACCGTGGAGGCGCATTATAGAGATATGCCGAAAGCTGTCAACGGGTTTTATCGCTAAAGTTGTAAATAAATTAAGTCTTGGGAAATCGTTCATATAACACCCATATCAAGTGCCTAAAAAACGCTCTATCAGTGAAAATGCTGAAGCGGCCCGTAACCCCTTCCAAACTCAAGGCTTTTGGCCGCCAGCAAAGACGATTGAAGATATTTTTTGGCCTCACCCACTGCTTGCGAGAGCCGTCGGTCTTTAGCAATAGCGGCCGCAATCGCAGCAGAGAGTGTACAGCCGGTACCATGAGTATTTTTGGTATTCACTCGCTCTGCCGAATAACGGTAACTTCCAGACGAGTCAATCAGCAAGTCTTCACACTGCGCCCCCGGCCTGTGCCCACCCTTCAGTAATACAGCAGAGCACCCAAGTCCCAGAATACCTTGCGCGCACTTTTCAGGAGCACTCAGAACGGTTTCTACAGACACCCCCAGTATTAAAGCCACCTCATCAACATTGGGTGTTAATAACGCAACCCGAGGAAGCAACCTTTCAATCAGCAGTAGTAGCCCTTCATCCGACAACAACTGCTGACCCGAAGATGACATAACAACCGGGTCAAGAACGACTGGTATATCCGGGTACTGACCAAGCTGATCAATAACCATTGCAACAATGCCGTGGTCACACAGCATTCCCAATTTTATAGCCTTCACTGGAAAATCGTCCAACACCGCCGACATCTGCTGCCCAACCATCTTTGCTGGAACAGGGAATACACTACTCACCCGCTGGGTATTCTGAGCCGTAATGGCGGTAATGGCCGACAAACCGTAGGTGTGCAATGCTGCAAATGTCTTCAGATCCCCCTGAATTCCAGCTCCGCCGCCGCTATCCGACCCAGCTACCGTCAAAACACAGGGCCACATAACACTATTCTTTTTACGCTCAATCATTCTGCTCTCTGCCATGACTTTACATCAGTGATTAATAATAACTAAATTCATCTAAATAGATTCACGAAAAACAAGAGCATCTCCTATGCTGCAGCGAAACTACAAACTGAATTGTTGCGAGCAAGAGAAAGGGAGAGCCTATAAGGAAGATCGGAGGATCAGGATGCCGGTTTCAAAACGAAGACCACTAGGATGATCTGCCCGCAAGGAATGCGCTCCGCCCTTTTCCAGCCTAGTGGCGCTTGAAATCTAAGCAATCAGCGCTGACAACGGCGACAGAACACCGTACTTCGCTGACCTATCCTAACTTCTTGTAACTCAGCACTGCAGTTACGACACTGCTTTCCAGCTCGTCCATACACCTGTAACGATTGCTGAAAATAGCCCGGCTTGCCATCACCACCGACAAAATCTTTTAGCGTTGTACCACCACACTCAATGGCACGGGCCAACACTTCCTTGATGATCCTGGCCAACAACAGATAACGCTGCCTAGATATCCTACCCGCCGCCCGCTGCGGATCAATCCCCGCCAGAAACAGCGCCTCATTGGCATAAATATTACCAACCCCCACGACCACATGACCATCCATGATAAAGGTTTTTACCGGTTGTTTTTTAAGTCGCGAGCGCTGAAACAACAACTCACCGTCAAATTCATCGGAAAGAGGCTCAGGACCTAGATTACAGAACAACCGATGCTGATCGATAGCACCCTGGTTCCACATTATGGATCCAAAGCGACGTGGATCGGTATAACGCAGCACGCAGCCATTATCGAATCCAATATCAACGTGGTCGTGCTTAGCTGGAGACTGACCTGCCTGAATAATACGCAGACTGCCTGACATCCCCAGATGCACAATCAATTGCCCCGGCCCAGTAATCAGCAACAGATACTTGGCGCGCCGATCAACGCGTTGAATCTCTAATCCACTGAGGATCTGCTGCAGATTTTCGGTAATCGGCCAACGCAACTTCGGCTGCCTGATGCAAACGTCAATGACATGGGAGTGAATAATATGGGGCTCGATCCCTCTGCGCGTAGTTTCTACTTCCGGTAACTCAGGCATATCTTCAACCCTTTTTACGGACACAAAAAAGCCCGGCTATACCGGGCTCTTTTCATACAGAATCAAGATTACTTGATCTTGTATTCCTTGTACATCACATGCTTACGTACTACCGGATCAAACTTTTTCATTTCCAGTTTTTCAGGCTTAGTACGCTTGTTCTTGTCAGTCGTATAGAAGTGACCAGTGCCGGCACTGGAAACCATTTTAATTTTATCACGCATCGCTCTGCTCCCTTATACCTTGTAGCCACTGGCACGAACGTCGGTCAGAACCGAGTCGATACCTTTTTTGTCAATGATACGCATACCTTTGGAGGTCAGGCGCAGACGTACGAAGCGATTTTCGCTTTCAACCCAGAAACGATGCCAGTGTAGGTTTGGTAGAAAACGGCGACGTGTTTTGTTCATCGCGTGGGAAACATTGTTCCCTGTTACAGGACGCTTGCCCGTAACCATGCATACTTTAGCCATGCTAATTATACCTATTATCACTATCCAGATTATTGGCTTCTAATTCAGCCTGGATCCAATCACTACCCAGTCAACCAAACAGAATCCTCAGGCGGAGCGTCTTCACCCGTTGAAGACAAAATCCCATACCGCGGATTAGCGAGCGGCACAATATACATAAAAGTTCTGCTGATGACAAATATCTGGATGTATTTTGGCCACTCGGCTCAGCTTCCCTCGTTTCTGCTTGTCGTTACAGCCACCCTCGTTCAGCGAAGGACACCGGTTCCCCTTCACCGACTACCAGATGATCAAGCACCCGAATATCGACTAACGCCGCGGCCTTAACCAGGCGATCAGTAATTCGACGATCGGCATCACTAGGCTCAGAAACACCTGAAGGATGGTTATGGGCAAAAATAATAGCCGCTGCATTATGTGCCAACGCCTGTTTGATAACTTCACGGGGATAAACGTTAGCGCTATCGATAGTGCCCTGAAACAGCTCTTCGAAGGCAATCATACGATGCTGATTATCTAAAAACAGAACTGCAAAGACCTCCCGCTCCCTGTCACGAAGACGTCCACAAACTAGACGCCGCGTTTCAGATGACGAACATAGAACATCAGTGCGTTGAATCTGCTCGCTCAGGTGACGCTGGGCTAACTCCAGCACAGCCTGTAACAGTGCAAACTTAGCTCGACCCAGGCCAGGCGCCGAACAAAACGCTGCTTCGTTTGCCTTAAATAGCCCTCTGATACCATCAAATCGCTGCAGCAGCTCCCTCGACAGATCCACAGCACTCTTGCCAGGAATCCCCGTCCTCAGAAAAATAGCCAACAATTCAGCATCCGATAGTGCTTGCGGCCCTTTTTGGAGAAGCTTTTCTCGCGGCCGCTCTCCCTCTGGCCAATCTGAAATTGCCATTTACTCACTCCTTGAGTCCGGCAGAAAAGAAATCTGAAATTGCGCCTTAGCCATCAAAATGACTACGCAAAGATCAGCTCCTGATATATATTAGTGAGCTTTCACTCACCGTCAAGCTATTGAACAACGGACCCAACATGCAACGCCTGTGCAATAAACGAATCCTCCTTGGCATTACCGGAGGCATAGCTGCCTACAAAAGTGCAGAGCTCACTCGTCAATTTAAAACGGCAGGCGCCGAGGTTCGCGTGGTACTCACCCCGGCAGCAGCTGAGTTCATCACGCCACTGACACTACAAGCACTATCGGGTAATCCTGTTCACCAACATATGCTAGACCCCGAAGCAGAAGCAGGAATGGGCCATATTGAGCTCGCTCGCTGGGCTGACCTGGTATTAATAGCGCCAGCCAGTGCCGATTTCATTGCTCGCCTTAGCAGCGGTATGGGCAACGACCTGCTGACTACTCTATGCCTTGCTACTGATGCTCCTATTGCTTTGGCTCCGGCCATGAACCAGGCGATGTGGAGAGATCAGCGCACTCAGGATAATGTAGCGCGACTGCAAACACTGGATATGAAAATTCTCGGGCCAGGGGTTGGCGATCAAGCCTGCGGTGATACCGGGCCTGGTCGCATGCTGGAGCCTCGCGAATTAGCCGAAGGCTGTGCCGAATTGTTTCAATCCGAAAAGCTCAGTGGCTGCCGCATCGTCATAACGGCAGGCCCTACCCGCGAAGCTCTTGATCCCGTCCGTTTTATCAGCAACCACAGCTCCGGCAAGATGGGTTATGCCCTTGCAGCAGCTGCCATAGAAGCGGGCGCCCGCGTCACCCTGATTTCTGGACCGGTCAATATACCCGCCACGGAACGGGCTACGTTTATCGGCGTAACCAGCACCCAAGATATGCTAGACGCAAGCCTTCAGCAACTCGGTAATTGCGACATATTTATCGCCGCCGCCGCCGTTGCAGATTACCGCCCTGTCGCTATAGCCAAACAGAAAATCAAGAAAAATAGCCAGGAGATGCAGATCTCCCTGGTAAAAAACCCGGATATTGTTGCCACCGTCGCTTCCCACAAGTTACGCCCCTTCACGGTGGGTTTCGCAGCCGAAACAGAAAACGTCATCGATTACGCTCATGGCAAAATGATGCGTAAGAAGCTGGATATGATTATCGCCAACGATGTTGCCCAAGCCGGGATTGGCTTTAATAGCGACGATAATGCGGTAACCGTAATCCAGGCAACGCAGCAGCAACGTATTCCTCAAACATCCAAATCACAATTGGCGCGACAGTTGATCGCCCTAATTGCAGACGCCTACGAGAACACCGAACAATGAAAAAGCTACAAGTCAGAATACTGGATCAACGAATTGGTAATGAATTCCCGCTACCCTCCTATGCCACACCCGGATCAGCAGGATTAGATCTTCGCGCCTGCCTGGATCAGGAACTGCTGCTGGAACCCGGCCAAACCGAGCTGATACCCACCGGCCTGTCCATCCATATTGAGGATCCAAGCCTTTGTGCCATGCTGCTGCCCCGTTCCGGCCTGGGTCATAAACACGGCGTGGTACTGGGTAATCTGGTGGGATTGATCGACTCGGACTACCAAGGGCCACTAATGGTGTCTTGCTGGAACCGAGGACATCAAACCTTCAAGATCACCCCCGGAGAACGCATTGCACAGATGGTGCTGGTGCCCGTCGTGCAGGCCGAATTTGAGATCGTTGAAGAATTTACCGACAGCGATCGCGGTGAAGGCGGTTTCGGCCACTCCGGCAGACACTGAAATCGGATTTGAATTATTTCTACACGAGTACAGGAACAGAGACACCCTATGGACGCCATTAACACAGCACTCCCAGCCAACCTGCCAGAATCTATTTTTCGAGCTTACGACATCCGCGGCATTGTCGGCGATACCCTGACACCTTCCGTTGTTTACCATATCGGCCGTGCTATAGGCGCCGCTGCCGCTGCTGAAAATGAAAAAAATGTAGTGGTTGGTGCCGATGGCCGCATTTCCAGCCCTGATATGAGTGCAGCCCTGATCAAAGGACTTAGGGACAGTGGTCGGAATGTATTGGATATCGGCATGGTTCCGACCCCGGTTCTTTATTACGGCACCCACATTCTGGAGAGCAAAACCGGCGTTATGATCACCGGCAGTCACAACCCGGCAGACTACAACGGTTTCAAAATCGTCATAAACGGTAAGACCTTGTATGGCGATGACATTCTGGCACTACTGGAACGCATTAAAGCCCAGGATTACAGCGCTGGTGGCGGCAACGTAAAAAAAGTCAGCGTATCCAACGATTATCTTGAACGCATTACTGGCGATATCAATCTGCAGCGTCCGCTTAAGGTTGTGGTTGATTGCGGCAACGGCGTTACCGGCAACCTAGGCCCTCAGTTACTGAATGCCTTGGGCTGCGATGTAACCGAGATGTACTGCAAGATTGATGGCACCTTCCCTAACCATCACCCTGACCCCGGCAAACCAGAAAACCTGGTGGACCTTATCGCAGAAGTAAAAGCCCAGAAAGCCGATCTCGGTCTGGCCTTTGATGGCGACGGTGACCGTGTTGGCGTTGTTACCAGCAGCGGCAAGATGGTCTACCCCGACAGACTACTGATGCTATTTGCCTTGGATGTCATCAAACGCAATCCTGGTGCCGAAATTATTTATGATGTGAAATGCAGCCGCATTCTGCATCAACAGCTAGAACAGGCTGGCGGTAAGCCCTGCATGTGGAAGACCGGCCACTCACTGATCAAAGCCCGAATGAAAGAAACCGGCGCCCTGCTAGCCGGTGAGATGAGCGGACATATTTTCTTTAAAGAGCGCTGGTACGGCTTCGATGACGGCCTCTACGCTGCCGCCCGACTGCTGGAAATTCTAGCAGCAGGGGACCGCACTGCCGACCAGATTTTCGATGCCTTCCCGGAAGATGTCAGCACCCCCGAGATCAATATCGAAGTGACTGAAGAGTCAAAGTTCGGCATCGTCAGCAAACTGCAACAGACCAAGTTTCCTGGGGGCAACGCCTCAACTATTGACGGTATCCGTGTGGACTACCCGGATGGCTGGGGACTAGTACGAGCCTCCAATACCACGCCAATGCTGGTACTGCGCTTTGAAGCAGAGACAGAAGAAGGGCTGCAGCGCATTCGCAGTCAGTTCCAAAGTAATCTGCATGCGGTAGATTCGGCGCTGGACATTCCAAAACACTGATCAACAAAATGCCTAGAAAAATTTGCAAAAGCTAAGGTTAATTTATGCCTCTGAATCGTGATTCCGCCATGAATGTGGCAAATGTTCTCTCCGAAGCGCTACCTTATATTCAGCGCTTCGCCGGTAAAACCCTGGTGATTAAGTATGGCGGCAACGCCATGACCGATGAAACCCTTAAAAACAGCTTTGCCCGCGATATCGTGCTGATGAAAACCGTCGGTATTAACCCAATCGTCGTCCATGGTGGCGGCCCTCAGATTGGTGACTTACTAGAAAAGCTAAATATAGAGTCTCGCTTCGTCAACGGCATGCGCGTCACCGACAGCGCCACCATGGATGTGGTGGAGATGGTGCTAGGCGGGCTGGTCAACAAAGATATTGTCGGCCTGATCAACACCAATGGCGGTAAAGCCATTGGCCTGACCGGCAAAGACGGCAAACTAATCCAGGCCAAGAAGCTTAAGGTAAAACACAAATCGCCAGAAATGCAGGCGCCTGAGATTATCGATATTGGCCATGTCGGCGAAGTCGAAAAAATCAACACTGATGTCCTGGACATGCTGATAAACAGTGATTTTATTCCCGTCATTGCCCCTATAGGCGTAGGCCGCAGTAGCGGTAGCTCATATAACATCAACGCCGACCTGGTCGCAGGAAAGATTGCCGAAGTACTCAAGGCAGAGAAGCTGATCTTGCTAACGAATATCGCCGGGCTGCTGGACAAGAACGGCGAAGTTCTAACCGGCCTTAGCACCGAGCAAGTGGATGAGCTTATTGCAGATGGCACCATCCATGGTGGCATGCTACCCAAAATCGGCTGCGCTCTCAGTGCCGTTAATGCCGGGGTAGCTAGCGCTCATATCATCGACGGCAGGGTTTCGCACGCCACCTTGCTGGAAATATTCACTGATGAAGGTGTCGGCACGCTGATCACCAACCAGAAACCTTGAGGCTTCAATGTCCATAACCGCAACACAGACAGAACCCAAGCTATCCCGCCGGGAGCAAATACTGCAATCACTGGCTCATATGCTGGAAATGTCTCCTGGGAATCGAATTACTACCGCAGCCTTGGCGAAAGAGGTCGGCGTATCGGAGGCGGCTCTTTATCGGCATTTTCCCAGCAAGGCGAAAATGTTCGAAGGGCTGATCAGTTTTATCGAAGACACCCTGTTCAGCCGAGTCAAACTCATCATTCAAAGCGGTGCTGACAGCCCTAAACAGTGTGAACAGGTTATGTTGCTGCTGCTGGCCTTCGTAGAGAAAAATCCGGGCATGGGCCGAATCCTGGCCGGAGACGCCCTGGCCGGAGAAACAGAGCGACTTCGCCATCGCGTCAACCAGCTATTTGAGCGCCTGGAAACTCAGCTCAAGGCCATACTCCGGGAAGCAGAAATGCGCGAAGGCTTGCGCACCCAGGCCAGCCCCGGCGTTACTGCCAATCTGCTTCTTGCCGCCGCCGAGGGCCGAATCCGTCAGTTCGTACGTAGCGATTACCAGCGCCCTCCCACGACAGCATGGGAAGACCAGTGGCCACTGTTGAGCCAGACATTGTTCCGTAACTAATCGCCTCCCTGCGAACGCCCGCCTGATATCACCCGCCCCGCGACAGGGGCACACCCCCATCGGGGAGATTCACCATGGACATTGCTGAGCAGATATTGCTGCTGATTATTTCCTACCTCGCCAATACCCTGTCAGCATTGGCAGGTGGTGGGGCGGGGCTGCTGCAGTTCCCGGTATTGCTGTTTCTGGGTCTCAGCTTCGGCACGGCTCTCGCTACCCATAAGATCGCCAGTGTTGCCCTTGGCGTCGGGGCAACGATTCGACATATGCGCGAAGGCAGCCTGGATTTACGCTTCGCTGGATTTATTCTGCTGTGCGGCCTTCCCGGCGTGGTCCTGGGAGCCACTCTGATTCTGAAATTTCCGGAATCCTGGGCGATTCTAGCACTGGGCTTTCTTACTACGGCTCTGGGACTCTATTCGCGCTTCAAAAAAGAGCTGGGAATGAACCTTGAGATCCGTAATCGCGACCGCTGGGGCATGATACTCGGCGGCAGCGGACTATTTTTTATCGGCATATTGAACGGCTCCCTCACCTCTGGAACCGGACTTTTTGTCACCATCTGGCTGGTGCGCTGGTTCGGGCTCGACTACCAGCGTGCAGTGGCTTACACGTTAATTCTTGTGGGGATGTTTTGGAATGGATTCGGCGCAGTCACCGTCAGCCTACAAACGCTACCACACTGGGAATGGTTGCCAGTATTGCTGATCGGATCGCTACTGGGCGCATACAGCGGCACCCACTTAGGACTCACCAAAGGCAATCAATTTATCAAGACCGCCTTCGAATGGCTGACTCTGCTGGTGGGGCTGAAACTAATCTGGGATGGTGTCCTGCTGAGCAGCTAACCGATTGCAACTGGGCTGGCCACCTTCACACAATGCGATAGTGACATGTTGCTCAGCTCGCTGTTTCTGCCGCTGATAAAATTCCGCTAAGCGTTTTTCCTCGGCCTGCTCCAGCAGTAGCGCCGAAGCCGTCACCAGTCGTATGCCCATTTCATCAAGTTGTGGCAGAGCCTGCTTCAGGTAATTAACAGTTACCGGATAAGGATGCCCGATCACAACCGCCACGCCTCGATCGCGGGCCATCTTCAGAGCCAGCTGAAACTGCCCATGGACAAACTCAGGCGTGCGTTCGTGATCCAAGAATACATCACGACGTAAATAGGGTATGCCGTACTCTTTGGCGACCTTCCAGGCCACGGTTTCAGAGGTCGTCCGACTATCGAGAAAAAACAGCTGACGCTGCTTTATAACCTCCATAACCCATCCCATTTGCGGCCGTAGCTGCGTCAGCAGGCTACCCATATGGTTATTCAATCCCACTGCCCCAGGCACTGAATCCAGGTCTTTCTTAAGAATCTGCAGAAAGTCATACTTATTGAGATCGGCCGTCAGAGCCCCTGGTCCAAGCGGACGGTCATGCGTATTTTCCATGGGAGCATGTAGCATCACTTCCTTACCATCAGCCACCGCCTGCTTTGCCAGGCTCTTGCCATGAGGGCTATGGGGGAGAACGGCATACGTGACAGGGCCAGGCAGCTGTATCGCTGCCTGGCCCTTGTCAAAATTGTCGCCAACATCATCGATAAGGATGACCAAGGCAGGCTGCCCAACGGAGTCTGATTGCTGTGCCTGTGCCTGAGCTATAAGCGGCCACAGCAACAGTTTACCTAGCAATAAAGCAGTAATACTAAGACGTTGATTCATCGCTAGTAACTAGCCTCTGTTAAATCACGAATCAATGGTGCTTGCCCGCTGGTAAATGGAAATGCCTTTAAGCAGGTTCAACGCTTCATTCAGCTGATAATCTTTGCTCAACAGCTTAACGTCGCCGCCATTACGAACCTTGTCTTTTTCCACGGCTTTCTTATTGCCATTACTTAAGTGCCCTTGCAGGTCCACCTCTTTGACAGAGGTATGGCCCTGCCCCTCTACTCGAGTGACTTTAGAAGGCTCCACCAGAATATCCGGAACAATGCCTTCTGCCTGAATAGAACGACCATTTGGCGTGTAATATCGTGCCGTCGTTAGCTTTAGAGCTCGATCATTGGCCAGCGGCAATACCGTTTGCACAGATCCTTTACCAAAACTTTGAGTCCCCATAACCACGCCACGCTGATGATCCTGTAATGCACCCGCGACGATTTCAGATGCCGATGCAGAGCCACCATTAATCAGAACTACCAATGGCAAGCCACCACTGGGGTTCGATTTGGTAGCAGAAAAACTGAGCTCTGCTTGCTTAAGGCGGCCTTTGGTATAAACCACAATACCATCGGATAAAAAGGCATCACTGACTTGCACCGCAGCTTGCAAAACACCACCTGGATTGTTTCGCAGATCCAGGACATAACCCTTAATGTCGTTCTTCTCGTTTAGCTTTTCCATTGCCTTGACCAGATCTGGTCCAGTATTGACCTGGAACTGAGCGATTCTCAGGTAACCATAGTTATCGTCCAGAACCCGATTCTTAACACTGGTGACTTTCACGATGGCCCGCGTCAATGTTATTTCCAGCGGACTAGCCTCACCTTCACGAATAATAGTCAGTACGATATCGGTGCCGACCTTGCCACGCATTAACTTGACCGCATCCTGCAGCCCCATACCTTTAACCGCTTTGCTATCCAGTTTAATAATCATGTCTCCAGCCAAAACACCCGCTCGCTGGGCCGGGGTGTCATCGATGGGCGCAACCACCCGCACAAAACCATTTTCCATGCTGACTTCGATACCTAAGCCACCGAACTCACCACTGGTACTGACCCGCAGGTCCGTGAATGCCTCAGGATCAAGATAACTGGAATGTGGATCCAATCCCGACAACATCCCTTTGATAGCATTTTCTAATAGCTCAGCATCCTCAACCGGCTCAACATAAGCGGATTTAATACGTGCAAATATTTCGGTGAAGGTCCGCAGCTCTTTCAGGGGTAATGGCTGGACCGTAGCAACAGCAGCACTATTTTCAAGTTCAGGAGTGGCGGCGAGAGCCAGGGCGGACCATCCGAGACAGAAAGCCAGCAGTACGGGTGTAAACTGTTTTTGGCGACCGATCATTAATTATGATTCCTTAACTTAGCCCTGGCGTTTACTGAGCCAGGATCTTGGATTATAGGGTTGCCCCTTGTAGCGAATGGCAAAATAAAGCCCTGTTTTTGATAGACCACCACTGTCACCGACAGTTGCAATAGCCTCATTGCCGGACACCCAGTCACCAACCTCTTTCAACAGACTCTGGTTATGACCATATAAACTCATATAGCCACTGCCATGGTCAACAATAATTAGCAGCCCGAAGCCTCTTAACCAGTCAGAAAAAACCACTCTTCCATGATGCACGGTTCTGACGTTTCGCCCCATAGGTGCTCGGATCAGCAGTCCATCATTTTTTATTCCCTGGGGCGTATGGCTGCCGTACCCCCACACTACCTTACCTTTTGTCGGCCATTTCAGCTTACCCTTGAGCTGTCTAAACTCAGCGCTCTCCCAAGCCAGGTCGATTTTTTTGAGCGTCTGCTGCAACTGTTTCAAAACAGATTCTAAACGGCCGCGATCAGCCTTTAACCGTCCTAGTTGCTGACCAGCGCTGCTGATCTGAAGCTTCAGCTTCTTCAACGCCTGCACCCTTTGACGCCGAGCGACCTGGAGTTGTTCAGAATTATTCGTTAAAGCGCTTTGCTCGGACTTCAATAATTTCTGTTGATCAAGAATGCTTTCTTCAACCGCAGAGAGCGAATTTAGTGTTTTTTGATAAAGTTCGATGGTTTCAACACGGGAACGATTAAGAAACTGATAATAATGAAGGATTCTCGATATCCGCTCCGGTTGCTGCTGGTTCAGCAACAATTTCAGCTGATCCTGCTGACCGATTCGATAGGCGGCAGCTAACTGCTGCGCCAAAACTTCAGCCTGCTCTTGGCGGGCAAGAGATAACCCCTGTTGTTCTATATTAAGCTCGGCTAACTGCGTAGTTACAACAGAGACTTGTCGCTTATTTTTGTGAATAGATTGAGCCAGCTTGCCCGCATCAGTCTCGGTACGCCGAATTTCTGATCCGATGGTTTTTTTGTCGCCCTTAAATTGCCGAAGCTGGCTCTCCAGGGTTTTTATTTCACCCTGCAAACGACGAATCTGCTCTTCTGTCAGCTTGGCATTTGCCCCATAGCTAAACGAAGCACCGCCGAAGCTGAAAAGCAGCAGAGTAATAAAGAGAGAGCTATTGCTGATAGTGAAGAAAATCTGCGAACGCATACAGTATTCCTGAATGATCCTGAACTATAAACCAGGACCACTCAGCTGTATACCAGGCAAGAGAAGCAGGTAGAGACTCAAACCAACAACGACTTACCGGACATTTCTGCCGGTGCTTCTAAGCCCATTAGCTGCAACAGCGTGGGGGCCAGGTCTGCCAGACAACCATCTTTCAGCTTAATCTCCTCAGGGCCTGAATAAACCAAGCCCACCGGCCACAGGGTATGGGCGGTATGAGCTTGACCACTAGCGGGATCACTCATCAGTTCAACGTTGCCATGGTCGGCGGTAATCAACATCCGACCACCTACAGCGTTCAGCGCCTTCACCACCCGGCCGAGACACTGGTCCACCGCTTCAACCGCTTTCACCGCCGCATCAAATTTCCCGGTATGCCCTACCATATCGGGATTTGCGAAATTACAGACGATAAGGTCATAAGCACCGTCCTGAATCGCAACAACCAACTTGTCGGTCAGCTCTGGCGCACTCATTTCTGGCTGCAGATCATAGGTCGCCACATCGGGTGAGGGAACCAAAATACGATCTTCCCCAGGGTACTGCTCTTCACGCCCACCATTGAAGAAGAAGGTCACATGAGCATATTTTTCAGTTTCGGCAATCCGCAACTGGGTCATGCCAAGGTCTGACACATACTCACCCAAACCATTACTGATAGGCGTTGGTGGATAGGCACAGAATGCGTCAATATTTGCGGCATACTCGGTAAGCATCACATAACCCGCTAATGCCGGACAGGCCTCGCGTTGAAAGCCGTCAAAATCCTGATCGACAAAGGCACGGGTGATTTCCCGAGCACGGTCAGGACGAAAGTTAGCACAAACGACTGCATCACCATCCTGCACCACCCCCTTGGGGTTACCATCGGCATCAACAATCACCGTGGCCTGCACAAATTCATCATTTTCATCACGGGAATAAGCGTTGGCTAGAGCATCAACAGCAGAAGTTTCAGCAAACGCGGCTTTACCCAACGCCATAACATCATAGCCTTGCTGCACACGATCCCAACGATTGTCACGGTCCATGGTGAAATAGCGACCGATCACTGAGGCGATGGCCCCTATACCCAGTTCTACGAACTTGGCTTCCATGGCCTCAACCGATGGCAGCGCACTCCGTGGCGGCATATCTCGTCCGTCCAAGATACCGTGCACATAGACCGCCTTTGCACCCCGCTTTACTGCCATCTCGCAGAGCGCGTGAATATGCTGCTCATGACTGTGCACGCCACCGGGAGAAAGCAGGCCTAATACATGAACTGCCTTTCCTTGGTTAATAGCGCGATCCATATTCGCAACTAACACTGGATTGACGAAGAAATCGCCATCCTCAATCGACTTAGAGATACGGGTGAAATTTTGGTAGACGACGCGACCGGCACCCATATTCATATGGCCAACTTCAGAGTTGCCCATCTGACCATCTGGCAGCCCGACCGCCAGCCCGGATGTGGCTATCATAGACTTTGAGTTTTGTTGCCACAATTGGTCATAGACCGGAGTGTCAGCAGCAGCAATGGCATTGGCTTCTGAGCTTTGATTGTATCCCCAACCATCGAGAATAATCAGGGCGGTCGGCTTATGAAATTGGGACATGATTCGGGCACTTCCTGGTCGTTAAAACAAGAACCCGCTATTTTACGTATCCTCTGTGATAACTACCAGCGTCTAGAAACACTGACGCTTATTTAGTTGCTGCTCTCAAACCCCATGCAACCTCTATAAGCATCGGACTGTCGCAATCCAGAGAAAGCCCCTTGGACAAAATAGCCGAGCATACATACCTGGTCCCGCTTAACTATGCTACGAATACAATCGTAGGTAGCATTACTGCTACATGCGGAGAAACGATCAAGCACATCGAACCCCGTTGCAGGGTGATTGGACAACCGCGTCGCGACTCGAGAATGCACCACCGGCAGACTGTTGAAAGGCATTCGTTGCAGCAATGTAGACAACCGCGTCGCTGACAGATATTGCCTGAACATACCGTAATCCAGCTGCTGTAAAATCAGATAATAGTATAAGGCTTCTTCTGCATTCCCATGGCGCTGATTAAGCGCACCTAGCAGAAGATAGCAGACCACAACCCCTTCATTACTGCATCGCTGCAGCTTGTGATCTGCATCTTCAAAACTTCTCTTCACCGAGGTCCACTGCAAAAAGTGTTGCAGGTACAACTCGCTGATAGCCTCCGGCTGTTTCAATTTGGCTGCCGCCACCAATTGCTTATCCGCCAGCGACAAATTCGAACCACCCTGACCGGTTAACCATTTCGAGTACAAATACAGCGCCTGAGGATTCTGAGCCGCAGCTGCTTGTCGCAATGACAGAACTAACTCCGGCGTAAAATGCAGGCAACGCCACCAGCAATAATGAGCCGCATCCATCTGCCCCTGCTCCGCCGCCTTTTGATAGTACTGGTAGGCGGTTTCACCATCGAGAGCAAAGCCATAAACACCATTTTCGTAAAGCCAAGCTAATGCAAAAAGACCATCGGGGGACGCTTGCAGCTGAGCCAACAACTCGTCATCAACCGGCACTCCGCTCTGAATCCGCTCTGCAAGCGAATTTAAAGGCAAAGAGCCCGCCTGTAATGGTGCAATTGGCAGCAGCCATAACAGAACATATATAGCGAATCTGACCATGGCTAGATTACCTTAGAGATCTTCTTCCCAATGCAGATTGCCGATCTCGACCCGAACCCAATCAAACCCGACCCGGCGGGCGACCGCAACGGCCCCATCAAGACTTTTGAATTCACGTTCTTTAGAGTTGCGCTGAAGAGTCAACACCTCTTCGCGCTCATCCTGAGCAATGAATTTAAGGTTCCAGCCTTTGGCCATAGAAATTGGCACGGCCCGGCAGATAGTGAAACAACCGGCGTTAAAAAGAAGCCTCAGCTCTTTCTCTTGCATAATTATTTTATTCTTCTGATTTTTGTTTAACGATCTATGAATATCTTATATCACATATTGAATATTCACAACTTGATTTTGATTAATCGTAACTATTCTATGCGGAATCAATTATTGCTTTAATCAGATCGTAATTAACGGCTGCTTCTTACAGATAAAACAGGAGTTCGACCATAGAACAACGTCATTCCAGCAGCCTCAGCACATGGTTTCCAAGCACATGAAAGGGTATACTCCTGCATCGGTTATGGCGGCTGAACTCAGCCTCAAACCACTTGAATTAACCAGATTTTCGGAAAAATCAGTAATGGAACAATTTATCGAGTTTGCGACCAACCACTGGGAGCTCGTTGCGGCACTCGTCGTCACATTAGCGGCACTATGGTTCACCGAAACACAAAAGGGCGGTAAATCAGTATCCACCCATATCGCCACCCAGATGATCAATAAAGAAGAAGCGATCATTGTCGACATTCGCGACAAAAAAGATTTCAAGGCTGGACACATTATGTCTGCCTTGAACCTTCCGATTAAAGAGTTTGATCAACGCGCCCACGAACTGACCAAGCACAAGGAAAAGCCAGTCATCGTCATGTGTAATCTGGGACAAGCCTCATCCAGCATCACCAAGAAACTAAAGGAATCAGGCTTTAGCAACGTGGTTCGCTTGCAAGGCGGCATCACTGAATGGCGGGCGCAAAACCTGCCATTAGTTAAGAAGTAAGGCAAAAACATGGCAAAAATAGTCTTATACGGCACCCTCTATTGCCCCTATTGCGTTCGCGCCAAGGCCTTGCTTGATAACAAGCAGGTGGATTACCTGGAGATTCGCGTCGACCAGGATCCCGGCAAACGGATGGAGATGATGCAACGAGGCGGCGGCCGCACGGTGCCGCAGATATTCATCGATAGCAACCCTATTGGCGGCTGCGATGAACTCCATACTTTGGAATATAACGGCAAACTGGATTCCCTACTGGAAAACCAAGCCTAACCACCATAATAATAGTTATTTTACTGACTGATTTAGGAAATTAATCATGGCAGAGCAAGATGCAAACCAACAGCCCGAGAACGAACAACCACAAGCCCACTTTTCAGTTCAGCGCCTGTACTTGAAAGATGCGTCCTACGAAGCACCTGGCGCCCCCGGCATCTTTGCAAAAGACTGGAAGCCCGAAGTCAATCTAGACCTCAACACCCGCACCCAGAAAGTCAATGACAACCACTACGAAGTGGTATTGAAACTAACGGCTACTGCCAAGTGCGCTGGCGAAACTGCATTTCTTGTTGAAATTCAACAAGCAGGCCTGTTCAAAGTTGAAAATATCGAAGGTCCGAACTTACAGCACACCCTCGGCGCTTTCTGCCCAACCATCCTATTCCCTTACGCACGCGAGGCGGTGGACAACCTGGCCAACAAAGGCAGCTTCCCTCCTCTGATGCTAGCCCCGGTTAACTTCGAAGCGTTGTTTGCAGAGCAGATGAAGCAGCAACAGCAGCAAGAAGAACAACCCGCTGCGCAGGAAACTCACTAACGCAGACTTTCTGCTGATTAGCGCCGAACTTTGAGCATCAAAAAAGGGAGCATAGGCTCCCTTTTTCATCACCCCTAAGAACCCCCTTCAAATTTCAGCTGACGCCAAGCCTCGTACACCATCACTGCCACCGTATTAGAGAGATTGATACTGCGGCTGTCCGACTTCATCGGTAGACGTAGTTTTTGCTCTGCAGGCAGTTGATCCAGCACTTCAGCCGGCAAACCACGCGTCTCGGGTCCAAACAGCAGCACATCCCCTTTGGCAAATTGAACCTTGGAATAGCAACTACGGCCCTTGGTGGTCAGCGCATACACTCGACCAGGAGCAAGCCCCTCAAGACACTGCTGCAGAGAATCATGACGCTGCACACAAGCCATGTCATGGTAATCCAGACCCGCCCTGCGCACCCGCTTTTCATCCAGCTCGAATGCAAGCGGATTGATAAGATGAAGCTGAAATCCTGTGTTGGCACACAGACGAATGATATTGCCGGTATTCGGTGGAATTTCCGGCTGATAAAGAACTATATGCAACATAACTGAGATCGCGCCTTTTCCAGAGAAGTGAATTATAAGGCGCGAACGAGGTCAGTCATAGCGGCCTTTTAAGCCAGCCATCTTTTTCTAGTCTTCAACGCAGGTCGACTCAGACTCCATCCCTAGCTCTTTAATTTTCCGCGTTAAGGTATTACGCCCCCAACCTAGCAAAATGGAGGCATCCCTGCGCCGGCCACCGGTATGCTTAAGCGCAGTCTCGATCATAATCCGCTCAAACGCGGGAACCGCAACACCCAGCAAATCCTGCTGGCCACGACTCAGCTCCTGATCCGCCCAAGTGCGAAGCGCCTGCTCCCAGCTACCTGCAGGCACCTCAACTTCTTTTTCCGCCAAAAGCTCAGGCGGCAAATCAGAAATCAAGACCTCTCGACCGGACGCCATGACGGTAATCCAGCGACAAGCATTCTCTAACTGCCGGACATTCCCCGGCCACTGCAGCGTACCTAAGTAGTTTTCTGTGTCGGCAGTTAAAACCTTACACTCAACAGCCAGCTCTTCCGCCGCCTGACTAAGAAAATACTGTGACAGCTTAGCGATATCTTCACGCCGCTCACTCAGTCTTGGAATATGTATACGAATCACATTAAGACGATGGAAAAGATCTTCGCGGAAACGACCTTCGCGCACCAGCTCTTCTAGATTCTGGTGGGTAGCCGCAATGATGCGCACATCGACTTTAATCGGAATATGACCACCAACCCGGTAAAATTCACCGTCCGCTAACACGCGCAGCAAGCGAGTTTGAGTGTCCGCCGGCATATCACCGATCTCATCCAGAAACAGCGTACCTCCGTCTGATTGCTCGAAACGGCCTTTACGCAACCCTCCTGCACCAGTGAAAGCACCTTTTTCGTGACCGAACAATTCCGACTCGATCAAATCTTTAGGAATGGCGGCCATATTGAGGGGAATAAAAGAGGCATGGGCGCGCGGGCTATGAGTATGCAGCGCATGAGCAACCAGCTCTTTACCCGTACCAGACTCACCATTAATCAGCACGGTAATATTGGACTGAGACAGCCGCCCGATAGCGCGGAAAACCTCCTGCATGGCAGGGGCTGCGCCAATAATTTCGGCCTCCTCTTCGACTTCAATAACCGGTGCCAAGTCGCCGTTTTCCCGTGAATGAGCAACCGCTCGCTTAACCAAAGAAACGGCATCATCGACATCAAAAGGCTTAGGCAGGTATTCAAAAGCACCGCCCTGATAGGAAGCTACTGCACTGTCCAAATCAGAATGAGCGGTCATAATAATAACGGGTAACTCGGGATACTGGACCTGAATGGAGCTAAGCAGCTCAAAACCATCAATACCCGGCATGCGAATATCGCTAATCAACGTATCAGGACAGCCCCGCTCCAGCGCCTTAAGCGCTGCATCACCATTATCAAAGGACCTGGTTTCAATCCCCTCTTGCTCCAGTGCTTTTTCCAACACCCAGCGAATGGATCGATCATCGTCGACAATCCACACATTACTAGTCGTTTTCATGGTTCTGCTCCAAGGGAATATAAATCATAAATTTTGTACATCCAGGCTCACTACTACACTCAATAAGGCCTAGATGCTGATTAATAATGGATTGCGCAATAGACAACCCCAAACCAGTACCTTCAGCACGACCACTAATCATCGGAAAGAAAATAGTTTCACGCAGAGCTTCTGGAACACCCGGGCCATTATCAATAACACCTATCTGACACACCAACCGATGGCGTTCAGCGCCGAGCGTAAACTGTCGTACGGCACGAGTGCGCAACACCACGCGCGGACTGTCTGTATTAGACTCGGTTAACGCTTGAACTCCATTCCTAAGCACATTAAGAACAGCCTGTATCAACTGTTCCTCATCCCCTTCCATCTCAGGAATACTTGGATCATAGTCCCGAACAATCTCGACTTCAGACCCAACCTCAGCACTGACAAGGTTATAAACACGCTCCAAAATCTGATGAATATTAAGCGGCTTCATCTGCGGAAGCTTACGAGGCCCCAGCATACGATCCACCAGGTTTTTCAAGCGATCCGCCTCTTCAATAATGACCTGAGTGTAATCTGACAAACTATCGTCCGGCAGCGCCCGGTCCAACAACTGAGCCGCTCCACGAATACCACCCAATGGATTTTTAATTTCATGGGCCAAGCCACGAATCAAGCCGCGACTAGTTTCCCGTTGCGTTCTTGCATCCTCTTCACGACCAATGCGAATAAGCCGGTCCCGGGGTTGAATCTCCACCAGCAAAGCATTCGCATAGTCTGAAGTAAGCGGTGTGACCCAATAATCGGCCGCAAGCTCCTTACCATTGTGCAGCAGCAGATGCGCCTCTCTTTTTGCGAAGGCGCGCCCTGAGCTTCTAGCTTCGATTAAAACCTCATGGAATTCGACGTGATCACGAATAAGACTAGCGACCTTCTCTCCCTTCATACGCTTCGTACTGACCTCAAATAACATCTCCGCAGCCGGATTCAGATATAGCAAGCAGCGATTACCATCGAGCATCAACACAGCCGTCGAGAGATTATCCAATAGCTGTTTATAAAAAGACTGCACCAATCCGACCCTATTCCGTGTTTAATTTGAGCGCATAAATCATGCATGGTATTTGATAGAGCAAAAAACGCACCACTATTATAAATTAATGCAGCACCGTGAAAAACAAGGCCTATAGCCAAGAGGCACCGTTATAAAGCATAACCCCACCTTAGAAAATGCACTAATTTTGTGCGCATGTCATGATAGATAAATTTCGCCGCACCATCCTAACCCTGAAAACCCCTCAATATCCGAGCATAAAAAAAGCCTCCCGAAGGAGGCTTTCTAGGTAACAGAACCCGGAGGGGCAGTTACACGCTGTAGTACAGTGCAAATTCTACAGGATGAGTAGTCATATTGACCTGCTCGATCTCTTCATTCTTAAGAGTGATGTAGGCATCGATCATGTCATCAGAGAATACGCCACCAGCAGTCAGGAACTCACGGTCTTGATCCAGAGCTTCTAGAGCCTGTTCAAAGCTAGATGCGACCGTCGGGATCGCAAGCGCTTCTTCGGCAGGCAGGTCATACAGATCTTTATCTGCAGCTTCACCAGGGTGGATCTTGTTCTGAATACCGTCCAGCGCGCCCATCATCAGTGCAGCGAAGCACAGGTATGGGTTAGCAGAAGGATCAGGGAAACGAAACTCGACGCGACGCGCCTTAGGGTTAGTCACGTATGGGATACGGATAGAAGCAGAACGGTTACGGGCAGAGTAGGCCAGCATAACAGGAGCTTCGAAACCAGGAACCAGACGCTTGTAGGCGTTGGTTGAAGCGTTAGCAAATGCGTTGATCGCGCGAGCGTGCTTTATAACACCACCAATCGCATACAGCGCCGTATCGCTCAAGCCACCGTAAGAATCACCGGAGAACTGGTTCTGACCATCTTTAGAAATGGACATGTGTACGTGCATACCCGAACCATTATCACCAACCAGCGGCTTAGGCATAAAGGTCGCAGTCTTACCGTAAGCATGGGCAACATTGTGCACACAATACTTAAGGATCTGAACTTCGTCAGCCTTTTCAACGATGCTGTTAGCACCAACGCCGATCTCACACTGACCAGCAGTACCAACTTCATGGTGATGAACTTCGATTTCCAGACCCATTGCAGACATCGCATCGCACATAGCGCCACGCAAGTCATGCAGAGAGTCAACCGGAGGAACAGGGAAATAACCACCCTTAATACCAGGACGGTGACCAGTATTGCCGCCTTCGAAGGTTTGGTTTGAGGACCAAGCCGCTTCTTCAGAACCGATAGTGTAACCACAGCCGCTAATATCTGCATGCCACTTCACATCATCGAACACGAAGAACTCAGGCTCAGGGCCGAACAGAGCAGAATCACCGATACCGGTAGACTTCATGTACTCTTCACAACGACGAGCAACGGAGCGCGGATCACGCTCATAGCCTTGACCAGTCGTAGGCTCAACGATATCACAGCGAACAATAACCGTAGCATCTTCAGTGAACGGATCCAGAACAGAAGCAGAATCATCTGGCATCAGAATCATGTCAGACTCATTAATGCCTTTCCAGCCACCGATGGAAGATCCATCGAACATCTTACCTTCTTCAAAAAAGTCGTCGCCAACTTCTGAAGAAGGAATAGTAACGTGCTGCTCTTTACCTTTTGTGTCGGTGAAGCGCAGGTCAACCCAACGGGCTTCGCTTTCTTTAATAAGACCCAGAGTCTTCTCTGACATAACCAATCTCTCCGATTAATATTAAGCTATGTAAATCCGTAACGCGTGAAATGCCCTATCACTGACAGATATTCGCGTAAAACTTGGTGAATATAAGGGCAAATAGCATGCCAGACAAACAACCAAGCCATCCCATTGATTTCATATGGATAGCGAAACACTCCACCTTACTCAAAGCACCACAAGAGTGCGAATCAACCAGTACTGCCCCATGTCAGTGCACCCCGCAGAGCGAGATGCCTCACCGAAGAGCACATACAAAAGACGTTTTCTCCCTATCTTTGAGGAGGCATACAGCATACGCCTAAATTGCGTCCATTTTTACTGTTAATTGCCCAATTTCTAGCAAATAACTAATGTATAATTGCAGCCTTTCCTAACGACTCCCCGGAGCAGAAGCACAGTGATCGAAAATCTGAGAAATATCGCCATCATCGCACACGTCGACCATGGCAAAACCACACTGGTAGACAAGTTGCTATCTCAGTCAGGCATGCTCGACCGCCGCGACGAAGGCTCCGAACGGATAATGGATTCTAACGACCAGGAAAAAGAGCGCGGGATAACCATTCTGGCAAAGAATACCGCCATCAAATGGAATGAATATCACATCAATATAGTCGACACTCCTGGACACGCCGACTTCGGCGGCGAAGTAGAGCGCGTACTGTCGATGGTTGATTGTGTATGCCTCCTGGTTGATGCGGTTGACGGTCCCATGCCACAAACGCGCTTCGTAACCCAGAAAGCATTCGCTCAAGGCCTGAAGCCGATTGTGGTTATCAATAAGGTTGACCGCCCTGGCGCACGCCCTGATTGGGTTATGGACCAAGTTTTCGATCTTTTCGACAACCTCGGCGCGACCGATGAGCAACTGGACTTCCCTGTTGTCTACGCTTCAGCCCTTAATGGCATTGCCGGACTTGAAATCGACAACATGTCTGAAGACATGACACCGCTGTTTGAAGCCATCGTTAAGCATGTAGAACACCCTAAAGTGGACATCGACGGACCTTTCCAGATGCAAATTTCTGCACTGGACTACAACAGCTACGTCGGTGTTATCGGTGTCGGCCGGGTTAAACGCGGCAGCATCAAGGTCAACACCCCGGTAAAAATCGAAGACCATGACGGCAACGTGCGCAGCGCCCGGATACAGAAGATCATGGGCTATATGGGTCTAGAGCGGGTCGATGTTGAAACCGCCGAAGCTGGAAACATCGTCTGCATCACCGGCATCGACGGGCTAGGCATCTCCGACACTATTTGTGATCCTGATAATGTAGAAGCCTTGCCTCCGCTCAGTGTTGACGAACCAACTGTATCGATGACCTTCCAAGTCAATAACTCACCGTTCGCAGGCCTGGATGGTAAATTTGTCACCTCGCGCAACATCATGGAACGGCTCAATCGAGAACTGATCCATAACGTTGCCCTGCGGGTCGAGCAAGGCGATTCGCCCGAGAAGTTTAAGGTTTCTGGTCGTGGCGAACTACACCTGTCGGTTCTTATCGAATCCATGCGCCGCGAAGGTTTTGAGCTAGGTGTATCACGGCCCGAAGTTATTCAAAAAGAAGTCGATGGGGAAATCCAAGAGCCTTATGAAGAGGTGATGATCGACGTCGAAGAGCAGCATCAAGGCTCTATCATCGAAGAGCTGGGCAAGCGCAAAGGCGACATGACCAATATGGAAGTCGACGGTAAAGGCCGCATTCGCCTGACCTTCATCATCCCATCGCGCGGCCTGATCGGTTTCCGCAGCTTGTTCCTGACCATGACCTCAGGCACCGGCATCATGACCTCGATCTTCGACCATTACGGCCCAGTCAAAGAGGGCGAAGTGGTTTCCCGGATGAACGGCGTACTGGTGTCAATGGTATCCGGCAAGGCCCTGGCCTATTCACTATGGACACTTCAGGCACGCGGCCGTCTCTGTATTGAACCCAACATCGATATTTATGAAGGGATGATTCTGGGCATACACAGCCGTTCCAACGACCTGGCGGTTAATCCGATCAAAGGCAAGCAGCTGACCAACGTTCGTGCTTCAGGCACCGACGAAAACATCCAGCTTACACCTCCGGTCAGGTTCACCCTTGAGCAGGCGCTGGACTTCATCGAGGACGATGAATTGGTGGAAGTCACACCGCACTTCATCCGTATTCGTAAGAAGCTATTAAAGGAACACGAACGCAAGCGTGCTGCTCGCGGCAGCAAGGATTAAGTAACAACAACGGGGCTGGCAACAGTCCCTAAGCGCAAACAGGACGGTAGCATGCTGACCCTTTATCCCGAAATTCAGCCATACGCCCGAGGAAAACTCTCGGTTAGCGATGGTCATGAGATTTACTTCGAGCAAAGCGGCAATGCACAAGGCATCCCCGTCCTGTTTGTACACGGAGGTCCCGGCGGCGGGAGCAGTGAGTTCAACCGCCGGTTCTTTGATCCCGAAAAATACCGAATTGTGATTTTTGATCAGCGCGGCTGTGGACAATCACGCCCCCACGCCAGCATCGAAAACAACACAACCGCACACCTTATTGACGATATAGAACAACTGCGAAACCACTTGGGAATCGACCAGTGGTTACTGTTTGGAGGCTCCTGGGGCTCAACCCTAAGCATTTTATATGCACAGCAGCATCCAGAAACTGTTTTCGGCTTGATACTAAGAGGAATTTTTCTCGCCAGACAGCAGGATATTCGCTGGTTCTACCAGCAGGGTGCCAATCAGGTATTTCCTGATTTCTGGAAAGATTTTATAGAGCCTATTGCTGAAGATGAACGCGATGACCTGCTCAATGCGTATTACCAAATCCTCTGTAATCAGAATGAAATTGCTCGCATGTCCGCTGCAAAAAGTTGGTCAATATGGGAAGCCCGCTGCTCAACTCTGGAGCCCAGCTCTGGCCTAATGGGACACTTTAACGAACCCCACGTAGCCTTAGCGCTGGCACGAATTGAATCCCACTACTTCGTTAACAATTGCTTTATCGAAGATAATCAGATAATTAATCAAGCACATAAAATCAGCCACATACCCACCGTGATCGTTCATGGCCGCTACGACATGGTATGCCCTGTCAGCCAAGCCCAAGAGCTATACGACTCATTGCCTAATGCTGAACTCCATATAGTCAGGGAAGCCGGCCATTCAGCCATGGAGCCAGGAATCACCGACAACCTGATAAAAGCAACCAAACAATTTGCTTTACGATTGGCGTAAACATCCATGCTAGGCCTTATCCAGCGAGTTTCCGAAGCATCAGTTAGAGTTGAGAACGAAATGATCGGTGCTATAGGCCCCGGCATTTTATTGCTGCTAGGGATTCAGAAGGACGATGACCAGGCAAAAGCCGATAAACTGTTGAAAAAAATATTAGCTTATCGAATTTTTTCCGACGCAGAAGATCGCATGAATCTGAGCCTACAACAGGTTAACGGCAGTCTGCTTATCGTACCTCAATTCACCATCGCCGCAGATACTCGCAAGGGTCTCCGCCCCAGTTTTTCCAGTGCAGCGCATCCTAAAGATGGAGAACGCCTTTACGACTACTTCGTCCAACAAGCCCACCTACAACACCCTCAAGTGGCAACAGGGAGCTTTGGCGCGGACATGAAGGTCAGCCTGCTAAATGATGGGCCCGTCACCTTTATGCTCGACGTCTAGAGCCCCTGACGCAGAACCATCTCAGAAAATTCTGTGTAACCACCAATATGATACTTGCCGCTAAAGATCTGTGGAACGGTCTCCACGGGGCTTCCGGCAGTCCTCTCCAGGTCAGCCTTGCTGACCCCCTCAAGGTGGATATCTACATAGCGATACTGAAACCCTTTGGCTTCGCATAACTCCTTAGCTCGCACACAAAAACCACAACCTGCACGCCCAAAAATAGTTACTTTTTTCATACCAAACCCCGACATATCTGTTACTGAAAAGCATCTGCGCATTAAACCAGCGACCGGGTACTCACTTCCAGTTGTGATGGGCTACTCAGCTAATAGCGAGTGCCTATGGGGTACTTAGCCGATAGAGTTACTGATAGGAATTAGGAATGGACCAGGGCCTTAAAAAGAGCGTGAGGATTGTCTTCTTACCTGTTGTCGCTACAGCTCTGCTCTGCTCTGCTCTGCTCTGCTCTGCTCTGCTCTGCTCTGCTCTGCTCTGCTCGTCATGGTAAGGCTTGCAGCCTTTGACCTGATTCTAAACG
>JBALWH010000055.1:0-27902 GCA_036960175.1 Motiliproteus sp. | reverse complement strand
CCGCCATACCTTATCTATTGAAGCAGCATCCATAGAGGAGGCTACGGCACTGGTAGGCGATCCGAACAACCCTAGAATCACCCCAGTTGATAAGACCGCCTTAGCGCTGCGAATCACTGATATTCGACCACTGCACCCTGATAGTGACCAACTCCTAGGTAGCGCTGTGATCGACCGTCACAAGGGGGCGTAATGGGCCGATCAGCAAAGCAAACCAAGGGGGCCAATACGATCACCTATCCGGGCTTTTTTCATCTGCCCAACGCGATGTTAAACGACCCTGACTATATCGCCCTGCCACATCGGGCCAAGAGCCTTTTGACCGATTTAGGGGCGCAGTACAACGGCCGCAATAACGGTGACCTATGCGCCAGTATCACGCTGATGAAAAAGCGGGACTGGAAGTCCAGGGATCAGCTATCCAAAGCCATCAAAGAGTTGCTAGCGCACAACTGGATTGAGCAGACCCGACAAGGTGGTCTCAACATGGGGCCAACGCTTTACGCCTTCACCTGGCAGCCCATTCACGAATGCGGCGGCAAGCTGGAAGTAAAGCCAACAACGCTCCCATCGAGAAAGCTGATTAACAGATAAGGCTGACCGCCTACAGGTGCTGACCTGACCGTATAGAGGTACTGAAAAGTGTTAATTGACCAAAACCAAGACCGCCAGCAGGTACAGACAAGACCGCATATAGGTACTGAAACGCGCCTTTTCAGCGCTTCACCTGACCGTATAGAGGACACCTTTATATATTTACCAAGAGCTATTCATTAACGGTCTCAGGAATACGACACAAGGCCATCTAAAGCAGCAAGATTAAATGTTGGGTTTGCCTAATGATTTCGGTGAAAAAAAGGGGATTGATATGGGTGGTAGTGGCAGCGGCAATAGGTATCGATGGAACAAACAAACCACCCTCGATGACGTTAAACGGATAGATATTCGCTATATGAAAAAGCGGGGGATGCTCAAAGCAGGTTGGGGCGGCAGTCTCAGCTGGACCCGTGGTGGTGAACCTAGCGGCAACATCAACTACCGCTGCCATGATAACTATCTACAGCTGAGCTTCCGCTATCGGGAACATGGCGACGACTGGCAGTCGATGGAGCAGCGCATCCCCTTTGACCGTACCCCATGCCACTACGGCGGCGAGCGGCTGTGGTTCCTCTGCCCCCGCTGTAACAAGCGTGTCGGTGTCCTCTGCTGTGATGGACCGCTGTTCTTGTGTCGGCACTGCTACCAACTGCCCTACGCCTCACAGCAGCAAGGCCGGACGGATCGACTGATCGACCAGAAACACAAGCTAGGTGAGCGGATCTTTGAGTCTTACGACTACGGCGAGGGCTGGGGCAAAAAGAAGGGAATGCATCAGCGTACATTTGACCGCCTGCACGTCCGCTATCAAGCGATAGAGTTGTTGTGGATGCAGAATATGGCAAGCCATTTGGATAATCTATTGTGAAAAAATTTTAATTATCATGACTTGGTTTTGGTATAGTGTCAGCTTTTTTGAGTTGGCAGAAATGGAAATCAAGTACAGACCCGAGATTGACGGACTAAGGACAATCGCAGTCTTATCTGTCATCATTTATCACGCTGAGTTTGCAATGGGTAGCGGCAAGTTGCTTCCTGGTGGTTTTTTTGGTGTGGATATATTCTTCGTTATATCTGGCTTCTTAATAACATCTCTCATGATGAGCGAGTTCTACCGAACTGGAACGATCTCTATCAAAAATTTCTATGAGCGTAGGGCTCGAAGACTTCTTCCTGCACTGATTGTTGTAATGCTAGTTTCTATACCCTTTGCATGGATGTATTTGTTACCGGATCAGCTTGTAGATTATGCTAAGTCACTTATTTCATCTTTGTTGTTTGGCTCTAACCTTTATTGGAATTATAGCTTGCAGCAGTACGGTGCCGAATCGGCACTGTTGAAACCATTTTTGCATACGTGGTCTCTGGCCGTAGAAGAACAGTACTATATTGTTTTTCCTTTAATTCTTTTAGCAATTCTTAAATGGTTTAAACACCATGCGATTGTATTATTAACAGCAGGGCTTCTTGTTAGTTTGCAATTTGCAGAATGGATGACGCAACAGGATGCGTCTTTTTCATTTTATATGCTTCCCAGCCGTTTCTGGGAGTTGCTGGCCGGAGGGTTGTTGGCAAATATTCTGCATTTACATCCACAGAAAGATAATGATGCTTTGCTCAATAAGACTATGCCGGTGTTAGGATTGTTTCTTATTGTTTATTCGGTTATTTTTATCGATTTGGATTCGAATCATCCTGGGTTTGTTACTTTAGTTCCTGTCGTTGGTACTATTCTTATTATCTGGTTTGCTAATAAAAATGACTTGATTACTCAGGTTTTGTCAAGCACTCCGTTTGTGGCTATAGGATTGATATCGTATTCACTTTACTTATGGCATTACCCTGTTTTTGCATTTGCACGTGTGGCTTTTGGCGATCTCTCATTATATCAAAAAATGGTCTGTATCTTTCTGTCTTTAATTCTTTCTTTAGTAAGTTTTCGTTTTGTAGAAAAACCTTTTAGAGAAAATAAATGCCCAAGTGTTAACAAGTGGTTGATGGTCTCTCTGGTTTTTCCGTTATTTTTTGTTTCAGGTTTTTCAGTCGCATTTATTCAGCAGGATGGTTACCAAGGTAGGATTGAAAATCTATTTAGTAAAGAGGCTAAGCATACTAACCAAAAGACTTTGTTGGCGTGGCTTGATAACACTGTTAATCATTCCAACTTTGAGTCAGAGTCGTATTTCTCTGGGCAATATAAGGAAAAGGTTCTTGTCTTGGGCGACTCACATGTGACTGCGTGGGGGGATGCAATAAATTCAATATATAAGCGAGATGATAACGTTATTGTGACGTTATCATATTTAGGTTGTGGTTGGAAAGTTGTTGGTGACTCTGTCGTCAATAGGGGGCCTAATTTAAAAAAACATGATAAGAGATGTAACGCGACGAAAGACTTGTTAAATGATGAAAAGGTATCTTCATCATTCGATACGATAGTTTTAGCTAGTTATCGGCCGTTTTCATCAAAAGTAAATATGTTTAGATTCGATTTGTTAAAACTGTTAAAGAAAAGAAATCCAAATGCTAATGTCGTTATTGTCGGTAACTATTACCAGTTGACAAAAGGTAAGGTTGGCTGCTTAGGTTTGATGCAACAAAAAATGGACAATGCGAGTATATGTATTACTCATTCAGATTACCCTCCAGTTAACTATGATCATAAAGAAGATGTGTTCTTTGATGAATTTGATGGCTTGGGTTATGTGTATTTCGATTTAATTGATAATGTTTGCGGAGAAGGCCTTGATGGTAAATGTCCATACGAATATGATGGAATTCCTTTTATGCTTGATTGGAACCATATGACCCCGCTGTTCACTCGTCATATAACTAAACAAATGCTTGATCGAGGGGTTAACCTTCTTGATCAGGGAAAGCGCATAAAGTAGTTATAGATGGTGGTGAGTCTGAACAATCTTCGGGACGCTAGTCGCTGCCTTAGTTATACTGAGATTAAAGGGCGATATGGGCGAGTATCAAGCTTAGATTTAGAATGGTTTTATTTTTCGGGTTCATATAGATACCAATAAATTAAATAGATAGATTATTGGTGAAGGATGACCGCAAGGGGATATTTATGTAAGCGAGTCCCTTGCTTCTCTGAAAGTCCCCGAGGGGCGCTACGCCTGCTTAGTCGGACAGCATTGAAAATGCTTCGCCATTTTACTGTGCGGTCTTTTGTACGTTCAGTTTTTGAGGTTTGGCGGTTAGCGGTAATGACTTTGCTCTATAGTCACACCGAAAGTAACACTGGTCAGTTTTGTTGTTTATTATCTTTAATAAAATCAACTAGATGGCTTTCCTGTTCGACGGTCTCCCTCCCTCCATCATTTAGTTTCATGACGTCTGAAACGATCCGAAAAGCCGCTATCTATCAAGGGTTAGCGGCTTTTTTGTGTCCGCAGTAGTCTCATACCAATTTGTCAGATCCACGGTTTAATGTAACACTTATTGTAACACCCGCCGATTTGTATGTTTGATCGGCATAATCTCTCCGTGAATCTGGGATTAGCTAGGCGCACCTTTAGCGCGTCCGCTGTTGCAACTTGTTGGGCGTTTTTCCTTTTTTGAAAAAGCCAATCCCTGTTCCTCTCAACCGTCAATCTCGGTTTTTGCGACGGTGATACCGTTTTCAATTTCCTGAATTACAGCTAGCGGACCGCCGGTACCGAGCCTCTGAATGACACCGTCCATGTAGGTCGTGAATTCAAGGAATTGCTGCGTGCGAGCTTCGATACTCTCGACATGACTTTCCGCATATTCGAGAGATAGCTTGTTCGCGGCATTGTGCGCCTCGGTGCGTTGCGGTCCGGTCGCGTTGAAGTCACCAGCAATTTGGTTAAGTTTGTCGAGCGTTGCTTGGTAAGTCGCCGATGCAGTCTCTTCTGCAGCCATATTCTTATCCTCTTAGTTAGCATTCTTGCGGTAAGCTGCATAGGCGCGTTGAACCCGGACAGCAGAATAGAGAAGTTGTAGGCTCTCCGGGGAGGCGTTAGTGCCCATTTTCGCGGCTTGCGCCAAGTTTTGTAGGGATCTATTGAGCTTGTGCAGCATCATGACGTAGTTGCCAAGCAACTTCCGGTAGTCGTTGTTGGCGTTATCCGCGGCTTCGATTTCTTTGGCGGTCTCGACAATCGTCTTCACATTGTCATCAAGTTGAGAGTTCATGAGCGGTCCTTCGTTTCCACCGGAAGTTTTAAACCTAAGCTTGGTGACATCAATGTAAGGGTTTTCGAACGCCTTGCTTGCGCTGCTGACGATATTGTTGCCTACCGCGTCGTTGATGCGCTTGACCTTGTCTTTGACGTCTTGATTCAGTGGGCCGCTGATTGCGAGTGTGACGAACGATGCGGCGGCATTTCCGATCTCGAGGACGGAGCTGGAGATCTGCTGATTATTCAGTGCCCTGAATACTTCGAAATAGTTCTTGGTATCCTCAATCATCCCATTCACCAGGCCCTCGCGGATCTTGGGTGAGATGGTGATTAGGGCCTGCACGGCGCGTTCGCGATCATAGTTTGCCTGGATCTCAGTCATCAGCGTCGTTACCACGCTCAGCGCCGGAGTGATATCCGCAGCCGCCTTCTGGAAAGACTCAGCCGGAAAGTTCTCCATGGTCTTGACCAGACTTTCCGTAGCGCCTGTTACCTGGGCAGCGCCTTTGCCCTCGACCAGCGCCGTCAATGCGGTGTTGTATCTATCAACCACTTCCCAGGCCTGGAAACGGGCTGCGATATGATCGACCGGGTCCGAACTGGCGATGATTTTCTCAGGATCAAAAGGCTTGTTGCGTTCCGGTGTCGGATCGCTCGCAGCATCTTGTGCTGCGTTTTGGACGTCAATACGTTGCTTGAGTGTGGAGTAGTCGAGGATGATCTGTTTCGAAGCTTCCTTAGCATGTGCGAAGCTTTCTTTGTAGGATCCGAATTCTTTGTGCGGAACCTGCGTGCAGGCTGTTAGTAGCAATACAGCCATAACGACCAGCGGTCCGCGTACCAACTGTAAAGCGGATCTAATCTCTATCATCGGATTGATTCCTTCTTATTTTGGTCCTGGTTGAAAATTGTGAGTTTGCGTTCTGCAGCGGAACTCCATCCGCTGTCGGTATTTTGCGGAAATAAACTTGCCAGCACTCGTTACCCAATTTTCTTCACTCCTATCTCAGCACCAAATAGCGTAAGTGTCCGGCCAGAGGACCTATATTTACTGGTCCCAATTCGATCAGCCAAGAGGGAACATCCTTAAGAATTTCCTTGAGATCCATAATTTCGTCCAGGTAGTAGTTATTGCGCTAATAGCCTGTTTATGAGGCCAATGTCCTCATATCATTTATTATGTGACCTCCTCGATAAATGAACTCTGTCAAAGAACTCGCGGTAACCGACTGAAAAGCAGAAGTTGTTTTCATGGGTCGATACTGCTTTCAAAAATCGTGGATTATTCACAATTAATAGAGATGTACCGAGGGAAAGTCGTGTCTTTGTTGCTGATAGGAACCGATTCCTTGGCTTATCCCACATGTTATGGATCCTGGCTCAAGTGGTTTGAAGGGCGTGGTAGTTTGTAGAATAGACCATAAAAAGTGTGAGTGGCCGCAATGGGGAGTCATCCCTCGAGCACCGGCAGGGGTCATTTGGGTACGGTATTTGTGGTTTTTAATTTCTGTAGGTATACCGATAATCATTGTGATTATTCTAAAGGGCAGTTGCTTTACTAAAAGTAATCAGAGCTACCCATTAGGCGAGCGCCGGCGGCGCTCGGGGACTAACTAGGAAGGAAACGCAAACTGGGCACCTTCACGCACCCCAGCAGAAGGCCAGCGCTGGGTGATGGTCTTACGCTTGGTGTAGAACCGAACTGCGTCAGGACCGTAGGCGTGCAGATCACCGAACAGCGAGCGCTTCCAGCCGCCGAAGCTATGGTATGACACCGGCACTGGCAGCGGTACGTTGATGCCGACCATGCCGACCTGGATGTTGTCGGAGAAGTAGCGCGCCGCTTCGCCATCACGGGTAAAGATACAGGTACCGTTACCGTATTCGTGATCGTTGATCAATTGCATCGCTTGCTCCATGGTATCGACCCGAACCACCTGCAATACCGGCCCGAAGATCTCTTCCGTGTAGCTGACCATTTCAGGAGTGACGTTGTCGATCAGTGTTCCGCCGACGAAGAAGCCGTTGTTGCAACCGGGTACTTCGGGGTTACGACCATCCACAACCACCAGCGCACCATCTTCCTCAGCACTGTTGATATAGCCCACTACTTTTTCCTGGTGCTGCTTGGTAATAACGGGGCCGAAGTCGTTGCTACTGTCGCTGTAGGCTCCGACCTTAAGTGACTTCATAGCGTCCTTCATTTTTGACACCAGCGCATCGGCTGCGTTATCACCAACAGCAACGGCTACCGACAGCGCCATGCAACGCTCGCCGGATGAACCGAAGGCCGCACCAACCAGCTGGTTAACCGCGTTATCCATATCGGCATCGGGCATAACGATGGCGTGATTTTTAGCACCGCCCAACGCCTGGCAACGCTTACCATTGGCGTTTGCTGTGCTGTAGATGTACTCGGCAATTGAGGTCGAACCGACAAAGCTGACCGCCTTAACGTCGTCATGGCCCAGCAGACAATCAACCGCTTCTTTGTCGCCGTTCACCACGTTCATGACACCGTTAGGAAGACCGGCTTCCTGCAGCAGTTGTGCAATAAACAGCGTCGAGCTTGGATCGCGCTCGGAAGGCTTCAGTACAAAGCAGTTACCACAGACGATCGCCATCGGGTACATCCACAACGGCACCATCGCAGGGAAGTTGAAGGGGGTGATTCCGGCGACAACACCCAATGGTTGAAACTCGCTCCATGAATCGATATTCGGACCAACATTTTTGCTGTGCTCACCCTTAAGCAATTCAGGCGCTCCACAAGCGTACTCGACATTTTCAATCCCGCGCTGTAGTTCACCGGCGGCATCGTGGGCGATCTTGCCGTGCTCTTCACCGATCAGCGCACAGATTCTATCGACATTCTGTTCCAGCAACGTCTTGAAGCGGAACATCACCTGCGCCCTCTTGGCCGGTGGCGTGTTACGCCATGCGGGGAAAGCCGCCTTAGCCGCCGCAATCGCCTCTTCAACGGTGGCAGTCGAGGCCAAAGCCACCTGCTTGCTGACTTCACCGGTAGAAGGGTTAAAGATGTCTTGGGTACGCTCAGCGTCGGTACGCATTTCGCCGTTTATCAGATGGCCAACTGTATTCATGGTGTTTTCCTCAAATCAAATCCAGGCGAAGCCTCAGCTCCGCCACTGAAAAAGTTAAATCGGCGATTAAGCCAGTTCGTTGATGCTATCGCCCAGGGCGTTGATCAGGCTGTCGATCTCTTCGCGCTGGGTCGTAAACGGTAGACCCAGCTGGATGGTGTCGCCGCCGTAACGGACGTAATAGCCCTTGTCCCACATTGTCATGGCGATCTGGTACGGGCGCAGCATCGGCTCACCCGGTGCATGCTCAATGCTCAGCGCGCCGGAAAAACCGTAGTTGCGAATATCGGCTACATACTGGGTGCCGTTGAGGCTGTGCAAGGCATTCTCAAATGCTGGCGACAGTTCTTTGACGCAGTCGATCAGGCCGTCATTCTCGAGGATATCGAGCGAGGCCAGCGCTGCGGCACAGGCTACCGGATGTGCGGAGTAGGTATATCCGTGTGGCAGTTCCACCGCGTACTCAGGGCCACCGTTTTCCATAAAGCAGTCATAGATCTCCTGCTTCACGGCCACGGCACCCATCGGCACGGTACCGTTAGTGAGCTGCTTAGCCATGTTGATCATATCGGGTTTGACGCCGAAGGCCTCTGCACCTGTTTTGGCGCCCATCCGACCGAAGGCGGTGATCACCTCGTCGAAAATGAGCAGAATATTGTGCTGATCGCAGATATCCCGGAGTCGCTTCAGATAGCCTATGGGTGGCGGCAGTACGCCAGCGGAACCGGCTAAGGGTTCAACAATGACGGCGGCTATGTTCGAGGCATCATGCAGTGCGATCTGCTCCAGCAGGTCGTCGGCCAGATGGGCGCCGGTCTCTGGCATGCCCCGTACGAACTTGTTTTCTGGCAGTACGGTGTGGGCTAGGTGATCGGCATCAACGGCGTTGCCGAACAAGGCGCGGTTAGGGCCGATACCACCGACTGAAATACCGCCGAAGTTAACGCCGTGATAGCCTTTGGCGCGACCGATCAGCTTAGTCTTGCTGGCCAGGCCTTTCTTGCGCCAGTAAGCGCGGGCGATCTTCAACGAGGTTTCAGTGGACTCAGAACCGGAACCGGTAAATAACACACGGTTGATCCCTTCGGGCATAAACTGGGTGATTCGCTCGGCCAGCTGGAAAGCTTTTGGATGACCAAACTGGAACGCAGGCGAGTAGTCCAACTCTTTAATCTGCTTACTAACCGCCTCGACGATCTCGGGACGACTATGGCCGGCGCCGCAGGTCCACAGACCGGACAGAGCATCAAAAATCTTGCGGCCAGCGGCATCGGTATAGTAGTTACCTTTGGCGGACACAATCATCCTAGGGTTCTTTTTGAATTCCCGGTTGCTGGTAAACGGCATCCAATGGGCGTCGAGTTGGTCGCGGCTGACATCACCGGCTTCAGGACGAATGGGTGTGCTCATAAGCTACTCCTATCTGGATCCCTGTGGATCACTTTTATTATTGTTGAGTCGGAGCTGGTGTCGTCACTCCGCTTCTCTGTTTACCAATGTGCCTGTATGCATGGTTTAATTAAATTCCTTTGTGCTAACCTTCAGTTAATCAATTACTAACCTATAGGGCGGTTGTAGTGAAGAAAGGCGAGTTTAAGGGGCAGCTGGGCGACGTTGATCTGCGGCTGCTGCGAATCTTCAGGAAGGTGGTTGAATGCGGTGGTTTTTCCGCCGCCGAGGTGGAACTCAATATCAGCCGAGCGGCGATCAGTATCGCCATGTCGGACCTGGAGACTCGACTGGGGTTTCGGCTCTGCCAGCGAGGCCGCTCCGGCTTTTCCCTCACCGACGAGGGTAGTCAAGTGTATGACTACACCCTGCAGCTGCTCTCCTCTCTGGAGGGTTTTCGTACCCAGGTCAACGCCCTGCACGCCCAACTCAAGGGCGAGCTGAATATCGGGATCACCGATAACTTGGTGACCATGCCCCATATGCGGATCACCAATGCGCTGTCACAACTTAAGGAGCAGGGGCCGGACGTGGTTATCAATATCAGTATGACCCCCCCTAACGAAATAGAATTGGGGGTGCTGGACGGACGATTACATATCGGAATCGTACCGGATCTGCGGCCCTTGTCAGGGCTCAATTACCTGCCTCTCTACCAAGAACAATCCTTGCTCTACTGCAGCCACAACCACCCGTTGTTCGGGCCGGCTGAGGGTGTTTTGGATCCGGCGCGCGTTGGCGAGCAGGACGCCGTGGTTCCGGCCTACGCTCAGACCCCGGAGATCAAGGCGTTGCATCAGCAACTCAAGGCCTGCGCCACCGCTACCGACAGGGAGGGGATCGCCTTTTTAATCCTCAGCGGCCGTTATATAGGCTACCTGCCGGATCATTTCGCCAGTAGCTGGGTGCGCGACGGCAGGATGCGTGCGTTGCTTCCTGACCGCTATCTTTACGTCACTCAATTCTCCGCCATCACCCGCAAGGGTGCTCGCGCCAATCTGGTGCTGGAGACCTACCTGGAAGAACTGAAGAAGAGTTGAGCGCAATTCAGGACATCGAATGGGGAGAGATCAGTTCTGCGCGTGTGAATAAAAAAAACGCGCCTTTAGGCGCGTTTAACATCCAGCTACTGATCCGCGGTATCGATCAAGCCGCGAAGTATCAGTCGGGTGCAACCGGTAGCTAACTGGCTACGCAGCTTCGCACACTAGCGTCTGCAGGAGCGGCGGGAGCCGCATGGCCTGCTTTCGGATCAACAACCCGCACTGTAGCTACTTTGCTTTGGGTGAAGAAGTCGACCGCGTCTTTACCCTGGACCTTATTGTTGCCTATCAAGGAACCTTTGATACCACCAAATGGCAGGTAAGGGTGTGGAGCACAGATACCGACGTTTACGCCCACCATGCCCACATCAGCTTCGTTGATAAACTTCTCGGTGTAGTAGCTGTTCTGGGTGAAGATGACGGCACCGTTACCCATTTCGTGATTCTTGATCATGCGCAGGGCACCATTGATGCAGCCCACTTTCATTACGCTCAGCACAGGGCCAAAGATCTCTTCGCGGGCGATCTGCATGCAAGGCGTCACTTCGGTGAACACGGTTGGGCCAACGAAGTAACCGTCTTTGTTGCCGTCGGCCACATTGGGGTTGCGGCCATCCAGCGCCAGAGTGGCACCTTCTGCTTGTCCGATCTCGATATAGTTCTCGATGCGTGCTTTGGCCTTGGATGAGATCACCGGCCCCATGAATACTTCGGGGTCCATGGCATCGCCGACAGTAATATCTTTGGAGGCTTCCAACAGGCGCTCAACAAACTCGTCGTAGATCTCGGAGACGACGGCGATGTTGGATACCGCCAGGCAGCGTTGCCCAGCAGAGCCGTAACCGGACATCAGGATGTTCTCAATCATCAGGTCCATGGGCGCGTCTTCCATAGCGACCAGGAAGTTCTTGGCACCGCCCAGCAGCATGGTCTTCTTACCGTTGCGACCACAGCCTTCAGCAATGGCTTTAGCGGTTGGCGTTGAACCGACCAGGCAAACACCGGCGACGTTTTCATCATCGTACCAAGCTTCAACGGCATTGCGGTCACCGTGTACGATGTTGACGACTCCGTCAGGCAGGCCGATATCAACCAGCAGCTGCATCATCTTCTGCATAAACAGCGGTGATTCAGTAGAGGGCTTGTAGACAAAGGTGTTGCCGGTACCGATAGCAAACGGGATGAACCAACCGAACACCAGTGCGGGGAAGTTAAACGGCGCGACACCGCAGAATACGCCCAGTGGGGCCTTGATCAGGCGGCCGTTGATGTTGTTGGCGATACCCTGCACGGTGTCGCCCTGAATAAGGGCGGGAATAGTACAGGCCATCTGCACGATCTCAATAACACGGCCCACTTCACCGCGGGCTTCAGCAATATGTTTGGCCTGGTCGATGGCGATGGCTTCTGCCAGCATCTCCAGGTTGTCCTTCATGGCTTGCTGCATACTGAAAATGTAGTCCATCCGCTTGGGCAGCGGCGTGGCGCTCCAGGCGGGGAAAGCTTCTGCTGCCGCAGCGGTTGCGGCTCGGGAAGTTTCCACCGAGGACAGCGGCACTTCACCTATCACGGCACCGGTGGATGGGTTTTTCAGCGGTTCGTACTGGCCGTTGGTTTCGTCCAGCCACTGACCGTTGATGTGATTTTTTATTTTGATATATGAAATGGTCATCTTTGGGTTCCTGTCTTTCAAATTAATCTACGTTGCTGCTAGCTAGGAACAATATAAAGTCACTGCAGACGGTAGCCGTAGACCCATCGTTTCCCTATTCGTAGTTCCAGCTGATAGGCGCTTCGAGCGCGCTGGATAGATCTTCCCGTAAAGGTCATTAATGGCGATCTCAAGTCCAGGCTTCAGGTGATCCTAAGGCTGCTGAAATAAAGAGAAACAACGAGCAAAAAAAAGCCCCTGCAAGCAGGGGCAAGCGGTATCGCCTGGAATGAGCGATAACGGAGGTAGCAGCCAGCAAGATAGCTGGATTTAGTCTTCCATCGGTTCCTAGTAGCCCATCAGCAGCTTTGGTAGGAACAGGGATATTTCAGGTACAAAGGTGACCAGAAATACCATGGGTAGGTGGCCAAAGCAGAGGAACTTCAGGGTTGGGGTGATATAGCGGTCCAGAGACAGCTTACTCACCCCTCCCGCCATATAGAGCATGGGGGCGCAGGGAGGGGAGACATTGCCCAGCCCCAGATTCACACCCACTACCGCAGCAAAGTGAATCGGATCGATACCCAGCGCATTGATGATCGGCAGAAATATAATGGCGGCCAGCACACTGCCAGAGATGTCGTCTACGATCATTCCAATCAACAGTAACAGCAGGTTGATCAACAGTAGCAGAACGTATTTGTTATCGGAGATCTGTAGCAGTGCATTGGCTAGATCACGTGGCACCTGTTCCAGGATCATGGCGCGGCTCATGATAAACAGGAAGAAGAGCACCGCCATGATGGATCCGGTCATGGTGACCGCACGCACTGTCACCGCCCCCAAACTTTTCAGCGTCATGCCTTTATAGATAAACAGACCGACCGGAATGGCATAGATCACGGCAATGGCTGCGGCCTCGGTGGGGGTTGCGATACCACTGTAGATCGCGCCCAGAATAATCAACGGCATCAGCAGGGCAAATGCGGCATTGTATCCGCTAACGGCCACGGCTTTGGCGGCCTGCTTGAACGGCAGAGGCGGGTCGACCTTGATTTGGGTATCGTTGCGCAGGAACCAGATGTTCAGCAAACAATAGATGACCGTCAGCATGATGCCCGGAATAATGGTGGACAAGAATGCCGCACCTACGGAGATCCCCCCGGTGATTGAAAATACAATCATCGGAATACTCGGTGGAATCAACAGTGCCAGTACCGAAGAGCAGGCGACCAACGCGGTGGCATGACCTGGAGGGTAGCCCTCACTGACCATACGCGGAATCATGATCTGGCCAACTGCTGCAATAGCTGCCGATGAGCTACCGGAGATGGCGCCAAATAGGGCACAGGTCAGTACGGTTACCGCGCCAAGGCCGCCTTTGATCCGGCCGACAAATGAGTTTACAAAATTAAGCAGCCGTTCCGAGATACCGCCTTCCGCCATCAGCAGCCCCGCAAAGATAAACAGGGGTAGGGCGAGCAGGGCAAAACTACTGGCGGTCTTATAGCCATGGGGAACCAGGAACGAGATGTCGTTACCGGTCATAAAAGCAAATAGGACTGCGCCTATGCCAAAAGCAAAGGCTACTGGGATTTCAATTAGAATCAGGGTGATAATCACCAGCATAGCGATTAGAAACAGAATCATCGCTTAAACCTCCTTGCTATCAAGTTGGTGTATTGGTTGATGCTGCTGTTCTTGGTTTGACGGTTGGTTTCGCTGCCGTGCTGTTTTGCGCAGGCCTCGGTATTCATTGATGGTTTCCAGCAAAAAGTAGCCGACCATCATGGCAAAACCGACGATCATGCTGGAACTCCAGATACCACGGGGCCAGCGCATATTGGCACTGACTCGCCCCCGGGTGATCTCTTTGAGGGCGTATTTATAAGCGAAGTAACCAAAGACGCAGGCGGCAATCATACAAATGAGGGAGCCGAAAAAACGGATATAAGCCACTTTTTGCGGATCTTTGACCACCAAGCTGACAATACCGCCATGAATATGTTCGCGTTGCCGGGTGGCATAACCCATGCCGAGGAAATAGACCCAGACGGCGAGTAAAATAGACATTTCTTCAATGCCGCTGAAAGGTGATTCCAGTACATAACGCATCACAACCTGAGCAAACATCAGGCAGGCTAACGAAAGGCAGGTCAGCATCATTAGACTGCGAAAGACCTTATTGAGCAGCTGCTCAAAACGGACTAAGTAACCATCAATTTTAGTTTCATGCTGATCGGGAATCGCATGCAAATGGGGTGGAATAGGGTGTGAGCTGAGGTCAGGATCGTAATCATAGATCTTGGTTTCGCCCACATCTGTTACAGGAGAGAGCTGGTCATTGTGCATGACGCTGATCCTATCTTAGAATATCAGGGAGGTATCACCCGCTGCCGGAGCACAGCAGCGGGTGATACCGAAACACTAGTGTGGATTCGAATCAGTTGATGTCGGCAATATCCCGCATCATGTTCATGATCTCTGGTCCCACAATTTTTTCCATGGAAGGCCACTCTTCGGCATATAGGGTTTGCTTCGCCGAGGCCATATCTACTGCGCTCAGCTCAACAACGTTAATCCCAGATTTACGGACTTTGTCGAGGAAGCCTGCATCGATCGCCTCGGCTTCATCCCAGATTTTATCCATGGTCGCATTAGAAGCTGCCAACAGCTTGCTACGATCCTGCTCTGGCAGGTCGTTTAGCCAGGTTTTGTTGACCACCCAGAAGGCGTGCTCGAAGTAATCTTTAGTGAGGATGTAAGACTCAATGACGTCACGCATTTGCCAAATCTCGACCGATGGTGCTGTAGCACGGGCATCGACGGTACCTAGTTGTAGCGCGGTGTAGAGTTCAGCAAAGGGCATGGGTACAGGGGTAAAGCCAAAGCTCTTAAAACGTTCGATACCGATTTGGATCGGTGGTACACGAATCTTGATCCCTTTAGAATCACCAGGGAAATTGGTGGGTACATCTGTCATGCCCTTACGCATGGCGATGGAGCCAAAACCGGTTGGAATAACACCTAAAACCACCAGATCCAGATCACCAAGGATCTCGTTGTAGACGGAGGTCATTTTGCCATTGGGTCCATAGACCTCACGCGCTTCCTTCCAGTCACTGACCACGTAACTTAACCAGGCTAGGTCCAGTCGAGCGTCATATTCGGAGGCACCAAAGCTCATGGTCATTGGCACAACGCCGTCCATGCTTTGTTCGAAGATGGAAGCCCAGTCACCCAAAGCACCACCAGGATGGTAGTCAACTTCGATGTCAGCGCCTTGTTGCTTCAATTCATCCATAAACACAGTGGATGTCAGGTGAAAGATATGATCGGCAGGGTAAGCGTGCCCTAGCTTCAGCTCTTCACCGGCTTGAGCAGACTGCATCGTGGGAAGTATTAGCGATGCGGCTAGTACGCATGAGCCGAAGAGGGGTTTGAGTTTTTTGTTAATCATCTGTGATGAACTCCGATGTTATTTTATTTATGGTCAGTTCGCTCCCGCAGATACCCGTGTCGGGTTCCGTAGGATGAGATCAGTCTGTACGTTTGGTTACATCTGTTAAATTTAAAATATATTAAGTAAAGTTAAGTGAATGCTTAACAAACGCAGAAGTGTAAGAAACCGCTAAGGGTGGTTGATGTCAGGTGAAAGATTTGATCCGAAGGACAAATGCCCCGTCATCAGTTCTTCACCGGCTTGGGCAGACTGCAAAGTGAGAAGTGCCTGTGTGGCGGTTAGAGTGCAGGTAGAGAGTGCGGATTTAGTGCTAGTTCTTATTGTCATAGTGACCTCTAGTATTTTTATTGTTGTGGCTCAGGTTGAGTACGCCTACTGGGTCTGTGTGCGTACCGGGTAAAAACCTGGCTTCAGTCGAGAAAAAAAGCTGAACTACGGGGTATCCCATAGGTCCCTGTTTATCCTGACTTCGGTATTCAATATAAATTTTCTGCTCAAGAGAGCATTAGACCCAACCCGAACCAGAGATATGGTTCCAGCTTGTAATTTATTGATTTTGTTTGATTTTGTTGTTTGTTTTGCTGTGCGTACAGATCTGCAGATAGCTACCGGTCGGGCAGCATCTATGGCCTGAACCGCTGGTTCAGGTCAGACTCTAGGTACAAAGAGGCTTGTGGTGTGACTTAGGGAGCCTGTGAACAAGTCCAGTGTGTTCTCTGCGGACTCTAGAACGGCCAGGTGCGCGAAAGATCGTGCAGCAAAATGTCTGGACCTTTTCAAACGGTCTGACAAAGCAGATGGCCGTTCTAGAGCCCGTCCTTCGGAGCTTTCAGAGAGACCGGATCTCAGTGTTAACGATTCTCGACGTACAACCAGTATGTCTGCAATCGTTGTCTTGATCTCCAATCTCTCTGAAAGCCAGAGGCGCAAGAGACGTGTTCACAGGTTCCTTAGGTCAGTTGCTCGATAATGTTGGTCAGACGGTCGATACCGGGGAGAATTCGCTCGGTCTCGATAGATGAGTAACCCAAGCGAAAGAAGTTGAGCGGAGGGGATTCTCCCTGAAAGTAGATATCCCCGGATTCGATCACCACGCCATGTTCCCGAGCGAGGCGTTTCAGCTCTCTGGCATCCAAGTTTTCCGGGCCTTTAACCCAATAGGCCGAGCCGCCAAATGTTGGGGGGTTGGCGGATTCTGGTAGCCAGAGCTGCAGAGCATCCCCTACCGCTTTCCAGCGCTTTTCATAAACCTGCACCAGGCTTCGAACAAGGGAATCGTGGTAACCACGGGATAGGAATAGCCCCACCGCGCGCTGATTGTTCATGGGTGGATGGCGTAGCATCATCCGGCGGTATTCGCGGATCTCTCTGATCAGCTCTTTTGGCCCCACCATGTAACCCATACGCAGTCCGGGGGAGAGGGTTTTGGAAAAGCTACCGATATAGATCACCCGATCGTTCTCATCCAGGCTTTTCAGGGCCGGTTTTGGATTGGTTGAAAAGGTGGTTTCGCACTCGTAGTCATCCTCGATAATCAGAAAATCATCCCGGGAAGCCTGCTCCAACAGAGCCTGTCGGCGGGCCATTGGCATCGTCACCGTCGTTGGAAACTGATGGCTAGGAGTGGTAAATATTAGATCACAGTCGCTGAGCTGGTCGCCCAGGATCAGGCCGTCGTTATCAATGGCCAGACTTTTCACCGTAGTACCGGTGCAATCTGCCATATGGGTCAGGTCGGGATACCCGGGTTCTTCCAGTCCGAAACAGGTGTCCCGATTGAGCAGAATGCGTAGGATCATATAGAGCGCGTGTTGCGCACCGACAGTAATCAGAATCTCTTCTGGATCGGCCCAAACACCACGTCGAGGCAATAAACGGGAGTGGATTTGTTCGATCAGCAGCGCATCGTCATCGTCGTAGCGATCGCCGGACCACTCGGAGATCGCCTGGACGGATACCGATTCTTTACAGCACTCGCGCCAGTTATTGGTGGGGAACATCTTTGGATCTAGCTGGCCATAGATAAAGGGGTAAGGGTAATCCTGCCAACGATTAACCTTATTGAGTTTGCGTTCGCTGGGGCGCAGTTTGAGGTAGTTATTCCAGTCAGGAGGGCTGCCTGCGGCTATCTTGGTCTGATCTCCGATTTTAACCGAACTTTTCAGAATTTCTTCATTGACGTAAAACCCGGCCCGTTCCCGAGAGACCAGATAGCCGTCAAAGGTCAGATGCTCATAGGCGAGAATCACGGTGTTGCGTGACACGCCCAGCATCTCTGCCAGTTTTCGGGTGGAGGGTAGCGGAAGGTCCGGTGGGATATGCCCATCGATAATTGCTTTGCTAATTTGTTCTCTGACCTGCTGTTGCAGACTGGAATCGCTGTCTGCAGAAAGATGGAATCGATGATTTAGCATGATACATCTCCACTGTTCGTCATCAGCCGACAAGGACGAAGCTCAGGTTATTATTCTTATATTAAGTTGCAGATTATAGGGCGCCGATAAAGAGGCGTCAGTACCAGCGCTTGGTACCATCTGGTACCAGTTTGGCGTGTAACAGCCCTGCAGGTTCTTGCCGTGGCTCTGTGTAGTGCGTTTATCGATAGGGGCTCAAATGATTTGTAAATAGCTATTGGCTTGGGACGACCGATAAGATGCACGAAAACATCCGCTTTCCAAAAAAACCGACTCACTTGGTATTATTAGTTATCTGCATAGGTTAGAAAACGTAAGGCTGAGGTGTGTCTGTATCGGCCCTTTTTTTTTGGCTCTGTCTTAGTTAGCTGTTGTAGCAAATTCAAGACGAGTAGAGACCGCTGTCGACACTTTGCAGCCGCTCATCTCTTGCCTGAGTTGGCTGCTGGTGAAGCTTCGGAGTTCCGTATAGCGGACACCTCACGGAGCGAGAGGTCACGGCAGGAGTATCTACAGAGCGGCCATCAGCGCACGGTCTTCTAACGATAAATTCATACAGAAAGCAGGCCAGACTGACTTGCCAATCCGAAGCAGAAACTTAACGCATGTTTCTCTATAGCGGTCATTGCCTCGGGAAATCGGCAGCGGCAAGAGTCGGCCCAATATAGATATTCCATCCCGCTCTCTGTGCTATTAGTCACAGCTGACAGGTAGCTGTCAGTGAGAGCGAGACATGCACCCGCAGACTACGAATAAGTCGGCCCAAACACATGATGTTCACCCCTTTAGTTTCGAGTCCATGGGTGCGCTTGAGATCACCAACGAATACTCAGGGCTTGCCGTTGCACCGGCTCACCTATATTGCTTTCGCAGATCTCAGGCTGCATGTCCCTTATTGTTAATGTAGCACGCAGAGGGTGTTCCCATGGGTGAATTAAGGCAGACCTCTTTTAACGCTTATGTGGGTATTGATTGGGCGGATTCCAAACATGATATCTGTATTCAATGCCCCGACAATGGCGACCGGGAATTTGATGTTATTCCACATCAAGTTGAACAGATCGATGCATGGGCACTGGCATTGCGTCGTAGATTTGGTGCTCCCATTGCTGTTGCCGTGGAGCTATCCAAAGGCCCCATCGTGTATGCGCTTCAGAAGCACGATTGCTTTGTTATTTTCCCGGTCAATCCTTCGACGCTGGCCAAATACCGAGAAGCGTTCCAACCCAGTCGGGCAAAAGATGATCCTACTGATGCCGAGCTGGCCGTTGATTTGATTTTACGCCACCCCGAACGCTTCAAGCCGTTGCAGCCACAAAGTGTGGAGCTGCGTATGCTGGCATCACTTGTGGAGCACCGAAGAAGCCTCGTAGACGACAAGATACGTATCACCAATCGCTTACGCACTACATTAAAGCAATATTACCCTCAGGCGCTGGATTGGTTTGATCACATTGATACTCCCCTGTTCTGTGACTTCATCACGCGCTGGCCCACGCTGATACAGGTCAAACGCGCGCGTAGGAGCACCCTCAAAACTTTTTTCTTTGGACATAACATGCGGTTTCCAAAGGTGTTGGAGGCACGGCTGGCGTCCATTAAAACAGCCGTGCCGCTGACCAGGGATGAGGCCGTGATCCAACCCCATCGGTTACAAGCCTTGGTGCTAGTGGAACTGCTGAAAGTCACTTTGGTTTCTATAAAGCGATATGACGCTGAGATTGCGGAAGTGGCCCTGAAGCATGCAGATTATGGGTTGTTTAGCGCGCTTCCTGGGGCTGGACCATCATTGGCCCCTAGGCTGTTAGTCGCCTTTGGGGAGCAGCGAGAGCGTTACCAGACGGCAGCAGACCTACAGACGTATGCTGGTGTTGCTCCCGTAACTGAACGCAGCGGGAAAAAGCATTGGGTACATTGGCGCTGGCAGTGTCCGACATTCCTTCGGCAGACCTTTGTTGAATGGGCCGCTCAAACAATCAACAAATCCTTTTGGGCGGGTGAATACTATCAGCAACAGCGATCAAAGGGCTGCACCTACCAGGCAGCTCTAAGGGCCTTAGCCTTCAAATGGATTCGTATCCTGTTCCGTTGCTGGAAAACACGCACCCCATACAATGAGTCGCTATATCTAAAGGCATTAGAACGGCGTGGATCACCGCTGCTGAAAGGCCTACGGAAACTTGAAAACGCTTGACGGACTAACTCAGGGCGTGAAGGGGACGCTAGTGAAGAGCTTGTATAACCGCAGCTATCGGCCCAAGGGGCTCTGGAGTATCCAAGGTTAAGCAAACAGCTGACGTTTAGGTAGGTGTCCATTCTTAGTGGTGTAGATCAGATTGTTGCAGATTCATTGTCCAGCACCTTCGGTACACCTGAATTCAATCCATGCCTCCGCGAGCTCAATGCCCAAAACGCCCCCTCTCCCTTGGACATAAAGTATTTCTGTCTTCTTGCTTTTGTCTGCACAGAATTTGATTGCTTTCTCACGTACTTCCTCTGTTACGAAATCTTCTGAAGCACCTGCGCCCCAAGCACTTGTGTAATTGGCCTTGTACACCCCGTCGCTACCTAGGATCGGGGATATTGAACACCCGCTTACGATCAGCGTTGTAGCAAAAAGGAGGAAAGTGCTTTTCATCAGATATTCCCCAGCATTAGTTCAAAATCGAGCCTTACATTTGACATCTACATTAGTTGTTAGGAGCCTTCTGGAGGTTTGCTGAACCACTGAACTCCCCGAGTTGTCTCGACCGGATACCAGCCCTCTTTTTCAATTTCTGGACAATAGAGCGATGCTTCACCAGGCCCACCAATTGGATTAAGCGCATCAAAAACTTGGCCGATAGAACCGGGATCTCGCAGACGATAAACGCACTTCCCATCCGTCAAGTTCTTATATCTGATATGAACGACCACTGGCAGGCCGTCAATCTGTTCCACCTCCACTACATTGCCTTCAGCGACTACCGAGCCTTTGGGAACGATTGCGAGATTGACGGACTGGCGCACGATTCCAGATGTGACGTTGAAGCGGCTATACCGGACTCGGTTAAGTACGACACTGCCATCAACTATCTCCTCATCCGTTAAGCCTGCATCCAATAAGCTCTCGTGCAATACAGGCATTTTGATCTGCTCTTTATTACGATTGTCTACGAACTCATTAATATCACCCGTCAGAATTTCCTGTCGGGAGAGCACATGAGCAACCTCACCGATAGAACGAGTGCCGTCAGGGAGAGATATGGGGGTCGCACAACCGAGCTGAAACACTAGCGTTGAAAATAGAAGCACCTTATACAGGTACCCCGTGCGACTTGTCTGATTCAAATTGCCGCCTTTTACAATGCGATCAAGCAAACGGTGATATTTGAGAGTGGCAGCGATTGCCCTTGCGTTAGTAGTAGCCATAATTCCATCCCCCTAGACTCACTTTTAGTGAGGCCCTAAATGTTAGGTTTGCCGGTATGGCGGGGGATTCTATCGTTACAGTCGTTCATGCTTAGCGTCACTGTCCAGAATGACGATGACCAGAACCGAAAAAATCAAAAAGAAGGATTTAATCGTCCATATAAATCCAATCGACATACTTGACCTTGAACAGGTGATCGATACAACCGGCTACGGCAGTCGTACATCTATCCCCAATCAACTAGGGAACTATAGATCATCGATCTACGGTATGCGTATTGCGAAAAACAGTGTCAACGCAGACCAGGCCTAGCGGTAACGCATTGTCTGGCCTTGAGTAGAGAAGGGCTCTCGCTAGCCTCCACTCATTGTCCAGTCATCTTACGCTGAGAGTTAACGTCCCCATTCGCGCATTTAGAATCGAAAAAATGGTTTGTTTGCATTCATGTGAGTGTCGCCTTTGGGCCGAATCCAGCCTCCTGTGAATCTCAGACTGACACCAATCTTAGCGGCAAGAAACGACACTAAGAAGGCGCTGAGGGGGTCAGTACTAGAACTAAATGCCACAGGCGCTTGTTATATGTCTGCCGCCTCGCCCACTTCAGGAGAGCTGGGATCACCAGCTCCATGATGGTATTTGAAACTCCGAAGAGTGTTTGGCTGCGGGCTGTATGGTTCGATGAATGCGCAGCACGTTATTGATTAGCAAATACGAGAGCCCCGGAAAACTCCGGGGCAGAGATCAAAAAGAGAAAAGCTGTCAGCGAGTGTAACGCGCCCTAAACCCTAAACCAGCCAGCCCAAGCCCCAGAAGAGCAAGTGTGCCAGGTTCTGGAACATTGGTGGCGCCAATATCGCCGAAAGTGATTGATTCAACTCCGTCTGCCCCATTACCTAAATCTACTAGAACACTGCCGATACCTGCAGCAGAAAAACTAAATGTGCGGTTGGCTACCCCAGAATTTGTGTTCATATCAATGGTGGTCAGGAGACCTCCGAAAGCATCAAACACCTGCGCCGAGGACCCCCTGAAAGCACAGCCTCGACACATTATGAACTCCACCATATCTGTGACCGCTTGATCTGTCGTGCCCAAGTCGACAAAGGTAAAGGATAATTCACCTGTGAAGCCTGAACTGTTTCCAAGACAACCGACTGAACCGGTCCCACAACTACCGATCTGATAGCCACCATCACTAGAACCTAGTAGTAACCCATCCCCAATAAAGGTCGTATCTGTTGGCAGCGTATCGAAATTTATAACCGTTGCATTTACAGTGTTTGATGCTACGAGCGCACAAACAACAGCAATGGAACTTAGCAAGTTACGTAACATGAACATGAGCGGCCCCTCCAGGCATGATTGCTTCTAATTTAAAGGCAAGGACCGAGCCAGAACTCAATACGCCCTACATATCAACAAATTAGAACAAGCACGAATAGTCAGTATACTCTCAAGAGAAATATATCGACTTGATTGTAAAAAACCCTGACACCCCTGGCTTGCAGAATTCGTTCTATTTGCCAAACAATAGCAACCCCAGCGATCCGTTGGTCGCCGGTTCATCTCCCTTCGACTGGAACACTTCTACTGCCCTGAGAACCTTTCAGAAGCCTTCTGAATGGGTGATAACCGAAAGGCAGTGTGACCAATAGTGGCTACCTACCCAGATCTGCTTGTCTCTTCGCATCAGTATTTTTCTAGCTGCGCGTCAGAGTCGTGCCCTGAGCTACTCCGGTCCATCCGTTTCCCGACGTCGTATACGGGCCGGCTGCGGCGGTTGGAGAATGCTCTTCCTCAGAGTCTCCTTCGGGCCGACTGGAGCCGCTCAGACGATTGAGCATCACAACAGCTAATTGGTACATAGCCTTTTTTTTGGCAAGAGGGGAGTCTGTGAATATCATTAATATTCGATCAAGCCAGGGTAATGTATATTGGTTATAAGCTTATGCCAATAATTATTACCCGGTGTTTTTTTGCGCCCCCGAGCTTACCCATTACTTGAAAGTTGGTGAAAGAAAGAAACAAGGAACCCTACCTGTGCTCAAGCGATATCTTCCCTTTTTAGAATGGGTTGGCGACTACAACCGTGACGTTCTGAGATGCGATCTTGTAGCAGCCGTCATTGTTACGATTATGTTGATACCACAGTCTCTCGCTTATGCGCTGCTGGCAGGGTTGCCAGCTGAGGTGGGACTGTATGCCAGTATATTGCCGCTGGTTGCTTACGCTCTCTTTGGTACCAGCCGCACCCTAGCGGTCGGTCCGGTCGCCGTGATCTCTCTGATGACCGCCGCTGCCTTAGGCAACCTTGCCCTACAAACTAGCGCCGAGTACCTTGCTGCAGCCGTCACTTTGGCTTTTCTCTCCGGGGTGATGCTGATCCTGATGGGTATCTTTCGTTTAGGCCTGTTCGCGAACTTTCTTAGCCATCCCGTTATATCTGGGTTTATTACGGCTTCTGGGATTCTTATTGCAGCCAGTCAGCTGAAGCATATTCTCGGCGTTGAAGCCCATGGACATAATTTAGTTGATATAGCCCAATCACTTTGGCAACAAAGGGAGGCAACACACCTCATTACGTTGGTCTTGGGAGTGACGACCACGGCGTTTCTGTTCTGGGTAAGAAAACAGCTAAAACCGATGCTTCAAGGTTTCGGCGTGCGCGCGAGCCTGGCGGACGTCCTGGCCAAGATAGGGCCTGTTCTGGCGGTTATGATCACGATACTACTGACGTGGGGGTTTGACTTGGCCATGGTCGGAGTCAAGGTTGTCGGGGAGGTGCCAACAGGCTTGCCCGGCTTGAGCCTGCCGGCCTGGGATATTGATCTGTGGCAGCAACTCCTGACATCAGCTCTCCTTATCAGCATCGTTGGTTTTGTTGAGTCGATTTCGATTGCCCAAACGTTGGCTGCTAAGCGTCGTCAGCGGATCACACCGAACCAGGAGTTGATCGGGTTAGGCACAGCTAACATTGCATCATCTCTTTCCGGCGGTTTTCCCGTTACCGGTGGTTTCTCGCGCTCTGTGGTTAACTTTGATGCCGGCGCTAAGACACCCGCAGCTGGCGCTTTCACTGCGGTGGGCATAGCTCTTGCCGCTCTATTTTTAACACCGCTGATCTTTTTTCTTCCGCAGGTAACGTTGGCCGCGACCATCATTGTGGCCGTACTATCACTGGTTAATTTGGGCGGCATCAGAGATACCTGGAACTACTCCAAAAATGACTTTTCAGCGATGTTTGTCACTATCGTGCTGACTCTGATAGAGGGGGTTGAGCTGGGTATTATGGCGGGTGTAATCCTGTCGATCATGCTGCACCTGTATCGTACCAGTAGGCCACACAGTGCGTTGGTCGGTCGCGTGCCGGGTACTGAGCATTTCCGAAATGTGGATCGCCATGTGGTTGAAACCGATGCGGGCATCATCACCCTGCGTGTCGATGAAAGTCTGTACTTTGCTAACGCCCGCTATCTGGAAGACCGGGTCTATGACCTGATCATGCAGAACCAACAAGCGCGGCATGTGGTTTTAATGTGCCCGGCAGTTAACTTGATTGATGCATCAGCACTAGTGAGCCTGGAAACAATCAACCGGCGTCTGTCAGATAGCGGGGTCAAGCTGCACCTGTCAGAGGTTAAAGGTCCGGTGATGGACCAGCTTAAGCGTAGTCATTTCCTCGACGAGCTGTCGGGAGAGGTCTTTTTGAGTCAGTTCGATGCCTGGACGAAGCTGCGTTAAACCGAGCCTAGCTAGGTTATCCCGAACCAGAGCATAAAGAACACTTTTTAGCCTGGTACGGGGCCGTGCGTATGATCCTCGGATTACTCCGCTGGTGTCGGCCACAGGTTGATGGCGCCGTTGGAAAAGTGAGCCTTGAATCCCTGTTCGTTGTATAGCTTCTCTATCCATTGCCGGGCAATTTTCTCGAAGGTCCCGTCGGTACGCAGGGCGTCAGTCGCACTCTGCCAGCGGGACAAGGTTTCGGCCGAGGTCCCAGGTTTGGATAGAACGATATAGGACTCGGGGGTCTTGAGTGTCAACCGGGAGGAGAAGTTATCGGTGTTGAGTCCCGCTTTTCTCGAACTCTCTAAAAATCCAGAAGTGCTGTAGAACACCAGTCGTACCCGTCCCTTAGCCAAATTCTGAAGTAACTGGGTATAACTATCTAGGGGTTCTAAGTTAGTGAACCCCTTGGCTCTGAGAAATGCTTCGTGGGCGCCTCCGCGTAGTACTCCTATGCGTTCTACTCTGCGGGCCTGAACCAAAGTGTCCAATACTATCGGATCGTCGCGCCGGGCATAGAGCGCCCAAGCGTTACGATTGACCATTAACAACCAGTGGAAGAGGGGCTCTCGCTCCGAGTTGCGGGTGGTGGTGAACAGCAGCTTATCAGCATGACGGGTGGCAATGCGGTAGGCCCTGAGCCAGGGGAGAACTTGAATGGGCTCTCGTTCACCAAGCCGACGTTGCAGCTCGAGGACCAAATCGACACTGACTCCGGTCAGTTCACCTTTGGCGTCTCGGTAGCTCAAAGGTGGCTCTTCTAGTGTCAGGGGCGTGACGGGGCTTGCCCAGCTGATCGCTGGCAAGATTAAGGTGATGCAGTAGATTAGGGCAGCAATTAATTTGGACAGCGCAATTCCTCCGTAGGTTTGTAGGGCTCATAACACCGAAGTGCTTCGCCGAATGAAACGACGTTCGGTAAGGTAAAATTAGCACCTTTATTACACCTTTATTACACGTTTATTAGCACCTTATTAGCAGCTCTGCACACGCACGGCCGTTACCGTGACTTCAATTAATACATTTCCCTCAAGGGTTACACCTACACATGCCCTTTGGGGCCAGTTAGCGTGGTTTTTGCCAATCCAGTCACACCAAACAGAATCCATCTCGGGCTTAAAGCTCATGTCAGAAATGTAAACTTGTGCGGAAACAATATTCGACTTGTCACTATCAAGCTCAATCAGATTTTCTTGGATTGCCTTAAGCGTCAATTTTGTTTGCCCTCTAATATCTAGAGAGGTATCAGACGATGTGGCTACGGTCCATACGAGATCTTTATAGGCAGAGGACTTACTTCTTCCGTTATATATCCCAGGTTTTCTAACTATCATTGTATTTCCTTTGCCGCTGCAGATGCTGAAGGCAAGGTAACTCACTCGCTACCGGCACGGCTTTCTGTGCACCAAGAGGTGCAACCGCTAATGTTTTTTTCTTTGGTTTTATTGGCCCCAGCTTAGGAAACACTCGGGCTTCTCAAGCACATCTTCGATTCGCCTGCGCAGCAGATCGGCAAACTCCAAAGTGATCATGGATGATGGTATCTCTGATGGGAACATCAGGCCGACACGCAGATGCACATCGGGTTGAAAACGACGGAACACCACTTTGCCAGGTTGTGCGTAGGTGGTGTAACTGAACGCCGAGATTGGATCGATAACGGACACACCAAGTCCTCGCTCGACAAACTTAAGCGCCGGGATAAAGAAACGGGTTTGCAGACTGACGTTCATGCGGTGCCCGCTGGCTTCGAAAAGCTGCATCAGATCGCGGAAAATCATGTGATCTGGGTGCAGGGTTATCATCGGTTCTTCGTCGAGCATTTCCGGTGTGATTACCTCCTGTTCCGCCAATGGATGCTTAGCAGGCAGGGCACAGACACAGGGCAGTTCGAATAGTTGGTTCCTGCCGACTTTGGACTGGTGCGTGGACATCTCCGCCAAACCCAGGTCGTATTGGTTGGAGGCTATCCACTCAACGACAGAATCGGAGGTTCGGGTCTGCAGGGAGGCCTGCACCTTGGGATGTTCTTCCAGGAAGTCAGCCAGGATTTCAGGCACGAAGAAGTTGGACGGTCCAGGCATACAACCGATACGCAGGAATCCGTACTGCTTGTTCTGGATATCCTGGACCGTCTGGCTCAGATCCTGGATACGGGAGAAGATCGCTTCTACCTCCTTGTAGAGGTAGTTTGCCTCGGGGGTTGGGTAGAGGCGTTTCTTGCGCCGTTCAAACAGTTGGAAACCAATATCATTTTCCAGTGAGCTGAGCATCATGCTCACCGCTGGCTGGGTTCTAAATAGCTGTTTGGCAGCCTGCGAAACTGAACCTGTCAGCATTACCGCACGAAAGGCTTCCATCTGTTTGAGGTTCATTGTTTTGCCTTAAGTATTAGGTTTGCTGATGGGTCGCCTTAAAATCAGGCGTTTAATTATATTCTTGGCAAGAATATAACGTATATCAATATTGGGTGCTTGTCCAAACAACACAGCGTCAAGCAGGTAGGTTGCGAAAAAATGATTAGAGGGGACTAACAATACCGAACAAAGAACCTACATTAGGGAACCTGTGAACAAGTCCAGTGTGTTCTCTGCGGACTCTAGAACGGCCAGGTGCGCGAAAGATCGTGCAGCAAAATGTCTGGACCTTTTCAAACGGTCTGACAAAGCAGATGGCCGTTCTAGAGCCCGTCCTTCGGAGCTTTCAGAGAGACCGGATCTCAGTGTTAACGATTCTCGACGTACAACCAGTATGTCTGCAATCGTTGCCTTGATCTCCAATCTCTCTGAAAGCCAGAGGCGCAAGAGACTTGTTCACAGGTTCCTT
>JBALWH010000054.1:0-28200 GCA_036960175.1 Motiliproteus sp. | reverse complement strand
AACTCGCGACCCCAACCTTGGCAAGGTTGTGCTCTACCAACTGAGCTATTCCCGCTCTAACACCCCGACCTCTCGATCAGGTGGTGCGTATTATGCCTAGGTCCTTAGGCATGTCAATACAGAGAAAATGTTTAAATCTGAATAATTTACCGATCGGCCATTAGCAAGGGCCATGCGGCCTTAATATACATCCACATTGACCAAATTGTGAGCACCGCCGCGCCATAAAGTGTGGTAAGCCCTACGTAAGCAATAATGGTTGATGGTTCAGAGCCGAGTAGTAAGAAAATGGCTAGCATCTGCATCATGGTCTTCAGCTTACCAATGACGGATACGGCAACACTGGCTCTTTTACCAATTTCCGCCATCCATTCCCTTAGGGCTGATATAACGATTTCACGGCCGACGATGATGATTGCAGGCACCGTAAGATAGACCTCCGAATATGTTTCAACCAACATCACCAATGCGACGGAAACCATCAATTTGTCTGCAACCGGATCAAGGAAGGCGCCAAAGGCTGTAGTCTGGTTTAAACGCCGGGCTAAGTAGCCATCCAACCAATCAGTCACTGCGGCAAGGGCAAAGATACCGGCAGCAACGTGCAAGTTCCACTCATAAGGCAAATAGTAAATGACGACGATGCAGGGAATCAGGGTAATGCGTAATGATGTCAGGATGTTAGGTATGTTCATTGGTTCCTGATAAAGCCTTGTAGTTGGTGATTTACTGAATTTAGGTTGCTTTGGAGGGGATTATTCTCGGTGAAGATGGGCATAAATCTCCTCTGCCATGTTTCGGCTAATGGTAGAGACTTTTGCGATTTCTTCAACACTGGCGCGAGATATTTCCTGGGATCCGCCAAAATGTTTCAGCAGTTGCTTGCGCCTTTTAGGGCCAACCCCCGGAATCTCTTCCAACAACGACTGGCCTCGTTTTTTGGCTCTGCGCGCGCGATGACCGGTTATCGCAAAACGATGAGCCTCATCTCTAATGTGCTGGAGCAGATGCAACGCTCCTGAGTTGGCTGGCAACACTAGCTCCTGATCAGAGTCGGCAAGCAGAATCGATTCCAATCCCGGTTTACGGGTTGCCCCTTTGGCAATACCTAACAACAAAATGGAATCGATCTGCAACTCCTTTAAAACATCTTTCGCCTGGGTTATTTGCCCTTTCCCGCCATCGACAACCAAAATATCAGGCAGCACCGCGTCCTCTTTCTTTAAACGCTTATAGCGGCGACTCAGGGCTTCCCTCATCGCTGCATAATCATCGCCAGCGGTCGCCGTCTCAATATTGAAACGCCGGTAGTCCGATTTTCGCGGCCCCTGGTTATCAAACACCACACAGGACGCCACCGTGGCCTCACCAGAGCTATGACTGATATCGAAGCATTCCATGCGCCGAGGGATTTCCTCCAGGCCTAGCGCTTCCTGAAGCAGCAGATAACGGGTATGGACATTCTGACGATTGGCAATATAGACCTGTATTTGTTGCTCAGCATTGGTCAGAGCCAATTTCAACCAATTGCTGCGAGCCCCTCTCACCCGGTGACTGACAGTGACTTTTTTGCCGCGACAGGACGCTAGCGCCTCAATCAGGCAGTCTGAGTCGTTCGGCTGATGGCTGAGTATTAAATGCGGCGGTACCGGATGACCATCGCTTTGCAGGTAATACTGACCAATAAAACTTGCCAATATTTCCGCTTCATTGGTTTCTAGCGCCAGCTTAGGAAAATGCGCCTTAGTACCAATGACCCGACCGGATTTTACAAATAGCTGGTGAATACAGGCAGCACCGGCGCTGATGGCACAAGCAAGAATATCCGCATCGCCGTCTACACCGCTGATATGCTGTTCTTCCTGGATTTGTTGCAGGTTTATTATCTGATCTCGTAGGTCTGCGGCCTGCTCGAAATCGAGCTGCTCCGATGCCTGTTCCATCTGAGATGCCAATTCATTCCTGATGGATTGATTTTTGCCCTCTAGAAACATCATTGCGTGGCGAATATCTTCTTGATAACTATCACTTGAGATCAAACCAACACAGGGGGCACTGCAGCGTTTAATCTGGTACTGCAGGCAAGGACGGGTACGGTTTCTGTAAAAGCTTTCATCGCATTGACGAATGCGGAATATCTTCTGCAGCAGATTAAGACTTTCTCTGACCGCCCCGCTGCTGGGAAAAGGCCCGAAATAGCGGCCTTTGCGTTTTCGAGCTCCACGATGAAACTGAATTGCCGGGTAGTCATGGTTATCAGATATAAAGATGTAGGGATAAGATTTATCATCCCGTAACAGAATGTTATAGGGAGGCCGTAGTTTTTTTATCAGATTCTGTTCCAGCAGCAAGGCTTCCGTCTCGCTGCCAGTTATGGTGACCTGAATATCGGCAATGCGTTGCACTAACGCCTCAGTTTTAACCGCAAGGCCGGAGCTTCTGAAATAGCTGGAGAGCCTGTTCTTAAGATTTTTGGCTTTCCCGACGTAAAGCACATCGCCACTAGCGGACAGCATTTGATAAACGCCAGGGCGCTTAGTTGTCTGTTCTAGAAAGCCTTTGCTATCAAAAACGGCGGAAGTATTATTGGGTTCTGATACTGACATGGGCAGGTGTTATCAATCTTGCTTCTTAAGCTTTAAACTTTTACTTTCCTCCATATGAGCATGGGTGGCCTCGCGATGTAAGTGCTCAAGTTGAAGACGAGTCTCATCGGTAATGCCAGCTCCACGGGACAGTGATACCTCCAAATACACACCTATCTCAGCGTAATAATACAGGCGCGCGTCAAAACTTTTTGCGCGCTTGAGCTTATTCAGGGATATGTGAGCGCCGTTGACAAGAATTTTGTTAATATCGGTGTCAGCAATCATCGGTTGACGATCCATTGCTGCCAGCTGTTCCCGGCGTTTTTTTGTAAGGGACTCTGCCATAGGAATTTCCAAACACAGGTGTATTTCAATTTGACACATGTTAGCACATACAGCCATAGTACATTCTGATGAACGGTTATTCAAAAACTCAAAAACATTTTATTCACAATGATTTAGAACGGATTCACAGCACATGCCATCGATAAGAACCAGTGAGTTGTCGATACTTATAGTTGAGCCTTCTTCTTTTCAGCAAAAGGTTATCTGCAAAGAGCTAGAAGATGCCGGCTGCCAAACGATTGATACCGCAAAAACCATCGCGGAGGCTCTTTCCTTCCTGCACAGTTATTCGGCAGATTTGGTGATCAGTGCCATGTACTTAGCTGATGGCGATGGCGTCCAGCTTGTATCGGAAATGAGAAGTTCGGAAGCTCTGGGGGAAATCCCCTTTATGTTGATTTCCAGTGAGCGCCGCCCAGATCATATAGAGCCCATCAAGCAGGCCGGCTCGGTGGCCATACTGCCGAAGCCCTTTTGCCATGAAGACTTGGAAAAAGCGCTGGAGGCGACACTGGCCTTTATTGATCCTGAAGAGTTGGATCTGGAAAATTACGATGTCGATCAATTACAGGTCTTAGTCGTAGACGATAGCGATTTTTCTCTGAAGCATATTGCCAGAGCTCTAGAAAACATCGGTGTTAAGAAAATAGTGATGGCCCATGACGGTAATGAAGCTTTAGCTAAGATCGAAGAGCAAGAATTCGATCTTATCTTTACCGATTTCAATATGCCTAATATGGATGGGGAACAGCTAACCCAACACATTAGAGAACACTCCAGCCAGCCCTATGTGCCTATCTTGATGGTGACGTCCGAACAGAACGAAACCCGTCTCAGTGGCGTCAGAAGAGCGGGTGTTAACGCCATCTGTGACAAACCATTCAGCCCAGACAAAATGAAATCGCTGATGGTCAACCTACTCAGCCAGTAACATGTCTTCAACTACCCGGCCGATCTCTACAAGCGTTGTCAATATCAATGCCAAGGTGAGAGATCTGGCTTGGATGTTAGGTAGTCCTCCTCTGTGCGAACTCACTGGCACTTCAGACGTTGACGTCTGGCAGTCTCCCCATATTAGAACTTGGCTTGAACAGCTAGATCAAAACCCCCAGCCTTTGCTGGATTTCCTTGAAGACCACGGCAAGTCTGCCGGTCACCGACTCGGCGTCTATTTTGAACGGCTGGTTTGGTTCTTTTTACAACAAAACCCTGCTGTTGAAACAGTTATCCAAGGTCTCAGGGTGGAGGGAGAGAAAAGGACCTTAGGAGAATTTGATTTTCTATACCGGCCCTTTGGAACAGATACATACACTCACCTTGAAGTCTGTATAAAGTTTTACCTGTGTATGGATGGCTTCTCAGACGCCAATAACTGGCTCGGACCAAACCCTACCGATCGTCTATCGATGAAAATATCGAAAACCACCCAGCGCCAGTTACTGCTGTCGGGGCTTCCTGAGGCTAAAGCGTTGCTCACAAGCCTTGATATTGTGATCGGCCGTAAGAAAGCGTTATTTCTAGGGAGATTATTTTACCCTTGGGATGATTATTGCCTAGATCGCTTTGAGTATCCGGCTTCAGTTGCAGCGGGGCATAATAAAGGCTGGTGGGGATCTGAAACCCGTTTAGCTTCGCTTATCCACGATGGAGAGCGTTTTCAACTACTACCAAAAAGCGGCTGGTTAGCACCTTTATCGACGCAAGCCGCAAAGCCTTCTGAAGCAGCTGAAATAGACGTCGTTAGAGGTAAAACGCCCTTCATGGTGGCTCGATTGAGACAGCAAGATAACGCTTGGCATGAAATAGACCGGGGAATAGTTATTCCCCGGCATTGGCCGCTATTGGACTAATCTTTGTGCTCGAAGCGTTTTAGCAGACTGGAGGTATCCCAGCGGTTTCCGCCCATTTTCTGAACATCCGCATAAAACTGATCAACCAGCGCGGTCACCGGCAATTGCGCCCCGTTGTTGCGAGCCTCGTTAAGAACAATCCCCAGATCCTTGCGCATCCAATCAACGGCAAAGCCATAATCGAACTTATTGTCGATCATGGATTCATAACGGTTTTCCATCTGCCAGGACTGCGCAGCCCCTTTCGATATAACCTCTACCACGGCCTTAGGATCAAGTCCGGAACGCATGGCAAAATGAATCCCTTCTGCCAAGCCCTGTACCAGACCAGCGATACAAATCTGGTTGACCATTTTGGTGAGCTGCCCCGCACCGGAACCACCCATCAATTTAACCGCCCGTGAAAATGAGTTAATTGCCGCCTCTGCCCGAGCAAAAGCATCCTCATCGCCACCAACCATGACGGTTAAAACGCCGTTTTCAGCGCCAGCCTGGCCACCTGACACAGGTGCATCGAGAAAACTGATGCCTTTATCGGCAGCGTAGGCATAGAGTTCCAGAGCGACTTCAGCAGACGCGGTCGTGTGATCGACGAAAACAGTTCCTTCTGCCATGGTCGCAAATGCGCCTTGCTCACCCAAAGTAACGCTGCGCAGGTCATCATCATTGCCTACACAGGCAAAAACAATCTCGGCATCAGTAGCGGCTTCAGCCGGCGTTGGCGCATAGCGGCCGCCATAAGTCGAGCACCACTGTTCGGCTTTAGCTAGAGTGCGGTTATAGACGCAGACGTCATACCCCGCAGTCTGTAAATGTCCTGCCATGGGGGAACCCATAACACCCAGACCAATGAAAGCGATCTTTTTTTGTCCCATGTTCAGCTCCTAATATTTCGATTAGCGCAGTTGCTAAAGTAGCCGTCTAATATAGCAGCCGCTTAAATAGTAGCAGTTACAGCGGCAGCAGCAGCGCCACGGTCCAATTCAATTCCCTGTGTAATTAGGGCGTTTTCAAGGGCGTTAACACAGAGCAACACATTTTTTATGTTGCAGGCGTGCCCCATCAGACCGATACGCCATACCTTCCCCGCCAATGCCCCAAGACCGGCGCCTATTTCCAGATCGTAATTTTTTAGCAGTACGGAGCGCACTTTGGCTTCATCTACACCGGCAGGAATAATCACGGTGTTAAGTTGCGGTAACCGGTATTCTTCATCCACTAGGAATTTTAGTCCCATGGCTTCTAATCCGGCTTTTAACGCCAAATGGATTTTCTGATGACGCTCCCAGGCGTTTTCCAGTCCTTCTTCTTCAAGCATAACCAGCGCTTCATGCAAAGCGTAGAGCGAATTCACAGGCGCCGTATGGTGGTAGGTGCGCTTAGCTCCTTCACCCCAATAGCCCATCACCAATTTTTTATCCAAGAACCAGCTAGGCACTGGAGTCTTGCGATCCCGTACGCATTTCACGGCACGTTCGCTAAAACTGACAGGCGAAATCCCTGGTGGGCAAGACAAACATTTCTGAGTCCCTGAATAAACGGCATCAACACCCCACCCGTCGAGGTCAACTTCAATGCCGCCGACACTAGTGACGGCATCCATAATAACCAACACATCATTCTCACGACCCAGCGCACTAAGTGCCGCCGCGTCTGAACGCACACCGGTAGAGGTTTCTGCATGAACAAAGGCCAATGCTTTGATATCTGCATGTTCAGCAAAGGCTGCTTTAACTTTATCTAGACTGACAGGGGTGCCCCACTCATCTTCGACCAATATGACTTGCCCCCCAAAACGAATAACATTTTCAGCCATTCGCCCACCAAAAACGCCGTTCTGGCAGACGATAACCTTATCGCCAGGTTCCACCAGGTTTACAAAGCAAGCTTCCATCCCGGCAGACCCTGGTGCAGAAACCGGTAGAGTCAGTGCGTTTTTAGTTTTCAGGGCATACTGCAACAGTCCTTTGATTTCATCCATCATGCGGACGAACTCTGGATCTAGATGACCGATAGTGGGTCGAGCCATTGCTGCCAAAACTCTGGGGCTAACGTCAGAAGGCCCTGGCCCCATCAGTGTACGCTGTGGTGGATAGAATGATTGTGTCATGTTGATTATGTCCTTGTGATCAAAGTCTGGCGCTATTGGCTGCGGCACCATTTAGTTCTTATTTGTTAATGTTTTGCACTGTCTAATAAAAGTATTACTTTAATGACTTATCTAGCTCGCCGAGTTCGCGAACCATTTCAATCACCATATGCGCAGAGTGAATTCCAGCCTGTTCGAGAAACTCTTTGAAGGATACGGAAGAGGTCTTTCCGGCAATATCCGACAACGCCCGGAAGATAATAAAAGGAATCCCAAAGCGGAAACAAGTCTGAGCAATAGCCCCTGCTTCCATTTCTACGGCAAGCATCTCGGGAAATTTTGCGCGCATCTCGGCGACTTTCTCGGGTTCATGAACAAAGGCATCGCCGGTAGCTATGAGTCCTTTGACGGTTTTGACGTCTTGAACTTTCTGGATACTGTGTTCTGCAATTTCTACCAACTTACTATCGGGGGTAAACGTCGGTGGCATTTGCGGTACTTGACCATGCACATAGCCGAATACCGTGAGATCAAAGTCATGCTGGCAAACTTCTGAGGAGATCACGACATCTCCGATCTCGAGATTCTCACCAAAACCACCAGCAGAGCCGGTATTGACGATACAATCGGGCTGAAAGCGTTCAAGCATGATGGCAGTGCCAATCGCTGCATTGACCTTACCGATACCGGATTTCAGCAATACCACCTGTTGGCCCGCCAAGGTTCCACTATGGAATTCATATCCGGCTACAAGCATATCTGAGCGCTGCTGTAGCTGCTCACGCAGATAAGTAACCTCCTCCTCCATCGCCCCGATGATGCCAATAACTGCTGGCCCATCTTTAGCTTTAAGGCGTGTTTCGATGTCACTGGATTCTATAGCAGATTTTTCATTTACGATGGTCATCGATATTTCCGTATTTCAAAAATTAACAAATTAACAATTCAGTTGTGTCTAAGGCTCGTTAAACGGGACTCTCCATTGTAGGGAGACAAACGGGCCAATTGAAGGCCTCAAACAAGGGTAGTACTTCACTAGGGACGGTTGTTTCAATTTTCGTTAGCTCACCACTGTATGGATGAATAAATCTGATCGCTGCCGACCATAACAATAGTCGATGGCTGTCAAAATTGTCCCTGAATAAGCGGTTATGGCGGCCTTCACCATAACGCGTGTCGCCGATTATGGGATGAGCGATGGTATGGAAATGCCGTCTGATCTGGTGCTTTCTACCCGTTTCTGGGTTTACCCGCACCAATGAATAACGCGACTGAGGAAACTTCCCCACCGCGATGGGTAGCTCTACTGTGGCTAGTCGTTGGAAACGGCTAACCGCTTCTTGTGGCGGGCGAATATCAGTCTTGCGGCGTTTTTCTTCCTTTTCGCGCTTATCACTTAAGGCGTAATCAATGACATCCTGCTCAGGGGCATATCCACGAACAATGGCGAAATACTCCTTATCGACGCGACGTTCCATAAAGCTCTGCTGTAGCAGGCTGGAGGCTTCAGAATGCAAAGCAAATACCAAAACTCCAGACGTTGGTTTATCCAAACGATGTACTGGGTAAACGCGCTGGCCGATCTGATCACGCAATAATTGCAGTGCAAACCGGGTTTCTCGACGGTCGATTTCACTACGATGGACTAGTAGACCGCTGGGCTTATCAATGACAATAAAATCATCGTCTTGATAAAGAATGTGGAGGTCGGTCATGCTGACTGGGAACCCTTCTGGTTACGAACGCTGTGATGCTGGAGAAACGATGGTAATATTAAGGCCGGTTAAAACCAAGTCAACTAACACTTGTTATTGCCACCGGGGCTGGAACATGGCCGCTAAGACTGCTATAAAAAGCAACTATTATGATCACTAGTGGTCTATTGCAATCGATAGCCCTTTTAACGTCTTAATACGTGGTTACAAATTACATTGTTAAAACACAAACAGGAAAGACTATGAGAACCCATGATATCGCAGCTTCTGCACAAGGCAGCGCGCTGATAGAAACTACCAAAATGATCCGCAACACTTATATGTTGCTGGCCATGACATTGGTGTTCAGTACGATTACCGCCGCGATCTCGATGATGGTAAACCCTCCTTTTATGGTTTATCTCGGGAGCATGATTGGCAGTTTCGTAATGATCTTTATTATTAACCGGATGCAGAACAGTGTTTGGGCTCTGCCTCTGACCTTCTTGTTTACTGGTTTGATGGGCTTTGCTCTGGGGCCTATCCTCAACCATTATCTAGCGCTACCAAATGGTGGTGACATTGTCCTGACTGCTATGGGCATGACGGCACTGACCTTTGTCGGTCTGAGTGCTTATGTGCTGACTAGCCGCAAAGACTTCAGCTTTATGGGCGGTTTCCTGGCTGCCGGCATGATTGTTGTATTGGTCGCGATCGTTGCTAGCTTCTTACTGCCAATGTTTGGTGTACAGATCTCTGGTTTGTCTCTGGCTATTTCAGGCGCGGTTGTGCTGCTGATGGCAGGCTTTATTCTTTATGACACCAGCAATATCGTTAATGGTACTTATACTAACTACGTAATGGCTACCGTTAGCCTGTACCTGAATATCTATAACCTGTTTGTGCACCTGCTGCACTTGGTTGGAGTTCTCAGCGACGACTAAGCTCCAGACTTAACGTCAGCCCTCGCCTTCATGCCGAATGCGGGGGTTTTTTTATTCTGCCTAGGAAGCCTGTTACCCATGAAATTTTCCATATTGGTCTATGGATCTCCAACAGCCAGTCAAGCCTCTGCAACGGCCTATCGCTTTACGAAAGCGGCCATAGACAAGGGTCATGATATCTATCGGATCTTTTTCTATGGTGATGGTGTGCTCAATGCCAGCTCGCTGAATGCCCCTCCTCAGGATGAATCTGACCTATGCCAGCAATGGCAGCAGCTCGGGCTACAACATGATATTGATATGGTGGTCTGCATCGCAGCCGCGTTGAAACGCGGAATTTTAGATCCTGGCGAAGCCAAGCGATTTGAAAAACAAGCCAGCAACCTCGCTCCCGGCTTTAATTTGTCAGGTCTTGGGCAGATGATGGACGCCACCCAGCAATCCGATCGTTTGATTACCTTTGGGTATTGAGCATGAGTAAATCTGAAAAGACATTATTGGCAGTGATGAGAAGTGCACCCTACAGCAACCAAACCGCCAAGGAAGCCCTCGATGCGGTATTGACGGGAGCCGCCTTCGAAATACCCTTAGCACTTTTATTTATGGATGACGGTGTATACCAACTATTACCTGAGCAGAATGGCACCGCTATCCACGCCAAGAACTTGCCCTCGACCTTATCGGTGCTGCCTATGTACGATGTAGAAAAAATTTACGTAGAGGCATCCTCTCTTATTGATCGTGGCATCAAAGCTGAATCCCTTATTCTTCCGGTTGAGGTTGTGGATTCAGCCGAGGTAAAAGCACTTTTCGCCGACCATGATCAAATTTTGAGTTTTTAACCATGATTTTACATACGGTCAATAAATCTCCCCTCAACAGCCCGTGCCTGAATAGCTGCCTTCGCACTATCGCCCAAAACGACGCTTTGCTATTGATTGAAGATGGCGTATATGGCGCCGTTGAACACTTTTCCGCGCTACTTGTATCGATTCCCGAAGGAGTGCCCGTGTTTGTCTTGCAGGCTGATCTGCTCGCCCGTGGACTTCAGGAACGGCTCAACCCGTCGGTCCAGGTTGTCGATGATGAAGGCTTTGTCGATCTGTGTTGCCAGTATTCGAAAACGCAAAGCTGGTATTAGATAGCCATGACTGACAAGCATAATACTAACCCTCAACCGCCAGTGTCTCTGGATGTTGAGGGTTACTTAAAAAACATGGACGACTGGTCAGATGAGATCGCCTACTACCTGGCCCAGCAAGAACACATTCAGCTAACCGAAGAACACTGGGAAATAATCTGTTTGTTAAGGGCGTTTTATTCCGAATTTGCCATCTCCCCTGCGATGCGCATTTTGGTCAAGCAGGTTCGATTACAACTGGGAAGCGATAAAGGTAGCAGTATTCATCTGCTAAAACTGTTTCCTGGCAGCCCGGCCAAGATAGCCAGTAAGATCGCGGGGCTTCCAAAGCCCACTAACTGTCTTTAATGCGCTATTCCAAAATATCCTATAGCGTCTAAAAATGACTGGTCATTAACCAGACCTACCTTTTGTTTATATATAATCGTCAATAAGCCTCAAGCTCATTATCACCCGCACAAGAGAACAACAGTAATGGACAATCCTCTGACGCCAGCCAACACCACTATCGCGTTCCTTGGTATAGGGCTAATGGGTCTTCCCATGGCCAACAATTTACTACAAGCCGGCTATTGCGTTCATGCCTGGAACCGCACCCGTCAAAAAGCCGAAGCTTTATCACAAGACGGCACGCTAAAGATCACCGATTCCGTCGAGGAAGCACTGCAAGGCGCTGACGTTGTTATCAGCATGCTTGAAAACGGGACTATTGTTGATCAAGTGCTCTATCAACAAAAAACTTTTCTGGCCAGTAAAAAAGGCTGCCTATTTATCGATATGAGCTCAATTCCCCCCGACACGGCAAAAAAGCATAACCAATTACTGACCGAGTCTGGACGCCGCTATATGGACGCTCCGGTATCTGGGGGGACCCTCGGTGCGGCACAGGCCTCTCTTTCGATTATGGTTGGCGGCGACAACGATCATTTCCAACAAGCAACGCCTATTTTTGAAGTATTGGGTCTCCCCACGCACATTGGCCCCGTAGGTACTGGACAGCTAACTAAGCTCGCTAACCAGGCCATTGTTGGGATTACCATTGGTGCGGTTTCTGAAGCGTTGTTAATGGCCAAATCCGGAGGCGCAGATTTAGACGCTGTGCGGAAGGCCTTGCTGGGTGGCTTCGCTAACAGTCGTATACTGGAAGTCCACGGTAAACGCATGATTGAGCGTGACTTTCATCCGGGCGGAACCTGCAGGGTGCAATTAAAAGACTTGATGACAGTGCTGGATACCGCACAACAAAACCAGCTCCAACTGCCCCTCACTCAGCAGGTCTGCACGCAATACCAGTCCTTGATTGAACAGGGTGACGAAAATTTGGATCATAGTGCGTTGCTGCTGCAACTTGAGCGATTAAATGAGCGCTGATATTAGGGAATAGCACTGATGGTAAAGTTTTCTGCCAACCTGAGTTTGTTGTTTACGGAAGTCCCTTTAATCGAGCGCTTTAAGCGTGCCGCAGCATCGGGGTTTTCGGCAGTCGAGATACAGTTTCCCTATGAACTCTCTATTGATGAAATCAAACATCAGCTGGAAGTGAATCAGTTAACACTAGATTTAATTAACATGCCGGCAGGAGACTGGTCTGCAGGAGACCGTGGTATTGCCTGTGATCCAAGCCGCCAGGATGAGTTTAAAGAGGCAGTCAGGCAGTCGCTTCAATACGCACAAATGCTAGGTTGCAAACAGATAAACTGTCTGTCTGGAATAGTGCCGAAAACGCTTAGCCCTGAGTTCGCGCTAGCCACCTTAAAAGGCAATCTGCGTTACGCCAACGATGAGTTAGCCAAGCATCAGGTTTGTTTGAATATAGAGGCGATCAATACCACCGACGTCCCCGGATTTATGCTTCACCATTCCCACCAAGTAGTAAATTTAATTAAAGAGTTAGGTCTAAATAACACCTACTTGCAGTTTGATGTTTATCATATGGAAATCATGGAAGGGCACCTGATAGACAGCTTGCATAGCCTTTTGCCTTATATCGGGCATATTCAGATCGCCGACGTGCCGGGTCGCCATCAACCCGGCACAGGTCAAATCAACTTCCATTGCCTATTCAAAGAATTGGGTCTGTTAGGCTATACTGGGCGAATCGCACTGGAATTCAATCCGTTGGGCAACACTGAGGCTAGCCTCGATTGGATGAATGCTTATTTATAAGAGCTGATAAGGATCTTTTTCGATGACAACTGCGCAAACGACTGCAACACAAGACGTAGACTCTGACGACGAAATGCAACAATGGGCCACGTTCCAACTGTCAGAAGAGCTTTACGGCATCAATGTTATGCAGGTTATGGAAGTACTCCGATTAACTGAGATTGCTCCTGTACCTGGTTCTCAGCAGTTCATTCTCGGCATTATCAACCTACGCGGTAATGTCATTACCGTCGTCGATACACGGACCCTGTTTGGATTACCAAGGGGTGGGGAAACAGAAAGTAGTCGGATTATTGTGATCGAGCTGGCAGACCAGGTAGTGGGCATGCTGGTAGATCAAGTGGCTGAAGTTATCTATCTGCGCAAGTCGGCCATTGAGCAAGCACCCAATGTCGGTTCAGATGACACTGCTCGATTTATTCAAGGAGTCAGTTACCATAATGATACTCTGATTACCTTACTGGACTTGGATCGCATGATTGACGACGACGATCAGGCTGAGGGCTAGTCGCCCTCTTCCACTCTGTTTTCGTTTTACCCTATAAAAATCACCCTTCCTCAAGGGTGATTTTTTTTCCTAAACTGCCAGCGCTACTGTCGGTTAAGAGCTGGAATAAGTTCACTAGCATTCCAGCCGTCGCTCCCCAGATAAAATGCCTGTTATAGGGTATCGCATAAAAATGTCTGAGTTTGCCGTCCAGCAGTTGAGAGTGACTATGGTGATTGTTCGTATCCAGCAGAAAATCCAATGGCACTTCAAAAACTTCTTCCACTTCAAAAGGGTCAGGGCTTACCGGAAACGGACTGCTCACCAAGCCCACAATGGGCGTAACGATAAAACCCGTGCGGGTCAGATAATCATCCAGCTCACCCACCACTTCGATATATTGAGCAGGCAAGCCTACTTCCTCTTCAGTTTCCCTTAGTGCCGTATGTTCTGAACTAGTATCTTCTGGTTCCGTGCGGCCCCCTGGAAAACTGATCTGTCCTGGATGATGAGATAAGTGCGAAGTGCGCTGAGTAAGAAGCACCGACAGTGCGGAGCCTCTTTTAACGATGGGTATTAATACGGCAGCCACATTAAGAAGACCATCTACATTTCGCGTTGGCTCCATACCCGCATTTAGATTATGGTCACCACGAAATTGCTGATAATCGCTTTGCTGGGAATATTTAACCGGTTTGTAGGTTGGGTCATTGAACCGTGAAGCAAGCCATTCTGGGGTCATTTACACCTCCTGCGGTGAAACCATTAATTCAGTCACTGGATATAACCCGATTACGGCCCTGGGTTTTTGCATCATATAATAAACGATCGGCAAGATTGAAGAACTCGTCAGGGCTGTTGCGGCCATCAACCCTAGTTGTTGAAACGCCAATGCTAATGGTAACCACCGTTGCGGCGATGGAATCCTCATGAGGGATTGATAGATCCATCACCATTTTTCTCATCTCCTCTGCCACGATCAATGCGCCTTTCTGGTCGGTTCCGGCCAACACTGAGACAAACTCTTCGCCTCCGTAACGGGCAACCAGGTCGCTACCCCTATCTGCACAGCTTTCGAGCACTTGGGCAACCTGCTTTAGGCAAGCATCCCCTGCCCCATGACCATAACGATCATTGAACAGTTTGAAATAGTCGATATCTATTATCATCAACGATATTGTTGCTTCCGTTCTCGAGGCCATTTTCCAGATGCATCGCATAGACTCATCAAAACACCGGCGATTGGCAATGCCCGTCAGAGCATCCGTGTTACTAAGCTTTTTCAGTAGCTCTCGTTGCTTATGTAGTTCGATATGATTAGCTACACGGGCTTTGACAATAGCAGGTACAAAGGGTTTGCCAATATAGTCCACAGCCCCCATTTCCAATCCTGTGGTTTCTTCCTCTACAGTCCCCTTAACGGTGATGAATATGATGGGGATATCCTGAGTTCTGAAATCGCGTTTCAGCCGTCGGCAAACCTCATAGCCGTCCATCCCCGGCATCACCACATCGAGTAGAATAAGATCTGGAAGACTATCAGACAAAATCCGCGATAACGCCTGCGTACCATCTTTGGCCAGGATACAGTCATACTCATTCAGCAGGCTGGTCAAAACCTTACGATTGATTTTTTCGTCATCGACGATAAGAATCCGGCCCTTAGCTAACATCATCTTCGAGTCCTGATTGTTGTCGTTTGATGTCCAGCAACAGACTTTTCAGGTTCTCTGCTGCCCATTCAAATTCACACTCATCGATTTGGTTTTCTATCTGGTTTATTGATTTTCCATGGCAAACGGGCAACGCTTTTCTTAACTCGGGAACCAGTAGGTTTGACTTGCTATTGCCTTGTTGCAACAAAGGAAAAAGCTGCTCGACTATATTCGTAACCATCTCCAAATCGCAGTCTCCATGCCCTTCGTACTGCTCGATAAATACTTGTAGGGGCTCAAGCTTTTGCAAAGACTCCAGAACCCGATGTAGCTGATAACCAAAACATTCTAGTTTAGGCCCTCGTTCTGCATTATCGGTTAAGGTTGCTTGAAGTCCCTTTGCGGCTTCTGCTAATTCAATCGCGCCAAGATTTGCAGCACTTCCTGCGAGCGTATGAATTCGATCAGCAGCACGAATTAGCTGCTCTGACTCAATGCATTGCTCGACCATCTCAAGGACGTTTCGGTTATCACGGTAAAAACCCTGCAGTAACGTTACTTGCAACTTACGATTACCGTTAAGCAGCTCAAGGCCAGCGTCTAAGTCAAACCCGGCAATGTCGATGGGATATAAACCCCCATGGTAATCATCTTCAACTGTAGCAATAGAGCCAGCGTTAGGGAGTTTTTTAGAGCTAATGAAGCGTATCAACAGCTCAAATAATTGTTGTGGTTTGATCGGTTTGGTTAGATGTTCATCCATGCCTACGGCAAGACTTTTATCCCGGTCCCCCGATAAAGCATGGGCGGTCATCGCAATGATAGGTGGCTGGTGGTTAAGTGCTAATTCCCGGATAGCTTTGGTGGTCTGGTAACCGTCCGTCAGCGGCATCTGGATGTCCATTAATACCAAGTCAAAATAATGATGTTGCACAGAGGCTAGGGCTTCATCGCCATTACTGGCAATATAGACATCGAAACCCTTCCCCTGCAATAACTCCTTTGCTACTTGCTGATTAATCAGATTATCTTCGACAACAAGTACCCTGGCGCCCGCGATTGCCGACAGTGACTCAGTTAAATCCTCTGAAAAAGGAACAATTGCGGCGCAAGCCTTCGCTGTACCTAGTTTTAGCGCTTTATTTATAGTTTCCAGTAAGGTTCGTGGCGTCACCGGTTTTACCAACAGGTGGTGTAGACCGTCCGTTTCATCTGATGACAAAAACTGGTCCGTTTGCCAGGGGGACAGCAGTTGAATATGAGGGCAACTGATCTGCTCTAGGGGCTCCTTTAGCTGAATTTCTGAATTAGATTCATTGCTTATAAGTAAATCGTAATGGCTAACGTCCAGCATTTTGGAAACCGTATGACCTGTCATTGCGGTGGCATTATCATCCTGATAAATCGCCGTAACATCCATGCCAAATGATTTTATTGTTTTATAAAACCCACTCTTGTCTTGGTTGTTTATGGGCTCCAGCAACAATACCTTGGTATTCTCCAAACCAACTAATAGCGGGTCACCTAATGGTTGCTTAACGGGCTCAAATTTCGCCGAGAAATAAAACCGGGTACCCGTTTCAGCCGAGCTTTCAAGATAAATATCCCCGCCCATTAACCCCACTAGTTGTTTACTGATCGCCAAGCCAAGCCCTGTGCCACCGTAACGTCGAGTCGTAGCGCTATCGGCCTGAGAAAAAGACTGAAAAATCTGCTCTTGCTGCTCTGAGGTCATGCCTATCCCAGTGTCTAAAACCTCAAACTCCAAGCAAACCTCCTTATCAGATTGGTTTAGGGATTTTACCGCTACAGAAACCTGGCCGTTGTCGGTAAATTTTATGGCATTCTCGGTCAGGTTAATCAGTACCTGGCCTAGGCGCAGAGAATCTCCAATCAGATATCTGGGGATATCCCAACTATGGGTAATATTAAGGTCTATAGGGTTGTCCCGGGCTTGTATCCTCATCAGGTAGCTAACGTGGTTTAGTACGTCATCTAATACGAAGGGAGATTGTTCTAGCTTCAGCTTTCCCGCTTCAACTTTAGAAAAATCGAGCACATTATTGAGTAGCTCTAACAAATGTTGAGATGAGGTGTTGATCTTACGGACATAGTCGTTCTGTTGGTCAGATAATAAAGTTTGCTGCAACAAATAACTAAGTCCGATAACCGCATTTAGAGGCGTTCGGATTTCATGACTCATATTGGCTAAAAAACGTGATTTTGCCTGAGTCGCTAATTCAGCCTGGATTTTTGCCTTTTCCGATGCCTGCTCAGTACTCTTCTGGTGGCTGATATCATAGGCCCAAAAAAGTATGCAATTATTATTTCCGTATTGGATAGAATTCCAGGACGTCATACTCCAAAACGTGGATCCATCTTTTCTTACCATCAAGGTTTCACGGGGAGTGACATAGCCTTCGAGCATAAAAATCCGGACGAATTCTTCTCTATCCCTTTGGTCTGCCCATACTTGCTTGCCGGTATAGCCTATCCACTCGTCCTGGGTATACCCAAACATAGTAGCGCAGGGCGTGCTGGCGAATAGGATTCTGCCGTTGGACGGATCCGATACACCAACGGCAATAGGGCTGACCTCAAAAATATGCTGGAGCCGTTTCTCACTTTCTTTAAGCGCTTCTTCCGCCTCAAATCGTTTAGTCACATCAGAACCAGTGCCACGATAACCCATGAAGTTGCCGGAACGATCGTAATAGGGTTTTCCTGTTATAGACCAGTACCGCGTTTCACCAGAAGGCAAAACGGGTCTGTAGACAAAATCATTAAAAGGTCGATGAGCATCAAGATCTTCGAGGTGTTTGCGCCAATGGGAATCTATTTGATCTTCTGGAATAAAATCTCTACGGGTTTTCCCGTAGGCGCTGGCCGTATCATAACCACTTTTGTATATGTGCCCTTGGGAAAAATAGCAAAAGCGGAGGTTCTCATCCATTTCCCATACCCAATCGGACATGGTTTCCACAAGATCCTTAAAACGCTGCTCACTGTACTGTAATGCGGCTTCACTCTTCCGGTGTTTCTCGATCTCACGTTCGAGTTCTTCGGTGCGCTCGGCAACCCGGCGTTCCAGTTCTTCTTTGGCTTCCAGCCAATCCGGTTTTAAGTCTTTGCTGACGATTGAAAATCCCTCCAGACAGCTTTTCAGGTGCGGCTTTGTGTAACCCAATCAAGACTCAGAGAGGTAAGTTTCATCTAAGTATAAGGTTAGATTTGGAAATCACTTTGATTTTTAGAAAATCCGTTATCAGAATCAATCGCCATAACCATCTACTCGCGGCGCAGCTGCACCACAGGTGATATAGCCGGAAGTTGGGGTGATTATTTCGCACCCTCAAGACGTAGATTCTGCAACTTTGACATAACCACTTCGTGATTCAGGTTCCATTCACTATGTTTTCCCCACCGCTAAACCTCACCCAAACAGAGCGAGCAAGGAGAACGACAATGAGAAGCAAGCGCCTATTCACCTCGATCACTGCAACCATCGACGGCTTTATAAACAAGGTAGAAAACCATGAAGCTATCGCCGACTGTGTGATATCTGATGTCAGATCAGCGGCAGCGCGAATCAAGATTCAGCAAGGAAAAGTCCGTAGTCATCTTCACAAGCTCGATACCGAAGTGATGAAGTATAAAAAGGATAAAACGGCCTGGGAACAACGGGCGTTAAAGTACGCGCAACAAGATCAACAAAAAGCCTTAGAGTGCATCAAGCACAAGCACAATATCGAAAATAGACTCCAGCAATTACTAGATCAACGCGGCCAGTATCACTCGATGGACATTCAGCTGGAAACAAATTTGACTGACGTAGAACATCGACTTGATCAGCTACAATTAAAGAAAACAGCCCTATCTTCCCGCAGTGCCCGCACCACCGCTATTAGCCACGTCAATAACCCAAATCTATTACATGAAACTGATCAGTTTTTTGAACGCTGGGAAACCAACGTGTTGGAAGGTGAATATATCGAAGGTGTCATTACGGATAGCACATCGGTTTTCGAGCAACAGATTCTTCAGCAAGAGGAAACCGAGAAGCTGAAAAATGCGTTGGATGATTTACTGTCGCAAAATAGCCATCAGGATATGGAGTAGTGCCATGAATCATATAGTCGATGAACACGATAAGCTTGCTGAAAATATCCCTCTTCAAGGGTTGGGATTAGACAAATTCGCTAGCCTATTCCGCTGGTTGGGTACACTGGCCGTGGTGCTTTCCGCCGCGGCCTATATGCTGGAAGGGTTTGATGCAGCGAGTTCTGACCTACGTCATTGGGTCTGCCTTGGGATGATGTCTACCGTTGCTTTGGCTGGTTTATTCAGCCAACTAATAATGAAGGATTCGAAAACGGCACGACTGCTATTTGCGATTGCGATTGGCTTAATTTCGGTACAGTTCTCTCATTTAGGCGGGATACTATTTGATACCTATGGCGGTACTGCAGGTGCGTTTGTATTTATGGCAACGGATACGGCCCTTACGCCGCAATATATTGTAACGATTTCTGCGGTAAGCCTAGCCGCTTCGCTGGCCGTCGCTTACATCGGGTTTCAGATACTTGCGCGCCAGCAAGCAAGCCGATTGATGGTGTTGTACATCCTCACTAACACAACGCTGCTACTCCCTGATCGAGCTTCTTTGGCGGGTGTAACCATCGTTTCGGCCCTAATCCTCGCCGCCATATTACAGTTCCATTTCCTGTTTAGACGACACAGTTTGTATAAAACTCGCGAAGGTATCGCCGTACAACTACTGTTTCTAGTTGCTCCTGCCATAGCCCTAACTCGGTTAAGCTTCTATTTCGGTGATCTCGCTGGATATTGTGCGATTGGGGGGATATTAGCTGCAATATTAGTTAAAAGTGCTGGCTCTTGGATTACTCGACGCCCAATAAAGGAAGGCGTACTTTTGTGTGCAGCCGTCTTGGCAGTGTCTTGCTGGCATGAACTTGCTACAGAAGTATTTAGATTGCCAATATCAGACCTATATTACTCTGTACGTTTCGCGCCAGTTGTAGCCTTGCTGTTACTTATAAGCCAACTATCACCCGGTATGGGTCGGCCATATCGCATGCTATCAATGATGGTCCTAGCGTTGCTTAGCTATGTTTTATGCCTAGAACAGTCTAGTTATGCCAGTTCCGCTTTGGCGTTGTTAACTAGCTTATTGGTGCTGGCATGGGGGCTGCACAACAGATATCGAGAACCAGCGCTCGGTGGCGGCATCATGACATTATTCAGTTTGCTGATGATGTCGATGCAGGTATTAGCAAATATCAATAGTGAAATTTGGATGGTGCTTAGCGTGGTAGGGTTTGCTCTAGTGATGATGGCTACCTTGATCGAACGTTACGGGAGAAATGTATTGTCGGCGGTACCGAGATCCTGGAAAACCCTAAGTCGTTGGCAATAAGGGATAGTTGGGGGTTATGGTGACTTGGATGGCAGAGAGGAAGCGCCGGCGGCGCCCCTCTGCCTAAGTGCGCAAGGAGGATTATCAGATACTATCCAAGCCGGGAATTAAAACGCTGCAGGGTATGCCAAATTGATATATGGGATTTTACTTTTTTCAGCGACAGCCAAAGAATTTGCTACTAAAGTATATGCTCCTAAGGTTTAGTTAGATTGTATACAGGGATAGCAGATGCACGCACCCCAGTTCAATGGAACAGTTTTCACGCAAATTTCAACTCAGGGCTTTAAAGACAAGCTTCTTAATCAAATCAATACTCACAGAGGTATAGGCGCAACCCCCAGTATGGGATCTATTTTCATGTCTCGAATTGAAAAGCTGGCCGATGAGTTCAACGCTTCCAGTTCAACACCCGAGTCAATCCGTCGAATTCTGGAAGGAATGGAAAGCGACTTCGGAACTATCGATTGTTATAACGAATTTATACAGACGCTAAAACAAGAATTGAATAGACGCCTTCCCTAATTATCTAAGCAGGAACCATGAAGCTGGGTTCCTGTTATTTCCCTGCCAATCAACCTGCCTATATCTTCCCTCATTGCCTAATATGGACATCATTCTCTTTGACCAATCTAGACAGCCAACTCTCAAGAACATATCGAGCGAACGGGTCTGCGTTTTCCTGAAATAGTAAGACTTGCTGCTCGAATGGCAGAGAAAAAAGCTACAGGAGCCATCTGATGACCGATACACAAAGCTCTGGATTACTCGGAGCCCGCCACTTCGCTCATATAAAGCAGTTCCAGATCTAAATACTGGCCTTCAATATCTATTCTGGTAGAATCCTTTTTTTAGGAATTGGCTCTATTCCCGCCGCACAACCGAACTGCAGTTCAGCAGTTATCGGTAACTTTCTAGAAACCTGCACATAGACCCCCATATTGGTGGTCATTGCTTTTATCTTTTTGAATTAACGACAGGACAGTTTGAAATGAGTCTCGCTGATAAAGTTTTGGCAGTAAATAACGACTTGCCAATCCGCACTGATGCTCCCGTTCACAGTGGCAAGGTCCGTTCCGTCTACTGGTTGACTAAAGCCGACAGCGCTCGTCTGATCGAGGAGAAAGGCTATGATGTAGCTCCCGACTCTGAGCTGGCAATTATGGTCATCAGTGACCGTATTTCAGCCTTTGACTGCATATGGCATGGCGAAGGTGGTATTCAGGGTGTGCCCGGTAAAGGCGCGGCGCTGAACGCCATCTCTAATCACTGGTTCAAACTGTTCCGTGAACAGGGTCTGGCCGATAGCCATATCCTGGATATCCCCCACCCCTTTGTCTGGGTGGTACAGAAAGCCAGGCCGGTGATGATCGAAGCGATCTGCCGTCAATACATTACCGGATCCATGTGGCGTGCCTACGCCAAAGGTGAACGTGAATTCTGTGGTATCGAAATTGCCAATGACCTGCACAAAGATCAGAAGCTACCTGAGCTACTGATCACGCCTTCAACCAAGGGCATTCTGAAAGATATCCCCGGTGTCCCAGAAGCGGATGATGTGAACGTCACCCGTAGCGATATCGAAAACAATTTCGCTGCCTTTAATTTCCACAGCCCAGAAGATATCTGTCGCTACGAGAAACTTCTGCAAGAAGGTTTTCAGGTGATCAGTAACGAGCTGGAAAAACTGGACCAGATCTTTGTCGATACTAAATTCGAGTTCGGCTATGTGAACGATAAGAATGGTCAGGAAAAACTGATCTATATGGACGAAGTTGGCACCCCTGATTCTTCCCGCATCTGGGACGCCCCTCAGTACCGTGATGGCAAAATCATCGAGAATTCCAAAGAAGGTTTCCGCCAGCTATTGTTGAATCACTTCCCTGACCCCGACATTCTGCTGAATAAGGATCGCATGGGAGAGCGCGCTGCGCTGGCCCGTGATAACGCGCTACCAGTGGAAGTGCTGATGTCGGTATCTGAAACCTATCGTGCCATTGCTGAGAAAATCACCGGCAAGACACTCGTACTATCTGAAAACCCGAAAGAAGAAATCATCAGCATTCTGTCTGAGCAGTTCGGTCTAATCGACTAAACAGCGACAGGCTCTCTTAAAACAAAAACGCCAGCTACTTATGCTGGCGTTTTTATTGCTACTTGTTCAATAAAATTAGGAAGCCTTGTCACTCCTACCGCCTTGGTTAGCGATACCGAAGGGTATATGCACCGATGGCAGAACGCTGGAAGTGGCATCCAGGTGCAGTCTCTGGTCATCGAAGAATATATGGGGTTTGAATACTTCCAGAATACGTCTTTTCTCAATACCACCCAGAAAAAACGCATCGTTGATCATCAAGTCCCAGCTACGCATGGTATTAATGACCCGCTCATGGGCTGGGGCACTGCGAGCAGTAACAATTGCCACTCTTAGCTTCGGCTTATAGTTAACATCCTGAGCACTGCGCTGCTGCTCAAGGGTCTGGATGTGAGAAATTTTTTCCAGGAATACCTTCAGCGGCCCAGGATTATGGGGAACCTCCGCCTTATCGACCTCATGCTGCTTGAAGTGCTCAAGGTCGCTGTGCTGATACACGGCTTCTGATTCATCATCGACGATAACCCCATCGAAATCGAAGGCCAGTCTTAGCTCGTCATCATCTTGATCATCATCCACCTGCGAGCGCAGCACTAAACCGGCAGGAATCCCCTCTTTGATGGCCTCGTGAACATCATCATCATTGGCGGTAAGGAATAGGCTGATATTGAAGGCTGGAACATACTGGTAGGGGTTACGACCCTGCAGAAATACCGCCCGAGTGATATTCAAGCCATGGTGTTCGATGGATTTGAATACCCTAAGACCGGTATCTGGATCATTATGGGATAGTAGAACTACTTCTACGGGCGGGTCATCTGGGTCTAACTCATTCAATGACAACAGTCGCCGCACAAAGTGAAATGCAACCCCAGGCGGCAACGGCTGGTCTTGATGAGTACGCTGATACTGACGGTAGTGCTGTTCACCCTGGCTACGAAAAACCGCATCAGACTCTGACAGATCAAAGAGCGCACTGGAGGCTAAGCCGACCACTAGCCGACTATCAATATCGTAGGCCATGCATACCTCCCTGTGCGTATTCTAGGCGTCTATTTCAACGTCAACGGGATGAAATAACGCCTAGAAACACCATCAAATAAATCTATTAATGCTCTGTTTTTAAACGGTTACTATCTCGTAGCCTTGATCTTCATATTTCGCGGCTGATTTACTATCAGTAACCACCGCAACACTACCTGCCTGGTCTTTAAGATAAGTTCTGGCTACCCGTTTCAGATCGTCCAGTGTGACTTTCAACACCCGTGAACGGAAGCCTCTACGCTGCTCCGCAGTACGACCAAAGAGTTCATTATGAAATGCCTGTTTGGCTTCACCAGCAGGTGACCCTGGTTTATCGATGGTACTGATAACGCCAAGAATAGCTTCCACCAGTCGCTCTTGGAGATGATCTTCTTCCAGCAACCAATCGATAGAACGATCAAAATCTTCCAGGGTTTCAGCCAAACGCGGGTCACGATAGGAGAAAAACCGGAACGATGCACTGGCGGAATCCTGTCCAGCACCGCCACCATAGGCTCCACCCTGCTCTCGAATCACGCGATGCAAGAAGCCATTACGCAGGAAACCACCTAGCACACTCAGTGCCGGTGCATCATCATGCTCGACTGTTACCGTTGGGAATGCCTTGGCACAGAAGTTTACCTGTGTACTAGTGACCCACATCTGTTTAACGGCGGTACGGGTGCTAGGCAGGCTGAAATCAACAAAAGCATGTTCTTGCTGAGACGGCCATTGCCCTGCGATCGCATCGATCATGGCTTGTTTGTTGTCGTCTTCGGCCACACAAAGGAACTGTCTTGGGCTATTGACCAGCAACTGATGCACGTCCTTTAACTGCTGAGTAAAGGCAGCCAGTTCAGCATCATCTTTGATACGCTCATCCAGCGCCTTAATATAGGCAATACCGGCCAAACCAGACTGACGATGACTAAGGGACGCACAAGGACTATAACCACTGACTGCGGCAGCCATCGCCAGGCCATGACCATTACCGGTAATACTCTGCTCGCGACGGGATCGCTGCATGGAGATCAACTCACGAATATGGCCGAGTTCATCAAAACGAATATTGTTAAACGTATCATGCAGTAGTTCCGTTAGTTGGCCAACATTACGCGCCAGAGCCTTGCCGGACAGCGTCACATAACCCGTCACCTGTTGTTCATCGTTAATGCCGCCACGGATTGAACTGTAACAACTCACACCACCGGTTACGCTACTCTGCAATGCCTGCACTTGCTGATAGCTCTTATCACCGAAACCGAGTTCCGTCATACAGTTAGTCATATAAGGAAGGATTAGCTGTTGCTGCTCTGTTAACTCCGGAAGCTTTACCACAATCTGCTGATACACCAGACCATTAGTACCCTGGCTGAAGTAATCCAGCTGACCCGCTGTAACTGTTTGGGATTCACCTTCGGCAATCGCCAAGATTTCAGGGATATCCTCGATCCCCACTTTCGGCAGAATCGAGTCGTCATCCTGTTGTTCTTGACGCTGCTCCAGGGCCGCTGCCTGATCGATGATAGCCTGTTTTTCTGTATCACTAAGGGAGGCTTTGATACGGGCTAAGCGAAGCGCTTCGGCGGCATCACGACGTCCGGCCAGTTCCGCATCTGGACGTAATGTCAGACGAACACGGTGAGGATTATCAAGCAGGTAACGCTTTACTAGAGATTGAATATAGTTAGGTTGTTTGACCTGCTCACGCAGCTTGTCCAATATCGGGTCGAGATTCATCACGGCTATCGCATCGCCGCGATGAAGGGCCGTTGAAAGACTGGAAAGAATCAGCTGCATACCATAGGGATAGCTATCGCCCCCGATTTCCCGTTGACTTAGTTCCAACTGATGTAAGACAGCCTCGACCTGTGACTGCGGAACACCCTCTTTAGCAACGCTTTCCAGCACGTCAAGAATAAGGGCTTCCACCTGATCGGCCTGCTCTGGATTACAGCCTTCCAATCCGCACATAAAGCTCATTTCACGGTTAGAATCTTCCAGCCCACACAGTGGCGACGGCGCAGTGCCTAGATCACTACTCTCCAGCGCATAGCGCAGTGGCGATGAACTGTTATCCAACAAGACCCTAGACAGCAGATCGGCCTCTAACTGTTCTTGCAGATCAATGCTATGACCCAGCAACCAACCGGTGACTACGTGGGTTTTGTTAGTCAGGTCTTTTTCGTCTAGGGCGTAGGCTTCTTCAACCTTGATTGGTGCGTGATAGCGTTTTTCATCGTCGACGCTAATCACTTTGTCGAGTCGCTCAAACTGACTCAGCACCAGAGTCTCAAAACGCTCCTGTTGCTGCTCGGCAGGTATATCACCAAAGGTCATGAATACTGCGTTTGAGGGATGATAATGGACCTTATAAAAATCCTGTAATTCCTGATAGCTGAGGTCAGGAATGCACTCCGGCTCGCCACCGCTGTTAAAATGATAGGTAGTCGTCGCAAACATATGCTTGCTCAGGGTCTGCCAGAGAGTGCTCACCGGCGAACTCATCGCCCCTTTCATCTCATTGAAAACCACCCCTTTGAATTCCAAGTCAGAATCTGGGTTGCCAGGCTCGGCGAACTCCATACGATGGCCTTCCTGGGCAAAGTCCATAGGGTCCAAACGAGAGAAAAAAACCGCATCCAGATAGACTTCTAATAAGTTACTGAAATCCTTTCGGTTCTGGCTGGCAAAAGGATATGCGGTCCAGTCGCTGCTGGTAAACGCATTCATAAAGGTATTCAGCGAACGGCGAATCATCATAAAGAAAGGATCGCGAACCGGAAAACGCTTACTACCACAAAGGGCAGTATGCTCGAGGATATGAGCAACACCGGTGGAGTCGGTGGGAATAGTTCTAAGGGCTACGAGAAATACGTTTTCACTATTGTCCGCGTCTATATGAAAGTGCTTGGCACCGGTGACCTTGTGCTCGTACTCTGCCACTTCTACACCCAGTGATTCTATAACATCGGTGCGCAGCAATTGGAAGGCTGGGTGAGGTTTTAGCGATGTATTTGTATTAGCAACCACGGTGTCTTTCTCTTTATTGTTCATTATGTGTCCTTATAAACCGACTCAGCCTCTGCGCAGAAGTTCATCCAGCGCTGCGGTCGGTAATAAGCGCTTAAGGTAAGCGAATATATAGGTAGGAAGAGTAACATAGTAACGGCGCCTAGGCCGCTTCGATTCCACTGCTTTCAACACCTTAACTGCCACCATCTCTGGCCCTTGAGTGAAAGAATCAGCAGCTCCAACTTTGGTAAGACGATCAATCATCTTCTGGTATTTATGCCGGTGGGCGCTGAGCTGAGGGGCGACGTGCCGAATAAACGCCTGATAAGCATGCTCCCTAAAACGAGTATCAATCGGGCCAGGTTCAATTAACACCACAGCAATACCGCTACCTCTCAACTCCAACCGCAACGTATCAGCGTACGCCTCAATCGCAAACTTGCTGGCATTGTATGCGCCCCGATACGGCATGCAAACCAAGCCCAGCACGGAGCTGTTAAAAATAAGCCGTCCATGCCCTTGTTTACGCATCTGAGGGATAACTAAGCGGGTCAATTCATGCCAGCCAAATAGATTGGTTTCAAACTGTTCTCGTAACGCTTCAACGCTAAGGTCTTCAAGAGCGCCCGGTTGACCATAGGCACCGTTATGAAAAACGGCATCTAAGGTGCCGTCCAGCAACTCTAGACAAGACGTAAAACCTTGGGATATAGATTCGGCACTATTGAGATCCAGCTGCACTGTATTAAAGCCTTGCTGGGACAGCCGCTCAACATCTTCCAGGTGACGCGCACTAGCGACCACCCGGTAGCCTTTACTTTGGAAAAGTCGAGCCGTTGCTTCACCAATTCCGGAAGAACAGCCGGTAATTAAAATGCTTTTTGTCATGGTGATTCATTATCAACAGTTCGCTATAAGAAACAATCATTAAAGCCGGTAAATAAACTCATCAAATAGACTGTTGTGCATAGCACAAATTGCTGTTGACTAAAAACTGCCCAACCACTATAGTATTTTTATTGCTGCGTCGCACAAAGACTGACGCCAATTTACATTTTAAAGCTTGCTAGGGAGCATGAAAAACTATGTACGAATCATTCTTTAAAGAGATCGAGTCCAGCCTGAAGCCTGCACTGGATATCGCTGAAATTAATCGCAAGGCGCTGGAAAAGCTGGCTGCTGTACAAAGCAACTGCCTGAGCGAATGCATTGACGCCAGTGTTAAGCAGTTCCAGGCTTTGACTAAAGCGACTGATCCTCAAGCTGCTGCTGAACTGCAGGTCAAGTTCTTCCAGGATTTCGAAGCTAAGCTGGCAAACTCAGCAGGCCAAAACGTTGCTACTCTGACCGACGCTTCCGACGAACTGAAAGTTATTCTGACCAACGCTTCCGAAGAGCTGAAAGCTACTCTTGAGAAGAGCTTCGAAGAGTTGTCTAATTTTTCTCCGGTAAAACTGGAAGAACTATCCAAGTTGAACCTGGACGAGCTAGCCAAGCTAAACCCTATGGCTGAACTGTTCTCCAAGGCGGTTGAAGCCGCTACCCCTGCACAGCCTGCCGCTAAAGCAGCACCTGCAGAGAAAGCACCCGTACAACGCGCTGTTGTAAAGCCAGCTGTTAAAGCCGCTGCCAAGCCTGCTGCTGTGAAGCCAGCCGTTAAAGCCGCTGCCA
>JBALWH010000053.1:0-29633 GCA_036960175.1 Motiliproteus sp. | reverse complement strand
GTTCGAGCCTCTCCACGCCCACCACCGTGATACATATCTTTTTTTTTCGATCCTTTTCTCTTTCTCCATAAAACATTTCAACTTTATTCCATCTGTGACTTAACTTGCCTTTCGTTGTCCTGAATAATGGAGATCCATCTCGGGTAACCATTTGATCTTCCAATATTGAGAATGAGGGATATGGATCAGTTTAGAAATATAGGTTTGGTGGGGCGTCCGGGCAGTAGCTCAGTGACTCAATCATTAGACCTGATCATCCCCTTCCTGCAAGAGCAGGGCCTTAACGTTATCATTGATAAAGCCATAGCTGAGGCGCTGGCCGATCACGGCCTGCAGGAAAGTTCTCTGCGGATGATGGGTGAAAGCTGCGATCTGGTTATCGTGGTTGGCGGTGATGGCACTTTGTTAGGGGCCGCTCGTGAGCTGGCGCCCTGTAAAGTGCCTGTGCTTGGAATCAATCGCGGCAATCTCGGTTTTCTCACTGATATTAAGCCGGACCAGGCTTGTGAAAAAATAGCGGAAGTATTGGAAGGTAAATACACCGTCGAGAGTCGTTTTTTGGTGGATGCCTTTGTGCGTCGAAAAGGTCAACCTGTAGGAGAGGGTTGTGCTCTCAACGATGTTATTTTGCATCCAGGCAAAGCGGCCCGTTTGATTCGTTTTGATCTCTATATTGAAGGTGAATTCGTTTATAACCAGCGCTCTGATGGCCTTATTGTAGCAACTCCGACGGGTTCAACAGCCTACTCTCTGTCGGGTGGCGGGCCGATAATGCATCCGCGGTTAGATGCTTTAGTGCTGGTGCCAATGTTTCCTCATACGCTGACTAGTCGCCCCATCGTGATTGATGGCAATTTAGAAATAAAAATTGTCGTGGATGAGCGCAATGATACTTATCCGAATATTAGTTGTGACGGCCAAAGCATTATTGCTTGTGCGCCCGGTGACGTAATTACCATCCGTAAAAAGCCTCAGAAGCTGAAGCTAGTTCATCCGCTGAGTTATAATTTCTATGAAACCTGCCGTAGTAAGCTCGGTTGGGGTGCAAAGCTAGGTGACTAGGGGGTAATTTGATTTTCAAAGGTTATGACCTGATCGGCGATGTTCACGGTTGTGGGACTACGCTTCGGCAGTTGCTGGAAAAGCTCGGTTATCACCATCTGAATGGCTGTTATAGGCATCCAAGTCGCCAGGCTGTTTTTATTGGTGATATAGTCGATCGCGGAAATCATGTCCGCCAAGCCCTGCATGTGGTGCGGGATATGGTCGAAGCGGGTAGTGCCAAAATCGTGATGGGTAATCATGAATATAATGCCATCGCATACTGTACCGCGGCCAAACTAGAGAGTGGGAAAAGTTACCTGCGTGAGCATAACGAGCGCCATGAACGCCAGATTCGTGAGACCCTCAGTCAATTTAGTAACTACGAATCCGAATGGCAGGACTTTCTGCTGTGGTTCCGACGCTTACCCTTGTTTATTGAGCTTGAAGGTTTTCGCGCTATTCATGCCTGCTGGGATCAGTCTCTGGTCGATAGCTTGAAACAAAAAAGCATCTCCGATTTTAGTGATGACGCGTTTCTCCATAATTCTGCCCAGCGCGGGAGTTTTGAATGGCAGGTCGCTGACCGACTGTTGCGGGGTACTTATCTGCCCTTGCCGAACGATGAGGTGATGCACAGTCATGACGGCTATCGTCGCCATGTGTATCGTACTAAGTTTTGGTCACAGCAGGCCGAAGTCCATCAGGACGTGGTGTTTCAACCGGATCCTTTGCCTCAACATATTGCAAGCATGGCGCTGAGTGAACGGGAAAAAGCGCAGTTGTTGCATTACGGGCCGGAACAATTGCCATTGTTTATTGGTCACTATTGGCAAGAAGGTGTTCCTCATCCCATTACGCCAAATATTGCCTGTCTGGATTACAGCGCCGTTAAAAAAGGTAAGTTGGTTGCATATCGTATGGATGCAGAGCAGAAATTTGATGCGAGCAAATATATCTGGGTTGATGTCGACCCCGATGACATAACAGAGCAAGGAAATTAATGTCTTGATGGTAAAAGTGCTAGAAATCAATGGCGACGAAAACCTCAAGGAATTCGCTGGATATTTGTGGCAGCGCAAGGTTCCCCACCGTATCCAGTTCAGTCAGGGCCAGCAGGAATTGTGGTTGGCTGATCCTGCTGACACGGATTTCGTCACGGAGCAATACCAGCGTTGGAAGCAAGGACTGGCATTGGAACAGATCGAAGTGGTCAGTGCTCATAAGGCCAGTACTGGCGACGCGTTCAAGTTTTGGCTGGTTCATACACCTATCACGCTGACGCTGATCATTGTCAGTCTGCTATTAACCCTATTGACCGGTTTTGGCAATCAGCCGAACTGGTTGCACTGGTTCACCTTTGTCGATTTTAACTATCAAGGTAGCTATCTGCTTTACCAAAGTCTCGACACTATGCTCGGAAGTGGAGAGTATTGGCGTTGGCTGACACCGATTTTCTTACATTTTAGCCTGATGCACTTGGTGTTTAATCTGCTCTGGACCTGGGAGTTGGGGCGGCGAATCGAACTGGTTTATCAGCGTAAGGTTGTTATTTTACTGGTTCTCTTTATGGGGATCGTTTCGAATATTGCCCAGTTTTTGATGACCGGACCGATGTTTGGTGGTTTATCAGGCGTTATTTTTGGGATGATGGCCTATACCTGGCTTTGGGACCGGATCTGTCCACAACAGCGTTTCGGTATGCCGCCGGTGCTGATGACCTTTATGTTGATTTGGCTGATATTGGGTATCAGTGGGGTGTTGGAAAAATTCGGCATGGGTTCTATAGCCAATACCGCACACTTGGCGGGTTTGCTCTGCGGCCTAGTTTGCGCACCGCTTGTGTACTATTTCCGGGAGCGTTTGTGGCGCACCTTATAGCGCGGTTCTTGAGCGGCTATAGTGCTTGACCATGGTAGTATCTGATCTAATAAAACTGTATTTAATGTTAAAGGGTAACCGTAACCAATGACCTTTGAAGAACTTCTTAAATCGATGACGCCGGAAATGCATACGGCAATGAAAAAGGCCGTTGAATTGGGGAAATGGCCAGATGGTAGGCGCTTGTCTAAGGAAGAGAAGGGAACTGTTCTGCAGGCAGTGATCGCCTATGATCACGAAAATATAACGTCCACGGATCGAGTTGGCTATATCGGTGAGCGGATGAACTGTAAAGATGATGGTTCACCGGCTGAGCAGGAGTCCACCAAGCGTGGCCCTGGGGGCGTTCAGGTTTTTGAAGGATAAAGATAGTCATGACCTTGCAACTATTGGCTGAAGGACATCTTCAGAAACTGCGTATCGAACTACAGACGCCTGCCCGTTATCGCTTACCTGTCGGTGATCAAGAGATTGAGCTTAATCCCTATCTGGGTAAGCAGATTCGGCTGACTTTTATGGGTGCCATTAATTGCCAGCATTGCGGCCGGCTGACCAAAAAAAGCTTTAGTCAGGGGTTCTGTTATCCCTGTTTTCAGTCGTTACCCCAGTGTGACAGCTGTATTATGAGCCCGGAAAAATGTCATTTTCACCTGGGTACCTGCCGTGACCCCCAATGGGGAGAACAGCAGTGCATGCAGGATCATTATGTTTATCTGGCTAATTCGTCAGGGGTTAAAGTTGGCATTACCCGAGGCACGCAGATACCCACTCGTTGGTTAGACCAGGGGGCGATACAAGCACTGCCTGTTTTGAAGGTGGCGACTCGCTATCAGTCGGGTCTGGTAGAGACGGCGTTCAAAGACTATGTCACCGATCGTACTAATTGGCAGGCAATGCTTAAAAATCAGGTTGATCTCATTGATATGCACGAGCAGCGGGTGCAACTGATAGAGCAGCTGGAGCCACAGTTACAAACACTGGAAAAACGTTTTGGCCTGCAGGCGATTCAGCGCTTGGAACACAGTCCAGTTCAGGATATTGAATATCCGGTTCTCAACTATCCTCATAAGGTTACGTCTCTTAGTTTTGATAAGACTCCCGTGGTGGAAGGGATGCTCCAGGGTATGAAGGGACAATATTTGATACTCGATACGGGTGTGATCAATATTCGAAAATTTGCCGCATACAAGATTCAATTTGCTGCCTAAATAGGTATCGCAATTCAGCTATAGGTTTAACTGATGAGTAAGAATAACCCCCAAGCAATCCATCTCAAGGATTATCGTGTTCCGGCTTTTCTTATCGATAATACCGAGCTCCATTTTGAATTGGGCGATAAAGCGACGCTGGTCAAATCTAAGCTATCCATACGTCGCAATCCCGCCTGTACGCAAACGGATCCCGCCTTGGAACTGGATGGCGACAAGGAGATATTGCTGCGTCGCCTGGTGCTGGATGGTAAACCGCTGCAACAGGATGACTATCAGCTGGAAGACGACAAGCTGACGATTGCGGCACCGCCAGCTCAGTTTCAGCTGGAATGCGTAACTTTGATTAAGCCGCAGAATAATACGTCCCTAGAAGGGCTGTATAAGTCTAATGGTATGTTCTGTACCCAATGCGAAGCGGAAGGCTTTAGAAAGATCACCTACTATCTTGACCGACCAGATGTTATGGCCGTATTTCGTACCACGATTGTTGCCGATAAAACCCAATATCCGGTGCTGCTGTCTAATGGTAATCCGGTAGAGCAGGGCGAATTGGACGACGGTCGACACTGGGTGACCTGGGTCGACCCTTTCCCCAAGCCAGCTTATCTATTTGCTCTGGTGGGCGGCGACCTGGAACGGGTGGAAGATCAGTTTACCACCTGTAGTGGTCGTGTAATCCCGCTACGACTCTTCGTTGAAAAGGCCAATCTGCATAAATGCGATCATGCCTTGGCGGCGTTAAAGCGGTCTATGCAATGGGACGAAGAGGTGTATGGCCGAGAATACGATCTGGATATCTTTATGATCGTCGCAGTGGACCATTTTAATATGGGGGCAATGGAAAATAAGGGCTTGAATATATTCAACTCCTCCTGCGTATTGGCTAATCCACAGACCACCACTGACGATGCTTTTGAGCGTATTGAAGGCATAGTTGCCCACGAATATTTCCATAACTGGTCGGGCAATCGTGTTACCTGCCGTGACTGGTTCCAGTTAAGTCTAAAAGAAGGTTTTACCGTGTTCAGGGATTCTGAATACACGGCGGATATGGGTTCCAGAACGGTTAAACGCATCGAAGATGTGAATCTGTTGCGTACCGCGCAATTCGCTGAAGATGCCGGCCCTATGGCCCATCCTGTGCGGCCTGACTCTTATATTGAAATTTCTAATTTTTATACCCTGACGGTATATGAAAAGGGCGCTGAAATAGTGCGCATGATTCATCGCCTGCTAGGGGCTGAACTATTTCGTAAAGGTTCGGATCTGTACTTTCAACGTCATGATGGTCAGGCTGTCACCACTGACGATTTCGTTGATGCGATGGAAAGCGTCAGTGGCATGGACCTGACCCAGTTCAAACGCTGGTATTCACAAGCGGGAACGCCGAAGTTGCAGGTCAGCGATGAGTATGACGAGGCGGCAGGCTGCTATCGCCTAACCTTTACTCAGGTATGTCCAGGTACGCCTGGGCAGCCTCAAAAACAACCTTTTCATATTCCAGTCGCCCTTGGTTTGTTGAATGCTGAGGGGAGCGATATTCCCTTGCAGGACGGGGCTACAACGCAGCTATTGCAGCTAACCCAGGAAACAGAAACCTTCGAGTTTAAAAACATTACTGAGCGGCCGATTCCGTCTTTGTTGCGTGGATTCAGCGCCCCGGTAAAGTTGTTCTATGACTACAGTCGCGAAAACCTAGTATTTCTGATGAGTCACGATAGTGATGGTTTTAATCGTTGGGAAGCAGGGCAGCAGTTGGCGGTTAGCGTCATGAGTGAACTCATAAAGGATTTTCAGGCAGGAAAAGAGTTGCAGCTGGATTCCCTGTTGATCGATGCCTATGGGCGGGTTCTTGCTGATCGGGCTTTAGATCCGGCGATGGTAGCAAAAATGCTGATGTTGCCCTCAGAAGGTTATCTGAGTGAGCTGGCAGAGGTCATTGATCCGGATGCTATCCATCATGTGCGGGAATTTGTTAAGAAAACCCTGGCGCTGAAGCTACAGGGACTGTTTATGGATTGTTATCGCCGTAATCGCTCACAAGAGGCTTATCAGCTCGATGCTGAGGGGGTGGCTCGTCGTAGTTTGCAGAATCAAAGTCTTGGCTATTTGATGAGCCTGGATAACCCGATGATTCTAGTGCTGGCTCAGGAGCAGTACGACAACTCGGATAATATGACGGATACCTTGGCGGCATTAAGGGTATTGGTATATTCCGATTTCGAGCAAGCCAGGGAAGATGCTCTGGCGGATTTCTACCAACAATGGCAGCAGGATACCCTGGTGGTCAACCAGTGGCTGGGTGTGCAGGCTACGGCGCCCCGAGAGGACACGCTGGATCAGATTAAGCAGTTGATGGCTCACGACTGTTTTGATATTAAGAATCCCAACCGGGTGCGTGCACTGATCGGTACTTTCTGTCATCAGAATGCGGTGCAGTTCCATCGCGCCGATGGTCGTGGTTATCGTTTCCTGGCAGACCAGATCATTCAGCTTGATAAGATGAACCCGCAGATCGCATCCCGACTGTTGACGCCGCTGACGCGCTGGAAGAGATATGATCAGAAACGGCAGCAGTTGATGTCGGACCAACTACGGCGAATCCTCTCTACAGAAAATCTATCCAAAGACAGCTTTGAGGTGGTTAGTAAAAGCCTGAATTAATGTTTTTTGGTTTGACCAATGTCAAAGGCCTTAGTCTATAGTGATATGGCAGAGCAGATTAAACGCTTATATTCTTAAGCGGCTTTAATGTGATTCTAGATGTTGGCAAGCAGTACGGAAGACGATCCGAGTTAACTCAGACACATATGATTAAGTAACAGAAGGCGTATGCTTTATTTAACATATGAGCGCCATCTGACGAAACTGAAAAAGGATTGGATTGATGAATCTCTACCTGTCGGCTCAACAAAAGAGCGAGTATCAGCGTAACTATCGGAACTTCGAAGATCAGTATGGTAAGGGCGAAGTCGCTCATCAGGCATTAAAGCAGGCGAAAGCTAGCCGTATATGGATAGTAGGTGTGATTGCGCTGTTTTTTTCGATGTATTCCGAGTTTTATCTGGGAATGGCGGCAGCACTGATAGGCGCTTATTTCTATCAGATTATTGCCGCTTATGTGAAGAAGGCTCAAGCCGAGGACTCATTAGAAGAGATCGAGCGTTGGTTTAACTCCAAGGGCTTGGTGTTTCAAGATAAAACCCCGTTTTTTAAGGAAGACGATCAATTGGAAAACCCCATTGATCTGTTTCAAGACAAAGTTTATCAATAACATTATCTAGTGTTAAAAAGGAGCCTCATTAAGGCTCTTTTTTTTGCCTGACATAAAAGATGCTGACCTAAGTTGTCACCCTAAACCGGTTTTTTTACCTAAAGTCTGAGGTGCTATTTTCTTTGCCACTGGATACAGTTAAATTAACAGGACTCTGGAGAGGAGAATAATGGTGGATATGGAATTATCACAGACAGAACTTCGAGTCATCGGTAGTTTGATTGAAAAGGAAATAACAACGCCAGACCAGTATCCTCTTTCACTCAATGCGTTGGTGGCAGCCTGCAATCAAAAGACCAACCGTGATCCTGTTATGGAGCTGGATGAGCTTGGGGTCCAGCAAACACTGGACGCGTTAAGTAAGAGTCACTTGGTCAGCGAAGAGTCGGTTTTTTCCAGTCGTGTCGCCAAGTACAAACATCGTTTCTGTAATACTGAATTTAGCGAGCTGCAATTGTCATCGCAGCAGTTAGCCATTATCTGTGTTCTTTTTTTACGAGGGCCGCAAACTCCAGGAGAGTTACGTACTCGCTGTAATAGACTCTGTGATTTTTACGATATTGAGTCGGTGGAGAGTGCGCTAGCCGATCTTATGGAGCATTCTCAGGGGGCGTTTGTCGTTAAACTGGCCCGAGAGCCAGGCAAGCGTGAGTCGCGTTTTGCTCATTGCTTTGGCGATGGTTCTGACATGGACCAGTACCAAGTTTGTCATGAGGAAACACCATCCTCACGGCCCTCAGCACAACAAGCTGGACAGTCATCTGGTCAGATACGCGCAACGCGGTTGGAAGAGCGTGTTGACGAATTGGAAGCGCAAGTCAGTCGCTTAAATGAGGACTTTTATGACCTCAAGTCTAAACTTCAGGATTTATTAAAGTAATGAATTTTTACGGGGTTATTAAATTTTGGTTTCATGAGGTCGAGCCTAAACAGCGTTGGCTAAAAGACTCCGAGTTCGATCAGCGAGTCAAAGCTCAATTTGCCATGTTTCATCGTTCAGCCCGCCGTTGCGAATTAGTCGCTTGGCGCCAATCCGCTCTGGGGAGGTTGTCTGAAATCATTATTTTAGATCAGTTTTCCCGCAATATGTATCGGGGGCATCCCGAGAGTTTTGCTCAGGACCCGCTCGCGCTGGCTCTGGCGCAGGAAGCAGTAAACGCGGGTATCGGACCTGAATTGACCCCAGATCAACGAAGTTTTCTCTATATGCCTTTTATGCACAGTGAGTCTGCGCTAATACATCAACAGGCAGTAAAGTTGTTCTCAGAGCCTGGGCTGGAAGACAACCTGAAATATGAAATTAAACATAAAATGATCATCGATCGTTTTGGTCGTTACCCCCATCGTAATGAAATACTGGGTCGTACATCGACTGTTGAAGAACAGCAATTTCTGGCTCAACCGGGTTCCTCCTTCTAGTCCCGATAAATGAACCATCGGCGTAATATGATCAATATCAATGTAATCAGTTGTAGCTGCTGCATATAACTTTTAGTTTGGTTTATACTGCGTTTCTTGGGCGTACGTCAGTATTCTCCTGTCTTACTATACTTACGTGATGTGATTGGCAGTTGGTCTCAATTTTGATCTGAACTGGCAGCCTCCTTATAACTGGATAAGGGAAGCAAGATGATTGGTCAAAGAAAAATAAGTCTGACTATGTTGTTATCATTTGTGCTACTGACTATGGTGCCTGCCGCTGTCAATGCGGGGCAATATAAAGTGTTGGTCGTGTTTAGCTATGAAGAAGATTTTTATTGGACGCAGGATATCAAAGAGGGCGTTGAAACAGTATTAGCGGGTGTCGCCGAGATTGAATACTTCTACATGGACACCAAAACCAATTTGGCAGGGGGTGCCCAGAAAGCAGAAGAAGCCTACCAGCGCTATAACGCCCTCCAACCCGATGGCGTCATTACTGCTGATGACAATGCCCAGCATATGTTCGTAGTGCCTTATCTAAAGGATAAGGTCGCCACGCCGGTGATGTTCAGTGGGGTAAATGCAGAGCCAGAGAAATACGGTTTTCCCGCCAAAAACGTATCTGGGATTTTAGAACGGGGGCATATCCGCGAATCTATCTCCTTTTTGAAACAGTTTGCACCTCAGGTTTCCAATATCGCCTTTGTCGCCAAAAACAGCCCCTCCGGACAGGCCGTTTTTGATCAGGCTAAACATGAGTCTGACAGTTATGCCGTTAGCATCTGTGACATGGTGTTGGTTAACGATGAAACTGAACTGATCCGTGCAGCTACAGATCTGAAGGGGCGCTGTGATGCCCTCTATATTGATGGCCTGGGGGGAATTAATTCTAGCGATGGCAAGCCTCTGCGCAATTCTCAAATTCTCAGTATCCTTAATAAAAATTACGCCGGTCCAGTATTGGGGGCTAATAAAATCCACGTCGATCAAGGCGCGTTAAGTGCCGTGGTGAAGACTGGCCAGGAGCAGGGGCAGCGTGCTGCCGAGATGCTATTGCAGGCGATGAAAGGAACCCCCGTCGCGGATATACCGGTGACGCGAAATTTTAAGGGCCGTCGCATTATCAACGTTACAACTATGAAGACCTTGGGTATTCAGCCTCGTGCGATTACCCTTAGAGGGGCTGAATTGGTTCGGACCCAATAGCAGATGGATGATGCCAGTGCCGAATAGATCCAAACACGGGATGACCATCAGAACTAAGTTGTTAATGCTGGTTCTGGTCAATTGCCTGGCGTTTATCTTAATTACTGCTTTGGTATTGTTTTCCTTACGGCAGGCGAGTGATTTGACGACAGATGTGGCGACCACTCAGGTCTCGCAGTTGATCATTAACTCCAAATCCACTCGAGATCTGTCAGAACTTTTTGCTGACATTAACCGTTTAAAGCTGTCTCTATATGACAGCAGACCCTCGCTCTTTGTTTTTCAGAATAACCTCAGTAATCGAGTTGATAAGATTTCGGTTAATACTGATCTACCGGACCTAAAGCTGGGGCTTTCCAAATTAGCCGTGGTTTTGGAGCGGTTGGTAGGGCGCTATCAGTCGGTTAATAACATACTGCTGGGAATATCCGAGATTGATTCGAGCTTGACTCAGGTAATGAGCGCCTTCGAAACGGATATCAGTAATCAGCTGATCGAAGCTACATTTAGAGGGGAAGATACACATTTCCCTGAGCAGATATTGTCGTTGCTGTCGGGGTTTAGAGAAAACCTGCTGGTCCTTGGTAAGCTTCATGCGCAATTTCAATCCAGTTTGATTATGGATAGTGCCGGATCTTATGAGCAATTCCCGATTTCCGTTATTGATGATTTGTTACTACGGTTACAAACACTGACTGCTTCTACACCAGAGGTAGCGGCCTATGGCCTGAAAGTTACGCGTTTAGTTTCAGACTACCGTAGTCTGCTATTGGAACAGGAAACAGCGATAACTGAGCTTAACCTCTCTCGTGCTGACATGGCTAAAATGGAGCGGGAATTACTGGATATTATCGCGACGACGGACTTGGAAACCAATCAAACGACGCAACAACTCGCGGCAAAACTGGACAGTATCGTCAGTTCATCAGGGGTTACTATACTGGTGTTGTCGATATCAGTGATCATCAGTATGGCGGTGGCAATACTAATGATAATTCGCACCAGTATTAATCAGCCCATCCAACAAATTATCGCAGGCATCGAGGAGTTTCGGCGCGGTAAACTGCTAAAACGTATCAATCTTAATGAAGATAACGAATGGGGAACCATTGGCAACGCACTGAATAAGATGGCCAATGATCTTTATGTGACTTATTCGGAGCTGAAAGATAGCGAAGATAAGTTTTACCAGGTCTTCGAGAACGAACTTAACGCCTTGCTTGTTTTTGACTATCAGAGCGGTGTCTGCCTGGATGCCAACCGCATTGCCCTAGAGCTTTATGGTTATAGTCATAGTGAGATAAAAAGCATTCAACAAAGCGGTATCGAGCAGACTATTGAGAGCAGTGACGATCAACATGTTGGCGCTGATGGCTGGATCAGCTGTTTTCATCGTCGTAAAGATGGTTCGCAGTTTCCCGTTGAGGTACATACAGGTACGTTCCAACGTCAGGGACTCAAGTACGTATTTAAGTCCGTTCGTGATATGACCCATCAGCGTTACCTGCAGCGCCAGCAACAACGCACCCTTTCTTTGTTAGAGGCCACGCTTGAATCCACCAGTGAAGGGGTGTTGGCGTTAAGTCAGAAGGGCAATGTAATCAACTACAACCAGAAGTTTATAGATCTGTTTCATATCCCGGAAAGGCAGGTAATGGGTGGCACCGGTAAACGAGTACTGCCGCATATTCTTGAGCAACTCCATGAGCGCGGCGAGTTTATGGAAATGATTCGCGAGTCCTATCAGCTGTCGGAAAATATAGCCAACAAAGTTCTGGAACTGAATGACGGTCGCATGTTCGAGTGTCATACCCTGCCGCAGATTCTTAATGGCGAGATAGTCGGCCGGGTTTGGAACTTCCGTGATGTCTCGGAATACTTCAAGGTCATGGACGAGTTACGCGACAAAGAGAACCGTCTGGCCCATCTGGCGCACCATGATCCGCTCACAGGGCTTGCCAACCGTTTGTTGTTTATGGATCGCCTGGAGCATGCCATTTATAAAGCTCAACGCACCGGCCAACAACTAGCGCTTTTCTTTATCGATTTGGATCGCTTTAAAAGTATCAATGACAGCCTCGGTCACATGGTGGGCGATATTCTGTTGAAATCTTTTTCTGACCGGTTGTCGTCTGCTGTGCGCCAGGTTGATACCATCGCCCGACTGGGAGGTGATGAATTCACCTTGATATTGGATTCCGTTAACGGTTCCCAGGATGCGGCATTGGTCGCGAAAAAAATTCTGGATACTCTGAAAGAGCCTTTTCAGGCCAATGAACACCGCTTTTATGTGACTGCGAGTATAGGCATCAGCTTTTACCCAGATGATGGTTTAGAGGCTGAAACACTGTTGCGAAATGCCGATGCGGCCATGTATCGATCTAAGGATGAAGGGCGAAATACCTTCCATTTTTATACTGAGGATATGACCACAGCAGCCCTTGAACGGGTGACTATGGAATCTAATCTGCGCATCGCCTTGGCTCAGGATCAATTCGTGGTGCACTACCAACCACAATATGATTTGTTTAGCGGTGAGATGATTGGCGCAGAGGCTCTGGTGCGCTGGGCGCATCCTGAACTTGGCTTTATCGCTCCGGATCGTTTTTTACCCGCAGCCGAAGAAACCGGTCTAATTATAGAAATAGATCAATGGGTCTTTACTCATGTCTGTAATCAGGTAGCTAACTGGAAAGACTCAGGGCTTGATCTTAAGGCTATCCGCTTCGCGGTTAACCTTTCCGGAGGCCAACTCAAACATGAATCCCTGCCTACCAAGATAGCGCAGATCATAAGCGAAACTGGCTGCAACCCAGAGCACTTAGAGTTGGAAATTACCGAAGGATTCGTGATGCATGATCCGGAATTGTCTATCCACATATTGGGAGAATTACGCAAGCAAGGTCTCCATCTGTCTATTGATGATTTTGGTACGGGTTATTCTTCACTAAGTTACCTTAAACGCTTGCCCATCAATAAACTCAAGATTGATAAATCATTTGTGATGGATATCGCCGATGATCCGAATGATGAAGCCATCGCCAAATCTATTATCGCCCTTGGACACAGTATGAATTTGAAGGTTGTCGCTGAAGGTATCGAAAAACCGGAGCAAGAAGCCTTTTTGAAATCAGAGGGTTGCGATATGGGGCAGGGATATCTGTACAGCAGGCCCGTGGACGTTGACAGCTTTGAACTCATTTTGCGAGATCAATGCAATACAGCTCGGGCTATACAGGTCAATTGATGATTTCTTAGTTCCCTAAAGTCACCGATTTAGCATTCAGATCTGCAACATGTTTCGTTATAATCCGCGCTCCTATATTTCCCCTGCTACTTCCCGTAAATTTTAAGATATCAGACGGAGTTCCACCATGAAATTCAACCCCTGTGTAAATAAATGTACGGATCAAGGTACTCACTGTGAGGGCTGTGGCCGCAGCCATGAAGAGATCCGCGCGACACAGGGGCTAGTCCGTAATATGGTGGCATTTATAGGAAAAATGGATTACGACAACCCTGAAGAGTTCGCCCGTGCCGTCGCTAATAAGTCCGTTAAAAAATATCTGAAGCTGAAAGGCGAACTTTGATTCAAACTCAAATTCTGATTAGGGTCTGACGTTGTTAATCCGAACGACCGATCTTGATGACCAGAAAATACAAGGCCGCTCCCAGCAGGCCACTGTAAAGACAGAACTGCTGTAACTGCGATATTGTCACCAGACTTAGCAACTGATTATCCTCATAGAATGGCCATAAAGGCTGGATATCGTAATGCATCAGGCTGTCTAGCAGGACATGACTATAGCTGCCTATCAACGCACTGCTGAGGGCTGTGGGCCAGCGGATGGGAAGCCTAGAGTAGTGCGCTGCGGATGAGCGTTTCAGTATTTCTTCAGCCAGGTACTTACCCGTTAGGGCTGCGAGTAATCCCAAACCCGTCGCTCCAATATAGGTGTGGGAAAAGCCATGTAATTCTCCCTCGCCTGAGATCATCACTAATAACGGTTGGATATCCATTAGAATCTGCGCCCAGCCAAATAGCATCAGGCTGAAACTGCCCTGTAATACACTCTTTATTAAAATCCCGGGCCCCATATGCAAGGGAGTAAATGGCATGGCGGACTCGCTGCTAACTCATTGATAGATTCAGGTGATCGCTATTGCTAAAGATTAGTCGAAGAAGTGGTCTATTCAGATCAAGTAGGAATAGACAGGGAAATTACCGGCCGGTAATGGCTCAAGCCAATACCTACCGATGCAGGTCTGTTAGCAGGAACCGCAGTGCTGAGAAGAGCAGGCAGAGGCTTTTTGACGGGCTTCGGTCAGTTGATAGCCGTTATTCAGGTCAGCGTTGAATTTAGGCCAGATACGCTTGGCGGTCTTATTGATCTGACATTTGGAGCAAGTGATTAGGTGTTTGCTGTGATAGAACTGATCGCTACCGTCGCGAAATTGAATCATCGACCACTGCTCAGCTTCCCCGTGAAAGGCTACATGCCAGGCAACCTTGGGCTTTAATGTCTTCAGCAGCAGTTTGGTAAAGCAGAAAAAACGCTTGTTGCTGCTTAGTGCTTCGCTAGAGGCGCCGAGGGTAGGGACGCTCGGGGTAGAAGTCCTGTCTTTCATAACTGTTCCTCAGCCACTATTACCTGCGCTAGGCTGTGTAAAGTGGCGGTGATGCATGCTGCGTTGATGCGGTGTTCAAACGGCTTATCGGCTATTCGCTTAAGCTCTTTAAGAAAAATCTGATATTTAGTTTAATCGTTAATTTTATCGAGGCTGGTTCTGGCTTGATTATAAGTGAGGCGCTAAGGCGCTACTAGCAAAAATCCCGCGATTTCACCTTAATGGCCTGCCAGTGTTCGCTTATATCGGTTAGGCGCCCGGCGATGACATGAATAACGCCCCCCTGTTTCTCCATGATGCCGGACACTTTTAGAATACGGGCCGTCAGCAGCGCGTGGCGCTGGGCCTGGGCGGTAGCCCGCCAGACCACTAAGTTGATTGCTCCGGACTCATCCTCCAGGGTAACAAAGGTGACCCCGGAGGCGGTACGGGGGCGCTGCCGGTTTGTCACCAGCCCAGCGACCTTAACCAGCTGTCCGTGTCGGTAGCGCTGTAACTCAGTCGCGCAGACACAATCGTTTAACAGTCCCCGTTCCCGTAGCAGGGCCAAGGGGTGACGACCCAGGCTGAGTCCCATATGCTGAAAGTCTTCTTCCAAATCGTCTTGCTCACAGGGTGCTTTGAGCTGTACTTGAGTTCGATAATTAGCTTTAGGTTCGGCCAGTTGTGAATCTGCTGAGTGCGCCAGCGAAGTGGTTATCAATCTATCTTCATTCAATTCAAGTGTTGTTATATCTTCCAGTAATTCCCAGCGGGCCTGATAGCGGTGTTTGCACAGTGTTTTGAAAGCACCCGCTGCGGCCAGAGCATCCCAGTCGTTGCGTTTCAGGCGACAGCGCTGGCGGGCATCGGCCACAGAACCAAAGCCCGTTTCGGGTCGTTGTTTTTGTAGCTGCTCAACCGCTTCCTTTGACAACCCTTTCACTAGCCGTAAGCCAAGACGAATCGCACCTTGGGTACGAAAGCTGTCTGCTTTATCGTCGGAATCATTGTTATCTGCACCGGTATATTCTAGCGTGCAGTCCCAATGACTGTGATTGATATCCAGGGTTCTGACTTCGACGCCATGACGGCGGGCATCCTGTACCAGCTGAGACGGGGTATAGAACCCCATAGGCTGGCTGTTTAAAAGGCCGCAACAAAAAGCGGCCGGTTGATGACATTTAAGCCAGGCGGATATATACACCAGCAGGGCAAAGCTGGCGGCATGGGATTCCGGAAAACCGTACTCACCGAAGCCTTCAATCTGACGGCAGATGCGTTGGGCGAATTCCAGGGGATAGCCCCGTTCCAGCATGCCGTTGACTAGTTTCTGTTGATACTGCTGGATATAACCGTTACGTCTCCAGGCCGTCATGGCCCGGCGTAGTTTATCCGCTTCGCCGCCAGTGAACCCCGCTGCGACCATTGCTAGCTTGATCACCTGTTCCTGGAATATAGGTACGCCAAGGGTGCGTTCCAACACGGCTCGGACCTCAGGGCTAGGGTAATCTACCGTTTCGCTGCCTTCTCTTCGACGTAGAAAAGGGTGCACCATGTCGCCCTGAATTGGTCCGGGGCGGACGATAGCCACTTCGACCACCAGGTCGTAGTAGTTTCTTGGTTTGAGGCGCGGCAGCATGCTCATCTGGGCACGGGATTCCACCTGAAATACCCCCATGCTGTCAGCCTGGCACAGCATTTCGTAGGTAACCGGGTCTTCTCTGGGGATGTCCTGTATTCGCAGTGGCTCGCTAGCGTCTGGGGCTTGGTTCAGCAGGTCGAGGGTTTTGCGGATGGCGGTCAGCATGCCCAGGGCCAATATATCCACCTTCAATAAGCCCAGAGTTTCCAGATCATCTTTGTTCCACTGAATGACGGTACGGCCGACCATAGCGGCGTTTTCGATCGGTACCAGCTCCGATAGTGGACCGGCAGAAATAACAAAGCCGCCTACATGTTGAGACAGGTGGCGGGGAATATCGAGAATCTCAGCCACCAGATCGACCAATAAACGATGGCGTTGATCAGGATTATCCCCACCCAATTGCAGTAGTTGTTGCTGCCAGCTCTGGCGGCCGTCGCGGCGATCCAGCTGGCTGATCAACCAGGCCAGATGACTTTCATCCATGGCCAGGGCTTTGCCGACATCACGAATAGCACTCTTGGCCCGGTAGCTGATGACGGTGGCGGTAAGTCCTGCCCGTTCGCGGCCATAGCGATGGTAGATATACTGGATCACCTCCTCACGACGTTCATGTTCAAAATCCACATCGATATCCGGTGGTTCGTCCCGCTCTTTGGAGATAAAACGCTCCACCAGTAGACTCACCTCCCGGGGATCTACCTCGGTGATGTGCAGGCAGTAACAGACAATGGAATTCGCCGCCGAACCCCGGCCCTGGCAAAGAATGTTCTGACTGCGGGCAAAGCGGACGATATCCTCGATGGTGAGAAAATAGTGCTCATAGTTGAGTTCCGCAATCAGCTTTAACTCATGCTCAATCTGGTTACGCAGACGTGCTGAAGGGCCATCAATAAAGCGTTGTCGTGCTCCGGCTTCCACCAGTTTACGTAACTGCGCACCGGCAGTGACACCAGCAGGTACCAGTTCTGCGGGATATTCGTAACGCAGCTCGGATAAACAGAACTGGCAGCGTTCGGCGATAACCAGAGTCTCGTCGATCAGGGATTGGTCATAAAGGCTGTGAATTTTATTCAGCGAGCGCAGGTGACGCTCAGCATTGCTTGCCAGGTGAAAACCGCATTGCTCGATGCTACTACGGTGACGAATGGCAGTGAGCAGGTCTTGCAGGCGCTGCCGCTGCGGAAGGTGCATGTGTACGTTATTGGCGCAGACTACCGGTAATTGCAGGGCGGTAGCTAGTTGTAAGCGTTGTTGGTAATGGAACTCATCGTCCGCTTGCAGCAACCGTTCCACCAGTAGCCAACAGCGCCCGGGAAACTGTTGCGCTAGCCAAGGCAGGCGCTGTTGCGCCTGTTTCAGGGCGGGATCAGGACGATAAAGTAGCAGGCAGTGATCAAGATTAATGCCGCTCTGGTTGTCGATATCTGACCATTGGATACGGTAGTTGCCTTTGTCTGCCTGGCGGCGACAGTGGCTGATCAGAGTGCATAGCTGAGCATAGCCACGACGGTCTGGTGCCAGCAATACCAGCAGCTCATCATCGAGGCGAAATTCACTGCCTATGATCAGTTTGATGGCATGCTTCCGGGCGGCCTCATAGGCTCGTACCACACCGGCGACCGAACACTCATCGGTGATAGCCAGCGCACGGTAGCCAAGTTCCTGAGCCTGGTGTACCAATTCATGCGGATGCGAGGCTCCCCGTAGAAAACTGAAGTTGCTGAGGCAGTGCAGTTCCGCGTAGCTGCGCTCGGCAGTGTCGGGGTTATTAGCCGAACCAACCATGCAGATACCACTCCCCCTGATGATTTCGATATAACCAACCCAGACGGCCATCAGGCCAGCGGCCAATATAGTAATCGCGACGGATAGGCGATTTGTCCCACCAGCCGCTGACAATACGTTCGGGGCCTTGTAGCAGGCGAATTATCTGCTGTTGCAGTTGCACTGCTGGTAGTGGCTGAGGCTGTTTCAGTAGCCAGCAAGGGCGTTGAGCTCCGTAGCCCTTTGGCGCTGTTGTTGCCGGTACTGCTGTTACTGTGGCTGCCGTATTAATGCTGGCAGCAGGCTGGTCAGAGGGGATCCTGCGCCAGCTCTTTTCTGGACGATGGTCGGCAACCAGGCCTATGCGGCTAATTGCACCTTCTCCCAGACGGGTTTGCAGGCGGCTTAGCAGCTGTTGTGGTGACTGCCGTTGAGATTGCGTGTTTTTCTCCGGGACAAATAGGTCTTGGCTTACCCCTTGTCTCTCCAGGAACTGATCAACGCTCAGTTGCATGGCAATAATCGGTTGTTGCAGTTGTAGCCGTTCCAGCCGTAGCCGCCATAGTTCCAGCCAGGCCTCGCTACGATATTCGCCGCCACTATGTTTGAGGGGAAGGCGGACGGTTGCGCAGGCATCGCGATCTGGTTTTTGTCGTTCGGACAGTTCCAGCAGTAGTGTTTCTGCTCGCAATTGACGGCTATTCAGGTAGCCCTCCAGTGCGGCCAGTAGGCGACGTAGTGGGAACAATAGCGCCTGACTATTATCGATCTCATGGAGCAGATCCAGACGTTGTATGAATTGCAACGGCGGGGTAAACAATGGCTGCGGATCGGGTTGCTGCCCTCGGAGGCGATCAATGTAGTCCAACAGTTCGGCTCCCAGGCGCGAGGCCAGTTCGTTACGGGGTAGTTGCAGTAATTGGTATAACCGGCACAGCCCCATGCCGATCAGGCGTTCTTGGGTTTTAGGCTCCAGTTTCAGCGCTGCCACCGGCAGTTGTCCTAGCTGGGCTAAGTGCTGCTCTGGCTCCGTGCTGATAAATCCACCGTTATGAGCGAGCAGTCGCGCCGCTAGAGGGGTGTGGCCGGTGGCGATAGTGCTGCTAAAACCGATGTTTTGAAGCTGTTGTTGTAAACGTCGATGATAGGGCTCGAATCCCTGAAAGTAGGGCAGCATGGAGGCGCTTTCCAGGAGTATTCCATTGTCGTTCTGAAGGCTGATCTGAGCACTGAAACTACCGGCCCACAATGCCAGGGATTCCAGTTGCTGACGTTCCTGTTGTGGTTGTCTGCTGAGTAATTGGACTTTAGGGCAGAGGCTGCAGGCGGTGGCCACCGCCATGCCGGACTTCAGTCCTTGCTCGCTGGCCTGTTCATTACAGAGCCATAAGCGGGCGCGGCGTTGATCCAGTAATACCGCAGGCTTTAGGGTTTTATCGCTATAAAGCATTTCCAGAGGAAGCAACGGAAAGTACAGATAGAACCATAGTTTTGCCGTCGATGGCGTTGAACTGACCTTAAACCCCACAGTGATAAGCCTATGTCACCAGCTGCAGCGAGGGGCGCTGGCTCTCTTCAGTGTTTGATCGCTGACGGCCAGGGGCGTTGTGACCTGACAGAGGGGATTGTTGGCAATGCAGTAACTGATCTTCTCCCAGGCTGAGCTGCTGAGTGGGCATTGCCCAACCATTTTTACGTTTGAGCAGGGTCACACCCACGCCTGCTAATTGCGGTTCCAGGCTCACGCGATAGGGGGCACTGGAACTCTGTTCTTGGCATTGACGGGGGCGACAGATAAATCCCAGGGTAGCACCTTCGCCAGCGGCAACCTGTAGACGACGGACGGCTTTTGCCGATGCCTGGGGTAACCAGCCGATTACAGCGCTGCAGCCCCCGCTTTTCAGGGCCTGTTCCAGTGTCCATAAACGGTCATGCCGGTTTTTACTGTGCACCATCAGGATCTTGTCAGTATCGATACCGGCAGCCGCCAGTGCCGGAGCATAGGGGATATGAGGCGGGTCAACCCAGATCAGCCAGCGTTCCTCTTTGGATAGTCGCGCCAGCAGCGGTAGCAGCAGTCTTAGTTCACCGCTGCCTTCTTTGTCATAGAGTAATTCCACCAGATTGCCTGATTGCCATCCGCCGCCCAGCAATTGCTGGTCCAGCTGCTGATAGCCACTAGCTTGAGTCTTGAAGCGACTGAGAGAGCGTTCACCTCCTTGGCGGGCATGCCAGACTCTGCCTTGATTAAGCAGATGTTGCAGGGGCGCGTTCTGTGACAGCCGCTGAGAACTGTCTTGACGACCGTTGCTTTCAGCGTCGTTATTTTGATGATGGCTAGATACTAATGGTTGCATAGTGTTAACACGGCTTTTAGAATGACTGTATATTTATACAGTATAGGCATTAAAAAATTCCTCAGCAAGTGAATAAAAACTGACAGGATGAGGACAGGTATTGATGATGAGAACTAAGGCAGTGACCGTAACAGCGGCAATGGCGAGCACCATTCTGGCTTCTGATAACGGACCCATCCAAGGGGTTAAGGGGCGCGGTGCCCTCAGCAATGCACCGGGTCGCTTTGCTGAAACTCGGGCAAATGTCGATCTGCTCGTCCTGGATCAGGAAGTCATTAATGAAAGCTTAGATAAGGGCGAGAAAGGGCCGTTGATACCCGCTCAAGCCATACAAGTTCGGGCCGAGAAATCCCGTTCGATTATCAGCCGTAATCAGTCACCGGACCTGCCCTTTAGTCAGTCGATTAATCCTTATCAGGGCTGTGAACACGGCTGTATCTACTGTTTTGCGCGGCCTACTCATAGTTCTGGGGGTTTATCCCCCGGGCTCGATTTTGAAACTAAGCTGAGTTATAAAGCCAATGCTGTGGAATTGCTGGAACAGGCCTTGGTCACCCCCAAATATCGCTGCCAGCCTATTGTTCTGGGCACCAACACCGATCCCTATCAGCCGCTGGAGAAAGAGCAGCAGATTACCCGTCAGTTGCTGGAAGTCTTACTGCGTCACCGTCACCCGGTTTCTATCGTCACCAAAAGCTCACTGGTTTTGAGAGATCTGGACCTGTTGGAAGAGATGGCCCGGCAACAGCTGTGCTCGGTGCGGATCAGTATGACTACCCTGGATAATGAACTGAAACGCACGCTGGAGCCGCGAACCCCTTCGTCGGTAACGCTCCTAAAAACGATTCGGGAGTTGAATCAGGCGGGGGTTCCCGTGGGAGTGATGGCGGCGCCAGTGATCCCTAAAATCAACGATCAGGAGCTCGAAGCTATTCTTGAGGCTAGTCGTGATGCTGGCGCTAAAACTGCTGCCTATATACTGATTCGCTTGCCTCATGAGGTTCGCCCTTTGTTCGAACAATGGCTGACGGCACATTACCCCGGTAGGGCTAATCATGTGATGAATCTGATCAAACAATGTGACCTCAGTAGCCCTAGTGGTTGTGGTAGCAATAATAGTGGTCGAGGTGGCAATAAAGGCAACGGCTCTAAGGGTAGCGGTTATTATGCTGAGATGATCGCGCAGCGTTTTCGGGAGGCCTGCTCACGTTTGGGTCTGAGAGCCGGTGAGGGCGGCAAGTTGAATTGCCAGTTGTTTCGGCAGTCAGGAGGCGCTGGACAGCTAACGTTATTCTACTGATTATGTTACGGATTCCATTGGCTGAAGGCTGTCTTTATGGCGGATTATGTTGCTCAAATAGTGGTTTGCTTTATCCTTCGTGGAACTGGACGAGAGTCACGGGGTCTTTGACAGGACTTGAACAGATTATTTTTAGATTAAGGATTATTTATGAACAACTGTGTACGGCTTGCTGTGTCGGTACTCGGATCGCTATGGCTCTCGGTTGCCTCCGCAGAATCACCATCATTTAGCTACGATGGTCAGGAGTATCAGGGCGACAAACTGCCACCAGCAGTGCAACAGAGTCTCTATGACGTGGAAATGAAGGCGAACGACCAGCGTCGACAGGTTATCGACCAGTATATCGTTAACCGTTATTTGCAGGAAAAATCTGCCGCGGAAGGTAAAACCGTGAAACAGCTGCAGCAGCAACTACTACAAGTGCCAAAGGCGAGTGAAGCAGATATTAAGGCATTTTATGACAGTAACCGTGGCCGTATTAACGCACCCTACGAACAGGTTAAGGGACGGGTTGCTGAATTTATCCAATCCCAACAGCAGGCGGCAAAAGAAGGACAGCTGCTGACTCAAATTATGACCGAAAAAGGTTATCGCCTGAAACTGCCTGAAGCTCAAGCCCCGCGTTTTGAGGTTGCCACTGAAGGCTATCCTTTTAAAGGGAACCCGGACGCTAAGGTAACGATGATCGAGTTCGCTGATTACCAATGCCCTCACTGTAAGGAAGCTAGTCATACGGTAAAGAATTTACTGAAGCAGTTTGATGGTCAGCTGAAAGTTGTTTTTCGGGATTATCCGATCAACCCCTCTGGTATTTCTCGTCGGGTGGCAGAGGCGGCTGTCTGTGCCGCTGAACAAGATAAATTCTGGCCCTTCCATGATCTGGCCTTTGAGCGCCAGAGCTATTTGAAAGCGATTAAGCCGGAAATGTTAGCGGAACAGTTGGCGTTAAATATGGAGAAGTTTAATAGTTGCTTCGCTGGTAATGCCGCTAAAGATAAAGTGACTGCGTCTTTGGAGGAGGGAGTGCGCTTGGGTCTTAGTGGTACACCGACCTTTTTTGTCAATGGGTTAAAGCTGCATGTTCATGGAGAACTAGAACCTGCGTTGATTAACGCTATCGAGCAGGCCTTAAAAAACCAGGCCGGTTAATTTTGCTGAAAATCTCTGGATCGTCCTGAACGACCGATCCAGAGATTGCCATTAGAAATAATAATTATTGTTTTGGCTCAGCTTCAACCACACGGTTTCGGCCACCATCTTTGGCTTTATAGAGCGCTCGGTCGGCACGCTCGATCAGGCTTTCAAGGCACTCATCAGCATCAGGGTAATCCCCCTTAAGGCCCGTGTGGTCTACGGCCTCTTTCATGTGGCTGCCAAGTACGGCCGCGAAGTGGTCGGCAGGGTCCTGGTCGATCAGGCCGGCAAGACGCTTGGTTAAGCGCAGCCGCTGACTGTCGTTAAGCAACCCAGAGAACCTCGCCCTCGACCAAGCGAACAAGTTAGCCATGGCAGAAGAAAGTGGTATTCAGGCTCTGCAACTCTTCGCGAGACGGTTGGGTCACTATATTGAAGGGATTGTCTCGAGTGTCAGCTATCGATTGAGCACCAGTGCTTTGGAAGGGATGAACGATAAGATCAAGGTGTTGACGCGGATGGCATACGGTTACTGAGACAAGGAATATTTCTTTTTGAAGATTAAAGGTGCCTTTCCCGGTACAGCGCGATAAACCAATTTCAAATAGGCACTTGATGTGCGTAACGCGGTAGTAATGACATAAATGCTATGAATACAGCGATATGTTATTGAGTCTCTAGATGAGCCGTGCCGCTACCATCGTTAGTGTTTACAGTATTAGAACTATGAAAAACAATCTGTTGGTCGTTACTGGTTTTAGCCTGATACATCGCCATATCAGCCATATGCATTAGAGCTTGAGGATCTTTACTGTGATTCGGGTAAAGTGCTACGCCAATGCAACATGAAATACTGACGGCATGGCTGTTTATGTCGAAAGTATTCTCAAAGCAGGAAACTATGCGTTGTATTGCGTTTATGGCCTGGTGACGATCTTGGGACAATTCCATTATGAAAACGAATTCATCGCCGCCGATACGAGCCATCATATCTGATGAGCGCAATATTTTTTTCATACGCTGGGCGATCTCTTTAAGCACCAGATCTCCGGCTTTGTGACCATAGCTATCATTGATGGGTTTAAAATCATCGAGATCGAGCATGCAAATGGCGAACTGTTTAAACTCTCGTTTCGCGCGGTGAGTTGTACGTTCTAAAGTGTCTAGAAATAGAGCACGGTTTGGAAGGCCTGTAAGCGTGTCGTGGGTTGCCATATGAGTGAGCTTGACCGATTCGTCTTTTAGTTTCTGTTCATAGAATATCCGCTGCTCAATCTGGTCATGTAAACGTTGATAGAGAGAATAGAAAGCACTTCCAAGCTCTGATATTTCTGTGACAACAGATATGTTTTTTGTTTCTGACAGAGATTCTCTGTGTTTTTCCAGATGAGCATGCAACGAGTTGAAATCGTGGCAATCTGACAAAGATCTAATCTGTTTTTGGAGTTCGCTGGAAGGAGAGACGATATTGGTTTTTATAAACTTAAAAATGTAGATCCACAGTAGTGCACTAAACAATACAAAAGAAATGGAAATTGATAAGAAAAGTTTTTCATCTTTACTTTTTTCATCAAATCGAAATGTCTTCAGCTTATCGAAATGTGTTTTAAACTTCTCGCTATGGACGAGGAGTCTGCCATAGCGTAATAGCAGTTGCTGATCATCAGCAAAGACTTTGTTGGTACGTTTGAAGTCCTGCAGTTCGTGTTTGATGTCATTCCACAATGGGAATATTTCCTGATTTAGATATAGCTCAGAGATATCATCATCGTTGACTTTCTTGAATTCCAGCAAGGCGCCGTCGACCATTTTTTCGCCGGTCGTTATGATCTCGATTGAATCCGGAGTTCCTTCTGTTAAAAAGGTCTCGTTAACCCCCCGAAAAGTTCGCTCAAAGCCCGCAGTCGTTTTATATAGAAGCTGCTCTGCTACGTTATCACGGCCATAATTGAAAAAAAGGCTTACGCCACAGATAAGCGTAACAATGAAAAAAGCTGCTGTTAGGCTATAGGCGGTGGTATATAAACTGCCAAGAGACTTCAAAGATAAAATCCTATTCAGTGCTTAATGTTCAACAGGGTAATTAGCATCCTTCCAGGCAGAAAAGCCGTCACGCATCCAGAAAACCTTTGTGTAGCCCGCCGCTACAGAGAGTACTGCCGCTTTGTATGATTTCCAGCCGGTATCACCATGGCTATAGATAATAATAGTGCTGTGAATGTCGGCACCATAGTCCTGCGGGTTCCAGTGATGAGCGCTGCTATCAAAGGTAACTGTATTCTCGCTGTGGCCGTTGAAAGGGCTGAGTTTAGCGCCGGGAATATACCCTCGACCGTAATTTAATGGGTTTCGAGTATCGAGCAGTATAACGCCTTCACCGGTGAGCATTTGTAGCGCCTGTGCCGGGGTTACCACGGTTGCACCACTGAGATTGACCGGTGTTAGATTAGGCTCACCGGCAGAAGCCATCGACCAAGAAAAACAGGCAATTAGGGTTAGTATGATAACTTTGTATTGCCGCGAGAGGACGTATCGTACTTTGTACGTATACTCGCTGAAAATTGGTAACATGGTTATAGCCCTCCTTAGCCGTATTAAATGCAAATTAACCCGTCTATAGTAGGGCAATTGTTCTTCTCTGCCAAACAGACATTTTGACCGTTCCACGGTATTATTATTTCCGAACTTTCAGTCCCCCTAAATAGAAGTACATCGATGAATATTAACGATCCTTTCGGACGTATGCAGAGCCGCCATGAGCGGAATTATGAATCTTTATGTCGGTCACTGCGTAAAGCGGGTTTGACTGATAAGGCCGAAGCGCTAAAACTGCAGGATAATATGGTTAAGCGCTGTAAAATTGGTCTGGCGATTATTATTCCTTTTACTCTGGTGTTGGCTGCGCTATTACCAGAACTATGGATGTTTACGTTGCTCTTCGGTGCAGCCATTTCTACTTGGTTATACAACCTCACCAAGCGCGGTAAGAAGTATGTGGAACGCTATATTAAGGAAGAACTGGCCGACCAGGACGACGCGGCAGCTTCTTAACGTCCTACCTTAGGCTACGCCCGAACGTGAATTAACGAGAAAATTAACCCTGCATGGTGCGGGGTTAGATTGGGTTTAGATATCCTGATTTACGCTGTTTTTTTTCGCCGGCTAAATCTAATTCCGATAAGACCAAGTGTGATTAACGCTAGGCTGCTTGGTTCTGGAACCGATAGCGTCATTTCAACGTCATGGGTGTGGCCCGGCATTTCTGAAATTGTTAGAAATTCTCTTTGATTCCCGTATTTTCCGCCCTGTGAAAAACCTAAACCAGCTTGTAGGGGGGGGCTGCCTCGCAAGTCCGGTAAGGCAAATGTAGTCTGGCCATCACCTCCATAGATTGTCCCTAAAAGGGAAAATAGGACAGTGTTTTGGACTATCTCAGCCCAGAAGAGTTTGAATCACAATTATGTCGCTTAGGTAAGTGTCCATTCTGGCTGGTGCAGATCAATCATCTCCAAGTTTCGGCATTCTAGCTCTCCGCTTGATAACTAATCAGATCCACATCAGCAGCTTGCTGGCGCAGCGGTATCAGCGCCTGATATGCCGGAGAATTAAACCAACTGCTAGCCGCCTTGGCATCAGGGAAACGGATCACCACCGTACTTTCATGATTATGTTCGCCACCCAAAACTTCAAGTTGTCTGCCCCTGAATACTAAAGTGGCTCCCCAGGGTTCCAGTGTAGCCGGGACTTTACTGCGGTATTCTGACCATTTAAGAGCGTCTTTAACGGTAATATTCCCGATCACGTAAGCTGGGTTTTTATTATTCATTTTCCAGTTTCCTATTTGTTTCGAGTCCCGCCTAGGGCTACAGGGCCTAATATCCTAGCCTATTAGGAACTTTATTCGAAGCCGGGTTGTTGATCTCCTGAACAATGACATCCGTAACATCAGCATCTAGAATGGTGGCTTCAGATCAGTCTACACACCGAGGTAGTTATGTCAGAAGACGCTTTTGACAACATTAAACATCAGATCCGTGAGTTTGCCAGTGAGCGCGACTGGGATAAGTTCCATTCCCCAAAGAACCTGGCGATGGCATTGAATGTCGAAGCCGGTGAATTGATGGAGCATTTTCAGTGGCTGACAGAAGAGGAATCTCAACAACTGGATGATGGGCGTCTAACCGAAATCGCCGACGAAATCGCCGATGTGCAGGTCTATCTTATTCGCCTGGCTGATCGACTGAGCATCGATATTCCGGCGGCGGTGTCAGCAAAGATGATTAAGAATGCGAAGAAATACCCGGCAGAACTGGTAAAAGGTCGTTCTGACAAATATCACTACTACCAGAAGTAGCCTTGATATCCGAGAATGGGCCAAACCACAGATCGAATAAACCTGCTTTTACTTGGGTAAAAACCATTGGCCAGCGCATGGCTAAGGCTATAAGGTTGCGGCCTGTCTGATATTGAAAGAGTCATTTATCCAATGCTGAGTTATCGTCACGCCTTTCACGCCGGAAACCACGGTGATGTTCTTAAACATTTGGTGCTTGCCAATACCATCGATTATTTGCTGCGCAAGGAAACCCCTGTGCTCTATATCGATACCCATGCCGGAGCGGGGCGTTATCAACTGAATAATGCCATGGCAAAGAAAACTGAAGAAGCAAGTAAAGGCATTGGCTCCTTGGCTTTTTCACGTTTGCCTGAGTCGGCGGATATTTATCAGCAGGCCTTGGCGGGCTATCTGAAGCAGCGACAGTATCCCGGTTCGCCATTGCTGGCCGCAGATCTGCTCCGGCGTCAGGACCGGTTAGCGCTGTATGAACTGCATCCGAAAGACCAAACAGCATTGCAGCGTTTGTTTGGCAAAGATAAGCGAGTGCAGGTTGAGAGCGCTGATGGATTCGCCGGTTTGAAGGCGAGACTGCCAGCCAAAAACTCCCGAGCTTTAGTGTTGATGGATCCTTCTTATGAGATGAAAAGCGATTATCAGCAAGTGGCGAACAGTATCCAGGAAGGCTACAAGCGTATGCCCAGTGCCGTGTTTCTGGTTTGGTATCCCGTGGTCGAACGTCATCGCATCAATAAGCTCATCAATGACCTTAAAGCGAGTAAAGTACGCGATCTGTGGCAATTTGAGCTAGGGGTCGAGGCTGACACAGAGGAATACGGGATGACTGCCAGCGGCATGCTAGTAATCAATCCTCCCTGGGTATTACCTGAGCAGCTGCGGACATTGCTGCCCGCCATTCAGCAACAGCTGGCGCCAGATAGTGGTCATAGCTGCGTCGAACAGTTAGTGCCAGAGTAATTATTTAGCTGGCGGCCGGGTGTCAAACTGCGCCAGGTCGTCGTTAATCTCGTTCCAGGGTGCTTTCTCACCCGTAAAGATATGAAACGAAGGCTTACTGCTGGGCACGTCGTCGAGGATGCCTAGGCGGACCATGTGTTTATGCACGCTGTTTTTGCGACTAAACAGGCTACTGCCACAACAGCTGCAAAAGGCCAGATCGGTTTCCTCTGATTTGGGGTAGTAAGTAACCAAATCTTCGCCGCGTACAAATTCAAATTTGGACGAGTCCAAGCCTCCGACTACAGCATAATCTCCCCCCGAAAACTTGCGACATTCTTTGCAATGACAGTTACCCATCAATTCAAAATCATCGGGGATCTTTATTTCCACTTTTCCGCAATTACAACTGCCGTTTAGATATTTCATACAATCCTCTCTTATTTTTAGGTGTTATTTTTAATTGTTATTTTTTAGTAGGTTTCCTGCTGGCAGCTGATGGCTACAGTGGATATCTTCTTTCTCTAAGGTAGCCCATTTTCACAGATAGGTTTCGTCAGAAAACGTTGTTTCGACTGTAGTCGATGGAAAGCAATGTTCAGATCTGTTTTTACTTTGTATGGCATCTTAGCCTGATGCCACGAATTTGCATATGTAGCTTATTGATTTTTGTCATGTTTGTATTTATCCCCTTGTAAGCTGCAATGCACGGCTCAAAGGAGGGGGTTATTAGTCCCTGCTAAGTCATTAAGTTTTCCCTGGAGTACGGCTATGGTTGTATATTCTGACTCGGGCTTTGCAATAGAATAAGGCTAACAACAATAATTAAAACCAACAGCGCCTTAAGCGCTGGCTGCTCAGGGATTTTTAATGCGCCGTGTTCCTCTGATTGAACAACATTACCAACAGATCCTGGAAGAAAAAGTACGGGATCTTGCTGCTATCAATCCGGACCTGGAAGTTAAGACCATTGGTTTCCAAGATCTGGATGGTCAGATCTTGGGGGTGGTGATTACTCCCTGGTTTATGGACCTGTTTTTATTGACCGACGAGTTGGAAGGCTGGCGCGCTGATCAGACGGGTGAGCATCACTTTCAGCCGTTCCCAGCAGGTGATTTTCATTTCGCTCACGCCTGGGATGCCAAGATCGGCGCCTATGGCATCAGCTCATTGTTTTCCCCGATGGATGATTTTCCCGACCAGGCTACGGCTGAGAGAACCGCCCTAAGAGCGTTGGAACAACTATTCGTAGCAGTGGAGAAACCCCAACCTGAGACTGATAGCTTTGAAGAATCAGATATGACTTCAGATGCAACCTCAGAACCGAGATCCCCAGAATCGAAAGCCTCAATAACCGCTGAAAACTCTGCTGCCACTAAAGCGGCTTCTGACTCCGAGTTGCAAACCGAAACTGAGCGGCCGCAACCACCGAAAGCTGCTTCAGCGCCAACCGTTAAAGCTGACCCGGATGAAAAGATTGATAACAACCGG
>JBALWH010000052.1:0-31764 GCA_036960175.1 Motiliproteus sp. | reverse complement strand
CGGTAATTCGCCCGCCAGTCTGGGCAGACTTAACCAATTCTATAAACAAACGGTTGTAGTTTTTGGTGGTCAAACCACAAATCATTCGGCGTACGAGAAAAGATTCAAGCCAGTTCAGTATATTTTCAAATTCTTCTGTATGGTTTTCAGCCAGGGTATGCGATGCCTCCAACAGGAAGGGATACACGGTTGCGGTATCGACAGCTTCAAGCCGTTGCAGAAAAACTGCCAGCCGCGATTTTTCTTCGGGCTCATAGAAGGTACGGAAAACTTTACCGTAGTTATGCAGAGCTTGCAGGTGTTTAGCAGGCGAATCGGGTAACAGCCGCTCATCACCGTTTTTCGGCTGGTAGTGTTCCGCGTAAAATTTAAAGGCATTGAATATATGGGCAACACGAATGTCATCCTGGGTATGCAGGGTTAAATAGTGCTGCATAAACAGATCAATGCGGGGCCGTTTAACCCGGCCTTGGGTGACCTCTTCTCGCCAGAACTTAACGCCAGGGTCATCAAAGTCATTCCAGCAGGCGTCATAGAGCGTTTGGATTTCCTTCTCTGTCCCTTTTGCTTTGTGAAACAGATAATTCTTGATCAAATCACCTGGCAACAGTTGTGTACCACGGGCATTCAAGGTTTCAAAAATCACCTGTGATTCGTCATCTTTATCGAGATCAATCACGACCAGTTGTAGATGTGCGCGCACCACCTGCCACAGCGCTTCAAGGTGCTGTTCTTGAGTTTTACCCTCAATATCATCATCCAATAACTCACCAGCAAACCACTTGCGTAACTGTTCACTAAAATAGAGATACGCATCCGGGATATTTCTACCGGTACGAGCCGCACCCTTTTTGCCTAAAAATTCAACTACCACGCCATCCGGTCCACCTGCGGCATGCAAGCGGACAAAGGCTTTACGATCACTATTGGTAGGCCACACTTTATAGGATTCAATATCACTATCTATCCGCGAGGCTTTATTGGCGGTTAAATCGGTAAAACGTTCGAGATACTTTTGCTCATCCAGCTCAGCGCAAAGGTCCCTGGCGGCAATCAAAAACAATTGCAGCGTCGTTAATCGCTGCTGACCGTCAATCACCTGCCGGGCTTCGATAGAGCCGGTGGCATTAGTGACTTGTTCCAGTACCACAGCCCCCAAAAAGTGGGAATGGGTTTTATCATCACGCAGTAACTTGTCCATTAGTAACTGGATGTCATCCCATAGGGGCTGCCAGTTATCAGTTTCTTTCCAAACATAAGGGCGCTGGAAAAGTGGAATTTGATAAGCGATGGTCTGATCGAAGATGCGCTCAAGATTGCGGGTATTGGCTTCCATTAACTGACTTCCTTGATGTCGGTGAGGCCCAGACGTTCGCTGAATACGCGGTAAGCGGTTTTGTAGTCTTCGATGCGGTCTACGTGGGTGAAGGGTGGGTAGAAAGTTTTGGTAACGGTTTGGTTGCCTTTATCAATACTCCAAGTAACAGTAACCGTCGAATACCCATCATGCCCCTTCAGGAGCTCACGGAGTTCTTTAGCCCCCGAATCTTTACGGATGGTATTAGGCAACCGTCGCCCCCGAGAATCGTACAGGTCATTTGACTCGTAATACATTAAAGTTGAAAACTGAACTCTATATATATCTTCAATCTCACTTAAACTAATACCTAGGCTCATGCCCAAAACAACATCAATTTCTAAGGCTAATTGACGCCTATCCTGATCTGAAGTAGCTACTTGGGTTATATCCCAACTTTTTTTAAGCCTATTTTTTTCTGTAAAACTTTCCTCAATTGAACAAGAGTGGATCTCATACGCAGCTACTTTTTCAACATTCCTCTCCCATATTTCTGCATACAACTTGGAAACACAAAAGAGCTTTAATGACCTCGCGACTATCATCATCGAAAACTTTCCTTCTGCCAAAGGAAATGGCCTTAGCGTGCTTTCATATATATCGCTCCTGCCAGCAACTCTAATCAAGAAATCATACAAGATACTAATACTTGAACCAGAAAAATTTAACAAATCCCACTCGTCAATAAACCCAAATGAAAGGACAGGATGAATATGAGCGAACCCTGGCGGCATTAACGCGGAAATCAATGTGCGCTCGTTGGCTGGCTGACCTCGCCGCCGAATAAAAAGTCGATATCTATCTGTAACTCTTTTAGGAAGGTATCTAAGCTCATCTAACGAAGGCTGCCTACATGAACGTTCAACACCTTCCTTCTCTGCTGCTTGGTCATAAAAGACATATATATCTTCTACTAACTCCCCAGCAATAAAAGTTTTCATGGTATTTAAAAAAATCTTCTCCGGCAAATTCTCCTTCTCAATAACCTGCCTTTCCTGATAAGTAATAAGTTTAAATTTCGAATCTTTTAATTTAGGCCAAATCTTAATCGATTCAATATATTTACTTACATTACCATCAGCATCCCCAGGCCTATATACCACTTTCGGAAGATAATCTGGATTGATACCTGACAAATCAATATCATCGTAACTTCTCATTGTATTGCTTATCGTTTGAGCTGATTTATTAAAAGGACTACCCACAAAGAAATTGGGTCCAGCAAGCACTACACTAGATTGATCTTCTGGTTGAAAACTAGGATTATCTACTCGAGTAATGAGGCCTTCTTTTTGCGCATTGGCTTCGTCAAACATAACAGTTGCATAAAACCCATCCTCTAAAGAGCCCAATTTATTACCAGACAAGGAAAACTTGTACAGCACATCCAATAGAGAATCACTGTGGATTCTGGGTAATCGTGGAGATTGAATCTCTTTATCTTCAAACAAATCGCCCAACTTAGAAAGCAACTCTGCATTTACTCTAATTACACGCCTAGGGTGCCCGGAAACATCCCAACTACCAGAGGTATTCTTCATCAGTGGTATTGGCGATGAGCATTCTAGCTTCTCAAAACACCTCTCTATTGTCCGTGGGTCATACAGGTTACTTATACTCCTAAACTCCACGTCAGATTTACTTCCTCTAAATATATTGATGCTAAAAGCATATTGATTACCAACATCTTTAAATAGCTTCAACTCATTGCGGAACTGATAATGACCGAGCAGGCGACCGTAATATTCATTCCTAAACCCTCCACCTACAGGGTCATCATAAACACCCTCTGGATGTAATAAACCTGAAACACCGCTACCATTCAAGAGATACCATGATCGTTCAATAAAGTTTTTATACAGATTTGTCTGAACACCGGAGAGTGATGGATAAAGAGTTCTATCATTCAGAAAGACACTAGCCCCCTCACCGTCTTTAAAGACATCCCTATAATGAAGCCTTCTGCTTTCGATCGACATCAAAGTTAGTCTTTCACTATTATATTTAGCTGATTTTACTTCTCTCACACCTAGCAACGGATTTATCTCACTTAGCAAAGGCGCATCGGCCCAAGAAACCTTCATCCATGGAGGATTACCAAACATCAGATCAAATCCTTTAGGCTCTATTTCCTGGGCGTCAAATATAGGCCCCAATATCTCAGTAAAGATCAACTCCCAATGATGAAAGTGCTGTCTGTCATCTGTTTCTCTCGCCACCTGATACCAAGGTACGGCTGTCGCAAGTTTGATTGCATCCGGCAACTGCTGCTGACTCTCGGCAAACAAGCCCTCTAGATCAATTTCATCCCCAAGCGAAATATCCAACATCGCCCTAGTTTCTGATTGCCCTACTGCATCGGTACCCAATAATACTTCAGCCGCCGCCAGCCAGGCTTTACGACTGGGTATATCCTCAGAGTTCTGCAACGGCCAAAAATAAAAGCTGCACCAGCTATCCATCAATAACTTTAAACGCTGGAAAGCACCGGACTGCGATTCTAGGTTGGCTTTTAAATTCTCCTGAAATACCAAACTTGGCCCAGGTTTTAAGGCATCAATATCACCCGATGATTTTGGCCATACCGTTGCAGTGCACTCTGTACGCGCCAAACCTTCAATACGATGCTCGGCATAGTCTGCCCAAAGCGTATCGATCTGTTTACATATATCACGGCCTTTAGCCAGCTCTTCCGGCGACCAGTTCTTTTTCACATGGGCAGATTGCCAGGTTTTTATTTGCTCGCACTCATCCGGCCAGTATTGCTTCATTAATTTATCGCGAGCGGCGGGTGCCATATCCTCATCCCAGACGAGGAAGTGATAGATTTCGTCCGCTTTACGCTGCTCGCCGGGTTTTAACTGACGCGGTGCTTCGGCACTACTGCCGTAGTGTTTGCCCGATGCCAACTGCCCCGGTGTCCACACCGCCCTGCGCGCACCAATTAATGAGTTACCCGCACGCAGGCGTAAACCAAACCATGGTGTTTGACCGGGTTGGTATATATCTGGGCTGCCATTTTCACCGGTTTGAACTTTTAGGCTGTGAATACTGGCGAGCCACAAGGACAATGCACCCAGCTCCACAGCTACGGGATTAAGGTCGACCCCATAGACATTGTGTACCGCGATGTAGTGACGCACCCGGCGCAGTTCAGCTTCGAACTCAGAAGGGTCTATAGTATGGCCAACCTGCTCCTGTTTAAGCTCCAGATAATGGCGACCTAACTGGTCTATGGCTTCAACTAAGAATGCGGCTGAACCCATTGCTGGTTCGCAGATTTTTAACTCAAGAATCTCATCGGCTTGTTCGGGGCCAAAATCTTTAAGCCGTTCTTTAAGTGCCTCTTTCACCAGTGCCCGGGTTAAGACCTCTGGCGTGTAGTAGGAGGCGGAGTTAACCCGGTCGACACCATTGAGGTGCAGAATAAATTCACCGGCTTTATAAATACGTGGCTGCTCGGAGCGGTGCTCGATAATAATTTCACCGGTGTTGAATTCATCCAACCGCGAGGTTGGAACAAACCAGGTCGCCTCTTTCGGGTCTATTGCATTATCTTTGACGACCGGTTGCGGTTTGCTCGCTGCCTTTTTCGGCTTTTTGCACACCTGAATCAAATCTTCTTCAGCGAAGAAACCTTTATAACTCAGCAAGCCTTCATAGACGCTACCCAGCTGCACTATGCCCAACTCGGCATAATTGATACGGCCTATTTGACGGTTGTTGCTGCCCGTACCCAAACTCAGGCGACGAATAACCTGTTGCAGTATGCGGTTGCTGAGCCTGATTCTATCGAGCAAGGGTGTCGCAGCCGGGTCAAACAGAGTGGCGGTCAGTGGCTGAATAATAAAGGCTTTGCTGGTACCGGTGCGTAGCTGCTTACCCGATTCTTTTTTATCATCACTGAACAGCTGGCTTTGTACATTGCCGAACATATCGTTCTGGCCGACCTGATAACCGACGTTAGTTTCCTGCACACCCTCCTGACTTTTACCTTTGCCCTTCTCTCTACCGCTTTCAGGATGAAAGCCCTGGTGGACCAACTTGAACAAGGTGGCAAGATGCTCCGCATAGTAGCTACCGTTTTCAGTAAGGGTTCCCGGCTGGCCGCGATCGGCGAGGTCTCGCAGCGCTTCTAAACTATAACCAAGCCGATATACATCGTCGGTTATGGGCAGAATACCCAGTTCACCACCACGAGCCTCTCCATAGAGGCAAAACAAAATGCGGTACACATAGACCAAGGCATCGTGCTTAAGCTGCTCAGCAGTCACCTTGCGGCTACCATCGGCCAACGCCGGTTCGCTCTCGGCCAGTTGGCGATAACCTTTGTTCTGTGCACGGCGCGACTCTACCCAACCGTTAGCGATGAGTTCAATCGCTTCACGTACTGCGCCCTGTAATTGCGCGGATACACCGTGAGTACTTTTGAGGGAACCTTCGCGCAGCTTTTCGTGCAGTACTTCTTCGGATTCAGTGGTAGGTGCCAGAGTTTCTCGCGACAACAACGCAGCAATTGCGTTGAAGCTGGCTCCATCGCGATGAGCATAGGCTTCATCGAGATCTATATAGAGGTAACGTCCCTGACTATAACTATGGGCATCAAATAAATAGATACGACTACCAGCTAGCAACATGAACCAGCGCGGGCGATCTTCCTGGCGGAATACTAGGCCTACGGCCTTTTCCCAAGGCTCTATGCAGGTAGGTAACTCTGCGACGGTTTCGCCCGTGGGTTCGACCATTTCTTCCAGCGGCTCTTCTACCCAATCGCCATTGGTGACGCAGAACGGTGCCTGAGCCACCACCAACCAGGGCTGGCTATGACGGTGTAAACGTAATAATACCGGCAGTTGTTTTTTTTCACTGAGCAACTCGAGGTTAAACGGTTCGGGCTGATAACCCAGTGCTTGCAATAGTTGCGGGTGCCAGCTACGGATATTGGGCTCATCGGCGCGGCTACGCAGCTCGGCCTCGGGGTAATCGAGCGCACGGGCTTTGGCCTTAAAATAGTTATCGGCCAAGCTTTGTAATTGGCGTGGTGCGGCTTGTGAGCCCTGCTCCTTCCACTGGCCGGTTTTATCGCGGATATCTTTGGCAAAGCCATTATTATCAGCCAGGTAATGCGCCGAGAAATATTCCCCTACATTGTTAATAGCGAGATCAATACTCATTATTTAGCCCCCTCTACGACTAACACCAGACGGGTAACCGGTTCATCAACGGCGCGGTAATGGGCTTGCTCCCAGTTATGTTCACGGTCATGGATATATTTGGTCATTTCATCGAGGCGATGACGTAGCCGGGTGGCTTTTTTGGTTTCTGGTGAGAGCGTCGTCAGTTCATGCCGTATATGCCCGCCCCACTCCTCTAACCAGCCAGAAAGCCGCTGTTTTTCTTGCTCTAGTTTGGGCAGGATGATGGCGCGGCGAGCATCCTTGAGTTGCTTGAGATGCCTGATACTTTGCTCGACAGCGGATTCGACAAAACCCGACAACAGATTATCGGGTAAATCACCTTTAACGCCGGTATTACCTAATTGCTCAAAACGGACCTCACTCAGTGCTTGCTGCAAAGGGCGCACCTCGTATTTACCGCCTTTGCGAAAAGAGACGGCGTGAGGATCGACAATTAACGGTGTACCGGCACGGGAACTGACTTGGCCGATAAAACAAAACAGTAGTTCACCGGGCTCCAAATAGGGCGAGGCTATTAATGGAGCCTGGCCACGATCCATTAACATCATCAGCCGTTCAGACAGCCAATCCATGACCGGGTGGTGTTCGTTCAGCAATAGTTCTTCTGACCATTGACTCTTTTGCGCCATGGCAGCGCGAATAGCGGTATTTACGCGATCGACACTGGGCGTTAATCGCAACTGACCGTCATCGGGCCAGGATTCTTCTGGAATGGCAGTAGCACCGAACAAGACGCCCTCTTTCATCTTCGGGTCACCGAGGCGACGACGTAGCTCGGGGGGCGGGTTCAATACAAAGTGCTCACCGGTATCTTGTAATGGATGAAAACCATCATCCTGCAAAGTCTGGCTAAGCAATTTATAACCCTGTTCAAAAAAGGCTTTGTTACTCATCAAACGAACACGGGAGCTATCCAGTAAGGCTTGCTCTTCAATTTCTGCCTCCGTTGTTTCACCCATCAACATGGCGAGGTAATCATCGTGACCACCGCTATTGGCATCGATTAATAATTGCTCCAGCTCGGCGCTTTCTTTAGTTTCTGCTGTGGTTTGTTCATCACGATCCAGCAGGTCGGTATCACCCTCCAACAAAGCTTTGGCAATACGCTCTTCTTCTTTTTTGGGGTCGTATAATTTCAGTACCGCTTCGCCACTGCGGGTACTGCGGTTAATTTCTTTTATTTTGCCGACCAACCGTTCGAATAAATCACTGTCGCCCTTCAGCAACCCTGCATCACTTTCAACCATCAGGTAGCGGATAACGGGGTTTTCCATTTGGCCAAAGCGGTCGATACGGCCGTTACGTTGAATTAAGGTGATGATTGACCAAGGCAGATCGTAGTGGATAATATTATGGCATTGGTGGTGCAAGTTAACGCCTTCAGAAGCCACATCGGTAGCCACCAGAATACGCATTTTGCTACTACCGGTACCAAAGGATTCTACGGTGGCGGCCAGAGCAACATCAGCCATACCACCGTGAGCCATTGCGATAGGCTGACCCGCCTGGTCTTCCTGCTTATCACTAAACTTAATCGTGAAGTGTTCAGCGAGCGCTTGTGTTAAGGCCTCTTGGGTTTTACGACTTTCGGTAAATAACAGTACTCTGGGGCTGGCAGGTTTACCGGTCCAGCCCATCGATTTAAGTTCGCGCAGTAACAATTTAAAGCGGCTGCTGTCTTTGACTGTTTGCTGCTCTAACAGATTGAGCAGTTTTTTGAGTTGACCCTCTTCGGCGGATTTTTCCGGTTTTTTACTGAGATCGTTGAGGCGCTTGCGAGCGGTGGACAAGCAGGCTTCGGGGCTGGATAGATACGATTTGTACATCCCCCACTGCACGATGGCACTGCTTTTTAAGGCTTTATCTAACACCGGATTACGCAAATCAGACAGCAGCTGGTAAATGGGGCCTTCAATGTCAGTATCCGCCTGGACACGGGTTTGCTCCAACGGAATATAGTGACACTCAGAAAAATTATCACCGGCCTCTTCATGCACATCTTCTTTCTGGCGCATCATGAAAAAGGGCTGGATATCCGAGGCGGAGTATTGCTGCAATTTGGGATCGGGGATGGCCGACGGATCTAACAGGCTAATTAGGCGACCAAAGGTTTCACGTTTGCCGTTGTGTGGTGTAGCCGTGGTGAGAATCATACTATTGGTACGCCGCGACAAGCGCTGCGCCAAACGATAACTGAGGTTGCGCTCGGGATTGGTGGCACCGGCGACATTATGAGCCTCATCAATCACGACACAATCCCAGCGGGTGTTTTCCAGAAAGTGACTGTAACGGCCAATATCTTTGAGGGTATCCATCGACATAATAATGCGCTGGTACACTTCAAAGGGATTTTTTGACGCGGGAATTTTAAGCTGCAAGCGGGCCAGGCCCACTGAATCCATTCGTACTAACGGTATGGCAAAGCGGTTCCACAGCTCTGCCTGAAACTGGGCCAGCATGGATTTTTTGGCCAGCACCAGAATTCGATCGCCTTGGCCTCGCTTCATCAGCTCGGCGAGGATCATGCCGACTTCAATGGTTTTACCCAGGCCAACACCGTCGGCCAACAACAAACGCGGCCGCATTTGGCCAATGGCCCGGCGTACCGTTTCTTTCTGGTATTCCATGGGTTTGAACGCGCCCATATCTTCAAAATCGGGCTCCGGATCGGTTAGTGGCATCTGACGAAGCTGCGCTTCCAAGAAGAGTTTGGCGCGGCTATAACTGCCGGAATCATCTCTGACTAATTTAGTACGACGCGGGTCGACCGGTGTGATTTTATCAAGCTGCGTTAAAAACGCGGCTTCATGACTGCGGGTGAGTTCGTCGGTACCAACGCAATGAATTACCTGCTCTTGAAAGTAATCGCTGGAAGATTCGACACGTGTGACTAACCATTCAGCGTCACGACAGAGCACACGCATACCAGGGGTAAATACGCTCATTCGCGTGGATTCCGTAATAGAGGTTAATGACTACAAAAAAAAAGGCCCATAATTTAAAAAACTAATTCCATCGTTTATTTTATTGTTGTTTTCATCCAGGCATGGCAGTCGAGCAATCGCTGTAAGGCTGTTTGTAGGGATTGTTGATTGATTTCCTGCGGCAATGTGATTTGCGCTGAAAAATATTTTTCTTCTTCAGCTTCAAACCGAAAATCTGCACCCTGCTCTGTTTGATAGACCAGTGCTGCCAGCGTGCGCTTGCCGGTTAATTTGGCTTTGTGAGACTTCATACTCAGATCGAGCAAGCGACTGGTGAAGGTCACGCCCTGCTCGCCCTGCATACTTATTGAAAAGACTGCCTGCTTGGGTAAAAGTTTGGCTGCGGGGTTTGTTAATACCAGCGTTAGCTGACCCTCGTCGATAGTAGTGTTTGCAATAGCATCGAGTCTCTCAGCCATTTGCTGTAATTCTATGAGGGATAAATAAGCAGGAGCCTCTTGTTGAATCCCCCCTTCATCCACATCGGCATCGACACGGATACCCACACCAGTACTACCTGATTGCGAAGGAATCACTGCATAATTATTGACCCACTGCCCCTGCCAGCTAAGTACCAAGCCATTTGCAGGGTCAGACTCAGAAACCAGTTCATTCAACTCAAATGCATCTCTATTAATAAAGGCGCCAATAAGGTCACTAACTAACCAAAAGGCTCCGGGTCGCTCCAGTTTCCCCGTGGCACTCAATGGTGCAAAACCCAATCGTGTGGCCGCGAGTGTGCGAGCCATGGCAAGCACTTTGATACCTGGGGCCGGATCACGCAGAGCCATACGTTCAATGGCTTCTGCATCTGGGTTAAGCAGGTGTAACAAGATCGCGCGCAGCAGCACATCTCCGTCATCGGTTAATGTACCTAACTCTTTTTCATTATTAATGACAGCCTTGCTATAGCGATACCACTTTTGAAAAGCTTCGCTATCGGCTACGGGTGCCAATACCTGACCGGCAAGCTCTTCCAATACATCAGCTGAAGCCCAGCCTTCGTCTAGATCTCGCTCACCCAGCAAGTGCAGGTAAGTACTCATCAGACCGCTATCTTCAAGCGGCAGCTTGCCCGCTTCTGCTTTGTACTGTATCCAGTCGTTCAAGGCGGCAGGTACATCGTCGGCTGCAGAATATGACGCAAGACGGTGTAACAGCGAGCCCACGTCATCGGCATCTCCAGCCTGTGCGATCGCGTCCCATAGCAAACCTGCCAGTACATCATACTGGCGGTAGTTTCGACGAAGTGCACTGCGGTCGATTTTGGCTAACGATGCAGCCACACTCCCTTGAGAGCTCTTATCAAAAAGGGCCGGCGTAACCTCGAAGTCAAACAGGGTATTGGGTACGTTCTCAAAACCACGAGCCTGATAATCCTCAAGCTCATCCTGAGACGCAAAGTGGATAGTTTTGATAGCCGATGCCGGATAGACGGATTGTGGCTTGGTAACGCCAAGCTTAAGCTCCAGCAATACAGGGACCGCCGGGTAACCCGCCATTGTACTCAGAGCCGGTAACTGATCAATATCAAAGGCTGCTATAGCATCGTCGACGCATGCAACCAGCTCAGGTACCACCAAGCCAATATCCAGCATTCGGAGTAGTTGCCGAACACTTGTGAGCATATATATCGAGCCCGGTGATTTTTTAACCACCCCTTCATTAAATATATCCGGTGCTGAATCGTCAGTCATTGCTGTATTCCAGTATTCCAGTCGCTTTGCCGGGTAAATAGCTGACTATATCAGGCTCCTGGTCTGTACCGGAAGAGTACAACAAATAGAGTGCCTGACGCGCCCGGGAGCACATCACATACATATTCATTTTGAAGGTATCGAGGTTACTGCCATCAATGGGCATAGCCTGAATTTCAGGGATAAAAACGGCATCGAACTCCAAGCCTTTACAGCTTTGACGGTTGATTACAGTTAGGGTCCCTTTTGTGTCAAAGATAAGGTCTTCGACAGGGTGATCATGTTTGTATTTTTCTTTTGATGAGTAGGTTTGAACTCGGTATTTACCCCTAAGGCGATGCTGTAACTTGTTATACAGTTTGTCCCGCATGGAGTCGGTCTGAGCAAAAACACCCACTTCACCAAAGGCACGATTGGTAACCGCATCAACAAGGTATTGCACCTGGTCATCCATCGAGCGCGTTGCAACCAACACTGGCTTGCCACCTTTACGTGTTGGCGTCTTAGGTTTACCAGTAGGCAAGCCTACATAAAAATAAGCAGCCAGACCCGCCACCTCTCGTGTATTGCGAAAGTTTTCAGTTAATAAAAACTGTCGCTCATCAGGAATTGCCAGCTCCTTGTTAATCTGACTAATCGTCGAATTATGATCTTCATTTAACCGCTGATTCTCATCAGCCATAATAGTGATTCCAGCGTTTTCCACCTGCATCAAGGCAAAACGTAGAAAACGAAACATCGTCGGAGGAAAGTCCTGCGCCTCATCAATAATCAGATGCCCAGGGCTTTGTACCGGTTTTTTCTCACTGACATGCACAGCGAATTTTTCAAACATATGCTGCCAGTCATACTGGAAATCATCAATTTTGGGCGGCTCATGGCTTTCTAATAGCCATTGCTCAAACAGGCTTTTATATTTATTGTAATCTTCGCTAGGTACCCACCATTTCTTTTTACCACGATCCCATTTGGCACCGTGGGCTTTGGCCTCATCCTTACTATCGTAAGGACAATTCAGATAGACGTTATCGCCAATCACTGCCTGAGTATTAATTTTGTGGAGTTTCCACCATTTGAAAGCCCAGCTTAATAAGGTTGAGGTTGGTACTTTTTCTTCCTGTTGATCTGAGACATTGCTAGTATATTTTCTAAGCACCTTGCCATACATCATCACGGTGGCAGACTTATTACGCTTATTGAGTGCCTGCGCACGAAGGAAAGCAATCACGGTTTTACCGGTACCGGGTGGTCCCGCAACCATAACTGCACCATCCATCGGTGCATCCATATAAATTTCTTCCTGCTCGTCACTGATCTCCCTAGAATTTGGCATTCTCATATCGGCTTACTTACTCCCTTTGATTGTTGCCAGTACAGCAGTAAAAAAACCATCGCCGGTTTCATCGCCCAGCAAAAGCTTTCTATCCAGCAACAGGTTATTCATGGTGCAGCTGGTTTCTGAAACCAATGTACAGCTATGGCAGGCGGCTTTATTAAGCCCCATCACACCTTGGGTTTCCATTTCACTGCAAACCGGATCATTAGAGCACCAGCTGGCAGTATCGATAGCGGCGGCAATTGTAGGTAGTAACCTTTCAGGTTCACCCTGCTGTACTAGGCCGCCAAGGCTACCCTCTGAATCCGAGTCAGCGGTGTAGATCAATACCCCTGCCTGACCGTGGGCAGCATAAATTCTTTCACGAATAGAACCACTGGAATAGCCGCATTCAAAACTGAGCTGACGAATAAGAAGATGTGCAAATGTATGTAATGCCACCAAACGAACATTGGGTTCCGGTAAATAAGCGATATCACCCTCTGCAAAACGAGCTAATAATGGCGCGACTCTGGAATCAATAAAGGTACCCGCCGTTTTTTCCCAATTTTCTAACGCTTCTTCTGACAATTGAATAAATATTCCCTCGCCAAAGACCTCAATAGCGGGCAACCATTTGATGTCTTCATGGCGGCCAGCGGGTGGTACTTTATTAACCCCAGTCTTAACCCTTTCAAAACCACAAAAAGCGCGAACTTCTCTGAGCTTATCCAGAAGAACTACCCGCTCAATTAAATCGGCTATTCCCCAGCGATCGGCCGCCTCTAATCGAGTAGTTAATCTTGCGGAAAAATTATTGCTGCCATAGTTAGTTACATCGGATGATACCAACACGTCCCATTCGGCCAGTTGAAGCTCTTCGGGGGTTGGTAACTGGCCATCAAACTCTTTCTCCTCGACATCATTATCAATTGTTGCAAGCACATCATCAATTGAGCAGAGGTTATCTTCAGCAATACCTTTAGCTATTCCCTTCGCCGTATTCTCATCATCACTATCCACAAGAAATCCACGAAAAGTATCGTAAAAGCTATGCGACTTAATCGCTTTAAATAAGTCCGTATCCCCTTCCATTGCCGCCGCCACAGGTATATCTAACGCAGAACGAACAATAGGGTAATACAGGTTGCTAGCCCCCCGTTGTAAAACAACTGGATCTTGATCACACTCGCCCCAAGACTCCCAAGGCTGATTGCCTTTACACTTAACACCTACTGACTTCATAGCACCGGGCGAGGTGATATCACTGAGATCTCGACTGCCAGAACAAGCCTTACATTCCACAAACAAAGCATCCAAACCACTGCCTAACTCGGGCCGTGATTTGAAATACAAATTCTTATCATAATCCTTTGTTGCACATGTACCTCCACGTGAGTGCGCCCACCAGCCCCAGGGCACATCTTCAGCGTGGCCCTGCTCACAGGCCATAACAAAACGCATGGGGACAAGTACACGCTGCTTACACGTTGATCTTGCGCATACCGGCTTGTCGTTATCGTTTTCATCTTTATTAGTCCAACGGACCATTCGCCTACAGCTAGGGCAAAACATCCAACGTGGGAAGCGCATTGTTTCTACCGCTCTATGCGCTTTTCCTTTCCCATACTCCGGGGCTTTGGGTGGCGCCTTTAGGGAACGGACACCCAGCTCTCGGGCCAACCTATCAAGAACAATATCTTCTAGGTGCCTTGGCCAACCTTTCAAGTCAGTCAGCATCAATGACTCATCACCGATATCAACAATAGCCCCCGTGCCATAAGGTGAAATTAATTGCGAGCTTCTAACTGAACGATCATCACTCACTATGATTCACCCCTTACTTTAATCAGTGTTTCTGTATCAACATTACGCATGGAATTTAGCGTTTTCCAATAGCCTTTTTTCTTTGAACCACCATCAAACGATTTAATTAACGGATTAAACTGATGGCCTGACTGAGCCGACTCGTATCGGTTAATTTCTTTATTGAGGGCATAACCATGCCACTCATCAATAATTTCATCGAGGTGGACGAGAATTTTCTCTACTTCTTTCGCATCCATGTCGGAGGTTGAGTCAGTAATTCTCTCTTTAAACGTGATATATAGACTTTTGAAATCCGGATCATTTTTGTCAAATTCACCAGCATTGTCATTAGGCATTAAATGACCACTAAGCCGAACCAGTACAATTAATGCTGCATGCAGGGCGCGCTCTCTTGCTGGTGGTGCCCAAGGTGTAATACTGGTTGGCTCAACATAACGATACAAAGACTGATGATAGGTACTGAATGTTTCATAGTGCGACCGATCCCTTGGTTTAGAGGGTGAAAATAACGTCAGAACGACTGCAGGCGGGTTATCCTTCTTACGCCCCACTCGGCTCGACGCTTGGATATATTCAGCAGTCGTCTTGGGTTGACCGTTAACCAACATCACGCCCAAACGGCCAATATCCACGCCCACAGAAATCATATTGGTACAAGGCAGTATATCGACCACGCCACTCTCGCCAGCCTTAAGCTTCAATTTTTGCAGCACCTCAGGGATGCGAGGCCCTTTAACATTTGCAGAGAGCTCTTCTACCTCTTCACACTTGCGGGCCTTGCTCCTATCGGACGCAATAACTTCAATACGTGATGGAATATCATCTCGGGCAAGCGTCATCGTTTTACCCAACTCTCGTCGGCTATTGTGATAAACCGGTAATGTCCACCAAGTATCAAGACATGCTCCCACCTGTCCCGTTTCAACTGGCGATTGCAGTAAAGCCGCAGCAGTTTGCACCAAGGCAGTTTGGCCTGTGTGCCCTGAAGGCATGACACCAACATACAAGCGCCCGGGGGCATCGGTATTTTCACGGGAATAAAATGAATCCGCCTCGTCCAAGCCTGGAGGCGGAAAGATTTGCACATCTCGCCCAAACAACCTTCGACTCTGCTGCTGCGCCGCTCGAATAGTAGCTGTTGCAGCAATGACTTTAGCCCTACCACCAAGTTTTTTAATCAACGAATCAATACCCGCCTCATAAATCCCGGCAACGGTCCCTAACGGACCAGAGATTAGATGAAGCTCATCCTGAATAATCAAACTGGGCGGATTGTATTTACCATTAAAACCAAAGAATGCCTGGGTATCATCCCTCCAAGCTAGGCGTGCGAACTTATCAATAGTGCCAATCAGCATGCTCGGTGGATTTTTATAGAGCGCATCATCTACTACCTGAATAGGTAAATGCTGATGAAATGAGCAACTGTCTGTTGTGCAGAAAAACTCAAAGCTGGTTTCACTGGCTTTAACACCATAATCATTGTTGTCACGCGAGCGCTGCGTTGGCGTTAGACTTGTGCCACACCAAGGGCAATGTTTAAGCTGAAAAGGGTTTTCCGGTTCCTCTTCCTCTTTCATGAAATTAAAGTGTTCTAGAGCTGCCGGCTTGTCGGTATTACCCGAAGTAAAACGGTTTGGGGCGCTCGCCTGACCAACCCAGAGCCCGAGGGAGAAAGGCGTTTTGCCCAATAACTGTTCATTTTCTTGGCGAATCAGCTCCAGTGCGCAGATCATGGTACCGGCACGCTGGAATTGCTGAGAGGTCAGCAGGCGTAACGTATAGCGCTTAATAACCGTGGTGCCGGCCCCCTTGAGCCCGTCTTCAAGACGGCGATATACCAGTTCCCATGCCGCCAACGAAAGGTAAGCCTCTGTTTTACCACCACCGGTGGGGAACCATAGTAAATCTACCAAATCTCGCGAATCTGAATAATCACCAGTGTCTGTATAAACCAGTGATTCGATCACTAGCAACTGAAAAGCTAACTGGAAGGGATACCACCTTAAACTTTCATACTTACTTGAAAAATAATCAGGTGTGGCATAAACCTGCTCATTTCTTGCTGTGACCTTTCCGCTGTAGTCATCACCGCTATGAACCATTTGCATTAGCATGGCACGACTTGCAAGATGAAAAGACTTCAGTGCGTTGCTATCCGACTCGAGAGCTATTATGCCTTTTAGCATTCGAGCCTCAGCCTCATCTAGTCGACTAACAATCCTTTCTTTGGTTTCCCCGAACTGTTCAGGCACCACTTCATCGCGCTGACCATCGATCCACAGATGGTAAGCACTTACGAATTTTCTAAGGCCACTAATCAACTCATCCTTGGGTGTTTTTTCATCGGCCAACCACTGAAGGCGGAGGACCTCATCCGGGACACCCCCATACTGATTGAAGTCGATGGTAGTACTAAAACCATACACTTCGGTTTCCGGCATTGAAGCACTACTTAACCATGTTGGCGTAGTACTAGCCTTGTCCCACATACAAGCGCAACCATGCCCGACACCCCAATTAACACGCTTGCGATAGAGAAGCGCCAGTTCCTGCTGCTCTTCATCAAAACGAAAGCGATCAGCCGTGGGATACTCGGTAAAATTTCCAGCCGTGGTATTACATTCTATCTTTGTCTGGAAGAGGCATTTTGATGTATCCAGTACCTTGCCGCACTTCATGTCATTAGACAGAGCAACGGTAAGAATCCAACCTCCCTGCCACGGACGTTTGACTATATTCAAACGCGCTTTACCTTCTAGTATCTTTTGTACTTTGGTATCGTCATCAGCGACATTAAACGTAACTATTTCACTATGCGCACTGCGCTGCCATACCTTGTCTTTCTTTTCATAAGTACCAGCAGATAAAGCAATACTAATTTCAGCGGTGCCAGAAACAGCAAACGATAAAGCCATTGCCGAAGGCTTAAATTCCGACGACAGTGAAACGGTATTATCGACCTCATCAGGCGTATCATCATCGACATCATCCTCAACAGCCCCCAAAGGAAACAATATTCCCATCAGATAACGTTTATGGGGCTTTTCGCTGAGCACTTCATCATCCCCCGCAAAGGGCCCAATCAACTGATTACTCATGTAGTCCGTTATTAATTTTCTTTTATCGACGCTAGACATTTGTCTATACCTTCCTTCTACGATAATAATTTTTGGCAAGCCCAGCCCAATACTTCCTGTTTGGGATACATTCTTTTCTCAACAGGTAAAAATACTTCCTTGCCTTTTAATTCAGTTAAAACTTTGTAATCAGAGACACGGTCATCCAGCTGCTTACTTACATGCCTCTTGTAATAGGGTCCACTCCAATGATTGACGGTTATTGTCTCTCATTAAGGTGTCCGGTGTATTTAACCAGAACACTCTGCTGTCATTGTCACAGTCGAACTCCTTTCGAGGATGTTATTGTCAATACAACCATCTATATCACAACACTTGATCAAACGCGCCTACGCCATAAACGTAATTCTCAACCTATTGATGCGATACCTGAACCAAACCACCCGTCGTTGCAAAATGAATCCAACAACTTGAAACAGGCTGGTCTGCAACACCATTGAGCGCTTCACGATAAAGCGCTAACTGCCCTGAATACGACAGAGCTTTATCAGCCCATTCACTGCGCGCGTGAGGTGAACTCTTATGATCAATCACCACCCACCCATCATCAGTTTCTAACGCTAGATCAATCCAACCTCGAACCACCTGCCCCTGCTCATTGGTGTAATGCATGGGGTACTCAACATGCCAAGCGTTGGGATTAAAGCGCTCTTCGATATGACGAATAAACGCATCCGTTTGCTTGACCACCGCCTCTGCATCAAGGACTGCTGACATACCATAATCGGCCAATATCCGGCTTGCCCGAGCAACGGAAGAATCCCGAGCAATAATCTCCGTTGCTATTACGCTGTGCAAAGCCGTACCTAGCACAGCCATATCGGGCTTACCGGAAACACCCAGACGTTCACCAAAAGCCTCAGTTTCATCGATCTTCGCCGCCTCAACGGGGGGCGCTGACGAGGGACTCAGATATCGCTCAATTAGCTGATTTTCTGGCGACGCGAGCTTAGGCCAATACAAAGGACCTGGTGCTGTGGGATCAACACAACCCTCGGCATCCAGGCAGCGAATAGCTGTGTCGATCGACTGTCCATTCGGCATCGTCAGCACATCCCCTTTAGGCACCATCCAGTCCGCCTTCAAACTGTCCATCCAGGGCCCACTCTGCTTTTTCCCCGTTAGCGGCAGAATTAATATATCTCTCGCGCGGGTTAACGACACATAAAGCAGACGCTTACTTTCTTCAACCGATTCATAATGGGCCAATTGACCCGCGTCACTCGCTTCAATCTTCTCTTTAACCGCAATCCCAGTAGACTGCCGACCGAAGAAACTTGGCCAATAGCGTAGCGATCTATCTGCCAATGGATTTTCCCATAGGAATCCTTGTTTACGTCCCTCAACACTCAAGCCCCATAGACGTGAACGCCATTCATCCGCCAAATCCATAGCAATGACCACCGGCCACTCAAGTCCCTTGGCGCCGTGGTGAGTCACTAGGGTCACAGCATCTCCCGCAGCTTCTGCCTGCCAATCCTCTTCCTGAAGCCCAAGATCTTCCAGCCACAAGATCAGCCCTGACACCGTCGCGGCTAGGTTTTGACTAACACAGAAATCGATATAACGATCGGCGAAACTAAGCAACATGTCTACATTAGCCAACCGTTGCCGAGCTTCATGCTGACTACTACACCAACGCAAAACAGCCCCCCGAACGTTGGTGACTTCAAGTGCTTGCTGAAAAGCTTCTGGCGGGGTCATCAGTCGTAATCGATCCCGCTCAGCGGCCAATGCACCCAGTTCCGCAATTGCATCCTCACCCCAGGTTGAGCTCTCATGACCTCCGCCTAGATGACGCAACCGGTCTGCCAGCCAATCCTCTGGGGGTTGGTCCGTGGTCAATGCTCTAATTTCTGCGGACGCTAGAGTATCGCTCACATCAGCCAAGCGTCGCAGACAGGCCACCGCCAACGCCGATTCAGGCGTTTTCAGTAACCCCGCTCTTTTATATCTAACCGGCACGCCACGTTCGGCCATCGCAGAGGCTACATTCGCGAGATTTGCATGGGAGCGACACAACACAGCGATATCACCGTAACGAAGCCCTCGAACCTCTTTGCTATGCCGGTCGATTATTTGCTGACCATCAACGGTAACCATACTGTTGACTTGATTGGCTAATCCTTTAGCTTGAATAGCCTTGTTTCTCCCCACCAAAGTCCAGTGCTCAACCACCGCTCCGCCTATCGGGTCCTCTCTAGTGGCGATTAGGGCGACCTGCTCTTCGGTCAGCGTATCGCTAAACGCAGGAACAAAAAGCGCATTCACATAATTCACCAGCCCCGGTCGCGAGCGCCAGGAACGCTCCAGTATCTGAGGTTCAACTCCCTGACCATTTAAATGCTCTAACACAGAAAGCATCAACACCGGGTCAGATCCCCGAAAACCATATATAGACTGTTTAATATCGCCGACCCAGATCACGCGGTCAGCAAGATCAGCCAACTTTACGAAAACCGCGAGTTGAATTGGAGAAGTATCTTGGAACTCATCCACCATCAACAATTGCAGTTCAGAACTTAACGCAGCCATTACTTCAGGATGGTCGAGGACGTCCAGCAACCGCTGTTCCTGATCGACAAAATCGATCAGCCCTAAGCGGGCCTTCAACGTTTGAAAAGCAGCCAGACTACGCATGGCAATATCAAAAACATGGACCGTAAAATCACGTAAATCTTGATGCAACTGGGCATGCGTATCGTAGGCCGATGCAATGCTTTGAACAGGCTCTGCTAGTGCGACGCTTGCCTTTGTAGGCCCGCTTTTTGATAATTTAATCCATTCCGGCCAGGTTAGGCGATCATGGTTTAATGCTACTTGCACGCCCGCTAGAGACTTAAAGTAGGTGCTCGAGCCCTTTGTGCTATCAATATCTGGATCAAACAGAGCCAACGCGGTACTCACAGCATCAAGCAATTCCGCCGATAGATCACGTGAAGAGACCTTGGGAAATTGACCCAGCAGCGAACTAACACTTTGATCAGCAAAGGCAGACAATTGTTCTGCGGCCATGTTGTTCGCACGAGCGGCATCAACCACCTGCTGGACTTCTCTTCGCCAGGTTAATTGCTTAGTTTTCGCATCTTCATAACCGAGCCGTACCGCCAGTTGGTTCATGGTGCCAATCAACGCCAGATCATCCGCCAAAGCTAACTCCATGGCCTGACCAAACAAACGGGCACTTTCCTGTTCGTCTAGCACTTTCTGCTCAGGCGGCAATCCGGCTTCGAACGAAAACCGCCCTAGCAACTCACCACAGACGCCATTCACTGTCCCGATGAGGGATTGCCCCATGGCATTCGCAGTGCCAACATGGCCCGACTCGATGAGCTTTTGGCGCACCCGCTCCTGCAATTCACTGGCAGCTAATTTAGTAAACGTGGTCGCCATTACGCCCTGAGGTTGTACCTGTTGAGTCGACAGTAACGCTTCCAGCTTTTCGGTCAGCGTGTACGTTTTACCACTTCCGGCACCCGCGCTGATAAATTCCATTTTATTCATTCCTGTTCCCTCCAGCCCGTTAATACCGCGAAGTCACTAAATCGGTCATTCGTCTCTGGCACAACTACGCCATACTCCCCGGGTTGAGAATCGTTGCCGGCCTCGGTACCACCAACGGTTACTTCTACACGCCCACCGTCTATCTGTTCTCGCCGCCACTGCCAGGTATGCTCTATTCGCTGCCAGTATTCTGCCGTGGAGGCTTCTGGGTTCCGTTCCACTCTTTCCCCTTTAGGGAAAAACCCACCATCAAAAGTCAGCAGACGGGCATCGGTAATGAGATAAAATGCTAAAGCAGGCCAGCGCCCTGCGGAGTCACGCCGTAATTTTGCGTAAGTTGCCAGCTGCAAATAGCTTCCCTCCTCCATGCCCTCACGGCGATAACGATACCCTCCCCACTTAATATCAATCACCCCTTCGACACCATCACGATTGGTTGCCAGCAAATCGATGCTGCCACCTAAATCACCTCCGTTGAAAGCGCCATCCTGTGCTTGTTCCATCTCCACATGAGTAATATCTGCGGCATACAGTTGTTCCGTCAGGCGTTCCAACGCATAAATTGTCTGCTCTATGAAACGCTCACATTCAGCCAACCGACCGGGCATCAACAACACAGCACCCTGAGTGTTAAGTAACTCCGGCATTCTGTCTCGAACCCAGGTTCGAATAGTATTTAGAACGACAACACTAGGATCGGAATGCTCGATAAAAAACAATTCGAACAGCCTGTGCGCAAGGGATCCCTTAAGTCGGTTTTGATCATTCAGTTGCACCAAGGCTCCGCTACGAAGCCTTGCAGGGTAGTTCATGACCCATTGATAGGGGCTGTTAATAAACTGCTCTAGGCTTGAATAAGATTCCATATCCCGCTTTGGTAACTCAATATCATCAGGAAGCTGCCACCAACGGAATTTGGCCGGCAACGGCTGTTGCGCGATCTCGTGGTCAGAGAGTTTCAGTGTTTTTCCAGCAATACATATGGGGGTATTTTGAAGCAACACCTGCTCAGCAGACAAAGGGGTTATCCCTTCAGTCATGGCTTCTAGCAGGTCTAATACCGGGTGATGCTGAGTTGCATCGGCGTGCTGAACAATAATCAGTTGTTTATCGGCCGCCAGCAGCGGCCTTAACCAACTATCGGCCTGTTGCTGTAACTGAGTATTTTCATCCCATAACACAACACCGTTGCCAGCCAGTGCTTCGCGCTCACCTGTGAACCAAGGTCGCCGCCGCAGGGAACGGCTGCTTCGACAGTCCCACCAAATAACAACATCATGTGATCGAATCACTGGAGCCGGGGTTTCGGCCTTAAAGAGTTGCGGCAACTCCAATGCTACCTGAGAACAACGATCAACCAAGCCAATACCCGTGCCTCTAACCTCCTCGATAAGCTGCCGCATTCCCTCACGCTCGATGCGTTCAATACCGGAATCTGCCAATTGAACAAGGGTATCAATCAACTCTTTAGATTGATTAACCGCAGCAGCAAACAAATGGCTATCAGGTGCAGAACAACCTGTTTCATCCATTTTTATTGCCAATCTCGCCAATCGAGCGGACAACCATTCGAGCAACTTTTCACAGCGCTGAACAGCCACAGAGACCGGCATTCCCGTCTCGGGATCAAAACGTTCCCCATGCAACCAAAATTCAATCTTTGCCGAAACGGATGCAGCCTGCTCGGAGTTCTCTTCAGCGAGTTCAGTAAGAAACTGATCAATACAGTTTTTCCACGCCTCACCACCAATCCCTGGCTCTTCCCCGACCACCTTCGCCAAACGCGAGCGAAGACGCGGTGGTAGTGGGCCCAGTGGATGGCTCAGGAACTGTAGCAATGCCAAGGGGTTTAGCGGTTGCCAACAAAGCTCATAGGCAAGGGGCAATATCTGGAAGACCGGACGCCATGGTGAATCGCCGTAAAATCCCACGCGTGTCAGACCTTTTGCATCTAAGGCCGCATCAAGCACTACTCCGCTTTGCTCTGCCAGAATCAAATAGTCCGGTTGCGGGGACTGCTGGTGACGCTGGCCAATTATCTGAGCTAATACCTTGGCCGACAGGTGCACCGACTCGGCTTCTAAAAATAGAACACTGCCGTCATTTTGAAATTGCTGCCGATCTATTTTCGAATGCGCCGTATCAGCCCGGCGTAACTGCTGCTGCAACATGGCCAGATCTGTAGTGACGTTAGCCCCCCCCATTTTCGGCGTAAACACAGAGACTTCAACGCCATGATCCTCCACTAACAGCGTGAGCAAACGCTGCCACAAAGGGGGGAAACATTCCGCAGCATCAATCAATCGTATTGAAGAGATCTGTACACGTTGTTCAGTCAAGGTCGCAAGAACACGTTGTAATCTTTGCCCCTCACTGACGGCCACTCGCTCACCCGCAAGTACTTCCACCGCAGCCAAGTCCGTCAAGCGCGTTGAAACTGGCTCTAAAAAGCGACCGGTCCAACCACCAAGATATAGCTCATCTCTCCATTGCAGCAAAGTACGCGATGTTGAGAATGGGTCTGCCTGAAAAGACTGATTGTAAAAGCGAGCTTCGGTTAATGCCTCCTGTAAACAGGCATGATACTGAACCTGCCGCCGAACCAGAGAAACATCCGTCCCTGCTAACCCCAGCTGAGTTTCCAGCAGCGACAGCATTCCTTTTAGACCGACAACGACGCCACCGGCGGGCATATCTGGTGAGGCATCCTGTTCACAATCGATACCCAATATCACTTCAGTCATAAGGTCTCCCTACCATTATCAAGCTATGAGCTATATACATCCGTTGACCGATTAAAACACAACCCACTACATTAGAAATGTTTTTATTCTTGCTCAATCGAACCCGCCTCTAAAGGAGGATGAACGTTGGCAAAGCACCTCCCCAAACTCCTTCATTCCCTCACTCGTATTGGTCACATTGACACACTGCTCGATACTCAAACCAAATGAATTTCCCGCAGCGAAAGCATCGATACCGGCGCCTATAAATACGAACTCCCAGCCTTTCTTTGTTCTGTCATCAACTAATGCTTTCAGCTTCTTGGCGCTGTATTCCTGACTCGAATTTTCCATCCCGTCAGTCTGAATCAAGCATATGGTTTGTCGATCAGGCTTGGCATTGCACACCGTACGTCCAATCGCATCATACAAAGCAGTCATGCCTCGTGGACTGGCGTCTTCAATGGTCAACACGGGTACCTGCTTTAACTTAATCCGGTCATACAACAGTTCGTATTGGTCATCAAAAATAGCGAGTGTCAGTTTTGCTTTTCCGACCTGTTTCTTTTGTTGATCCACAAATCCATTAAAGGCACTGATCGCTTCATCCATGATATTTTCCATCGATCCGGAACGATCAAGCACGCAAATAATTTCCACTGATTTAGACATAATAAATACTCTATTTAATTTGGACTCAGATTGAGCACCCTTAACAGTGCGCATGACTCAAAAGCTGACCTTCATATTGTTATCGGACTCTATTGATTGTGTTTTTTTGCGTAACTCATCGTAGGCCCCCCGCTCGGCCAACAGGGATTTCTCTATCGAGCTGATCCGAGCATTCGCTCCTTTCAAACGCACCGTTAACACAACTAATTGTTCGTTTATCTGCTGCTTTCCGAGCAGCCAGCCGAGCACTATGAAGAGAGTGCCAACAACCACTCCCATCCCGATAAGTTCGGAGGCACTCACAATCAGCATTCCTGATGATTCATACATATCCATATCTGCACTCGTTATTTGATACTGGCGGGGCACTCTAGTGGCGGTTTCGCTTGAAATGTCGCTGTTTGTGCCCAACGGTAATAACCATTCCTTCCGCAACAACTGCGTAGCAGTTTTTCAGCTTGTCTCGAAATTGGCAGGCACATGCGGCCTCTTCACATAGCTTCTTCCAGCCATGCTTATCAAAGGAATAGATCTCGACACCCCGGTGATAATCCACCGCTCCATACTGAATCAATAAGTCGATTGCTTCGTGAGAGATACTGCGTTGCTGATGACGCTGTTGTGCATGCCTAGTTAACATCTTGCTCTCCACATTTATCCTTTTGACATACTGAATATTAATGTAGTATTTGGATACATGTAAGATTTGTATACATATACATGTAGCCTTTCGGATACATGTAGTGTTTATGAGAACACTCAGAATGGTGCTGGTATGAATGAAGAAGTGAAGTGGGAATCCTTACTGCGGTATCGTCTCATAGAGATCATTGCGCTGTGGGAAGGCAGGCTTACGACAAACCATCTTTGCGGGACGTTCGGGATAAAACGGCAACAGGCGTCTCGAGATATCAATAATTATCTCACCCTGGCTGAAGGTAATATTGCCTATGATCCAAAGCTGAAGGGTTATCACCCAACGGAAACATTCACACCTAAATTCACCCAAGGCCGAGTGGATGAATACCTGCAACTGTTGGATTCTAATAGTCTGTTGGACGAAAGTGTCGAACGTCTAGCGCTTCCAGAAACGCCAACCTATGTGCTTCGGGCACCATCAAGAATCACATCACCTTCCATTGTTAGAAAGTTAGTCGAAGCGTGCAGAAGAGGACTACGGCTTGAAATCACCTATGCCTCGATGAATAACGCGGAAGGAGAAGAACGAATCATCGCTCCACATGCCATTGTCTCAAGCGGCTATCGCTGGCATATGCGAGCCTACTGTGAGAAAAATCGAGATTATCGAGATTTCATCATTGGTCGTGTTCTAGAAATATCTGACTTTATGGGCAGCAGAGTTGATAACCCCATAGAGGATCAGCTCTGGCAAGAGTTCATTGAGCTGCGGCTAGTACCTCACCCTGACCTCTCAGAACCTCAAAAACAATTGATCGAGCGAGAACGAGGAATGACTGATGGCCAACTACTGGTCACCACACGCAAAGCTACCGCCATATACATGCTGCAATTACTGCAAGTCCCAACGGAGAAATCAGATAACCCGATGGCCACACCCATGGTGCTAGAAAACCTACCGGAAATAGACGCACTGAAGTTCGGAAAAAAAACGGTACAAAGCTGACCTGGCATCTCAAAAAGGATTTTTAAACATGACCACATCCAGCCTTAGAACAAAAAATTGTGCCCTCTGTGGATCAACCGTTGCGTGTCCTGTATTACGCAGTACCAATGCATTTGGAAGTCCTGATTTAGATCTTCGTCCGCCAGAAATGGAACGTTCATCGATGGGTTTGTGGCTACAGGAGTGCGAAACGTGCAACTACGTCGCCGTAGACATTTCAAAAAGCGCGGATAATGCAAGGAATATAGTTACATCTGATGACTACAAACAAATATCTGATGTAAAGATATCTAATCTTGGCTCAAAGTTTCTGCGCCACGCTCTGCTTTGTGGAAATCCAAAATCACGAGCTCTTAGTCAACTCAAAGCAGCATGGACCTGTGATGACGATCATAATGACGTAGTGGCTGCGACAATAAGAACTGCGGCAGCAGACGAACTGCTGGGGGTAATAGATGGCAATTTGAGCGCAGAGAATATCAACACAGTGTTTGTGCTGATCGACATCCTTCGACGTTGCTCTCGTTTTGACGACGCACAATGTTTAATTCTGTCGTTAAAAGAAAATCCCGAAGTAAAGAACAACGAAATCCTAACCAAACTAGTAGGTTTTCAAAGCACGCTTTGCAGTGCTAAAGACAAGGCTTGTTACACAGTTTCTGAAGCTAACTAATTACTTTGAAACCCGAAGATCAGCAGCTAACTAGCGAATTGCTAGTAGCTGTCTGGTTTTGCCCCAATAAAATGGACCATTAACTCAGTCCGGCTGTCCTGTTTTCAAAGTCCACCGGGCTGACGTAGCCTAAGTAGCCATGACGGCGCTTTCGATTGTAGAAACACTCGATGTAATCGAATATATCGGCCCTGGCTTCGTCTCGCGTAAGGTAGCGGCTGAAATTCACGCGTTCTCGTTTCAGGATACCAAAGAAGCTTTCAACAACGGCATTATCGTAGCAGTTTCCTCGCCTGCTCATACTGCATTCGATACGGTTCCTGTCTAGCTCACGTCGGTAGTCATCGCTGGTATACTGGGCCCCCCGGTCAGAATGATGTATTAGCCCCGAACCGGCCTCTCTATGCCCCAGGGCCATCGCCAAGGCATCCAAAGCAAGGTGCCGGCTTATCCATTGGCTCATCGACCATCCGATGATCCTGCGTGAATACAGGTCCATCACTATCGGCCAAGTACAGTCATCCTTCCTGAGTGGCGAGTAGAGTAAGAGACTCTGTCTCTTACTCTACTTTGGGCACAGGGTCGCTGGCACTACTTGGCAGTTGTTATCGATCTATATGCTCGTCGGGTCGTTGGCTGGGCCTTATCGGCCAAGGCTGATAGTGAACTGGCTGTGCGGGCTTTAGAAATGGCATACGAGCAAAGGGGCCGGCCTCAAAGGGTCATGTTTCACTCGGATCAGGGTAGCCAGTATGCAAGCCGGAAATTCCGCCGACGCTTGTGGCGATATCGCATGCAGCAAAGCATGAGTCGTAGAGGCAACTGCTGGGACAATTCCCCTATGGAGCGATTATTCCGCAGTCTTAAAAGCGAGTGGGTTCCGACCACTGGATACATGTCTGCAATAGAAGCACGTAAAGACATCAGTCGCTATCTGATGGGCTACTACAACCAGGTGCGACCACATCAGCATAACGATGGAACGGCCCCTTCGAACAGTCCCATTTTTTCACTATCGCTAAGCGAAAACAGATAAGGTTCTGACATCACTTATTGCTCCACAATCGTTCTGGCCCAGCCAAGCTTGCCGTTGAGCGCTACTGAGAATTTTTTCTGACAGCGACCCGATAGCTGTGCAAAAGACTGTTGGATTAGAGGCACTTTTACCAATGCTTCCTCTTTCCCCAGGTACTCCAGTGCAATCCAGAGTGTTGCTGCACGCTTTTTCTCTTCTACGTTGATGCCTTCCAGCTTTTTCACTGCCTCATCAAAAGCACGGCTATAGCGAAAACGGATCTGCTGCTTATTAACGTAGAGCGGCTCTATACGCTTCGTCGATATATAGCTGTAACTCATGCTCATTTGCGTTGACCACCCGAGGGCATTCACTGCTGCCGCTCCTGCAGGAAGAATGAAGGCATTACGCTCTTTCGCGATGATGGCAGCGACTTTCTCAGGTTTCGGGCCCATGATGCCAAAACGAGTAACCTTAGGCCGATGCCAGAGTCCTCGTTCCAGCTTGCTCACCCGTTTCTTCGATTCGAGCTTAGCAAGGGCGTGTGACAGAGAGTCTTTCGGCACATTGAGTTTCTGTGCGACTTGAGCAAAGCTGAATATCGTTCCAAAGGGTACGTGCTTTATATAGTCTTCTGCTTGCTGGATGATAGTCATGACTGCAATCTCTTGCCCTGCTTGCTTTCGGTGCCATTAATGCTCAATGAATTGTATATTTAAATTCAATAGAATGCATATCAAGAGCCCCTATGGATTCACAGAAAAGCGACGTAACTGATAGCTGGCCCATACAAGCACTAACCCGCTTGAGCGCTTCAGGGTAGAATATCGCAACCATACAAGTGCTGCATACAGCGCTCTGGAACGAGAAGAGCATGCGGGAAGATAGCGCTAAACCAGTCGGTCTGGTTGTATTTCAACCAATCCCTCCCTCGAACCCGTGCCATATGAGGGACCTTTTTTTAGCAGTACGAACGGAAGTGCACCATCTAAACGGCAGTCTTTAAACATATACTTATCAGATAGTTAAATACTTAATTAGACTCCCGCCAGCCCGTCAAAGACTGACCAAGCGAGTCACTTTTAGAACAGGCGGCCCGTATAACTTTTCTATTGCTTATGATAATGCACATTATCATAAGCACTTGTATTTGAGCAGTCACTCAAGAAATAACATTAAGCCTTTAGGCCATATATACGTATGCGCGAGGTTTAGAAACGCCGGTCACAACTACCCATGAGATTCTTAGGCGGACAAGTACGCGCCCGAAACAGCCTTAAGGTCGTTTTAGAGCTGCCGGATTAAACTGCTTAAAAAGGGCGGGCACAGCGGGGGCACAAATTGGGCACAGAATGATTTTGACGCCCTAGAACGAGAAAAGCCAAATCAAGCAAGTGCTTGATTTGGCTTCTGTTGTCGATGGTAGCGGGGGCAAGATTCGGTTATGAGCCCGACCAGCTATCAATAGCATCCCCTTTTAGCTACTAATTTCCGGGAAGATTGCCGGTGAAGTAAAAGTAAAACAAAGATTTGTGATTAATTAAATCATCTTGATCAACCTAATTCCTGAAGCTTATCAGTAGCTTTCTGGTGACTTCTGCTGGAACACCTATACCAAGACGCCAAACCGCTCGCCCCTCTTCAAGGAGGCTGAAAATCACGCTTGTACCTGTTTCACGATCTAGGGAAATGGGATGGACTCCCCAAAAGCGTGCCTTCCGCAGAGTGTCTCATGATGAGACACCTTTTTCTGGCTGGGGTGGCGTGGTGCAGGTACACCACTTTTTGCACTCCTCTGAATAATTACCCCTAGCGGATTTTCAGGTCTCGCATGCATTTCCTCGCAGCAAATTAATCGGGATTAATTCGCCGATCTGCTCACACCACCATGAAAAACCCAGGTGATAAATGGCGTACTCGTTCTGATTGCCCGCCCACAACCCTCCCGAGTCGAGCCTGACCGGAAATGGCTGGCCATCCCTAGGATTCTGATACGCGTATTTGCACTCCGGCCGAATGCGGGCAAACAGTGCGAAGCTGCCCGGCTCAGGTACATTTATGACTTGTTCGTCCATGTAAATTCCTTGTGTTTACCTAAAACGTTCATGTCCCTAAATAAGATCCCTAGTCCTTAATAAGATTTAAGGTGCCCACCACTTATCAAGTTCTGCGATAAGCCCGCAGCAGGTGAGCTTTTTTTGCTGGTTGCCCTTTGCAATATTGAAACTCCAGAAAACGCGCATAGGAAATGTGCTCCATCGAAACCCCGTAATCGATTCGTTCAACTAGCTTCTTCAACCATTTAAGCGTCTCGTCACTAATATCGTTGCCGTAACGTGACGTCGTGGACTTCCCATCATGACCAACAATTGCAGCGATATGTTCGACATTCACGTCATGATGGCGTAGATTTTTCACCAATGTATGGCGAAGACTGTGAAACACTTTCTGAAAATCACTTTCCAAATTCAAGCTGGGCACGAACGTTTCATTAAACCAACGCCCAGGCTTACGTCCCCACCTGTTTTTTGAATCAAATGTCAGCCCGGTGAAGAGCCTCCCTGGCTCAATCACCGACTGCTTTCGCGCTTCTACATACTCAAGGAACCCCGCGTCTAGAATGACGTGATGAATTGGCACGAGACGTACGGATGCAACGTTTTTATAGGTGTGAGAATCCTTGCTCCTAGACTTCTTTTCCGCCTCACTCTCTTCATATTCAAGACAGAAAAACCAAACACCAGCACGACACTCGATATCACGAACCGTCATTTGGCACATCTCATTTAGCCGAACACCGGTATACAAACCAATCAACGGCCCCCAAAAGTACGCTGAAAGATAGCTCTTCTCACGAGGCTGCTCAGTACAGGTATAGATAAAACCGTTTACTAATTTTTCCACATCGGCGTTACTGAAAGCGATATAAGGATTGGTCTCTTGCTTACTGGCTTTAATCGTAAGCTTACGACTGATATCGACCCGGTGGTACTCTTCGTCCAGGGCGAACTGCGCAAGCGCGCCAAAGAGCTGGAAGTACTTACGCGCAGTATGGCGACCCAAACGCCCCTGACTTTTACTTTTTCCACTGTCTTCTGCTTTCATACGGCCGATAAACAGCAGTCTAAGCCGCTTGCCATCTTTGCGTGTTAACGAACGGAATATTGTCTCAGGACCCAGCTGGTCGACAATATACGCTAAACGGTACTGTCTATTCTTTAGGGTCTCCGGATTACTCCAATCTTCGTCGTCGACTCTCTTTTCGGTGAATTCTTTTGCAACCTCACTGACGGTCGGGTTTTCTTGATCCACGCCGCCCTCGTTGCCACCGAACACAAGAGGCGCGGTTCCGAACATTGACAAAAATTCGGCAACCTCTCGATTGGCCTCTTGCGGATTATTCAAATCAGAAAAAACCCGCTGGGTGCCATCGGGTTTCGTCTCGATAATAGTTTGATTACAAATATCACCCGTATAGTGGCGGACATCCAGCGCGGAAGGTTGGGGGCTCGGGCAACAGGTGGGCGCCGCCATGGGTAAATAGTCAGCGTGTAGAATGTGCATTAAAGTATTCCTCCTGGAGCTATCAACTAATCTGGAAATCAGATCGGTCATAATATCCCTGTGAATACCTACAGCGGCACTAAGATTATTTTCTTTAATAAAAACAATAACTTGTCTATAATTGTAGACTATCTCGGATACGAGACTTCTTGCCTCTTCTGGATCATGGGTACGTAATGAAAAGCGCAACTCAGGATTCAAATCCGGAAAATGGGCACAAATAGACGTCGGCCAGTAAAGTCTGACTTGATAGACACCGCCGGAACGGCGAAAAGTATTGGGAACGCGCGCAGCCATCAACCACCTCATCGGTACAGGTTGGCGGTACACTTTGCGTTTTGGAGTTCCTGAATGAGCCGACAGAGCAATGGTCATGGGGCTTTAAAGGAAAATTGGTGGAGCCTAGCGGGATCGAACCGCTGACCTCAACACTGCCAGTGTTGCGCT
>JBALWH010000051.1:0-31928 GCA_036960175.1 Motiliproteus sp. | reverse complement strand
AGACACTAAGCCTAGCGTCTCGCTGGGAGGGAGGGGTCCATACATTGTCGCAAAACCTTCCCATAAGCGGACGCTCAGAACGGCATTCCCTGCGCCTGCGTTTCTATCTTAAGGTGAATAACTCCAAGCACTACTCCCCCAAATATCCAGTGACTCGTTCGGAGTGAACTCGCCGCACATTTCACCCCAAGTCACTATGCCAGACACAAAAAAACCGCGCTAATTAGGCGCGGTTTTTTTAATTACAGCAGTAACTGTCTTAGCTTAGAACAATACTCGGCAACGGATAGTACCCGGCACTTTCTGTAGCTGCTTCAGCGCCAGATCACTGTGCTCTGCATCAATATCCATCACCACATAACCAACACGATCATTGGTCTGCAGGTACTGACCACTGATGTTGATGTTGTTTTCCGAAAAGATGGTGTTGATCTTCGTCAGCACACCGGGCACGTTCTCGTGAATATGCAGCAAACGGTGCTTGCCAGGGTGTGAAGGCAGCGCCACTTCCGGGAAGTTAACGGAGGTAATAGACGTACCGTTATCGCTGTATTTAATCAGTTTTTCGGCCACTTCTACACCGATATTCTCCTGCGCTTCAATAGTGCTTCCGCCCACATGAGGAGTCAGGATAACGTTGTCGAATTCACGCAGCGGTGAGATAAATTCGTCATTGTTGGACTTCGGCTCGACAGGGAATACGTCGATGGCGGCGCCCAGCAGCTTACCTTGCTGCAACGAACGGCTCAGGGCATCGATGTCGACAACAGTACCGCGAGAAGCGTTGATCAGGATGCTGCCTGGCTTCATTTTTGCCAGCTGCTCTTCGCCGATCAGATCTTTAGTCGCGGGAGTCTCAGGTACGTGCAAACTGACGATATCGCAAGATGACAGCAAATCATCCAGAGATGCTTTCTGGCTGGCGTTGCCAATCGGTAACTTGGTGACCACGTCATAGAAGCAGACATTCATACCCATAGATTCAGCCATGACGCTCAGTTGCGAACCGATACTACCATAGCCGACAATACCCAGACGTTTGCCGCGAATTTCATAGGAATTTTTAGCAGACTTATCCCAGACACCACGATGAGCCTTAGCGTTTTTTGCGGCAACGCCGCGCAGCAGGATAATAGCTTCGGCCAGCACCAGCTCGGCAACACTACGAGTGTTGGAGAAAGGCGCATTAAAGACGGTGACACCGCGCTCGGTAGCTGCGCTCAGGTTAACCTGGTTAGTACCGATACAGAAACAACCGACGGCCAACAGTTTATTGGCGGCACTCAGCACGCGGTCATTAATCTGGCTGCGGGAGCGGATACCAACAAAATGAGCACCTTTGATACGCTCAATCAACTGCTCTTCATCAATAGCCGTGCTCAGGTAATCAATATTGCTGTAACCAGCGGCATTCAGGGCATCAACAGCAGACTGGTGAACCCCCTCCAATAGCAGAAACTTGATCTTGCTTTTGCCCAGCGACGTGATCTTACTCATGATCTTCAAACGACCTCATAACTCAAAACTGTTTACCGCCTTAAAAGCGGGCGCCAATAATAACATAGACTGTTTATCAAACAGCCAACATTCATACTTTTTGGGTTGAAATAACACCATGAAAGAATGAATGAAACTCATGCAATGTGCGATTTATCATCGAACGACTAATGATTCATCCAATAGAAAGCGCATGAATTCCCGGTCAGCATGGGATAAATACCCGCCTTTTTTCCAGGCGATACTAAGATCCAGCCAGACGGGTTCCTTGAAGGGTACGGCCACCAGCTCAGGGTCATCCGCCACTACCATGCGCAAGAAGGTGGTTATACCAAAGCCTTTTTTAACGATGGATCTGATCAGTGGTATCAGGTTAGTTTCAAAGGCCACCTGTAAGGGCTGCCCGGACTCCCGACTAACACGATTAATAAACTCTCGGTGAAAATAACCTTCTTTAAACAGCACCAGCTGCTCGGCAAAAAACTGCCGGTAAGTGACCGAAGAACAGTTCGCAAATGAATGGCTCTTTGGTACACAAACCACCATCTCCTCGCGTAAAAAGACCTCAGACTCCAGCGATTCAGGCACCTGGTCACGGACCACTACGCCCATATCCAGCTCACCCTTATAAATAAGCTGCTGAATATCTCGGGCGCCGGCCTCAATCACCGACAGCTGCAAATCGGGATACTTCAATTTGAAGGCCATCAGAATTTCCGGGAAGTAGTAACTACCCAGCATGCTGGGAATACCGATGCGGACCTCACCTTTACGCAGCCCCTTGAGCTCATTCATTTCCACATGAGCCAGATGCACAAGGCCAAGGATCTGCTCGGCATGGCGCAACAATACCTGTCCTTCGCGGGTCAAACTTATCTGCTTGTCCTGCCGATGAAACAGCAGCAACTCCAGTTCAGACTCCAGTTTTTGGATGGCAATACTAACCGCTGGCTGCGCCATATGCAGGTGTTCCGCTGCCCGGGTAAAACCGCCGAGACGGGCGACCTGCTGGAATATTTCCAATTTCCTAAGATCCATACATGCAGGCGCTCATATATATAATATATCGATACCATCTATTTTATATATTTTTTATATATACGCTATCTCTATATAGTGACGACCTGATTTAACGAGGCAATCCCTATGATTGAAGCAAACAGCCGCGCCTTTTGGAGAGCAACCCTGGCTCTGTGCCTCGGTTCGTTTCTGGTGTTTGCGAATCTCTACATTACCCACCCTCTGATGCCTCTATTCAGGACTGAGTTTGGACTCAGCGAACTAGAGGCCTCCTGGTCGCTGTCCTTACCCATGCTGACACTGGGGCTGTCGCTGCTAGTGTTTGGACCGTTGTCCGATGCTATCGGCCGTCGCAAGATCATGGTTCTGACTCTCACCGGAGCCATTATTGCCGGTGGCCTGGTGGGCCAGGCCGAAAACTATCAACAGCTGCTGCTACTCAGAGCGGTGCAAGGTTTTATGCTGGGGGGATTACCCGCTGTGGCCATCGCCTACCTGGGTGATGAGTTTAACCCCAGGGCAATGCTGCTGGCAGTGGGTTTCTATATCAGCGGTAACAGCCTAGGAGGCGTTAGTGGCCGCCTGCTGGGGGGACTGATCACAGACCTCAGTGGCTGGCAGTTTGCCTTTGAAGCCATTGCTATAGGGAGCCTGGTGGGATTAACCCTGTTTATCTGGTTGCTGCCACCATCTCAGCATTTCATTGCAAAGCCCCTGAAAGTCAGCCATATGAGGCAGGACCTGAGCGGCCACCTGCGTAATCCTTTGTTATTAGGGGCCTATCTGATCGGTGGCCTCAACTTCTTTGTTTTTTCCAATCAATTTAGCTTCGTGACCTACCTGCTCAGTGACGCCCCCTACAACCTACCACCAGCACTGCTGGGGCTGCTGTTCCTTACCTATTTGTCAGGCACCTTTGGCTCAGCCATTTCCGGACGGATTGCACAGCACCTGCCCCAAGCACTCTGTATGCTGCTGGGAATATTGATTCTGATAGTGGGATCGCTGGTAACCCTGATCGACAGCATCAACGCCATTATCTGTGGGCTGCTGATCAATAGCTTCGGATTTTTCTTCAGCCATTCTATGGCCAGCGCCTGGGTCAATCGCTATGCCGAAAGAGCCAGAGCCAGTGCGTCGTCGCTGTATCTGGTGTTTTATTATCTAGGAGCGGCCAGCGGTGGCTTCTATATGGCACCGTTCTGGGATCATGGCCAGTGGCCAGGCGTGGTAATAGGATCTCTGCTTATATTAACCGTCACGGCCGCCATCGCCAGCTGGCTGTACCGTAAAGAACGACACTGCAAAGAACTGTCGCGCAAAGAGCAGCCGCGTAAAGAACAGCAGGGGGTAAATCAAGCTGTGTCAGAGCATGCTATCCGTTAACCCAGTTCCAGGCGTCATCCACGGAATCGAGGTGAAAATGTCGAGCTTCACCATGGGTAAAGGCCTTAACCAGACGGGTCACCCATTCCTCCCAGCGTGCGTCGCCGACGATGGCAATCTTGTCGACATTGTTGTTGATCTCCATGCCGAAGATCAGGTCATCCCAGGCCGCTTGAATGTCCCAGCCTCTAAACCCATCCAGCTGAAACAGCAGGCAAATATGTCCTTTTTCATCGATAGCTTCTTTGACGGAGGGAATAAGAAAATTTTTATAATCGTTATCAGTCAGTCGACCGCTGGCGACAAATCCCAGAATACCGGGACTGCTTTTCTCAAGTTTCATCAGCATTTACTGCGCTCCCCCAAAATTTGCATCAGAAGTAATGATTATAATGATGGACCGGTAGCTAACAGCAGACCCATGCCGAAGACATGGCTGTTGTTAATCATAGCTGTTATTAATAGCAGCATTCGATCCGCTTGTTAATGTTTGTTGTTGAAACATCTATTTATGAAGGAATAGCCATGCGTTACCAACACCTCTGGGCCAACGGCAAAACCATCCCCTTTACCCCGGGAAAGGCGGTCTGTGTCGGTCGAATTTATGCCGACCACGCCAAAGAACTGAATAATCCGGTACCAACCAAACCGCTACTGTTTATCAAGCCCTTTACCTCGATGACCCCGCTTGATTCCCCTCTGACCCTTCCGGCTGGAGAACAAGCCTGTCACTTTGAAACAGAATTGACGGTACTGATAGGCAAACCATTGACCAAAGCCAGCCCCCAGCAAGCCCAGCAAGCCATTGCCGGCATCGGTCTGGGATTGGACCTGACCCTCAGAGGGTTACAGGATGAGCTGAAAAAGAAAGGTCATCCTTGGGAACTGGCTAAGGCTTTCGATAACAGCTGTCCGCTGTCCGCCTTCGTCGAAGCAGATAGCATCGACAATATAGAAGATACCGAATACAAGTTGTGGCTGAATGGTGAACTGCGCCAGCATGGAAAAACCAAGCAGATGATCATGCCGATCTATCAGTTATTGGCCTACTGCAGCCAGCATTTCACGTTGCTGCCGGGGGATGTGGTAATGACCGGAACGCCTGCGGGGGTTGGGGTTTTGAACCCGGGTGATGCGCTACGGTTTCAGCTAGAGGATGTACTAGAACTGCAGACTGAAGTGCAGTCTTGATATGAACCCTTGAACAGTCATTAGGTGAAGCAGAACGTCAAGAAATAGGCTGACTGCTTAAGCGTTCGATGCGAGCTTGCAGACGATCCACCTGCAGGCGCAATTGATCGACCTGATTATAGTATTGCTCCAGCTCCACTTTGGCAGGCAACAATCTGATCTCTTCATGCAGGTAATCATCCATGTCATCGAGCAGGCTAGCGCTACTTTCGCGCAAATAACTACGCCCAACACGGAAGATATCAGCAAATTTATGAGCAGCCAGGTCACCGATCCGGTCTGCCAGTAACGCTTCCCAATCAATATTGAGCTGCTGCAGACAGTCTTTAAGACTGATGGCTATCTGGGTATCGCCACTGAGCTGAATGCCAGAGCCAAAGGTCTTTTGCTCATCCAGCAGCACTTCCAGAAAATCCGATGCACGGCCTGCGACACTGCAGTCGGCGTCGCTGTCATAACCACTGCTGAATTCAATACCATCCAGTACCGGAAAAACAAATAGTTTCAATTGCGGTGCCGTGATCTGCAGCGCTATAACTTTACCGTCCAGGCGACCGAGTCGGCGTAGCGCGGCAGGATCTTGTCGCAAGGCGACCTTGATGGCCACCTCCAGAGGGGTAAAAAGACTGCTACTTGGACCCACAACCGCCTCCCGAACCACAACCGCTTTTTACCGGAGACAAGCCTGGAGTAGTACAAATATCGCGACTGCCACCCCCAGCTTCCAGATTTTGCAGGTACTGCTGCCAGCGAGCGTCGGAATTATCACAGAGTTCGCGCAGGTAATCCCAGCCATATAGTCCAGAATCATGACCGTCGCTAAAGATCAGCTTAAGGGCGTAATTACCACTGGGCTCGATGCCATTAAGCAACACATCTCGCTTACCGGTCTGCAACACCTCATTGCCTACACCATGGCCGCGAACTTCGGCCGAGGGGGAATAAACCCGCAACAGCTCGAACGCCAGGCGATAACTGCCATCAGCATAGATCAGCTCCAGTTCACGGGAACGCATGTGCAGTTCGATGCGTGTCGGTCTCAGTTCACTCATAACATCACTACCCTTGGCGATATATCTACTTCTATCTTAACGATATAACGTTTAAACCACTTAACTACAGGATATAACGACTCAGATCTTCGTCCTGAACCAGGTCCTGCAGTGCGTTATTCACATACTCTGCATCAATAGTCAGAGTCTCACCCTGTTTGTCGCTGGCCACAAAAGAGAGATCCTCCAGCAACCGCTCCAACATGGTATGAAGACGACGGGCGCCGATATTTTCAGTGCGCTCGTTAACCTCATAAGCCATCTCGGCAATACGCAGGATACCGTCTTCGGCAAATTCGATACTCAACCCTTCAGTACCCATCAATGCCTGATACTGCTCAGTAAGAGAGGCCGTAGGCTCAGTGAGGATACGGCGAAAGTCGTCGGGCGTCAGCGCACTCAGCTCTACCCGTATCGGCAAACGTCCCTGCAGCTCCGGGATCAGATCCGAAGGTTTCGCCATATGAAAAGCGCCGGAGGCGATAAACAAAATATGGTCGGTCTTCACCATGCCAAACTTGGTGCTGACGGTGCTCCCTTCAATCAGCGGCAGCAAGTCACGCTGCACCCCTTCCCGGGAAACATCACCGCCAGTGGCTTCAGCGCGCTTGGCCACCTTATCGATCTCATCCAGAAACACAATGCCGTTCTGCTCCACGGCATCGATAGCCCGGGCCTTGATGTCATCTTCTTTGACCAGTGCAGCCGCCTCTTCAGCGCACAGTACCTTGAGCGCTTCTTTTACCTTAAGTTTGCGGCTTTTTTTGCGCTCATTACCCATGTTAGAGAACATATTCTGCAACTGGCTGGTCATCTCTTCCATGCCAGGAGGCGCCATGATCTCAACGCCCATGGGCTGAGAACTAACTTCAATTTCAATCTCTTTATCGTCCAGCTGGCCTTCCCGCAACTTCTTACGGAACAGCTGACGGGTAGTATTGTTATCATCGCGGATAGGTTCTTCACCCACACCGGCTCGCGCCGGCGGCAGCAGAGCATCCAGAATGCGGTCTTCAGCAGCATCTTCAGCACGGTGTTGTACTTTAGTCATCTCCTGCTCGCGCAGCATCTTCATCGCCATATCAACCAGATCACGAACGATAGACTCAACATCGCGACCGACATATCCCACTTCGGTAAACTTGGTGGCTTCGATCTTGATAAAAGGCGCGTTGGCCAATTTCGCCAAGCGTCGGGCAATCTCGGTTTTACCAACACCTGTAGGCCCGATCATCAGAATATTCTTCGGGGTAATCTCAGTACGCAACTCGTCAGACAGCTGCATCCGACGCCAGCGATTTCGCAGCGCAATGGCAACGGCACGTTTAGCATCAGCCTGACCAACAATGTGTTTATCTAGTTCGTGAACGATTTCACGGGGCGTCATATGGGACATGCTTTATTAACTCACTTTCAATAGGCCGGCCATAAAAAGCACTGAAACACCGGACTCTCTGGTATATATGCTGTCGAAATACAGAGGCTGAATAACGGCTTTTATACCTCGCTATCCAACTCTTCAACAACCTGATTATGATTGGTGTAGACGCAGATATCTGCAGCAATATTGAGGCTTTTCTCGACGATTTCTCTGGCACTCAAGTCGGTATTTTCCAGCAGAGCCTTTGCTGCCGCCTGGGCAAAATTGCCACCTGAACCTATAGCCACCAGCCCCCCTTCGGGTTCAACCACATCGCCATTGCCGGTAATAATCAAGGACGCGTCCTTGTTGGCAACAATCAACATCGCCTCCAATTTCCGTAGTGCACGATCACTGCGCCAGTCTTTCGCTAACTCTACTGCAGAACGCACCAGATGACCTTGATGCTTTTCAAGCTGTGCTTCAAAACGTTCAAACAGAGTAAATGCGTCGGCAGTACCGCCGGCAAATCCAGCGATAACCTCATCGCGATATAGCCGCCGTACTTTGCGTGCATTACCTTTCATCACCGTGCTGCCCAGAGATACCTGGCCATCACCACCCAGCGCTACTTTGTCACCACGTCGAACAGAGACGATCGTTGTCATGCTATTTCTGCCTGCTAAATAGAACTCAGAATCAATTAATATGGCGCCGAGAGCAAGAAATTCAAGACTAAAGACAAGGAATTTGATGCGCCAGCCGGTGCCAATGGAACAATGTCAGAGACTAGCGGCAAAGTGTGACCGCTAGATTAGGGGATTTTGACTTCCAATGGCTGCAGTCTCATGCGCACCATTTGGTCCTGGGCTTTGCTCAGTTTAGAGCGGGAAGCGAAGGGGCCGACACGCACGCGATACCACTCAGAACCACTGCCAGAGGTCACTTTAGTGGTAGTGGCATTGGGCATCCCTAGCAAAATCAACCTAGCCCTAAGACCGTCAGCATCCGTCTCATTGCGGAAGGAACCGGCCTGCAGCAGAAAGCGACGGTGGTTTTTAGCTGCCTTTGGCGTGGACTTATAAGCCTCGACCCGAGTCGGCACCACCTCACTTTCAGGCAGCATTTTGTAGAAATCAAAGCTGTCCTTAGCTTCTTTTTTGTTAACCGTTTTCGGTATAGGGCTGACCTTGGCTTTAGTCTTGGTACCGGATTGCTTGACCGTCTGCTGATTAGCCACCGGGTCTGGCTTCACAAAGGCCAGCTGATAAAGCGCAAAACTAAACCCACTCACCAACAGCAAAGAAACTATCACCAACCAGGGCATCCCGCGCTTGGCGGGCTTAGGCTGCGGAGCCGCACTTTTGCCGCGCGGCGTTGTTTTTCTGGCGGCAGAGGGTCTCTTCTTTGCTCGATTGGCGTAATCGTGGGACATAATGATGATTTACATCTGCTCCGGTGCCGACACACCCAACAGACCCAGCCCATTCGACAGCACCTGCCGCACCGCCTGACTCAGGGTCAGGCGCGCATTACGCAGATTTTCGCTATCGATCAGCATCTTGTTGGAGTTGTAATAGGTATGGAAGTCACTGGCCAGATCCTTCAGGTAATGGGCCAGCACATGAGGCTCAAAACCATGAGCAGCACTGTTTAGAAGCGCTGGATACTTAGCTAAACTGGTCATCAGATCTTTTTCTGACTCAGAATCCAACAGCGCCAGATTGTCCAGCCCCTGCTGCTGATCCCACTCCCAGCCCTTCTCAGCCAGCTTACGCATCACACTGCAAACCCGAGCGTGTGCGTACTGAATGTAGTAAACCGGATTATCTTTGCTTTGTGATTTTGCCAGCTCCAAATCAAAATCCATATGTTGCTCAGACTTGCGCGTTACATAGAAGAAACGACAGGCATCGTTGCCCACTTCTTCGCGTAAATCACGCAAGGTAACGAAGGAACCACTTCGGGTCGACATCTGCACTCGCTCAGCTCCCCGATAGAGGATGGCGAACTGCACCAGTCGCACCACAAGACGCTCAGGATCGATTCCTAATGCCGCTAGGGCTGCCTTCACGCGGGTGATATAACCGTGATGATCGGCGCCCCAGATATTGATGACACGATCAAACCCGCGCTCAAACTTATTCAGATGATAGGCTATATCGGAAGCAAAATAGGTCGTCTGGCCATTAGCACGACGCACGACACGGTCTTTATCATCACCGAAAGCCTTAGAGCGGAACCACAGATTACCTTCCTCCTCGAACAGGTGGCCGCCTTCCTGTAGTTTTTCAAGGGCACGATCAACATCACCCTGGTCTGTTAGTGAGCGCTCAGAAAACCACTGCTGATATTCGATGCCAAACTCACCCAGATCCTGACGGATATCTTCGCGTATACCATCAAGACCGGCATCAAACACCACCCGATACTGCTCTTCACCTAGCATCGCCAAGCAGCGATCAATCAGCGCATCGACATGCAGCTCTTTATCACCACCGGCGGGCTCATCGGCAGGAATAGCAGCGAAAACATCGGCAACGGGACGGTCAAACTGCTTACCGTATTCTTCGAAAAGCTGTGAGGCAATATCCAGCACATACTCGCCCTTGTAACCATTGCAGGGAAAAGTCAGCTGTTGTCCGCAACGCTCCAAGTAACGCAACCAGACACTGGTAGCAAGGATATTCATCTGCCGGCCGGCATCATTGACATAATATTCACGCTGCACATCAACACCGGCAGCTTGCAACAAGTCAGCGACAGCAGCGCCATAGGCGGCACCACGACCATGACCTACATGCAGTGGCCCGGTGGGGTTGGCGGAAACAAATTCTACCTGTACCCGCTCGCCCTTGCCCTGAGGAACCAGACCATAAGCGGCACCGCCTTCTAGTACGTCGCCGACAACGGCTGAGCTGCTGGCACTGCTGATAAAGAAGTTAATAAATCCGGGGCCGGCAATATCAACCTTAGTGACTTGGTCAGACGCAGGCAATGCGTCGCAGAGCTGCTGCGCCAGTTGGCGAGGTGCGCAGCGGGCGGCCTTAGCCATCATCAGGGCGACATTGGTAGCAAAATCACCATGGCTTTTATCCTTAGTATTTTCCACCAAGATACGTGGCTCAAAATCTTCAGGAATGACCTCCTGCTGCTTGAGTCTGACGATAGCTGCGCTGACGAGTTCTGCGATATGTTGTTTCATTGCCGACCGTGTCTATAAATCTGGTTACTGGATTGTGTTACTGAATGTCACACCATTAATCCAACCTGCTGCGAGGCAGTCTCAGGTCAGGATCAAGAGGGCTGGCGCTGAAATAGCACCGGACAATAAATAGCCGCCCATTATCGCCGGATTAAAAGGTTCTGCCAAGGCGCTGAAGTGGGTTAATTGTATTTGCTGAAAGGAAACGGGTAAAAAAACCCTAAAACATATCCAAGGGATCTATATCCAAAGACCAGCGCACCTTTTTAGCCTGCTTGTTTTGTTCCAGCATTAACACCAATTGCCGACACAGGTGCTGCAGCGCTTTGCGTTGATCGCCTTGCAACAGCAGCTGAGCACGATAGCGACCGGCTCGTTTTTCCATCGGTGATGGCATAGGACCCAATAGCTGGATCTGCTCCATTGGCAATGATTCAATCATCGCCCTGACCATCAGCAGGAAGGCTTCCGCCCGCCCCGGCGATACAGCCTCAGCACGCAGCAAACCAAAATGTACAAAAGGCGGCAGTTGCGCAGATTTTCGATCTTCCAGCTCCTGCTCTGCGAAGACGCTATAGCCTTCATCAATCAAGCATCGCAAGCGAGGATGGTCGGCATGCAACGTCTGCATCAACACCCGCCCGGGGCGATCCGCCCGACCCGATCGGCCCGCCACCTGCAGAATCAACTGCGACATTTTTTCCATACCGCGAAAATCAGCACTGAAAAGCCCGGCATCGGCATCCAGTATGGCCACCAGAGTGACCTTGGGGAAATGATGCCCTTTTGCCAGCATCTGGGTGCCCACCAAGATGCAGGGACCGGCATCCTGAATACGCTGCAACAGCTTTTTCATCGCATCCTTACGACGGGTACTGTCGCGATCCACACGAATCACATCAGTTTTCGGGAACAAGCGTTTCAAGGCGTCCTCAGTACGCTCAGTCCCCGCCCCCATGGGGTTAACACTGCCGCCACATTTAGGACAGCCCGTCAGCGGCGGCGCCTGGTAGTCACAATGATGGCAATGCAAGTGCGCAGGAGTGCGATGCAGGGTCATATGCGCATCACATTGAGGGCAATCGGCCTGCCAGCCGCAGTCGTGGCACATCAAGGTCGGCGCAAAGCCACGGCGATTTAAGAACACCAGCACTTGATTGCCTTGCTGCAACTGCTGCCCGATATCAGCCACCAGAGGTTGCGACAATCCGTCCTCCATCGGCTGCTGACGAATATCCAGCAATTCAAATGCCGGGGGGCTGGCTCCGCCTGCCCGCTGCGTCATCTGCAGCCACTGGTAACGCTGCAGGCGAGCGTTGAAAAATGTCTCCAGCGACGGGGTGGCGCTACCTAACAGAATCGGAATGGATTCTGCGCGCGCCCGCATCACCGCCATATCTCGTGCCGAGTAACGAAAGCCTTCTTGCTGCTTAAAGGAACCATCGTGCTCTTCATCAACAATAATAATACCGGGCCGCTCCATCGGCGTCAGCAGCGCCGAGCGGGTACCAATCAAAATGCCGGCATGGCCACGCTGCACCATCAGCCAGGCATCCAGTCGTTCGCGATCGTTAAGGCCCGAGTGCATAACCGCCACCGGAACATTAAAACGCTGACGAAAGCGACCCACGGTCTGAGGCGTCAAGCCGATTTCCGGCACCAGCACCATGGCCTGAAGACCTTGCTCAAGAACCTGCTGAATGAGCTGCAGGTAGACCTCTGTTTTGCCACTGCCGGTAACCCCCTGCAGCAGATAGCACTGAAATTCATCAAGAGCCGTGCCCACTGTTGCAACCGCCTTTGCTTGCTCAGCATTCAGCGCTAAAGGTGTCTCGCGCAGAAGATTATCGATGCTATGGGAGTGGGGCGGCGCGGTTTCACGCTGAATCTGATGGGCAAGGCCTTTTTCTTTTAAGGCCCGCAATAGCCCCGAGGAAAACCCCAGCGTAGTGATGGCATCATTGCTTAAACCCGGAGGATGGCTCTGCAAGAGTTCCAGCAACTGCTGTTGCCGTGGAGCTGCGCGACCAGAGGATGCTTCATCATTATCACTGGCGACCCACAGCAATTGATGCCTAAACTCGGCGGGCTCACCTTTACGCAACAATACCGGCAGAAAAGAACAAAGAGCATCCCCCACTGGATGCTGATAATAGCTGGATGCCCACCGCCCCAATTCAAGTAGATGTGCGGGTAACAGGGGTTGTTGATCCAGACAGCTTAGAGCCTGCCTAAGCTTATTAAGGGGATAATCGCTATGCTCCGAAACTTCCAGCAGCACCCCCACCAGCTGGCGACTACCAAAGGGCAGCAAAAACCGTTGCCCAGGCAAAAATGTAGCATCCTCGTGCTGCTGGGGCGGCAAGTAATCGAAGCGCCGACGTAGCGGCGAAGGCAATGCCAGATGCAGTATCTGTGTTTTGCTGCTCATAGCTGCCAGACTAGTCTCCATGACCCATGTGAATTTGCCGCAATTGTAGCATCTGTTTTTGCTTTAGAACCTGCGATTATCTTCCTGCAATTGATGCGAACTATTAATCTTTGAAATAAGAACCGCCCAAGAGGCACAACAAACCTGCAACCCAGTACACAGACTTTTTCAAGCCTACCCCCTAACCCCCTAACCCCTTCACTTGCTTATCTGCTTAACTCTGTTAGAATGCGCCGCTTCTCCGTATGCCTGGGCTACAATTAGGTGTATTTGGTGCGGTACTTGGTGAAAAACCTGAGTGGCGGCGCAATTAATATCGATCGAGGTCACAGACTGATGAAAAAAGATATCCATCCTAATTACACCGACTTTTCTGCAACCTGCAGTTGCGGAAATGTCGTAAAAACCAAATCCACTCTGCGCCAAGACATCCACATCGATGTTTGCAGCGCTTGCCACCCTTTCTACACGGGTAAGCAGAAGATGCTGGACACTGGCGGCCGTATCGATCGTTTCAACAAGCGTTTCGGCGGACGCAGCCTGAGCAAGTAAGCACAGGTCGATTGAAAAAAGGCACTTTTTTAAGTGCCTTTTTTATTGCCTTTTTAACCAACAACTTTTCCAAAAACCTTCTATAAACCTGAGCCCTTGGCTCATTCTTTCCACAGCTAAAGCAGCCACTCCCTCATAGACCAAGGCCCACAGAGGTCTGACCAGTTGAGAATAACTATACTTTCGTATATGATTGCCGGCCAAAATGATATACGACTTGGTAAGCATCCATGACCGACCATGACCTGAAAAGACGCGCCCTCGATTACCATGAATTTCCAAAGCCCGGAAAAATCAGTATCGAAGTGACTACTGCCGCAGAAACTGCTGATGATCTAGCCCTGGCATATAGCCCTGGTGTAGCAGAGCCGGTGCGAGCCATCGCCGAAGATCCTGAAAATGCTTACCGCTACACCGCTAAAGGCAACCTAGTTGCCGTTATTTCTAATGGTTCTGCCATTCTTGGTCTTGGCAACCTTGGCCCACTAGCCAGCAAGCCGGTTATGGAAGGAAAAGCCTTGCTATTCAAACGCTTCGCTGGACTTGACTCTATCGACATCGAAGTAGACAACGAAAGTCCTCAGGCATTTATTGATACCGTCGCCCGCATCGCCTGCACCTTCGGCGGCATCAATCTAGAAGATATCAAAGCACCTGAATGTTTTGAGATTGAACGCCAACTGATCGAGCGTTGCGACATTCCTGTCTTCCATGATGACCAGCACGGCACCGCCATCGTTACGGCTGCCGGCATGATTAACGCCATCGAACTAGCTGGTAAGACTCTGGAAGAAGCCAAAATCGTCTGCTTGGGTGCGGGTGCTGCAGCCACTGCCTGTCTGCGTTTGCTGATCAGCTCTGGTATCCGTCGTCACAATATTATCGTTGTAGATCGCCGTGGTGTTATCCATGACTGTCGTGGTGACCTTACCCCTGAAAAGGCGATGTTCGCTGCCATAAACACTGACCTGCGTACTCTTGATGATGCGATGGAAGGTGCCGATGTATTCCTCGGTCTAGCTGGCGCCAACATGCTGTCTGCTGAGCAATTGAAGAAGATGGCGCCTAACCCCATCGTCTTTGCTTGCGCTAATCCTGATCCTGAAATCAAGCCAGAAATCGCCCACGCTACCCGCGATGACCTGATTATGGCCACCGGTCGTTCCGACTATCCTAACCAGGTTAACAACGTACTTTGCTTCCCCTATATTTTCCGTGGAGCCATGGACGTGCGGGCGCAACATATCACCCACGAAATGAAGATGGCTGCCGTGAAGGCAATCTCCGAACTGGCTAGAGAGCCGGTACCTCAGGAAGTGATCGATTCTTATGAAGGTATCGATGCAATGGAGTTTGGCCCTCAGTACATCATTCCTAAGCCCAACGATCCTCGCCTTCTAGGTAAAGTGTCAGCAGCCGTGGCAAAAGTCGCCGTCGAAATCGGTGTAGCCAAGCTTCCGTACCCAGCCCACTATCCAATCGGTAGCGTCAAAGACCTCTGATACTGATAGTGATAAAAAAACCGGCCTAGGCCGGTTTTTTTTGCTTCTGAAAACAGCTTAACTCTTTGACGCTTCCAGCGCCTGAGTGACATCTTCAAGAATATCATCGATATGTTCGATACCGATCGAGAGCCGCACCATATCGTCACTGACACCCGCAGCAGCCAACTCCTCACCCTCTAACTGGCGGTGGGTAGTACTCGCTGGATGACATGCCAGAGACTTAGCATCACCGATATTCACCAGCCTTGTCACCAGATTCAGCGCATCGATAAATCGCCCGCCCGCTGCTGCTCCGCCTTTAATACCAAAACTAAGAATGCCTGATGGCTTACCGTTCACATAACGCTGAGCCAGTTCGTAACCAGGATCACCTTCCAATCCGGCAAAATTAACCCACTCCACCTGCGGATGCTGAGACAGGAACTGCGCTACAGCCAGCGCGTTATCACAATGACGCTCCATTCTTAAGGGTAGCGTTTCAATGCCTTGTAGAATCAAAAACGAATTAAACGGAGAAATAGCCGCACCGGTATTGCGTAGCGGCACGACCCGACAACGACCGATGTAAGCCGCAGCACCTAAAGCTTCGGTGTAGACCACACCATGATACGAGGGGTCTGGCTCGTTAAGCATGGGGAAACGATCCTTATGTTCAGCCCATGGGAATGTACCGGAGTCGACCACCACGCCGCCGATAGAAGTACCGTGACCGCCCATATACTTGGTCAGCGAATGCACCACAATATCAGCGCCGTAGTCGAAGGGACGCAGCAGGCAGGGAGTTGCAACCGTATTGTCAACGATCAAAGGCACGCCATGACTATGGGCGATTTCTGCTAGCGCTTCGATATCTACCACATTGCCAAGCGGATTACCGATGGATTCACAGAATATCGCACGGGTGCGCTCATCGATCAGCGCAGCCAACGCCTCAAAATCATCATGGGGGGCCATGCGCACATCAATACCCTGCTTAGGAAATGTGTGAGCAAAAAGATTATAGGTGCCGCCGTAGAGCTTGTTAATACTGACAATATTGTCGCCCGCTTCGGCGATCGTCTGGATCGAATACGTGATTGCCGCCATACCTGAGGCCACCGCCAGCGCACCGATACCGCCTTCTAGCGCAGCTACCCGCTGCTCCAGCACCGAGGAGGTGGGGTTCATGATACGGGTATAAATATTACCTTCGACCTTCAGATCGAACAGGTCTGCACCATGCTGGGTATTGTCAAAAGCATAGGAGGTGGTTTGATAAATCGGAACAGCAACAGCATTGGTAGTAGGATCGGACTTATAGCCACTGTGAATGGCCTGGGTTTCAAGTTTCATGGGATTGCCTTCCATTCGTTACTGATCTTTTTCTAATTTAAAAGCCATAGACTAGCGTAAAAGCAGTCGTGTTATCATCCCCCTCGGTTATTTTTTTGATGTGCTTGATTCAGGGTAGTTATGGCTAAACAGAAAACCGCCTATGTCTGTAACGACTGCGGCTCGGATTACAGCAAATGGCAGGGCCAGTGTTCGGACTGTGGCGCCTGGAACACCCTCACTGAAGTACGTCTTGGCAGCGTAAAAAACAACGACCACCGCTTTCAAGGCTATGCAGGCAAGGCCGGTGAGCAAGCCAAGGTGCAACGCCTCTCTGATGTCGACCTGTCAGACCTTCCCCGCTTCAGCACCTGCAGCTCGGAGATGGACCGAGTACTTGGCGGCGGCATGGTACCCGGCTCGGCGGTACTCATCGGTGGCAATCCTGGCGCTGGTAAAAGCACCCTGCTGCTACAGACGCTGTGCAAGCTGGCAGAACAGGTGGAAGCCCTTTATGTCACCGGCGAAGAATCACTACAGCAAGTAGCGCTGCGCGCCCAACGGCTGGGCTTACCCACCGACAAGCTGAAGATGCTGTCTGAGACTAGCGTTGAATCCATCTGCCAAACCGCGCAGCAGCATCAGCCTAAGGTCATGGTGGTGGATTCCATCCAGGTGATGCATATGACTGAGGTGCAATCAGCACCAGGCAGCGTTTCCCAAGTCCGTGAATGTGCGGCTTATCTAACCCGCTATGCCAAAGAAACCCACACTGCGATATTTCTGGTTGGCCACGTTACCAAAGATGGCAGCCTGGCCGGACCAAAAGTACTTGAGCACATGATCGATTGTTCGTTGCTATTAGAAGGCAGCAACGACAGTCGTTTTCGCACCCTGAGGGGACAGAAAAACCGCTTCGGCGCCGTTAATGAGCTAGGCGTCTTTGCAATGATGGAGCAGGGGCTGAAAGAGGTGCGCAATCCTAGCGCTATCTTCCTTAATCGCTCACAACAGCAAAGCCCTGGCAGTCTGGTCATGGTGATCTGGGAAGGGACTCGACCGATGCTGGTGGAGATTCAAGCCCTAGTTGATGAAAGCCACCTCAGTAACCCTCGTCGTATTGCCGTCGGTCTGGACCATAACCGCCTGTCCATGCTGCTAGCAGTCTTACATAGACACGGCGGCCTGCACACCGGAGATCAGGATGTCTTCGTCAATGTCGTCGGTGGCGTAAAAGTGCTGGAAACCAGTGCCGACCTGGCTCTGCTGCTAGCGGTGGTGTCCAGCCTTCGCGACCGCCCCCTACCCGATGATCTGGTAGTTTTTGGTGAGGTCGGCCTCTCAGGAGAGATACGCCCTGTGCCCAGTGGCCAGGAACGTATCAGAGAGGCGGCAAAACACGGTTTTAAGCGGGCAATTGTGCCTAAAGCAAACTGCCCAAAAGATCTTCCTGCAGGCATGGAAGTGACTGCGGTTGAGCATTTATCCCAGGCCCTCGATGCGATCTGAAGCATCGAGGAAATCAGTCAAAACTTCGTATCTTTGAGCAGGTGCTCCAGCTCACGGTCTAACAGTTCTGGCTCGCCAAGGTTCAATTCCACCAGCCGACGCAGATGACTGATGCTTTCGAGCTCCACTGCTTTGCACTCCAGCCCCAGAAATGGCGGGTAAATCCTGGCCAGATGAACAGGTAAATGCAGTTCGATTTCGTCACCTGCCAAATGCACGGTGACATTGAATAACTCTCCCATATCGGCCTCAAGGTCTTCCGGTTGCCGGATCAGCAGACCATGCAGAGAAATATCCACCAACTCTACCGGCCAGACTTTATCTCCCTGTTTTAATTCGGTTTTTGCATCAAACGAAATTCGGGTAAATTGGCGCCGATCCTGCTGCCCATCTGTTGGTGTCACTGAAGACTCCCCATTAAGTTATTGATGTTTTTTACACTATAGCTAGAAATACCATTAAAAACACCTGCTGAAAGCCGACAAAAAGTCGTCTAGGGGGTGCCATCCTGAACCCTTAGCGTGAGCTTACGAATGGCTAGATCAGCATCCGCACCGCACTGGCCGGTGCTTTCGATATTGTAATAGCTAATACCATCGATTGGTCCGATCAGAATACAACGCGTAGACACCTGGCAACCTGACAACCCTGCAGCGATCAAGGTCGGAGTCGCATCGACGCAGCTGCCAGAGCCGGAGGGCGGCAGAACCGCATTGATTGCCAGCTGCGCCCCGCTCTCAGCCGCAAGAAAAGCTTTTTCCGACAGAATTTCATGACCGTAAGACTGCTGACTGGTCACCACCAGCTTACTGATACCCGCCGATACCAAAGCCATCACGGTAATCACGAATATGGCAGCAACTAGACCCACCCCCTGCTGCTTGGCGGGGAGATGAGCGACAGCGTTTCTGCTGTTAGAGAAATGGCTTTTCTGATTGTCAGGGCACATTACGCAATTGCACCTCATGATTGATTCGCATGCCTTCACCAAAAGATTTAAACGACAGGTCCATCTGCACCAAACCATTACGCTGCAAGGTAGGCGGTATAACCACAAAAGGCACTCCAGCAGCCTCAGCGCTGACATTGCCAGCCAATAATCTCCGGTTTGGCACCGCAGTTGGCATAGTCACCGGGCCTGCGGTATCAGGGAAGGGCTGACTAGTTCCGAAGCCATAACTCTGGTAGCGAAATAACTGACTACCATCCAGGCAGAAACTCACTGGTGAATCCACCATAAACCAGCGCTTACTGGGAGAATCTGTAGGGAACTGGTGTGAGCTGGGAGAGAAACTAACGGAAACCACGGCACTACTAACAAGATCCGCTGCTACCGTAGTGACAGCCGGAGAAATTACCGCCTGAGAAGCCGCCAAGTCATAGATATCTGCGGCGCTAAGGGGGTATACCGCGACTCGGCCAAGATCCGGCTGATTGATAAAGGGGATAGAAGCAAAGCTGTCAGAAGCCGCCAGAACGGGCAGATCCACATAATTAGAGCCCGCCAGCACCGGTACAAATTCTAGACAATGAATACCTCCTGCAGAAACCCCTACGCGGGCGCTATTAGGCAGTGCGATGCGTATTTCCCGAGCCATTTTCTCTATCGCCGCACGGCCCGTGGAACCCATGCGCTCGCGGCGGGCGGCATCGCTATAGGCATCGCTGGTGTTGAGAATAAACTGCACCATGCCAAAGGAAAGAATACCCATGACCACGATAACGATGATCAGCTCCACCAAGGTAAAACCACGCTGACCTAAGCGCTGCTGACTGTAGCGACTGGCCGCCATCAGAAGTTCCCTCGGTAAACGCCGAAATCCAGGGGCTGCTGTCCGGGAGGAGTGACGCGGATATTAATCTCTTTAGCAAATTGGTTATCACTCAACCCCAGAGCGGTACCGGCATAAATAACGGTGACTTCGATACGATAATTGCTATATCCCGAGCGCAAATTGCCCAGGGAGTCTCTGGGCTGCTCATTAAGTCCGTGATAATCATCCACATCATCAAAGGTATTGACCCCGCCACTACGCGTTTCGCTATCCGCTCCAAAGGAAACTTCAGCGGTGCAACTGGTACAGGCAGGGATGCCTCCCACGGGGGTCAGCTCATCAAAACGCTTGCTCAGGATCTCTTCGCTATAGGCCTGGACCAACGCGATAGTCTTGCTCTGCCACAGAGGGTCCGCGCTACTACGGGCACTAAATTGCAATGAATAGGCCACCCCCAAGAGCGCAATGGAAAGCACAGCGATACTCACCACCAGCTCAACCAGGGTGAAGCCTCGGCCGCGCCGACAGCGCTTAGTCAGCAACACAACTGGCCTGATCTGAGGATTCATAGGCGTAACCAGCAAGAGATAAACACATAGAACGGCCACCGGCATCAAAATGCAGATTACTGCTGACGGCCAAGCCATTCACTCTAGTCAGGTTACCGAGATTGTCATAACTGATGCGCAGTCGCGTCGGACTATTCACCGCAATAGTGGAAGGCGAATTCATGGTTAAGGTCGAGCTGCCTCGCTCCAACTCCAAGCGTTTTACTTCTAGGTCATTGACGCTGTCGTTATCAAGGTCCACCTGCACTGCAAATAACCAGTCCGAACTAGGCACACTTAACTCTAAAGTCACCCCTTGGTTATGACGAGTCAGCGCCGTTTGCTGGGCATAACGGGCGATCAGTATCAGCTGGTCATTAAGTAACAGGTCACGGTAGCTTTGAGTACCGGTAAAGCGAGGCAGGACGACGACGGCAGTAATGGAGAGAACCAGCAGAACACTGATCAATTCGATGAGGGTAAAACCCGTCTCCTGCTGAGGTTTGATACCAAACTTAGGAGACGGGATACACATTCAAAACGCCAGTTTTAAGGTATTGTTACAGAGACGTTACCGGTGGAGGCGGTATAATTAATATCGCGTGTAGTACCTAAATCTTGCTGATATCTATAAAGACAGATACCTGAAGTAACTGACGCAAGATAGTCTATACCGGAATCTGCAGGTGCCGCATCCGAAGCGGCTGGACCATTGGATTGAAATAACGCATTCCACACATCTGCACAATCGCTACCAGCAGCAGGCGTCAGGCCATTAACGTCATTCGTGGCCACCGCATAACCGTTGATGTTTACGTCAAGAACCTCATCTTCACCATAGCCTTGAATATCATCAGCAGCACTCCCAAGGTCGCCATTGGCTACAACCTGAGCCTTAAGCAGGGCCACACCCGTGGCAAAACCAGCACCGGCGCCTTCAACCGCAGCATCATGAGCCTGATCGGTAACATTGATAAAACGCGGCAGGGCAACTGCCGACAGAATACCGAGCAGAGCGATTACAACAATCAGCTCGATAATGGTAAAACCGGACTGCTTAGTTCGCATGTTCCTTCCTCACAAAAAAATTAATTCTTATATGGGTTTCAGCTTATACCAGAACCCATTGTTTTTGAAACCGAAAGACCGTCTTAACCTGCCGCTGCAGGTTTTTTACCAAAACTAAGAGGGGTTTTCCAGAAATCCTTATCCATTGGCTTCAGTTGTAACCCGCTAACCCGGGCATTTCCCTTATTGTCTTTACTATCGGCACTACGATGAATGACCTTTAACTTAAATTTCAACCGATTGTCTGAGCTATCGCTAATACCAACGAGGTTTTCAGTATAGCGCACACGGTATATCAACAGGCGTTGATCAAGATCATAGTACCAGTGACCGGGCTCGGCTCTTTTGGCTTGCTGCTCTGACAGCTCACCGAGATAATTACTGGGCGGGTCCATCACCTTCATCACCAGTGCCATAGGGTTGCTTTGCTCCAGCGCGGCCAAGGATTCAAACCCCTCACTTCCTAACGCGTGACTCATTTCCATATTGATGCCCGCTCGCATCCAGCCCCAGACGCCCTTAAACGCAGCCCTCTCGGCATCCACCACCAGATCCATATAGCGCCAGTAAGAACCTGCCACCAAGACAAAAATAACCGCCAGCGCCACTACCAGCTCGACTAGGCTAAAACCCTGTTGCCGCGATCTGGCCATCAACCGTTAACCGCGCCGCTGAGTTCCCATAACGGCAGGAATACGCCCAATGCCAGCACCAGCACCATACCGCCTATGGCGATGATCAATATGGGCTCGATCGCACTCGCCAGCCCCTTGAGATCGTACTCCACTTCCTGTTCATAAAAGTCCGCTGCTTCTTCCAGCAGTTCATCGATATTGCCAGTTTCTTCTCCCACGGCGATCATTTGCAACACCAAGGGGCTAAACATCTTGGACGAGTGAGCGGTGCGGGAAAAACCTTCACCACGCTCGATGCCGTTACGCATACCCTGCACCTTAGCACCGATGTAAGCATTACCCAGGGCACCAGAGACAATACTCAAACCCTGCTCGATAGGAATACCGGATTTTAGTACCAGCGCAAAGCTGCGAGAGAAACGCCCCAGGGTTATACGGTTAAATAATCCACCCACTATCGGTAATCGTAGTTTGACGCGATCCCATTTAAGACGCCCATCTTCGGTATTGATGTAACGAAGAAAAGCAAACAATGCCGCAGAAAAAGCACCCAGTAATAGGTACCAATAGCTGCGCATGAAATCGGAAATCGAGATCAGCAGCTGTGTCTGCCAAGGCAACTCCGCCCCCATCTTGGCAAAGACGCCGGCAAACGCCGGTATTACGAAGATATTAATAATCACCATGGCAATCACGATGGCGGCGATAACAAATAACGGGTAACGCGTGGCAGACTTGATATTTTTGATGGTCTCTCGCTCCAGACCCAGATATTTAGCGATCTGCTGAAACGCCTGATCGAGATTACCGGTATTTTCACCGACATGGATCAGGCTGACATATAACTTGGAAAATACTTTGGGGTGTTTGTTGAAACTGCCGGACAGAGCATTCCCCTGTTCCAGATCATCGGTCACTTCGTTTAGAGTTCGCGCCAGCAACTTATTTTGGACTGACATCGCCAGACCCCGCATAGCACGGGTAATAGGCACACCGGCCTTGGATAGGCTGTACATCTGGCGACTAAACAAAATCAGCTCATCCAGAGTTACGCGCTCAAACAGGCGAATATCATTAAGATTGATTTCACCTTGCTTCGAGGTCTTGGCTTTCCCTTTAACTTCGGTAATATTAACCGGTGTAATCTGCCGATCGGCTAAAAACCCCGCCAACTGACCCGCGTTAGCTGCGTCCTGCTGACCGCTGACCAGCTGGCCTTCTGCATTTCGTCCTTTATAGCTAAAGGAAGCCATCAGCGTTACCCGTTACCGTCGAGAGGTTCAAGGGATAAACGATTGCCCGGATCACCTTCAGCGCCAACAACAATAGCAACATCAGGTTCGGCAAGATCTGCAGTGACGTCCATCTGTTCCGTAACTCGGAACACTTCATCCAGAGTTGTTACCCCTTTTGCGGCGAAATCCAGCGCCGATTCTGTCAGCGTAACAAAGCCTTCTGTTTGACGTGCGGCGATGGTGAAGGCTTGGGTATCGTTGGCGCGCAAGGCATCGGCCATATCGTCATCCAGCTCCAACAGCTCGAACACACCCACCCGACCGCTGTAACCGGTATTATTGCAATACGTGCAGCCCCGGCCGTGATGGAATTGAGCACTCTCGGCTCGATCTCCCAGTCGTACACCAACCCAGCTTTGCTCTTGCTCCGAAGGACTATAGGGCTGAGTGCAGTGCTCACAAATTTTCCTGACCAAGCGCTGAGCCAGCACTCCCCTCAACGCAGAGGCCGCCATATAGCCTTCTACCCCAATATCCACTAAGCGCATGGCACTGCTGATAGCATCATTGGTATGCAAGGTCGATAGCACCATATGGCCGGTCATAGCAGCCCGCAAAGCGATGGCTGCCGTTTCCTGATCACGGATCTCACCTACCAACAGAATATCGGGATCCTGACGCAAACAGGAGCGCAGTACGGTACCAAAGGTGAGGCCAATTTTGGGGTTAACCCCGACCTGATTGATACGCTCAAGCCGGTATTCCACGGGGTCTTCAACTGTAATAATTTTCTTGGAAGGGACGTTCAACTCCATCAGCGCACCGTATAACGTGGTGGTTTTACCACTACCGGTGGGACCGGTTACCAACAGCAGGCCATGGGGTTGATGGATAATTCGTCGCAGCCGTTTCAACATGCCCGCAGGTAACCCAGCCTGATCGAGGCCAATAGCGCCGCTGCTCTGATCCAATAGACGCATAACGACAGATTCACCATGCTGCACCGGCATGGTAGAGATACGCACATCAAGGCTGCGGCCGCTGACAGCAATATTGAAGCGACCATCCTGAGGTAGACGTTTTTCTGAGATATTCAGCTCTGCCATTAACTTCAACCGCAACACCAGGGCCGAGACAATACGCTTCTCTTTTACGATGTTCTCTTGCAACACTCCGTCCACACGCTGGCGTATTCTGAGGGAGTGCTCACCGGGCTCGATATGAATATCTGATGCCCGAATCTGCACCGCATCCTCGAAGATTTTCTGCAGCATCTTTACCACAGGGACATCAGAGTCATCCTGAGCAGTAAGCTGAGCGATATCAAAGGCATCATCGCTGATTTCTTCATCGAGCTGACCGGCCAAAGAGGCAATTTCATCGGTACGCCGATACATCAGATCCAGCGTACTGAGCAGCTGGCTCTCTGAAACCACGGCTTGCTTTGCCGGTTTCGGCAATAGTCGCTGCAGTTCGTCAAAGGCGAACAGATCCATAGGATCGGCCATACCGACCAGGAAGTGATCTTGGTTTTCTTTTAGCACGATGACCCGAAAGCGGCGGGCATGGGTCTCGGAAAGCCGCATAACTTCTTTCGGATCCAGTTCATAATGGCCCAGATCCACCAAGGGAATTTCCATTTGCTGGGACAGGAATTCAAGAAAGCGGCCCTCTTTTACCAAGCCCAACGCAATCAGAACGCGCCCCAGCTTCTGCCGGGTTTTCTTCTGTGTCGCCAGGGCTTCCATCAACTGTGGTTCAGTGATAACCCCGTTCTGAACCAGCAAATCGCCTATGCGTATTTTTTCTTTTCTAACGACAGCCATATGGCAATGATTTCCTGACGACTATGCTCGCTAACGCGCCAGCTGTGCGATCCGCTGACGGGCAAATTCTCTAAGGGTGACACCCACACCGGGAATGCTAATCACATTCCGGTATGCTTCCCGCGCTTTCGATGATTGCTGCAATGCTTGCAATGAAAGACCCAACCCCATCCACCAGGATGGCTGGGAACTATCCAATTGCAACAGTTGGTAGTAGCCTTGGGACGCCTGCTGGTGCTGCCCAGCACTTTGTAGAGCTGCGGCCCTAAGCTGATGAAACTCCAGATCATCGCTAAGAGCGGGCATTGTATCCTGCAGCAACTGCACCGCCTTATCCGGCTGACCATTATTGAGCAAGACACGAGCCTTGAGTTTACGTAATTCAATATCAGACGGTTGCCGCTTGAGGCCCTCATCAAGCAACATGCTGGCCTGTTTAAACTGTCCCTTACCTATCCACAAAGAAGCCAATAGGCGGCGACTTTGGACGGCTTCAGGGTGCATTTTCAGATAAGCCTGTAATGACATTTCAGCTTGCTGGACGCGTTGCTTCCTAACCAGCTCGGATGCTTTTCTCACCATTTGCCTATCAGCCAAGGCAGGCGTCAGCGTTTTGCTGGTTTTTACCAGCGGTTTAACGGGCCGCTGCGCAAGCTTAGCGACAGCAACGCTGCTTTCAGGCTCAATGGCAGGCTGCACGGGTATAACCGTCACTTCAGCTTTCTTGTCGACCATTAATGGCGGCTCTGGAGACGTTTTAACAGCGACTGGAGAAGCTTGAGGCTTAACCCCCATAACCGGGTGCAGCTCGATATTCAGGCTCTGTCCAGCAACCGTTTTCAACGAATATATTTGAAAGCGAACCTGCTGATCCGTCTTCAGCGTCAGCAATAAATTAGATTCCTGCTGACTAAGATGAGCTTCCTGCAGCAAACGCTTAGGTAACGCAGGAAGTACAGAGGAAAATCCCACTGACTCCAACAACAGATCCAGCTGATTATCCGATTGCTGATCGATTTCATAGTCCAGGGAAATCGGTGTCAGCAAGCTAATCCGGTAACCATCACCGGCGGGCTGCCATGTTGCCGAAACGATCTCCATCACACTAGTAAGCTTTTCTGGGGCCGCCTGTTTTTTCACTGCGTCTATAACCGGTGGAGATATGACTGCAACTTTCGGCTCTGGAGACTCTTTCGCAATAACTGCGACCGCTGCTGTTTCAGCCGCTTGCCGCTGAACCGGATCATTAGACGAAAAGGACGACAGCAAAGGCTGTAATTTTGTAGACAGTGTCGGCCACAACAGATAACCCGCCACCGACAAAAGCACAAATACCGCAACCACTAAGAGCCAGACACGGATATTGGCAGGGCGCGGGGAGACCGCTGTCGATGCTACATACTGCGAACTGCTTTGCTGCCCTGGACCCTGCTGACGTCGCTGGTCCAAATCTCTGAGCATATCGTTAACAAGACTCATTAAATTGGCCCCAACCCCAGATAGAGGACAACGGCACCCAACACCAGGGCAACAGCCACCAATGAGGAAAGCAGCAACGACTGTTTCGGTAGAGAAACCCCTTCGGTGTCATCGATGGCAAGACGGACATGACGCGTCTGCACCTGTCGATCGCCCTTACCAAAGGCACTCATCAGGGTCTTGTGGCTAAGAATGTTAATCAACCTTGGGGTGCCTGCAGAGGCCTTATGTAACATTCGGGTGGCCTTGTTATCGAAGATCGGCATGCCATTGTATCCGGCCAAGGCAATGCGATGCTGGATATATTGCTCGGTGCCGCGCTGATCAAGTTGCTGTAGCCGATAAGAGAAGGTTATGCGCTGTTTTAGCTGTCGCAAAGACTGCCTACCCAATAGTTCATCAAGTTCTGGCTGCCCAAAGAGTACGACCTGAAACAACTTTGCAGATTCGGTTTCCAGATTAGTCAGTAATCTCAAGGCTTCAATAGTTTCCTCTGGCATGGTCTGAGCTTCGTCGACAATCAACACCACTTTTTTGCCTTGCGCAGCCAGTTCCAGCAAGCGGTGATTGATACGCTCCAAAAGGTCATAACTCCCCTTAAGGCCGCTCTGATCGACGTTCAGCTCGCTGGCAAAGTTCAACCGTAAACCGTCCGGCGTAAGGTTCGGATTAGGTACATAAGCGCTAATATAATCATCGCCCAGAGCATTCAAGACCTTGCGGCATAGCAACGTCTTGCCGGTGCCAACCTCACCAACAATTTTGACGAAGCCATCACCATTCTGCAACGCCACCATGATCAGATTAAAAGCCTCCTGATGGGTGGGTAGATTCAGAAAAAAATGAGTATTAGGGGTCAGGGTAAAGGGCAGTTCTCTGAGACCAAAGTGTTGCTGGTACATGATGAACCTAAGGTTTTGGATTAGCTAATGCCGAACCTGTTGGGTTCAGGCGATTAAAATTGTCCAGACTCTGTTGCAGACTGTTCTTCCAGGCATTGCTATTAGTGATCGTGGGTTTAAGCAAGATCACTAATTCACTTTTGCTCGATACTTGCCGTTGTTGACGAAAGAGATCTCCAACGACGTCCATATCCCCTAGCCCCGGAGTCTTACCCTGAGTATCGCTGCTGTTCACTTTCATCAATCCACCGATAACAATCACCTGGCCACTGCTGGCACGAACCACACTGTCTGATTCACGAATAGTGCTGAATGCCAAAGGTAGCTCCAGGATATCCGCACCAAAGGCAATCACTTTCTGCTGATCCGATACCTGGCTGATGGATGGATGAATATGCAGGATAATCTCGCCATCGCCACTGATCTGTGGCGTTACGTCCAGGGCAATACCGGAAAAAAACGGGGTTAGCTCAACATCTGGCGTGGTGGTCGTTGCGGTACCGGTGGTCGTTGTCGTTTCAATATCGGTGACAAAAAACTCGTCTGTCCCGACTTTAATAACTGCTTTCTGATTATTCAGGGTCGCCACTCGTGGGCTGGATAGCACCTGCACATTACCCTGAGTCTCCAGCAGTTCGATTAGCGCGGTAAAATCCTTAAGGTTGAAAGCGGCGCTGAAAACGCCGGCAACGTTATCGCCATTGGTAACCGTAGCGCTGCTCTGGCCAAGGGTCACATTTTTGCCGCCACCCCCCACATCTGAAATCAACGACCAATTAACGCCAGCCTGGAAACTATTCGAAAGCTCCACTTCAAGGATTTTTGCTTCTAGGATGACCTGACGCTGCAGAATCAGCTCCGTTTGCTCAAGATAATCCTTGATAACTGCCAACTCGCTAGGCAGCGCCCGAGCCACGATAATGCCGGCCTGCGGGGTAATCACCACCCTTCGCCCTTCGCCGCCACCGGTGATGGTCGTCAAGGTCTGCTCTAGCTGCCCCCAGAAATCAGAACTGTTCGTGGTACTGATTCGAGTACCTACAGAGTTAGAACCACTGGAACTACCAGAACCGCTGCTAGAACTACTGCCGGAATCGCTGTCCGAATCACTGACCGTACCGGAGCTAACCTGCGTCTCGGAGGTTCCGCTCCGCTTAACATGGAGATAATCGATCTGGAAAATAGCAGTTTCCAAGCGCGCGGGGATTACCTGAAACAAACGGCCAACGCGCTTATATTCATAACCATAAACCTGCCGAACAGTCTGCATCACCTCTTCAACCGTCACATCTTTAAGATCTAGCGAGACCGCGCCGGTGATTTCTTCGCTGACCACCATATTGAAAGGCGTACCCTGAACAAGCCCCATAAAGAAGTCTCGAGCAGGCAGCTGATCCACGGTCAGGTCGAAGCGGTCCTGGGAAGGAGAAGACAGCTGCTCGATCTGCAGTGGCGGTAACAGCGCTTGAGCAATATCTAGAGATAAGCTAGACGGTTCTTCAAGCTGTTGTTTTTCATTGTTATCTAACGCCTGCTCGAGGGCTTGAACACCGCTCTTCTGGACCGACTCGTCAGCCACCGGCTGCCAATTCTGACATCCGCCCAACCACAGCACTGCCATCACTATGGCCAACCTGCTTAACACCCGCTGTTTCAGTCCTGGAGTTTGGTACATCTACCTTTTGTCCTGCTTTATTCGTTTTTTTTGTAAAGGTCTGCTGATAGCAATTCGCAGGGACTCATCACCCACCGCTAGCAATACACTACCAGGCTCTATGGCGATAACCCGCGCCCTACCGACCCGATCACCGACCATTGCTCGTGTACCATTAATAACAGCTAACTTGCGACTTGCACCGATAGTAACTGAATCCAGGCGATAGGTTAACGCCGCAACTTCAGCGCCCTGTTTAACTACCTGACCCGGAGGCCGGGTAGGGTCCTTCCCGGCCATCACTGCCGAAGCAACCAATAACAGGCTTATGCAGCTATATCGACTAATGCGATTGAAACTAGACACCTAACCACCCCCGATCCATGCTCAGCGTATGAATCTTCAGACTGACTTCCGCTTCAGGATAGGTCTGCACCTGATAATCGATGGAATCCCAGAAAAAACCTCGTGGTAAAGCTTCCAGCGTTTTCAGGTAAGTAAGAACTTCAAAAAAGCCACCTTTAATCACTACGGTCAGATCATGTCGGTAGAGTCCAGCATTGCTCTCTGGCTGGGTTTGCTCCGAACTTTCAACAGCACCACCTTCCCCCGTTGACAGAGAGAAACGCTGCGGCTCAGCTTTATTGACAGAAACCAGATCAACACCTTGATAATTTGCCAACAAGTGCTCAAGCACCCCGAGCATAACCTGGGGGGAGACCAACTGCTCGGACTGTTCATGAAGTTTCTGGTTAAGTGCAACAAGCTGCTGTCGGCGCTGCTGGATCTGCGTACGCATAAGCTGATTAGGATCTTTGTTCTTGGATGCCTTCAGGGTCTGAATATCAAGAAATTTATTGGCGTTTTCTGCCTTTAGCTTAGCGATCTGAGTGGTAGTTTTCAGCTCCACTTTCTGCGCTGGCTCGATCACATACATCACCGTCGGCATCAGAATAGCCACCAGTACGGTAACCAAAATCAAGGCTCGTTCACGCACACTCAACGCATCAAATTGTTGCAGATATTCACTCATGGAAGCACTCATTCAAGACCCCCGGCCTGCAGCTCGCCATTCACCAAGAAGCTCAATCCTCGCTCTGCTTCCTGCAACTGCAACTGATCAAAATGAGCCCGTGTATAGGCTGCTTCCTGCCCTAATCCCTTCAGGTAGCGAGGAACCAGATCCGGGGTCAATGCCCTGCCTTCCAGAATGACCGCCCTGATCGCCGTGTCAGACTGTATACGAGTGAGCCAAAGTCCGTCTATGGATTGTTCTGACAACCCCTGCAGTACCGATGAAAATTGAATTTTGCTATCCGAGCGCAACTGTCCGAGAACCAACTCAAAACGCCGTTTGGACGCCAAATCAGCATTTATCCGCTCCAGTTCTTTCTTTAATGCTGGCGACTCCGCTGGGGTGACCATGCGCTGACGCAATGATTCATAATCCTGCTGTAGCCGTGACTGCTTGTTTTTTAGCGCCGCCATATCGACTTGCAGAATATTCTGCTGCTGCCAGTTATAGCCATAGACGGCCCCTAACAGCAGCAAAGAAACGAAAACGATCAACAAACAGGATACCGCAGATAGCGGCACCTTCTGCACATCCTGATGGAGATATAGATTAATCTGCTGCTTCATTAATCAACCTCCTGCCGCAGAGACCCAGCCACCGCCAGCACCGTCAATGCTTGCAGCTCAGGCGTCAGAGGCTCGCGAGAAGCGACCAGCTCGCCGAGGTCAAGCTGCTCCAGCTCGACCCCGAGGTTCTGACGAAACTGTGATAGCAGTGGCGTTTCGCCACCCTGTAAAGGACACACCAGTAATTTCAAACAGGGGGGTTTACCGATCTGGCTCTCGTAATAATCCAGAGAACGCTGAATATCAAGAATGGTAGCCGATGCAATATCCTCCACATAAGGGTCTTGAGCACTAACTAACCCTTCCACGGTTTCAACGCTACGGCTAAGATAAAGCGCTTGCTCAGACATCAGATTAACGCAGCTAATGGGCTCCTGCAGACAAAGCAACGCCTGGCCAAAATTCTGCTCACCATCCTGTAATTGCACCAGATTCATCAGCACCAACTCAGGAATATCAATAACATCGAGAGTTAAACCCGCATCACGTACGAACGACTCAATTTGGTCAGAATGAGCCTGAGGGATAACCACCACATACAGCATTTTACTGCGACCACGGTAGGCGTCCTCTGGCAAAGGGAAGTAATCCACCACCGCGGTAGAAATATCGAAAGAAACCAGATCCTTAACGCGCCAACGCAGTGCTTCTTTGAGTTCTGATTCGGCTACATCAGGGGCTTCAATAAGGATAAGTTGATAGTCACCGAAAGACAGCACCACACTAGTCAGTGTTCCAGCCAAGCCCCAGCTATCAATCTGCTGTTTCAGAGGGGCAGGGGTCTTCAGACCGACACCCGGTATCCATTGGCATTGATTCAAAGGAGGGTCTAAGGAGGCGTCATAATGCGCAACCGAAACACCGTCGACTCCAAAAAAAAGCCCAATCCGCCCACCTGCCTGACGCCTTTTTTTCCACAAGCGGAACAGAGCCTTCTCCTTAAATATTGGTACTGCGGTTACTGTGGTCCATTTAATATCACAGACCACTACCGAATTCCAGACGAAGCCACTAATACACTGGCCTGACAAACAATCTCATGGAACCAAAAGCCATTAATTACGGTTGACTACGGCGATTTTCGCGTGTCTAATACGCGCCTTCTGATGCCCGGATAGCTCAGTCGGTAGAGCAGAGGATTGAAAA